>NZ_JAEDAK010000001.1 GCF_016093275.1 Inhella proteolytica
CACGGGCTTGGGCGCTTGGCTCATCGCCTTGCGCTTGGCCCAAAGCCTTATCGACATCACCTCGACCGGCCTGGTTCATCGTGCCATCGGCAGTGATGGATTCGGCAGGGGAAAGATACGAGGCCTTTAGCTTGAATCCATTCAAGCTAAAGGCCTGACCCTGATGCCCCTCAAGGCATCAGGTTTCAAGGCAATAGGAACATAACTTTCCGCTCAACCGGACCTGCGAAAAGCGCGCAGGCCGGTTAGCTCCACGTTAGGCATCATGGGCAAAATCGTCGCGATACCAGATTGGGCATCCCCAGCACTTCAAGGACTGTGCTTCTGGCTGGGTTCCCAGCACACGCTCGGTCTTGCTGCAAACATCAGCGAGGGCGCCATCGCGTGGGAATTGATGCGGCTTGTGTTTACGCACAGACTTCCTGATCGTCACCTGGAGGCTGAAGTTTTCTATCGGCACATTCCTGAATTCCTGGCATCCGGTGTGGCTAATGACTCCCGCGAAAGAGCAGATCTCGCAATCGCAAAGAAAGCTCGGATGGATCGAGGAACCTCCTACGCCACAGGTGATGTTGAGGCAGTTATTGAAGTCAAGCACAGCAGATCGAGAAAAGACTTGATTTGGCAAGACATTGATTACTTAGGCGAACGCAGATCGAAGAGCCCAGCAGTTCGGGCGTTCCTTATCTATGCCTCAATCAATGAGAGGCCAGAGGACTTCACGAATATTGATGGTTCTGCAATCACCCCAAGATACCAAGTCACGCCAAGTGGAACCAAGTATCGGGTTCGCAGAGTGTGTCGCGCCACCAAGATCATCCCATCCAAGAACAAGAACGCTACCGGCCACTACGCAATCTTGATCGAGGTCGCGCCACCTCATTCAAAGGCAGCGAATGATGCCTAACTGGTTGGTCAAGCCAACGCCCACAAGCCCCGCTTGTGGGGGCCCTCCGTGCTTCGCACTACTGCGCGGCTTACCGCGAGCGTTAGCCATCAAATGAATCAGCCGCGCTGGCTCGTGGAGATTACGGGCGACAAGTTCCACCTTGAGGATCTGCCTGCATTCTTCCCAGACGGGGATATGTATGTCGTGCTGGAGGGCGAGCGGTACTACATTGTTGGCTCCGCGCTAGAGGTGGCAGCAGACCACGCAGAAGTTCGCGCGCTGGCTCTGGCTCGGCTAGAAATTTTTGCAGGGGCGATGAAGCTTCTTTTCGGCCACTACAAGACTCCTATTCTTGCCGGAACGTACAGGGAGCATTCCGATGGAAGGCGTGATGCTTTTGCATCTGGCATGGTTGCTGAACTGACAATCTTTTCGAAAGTTCGAGCCAATCTGGACGGAGCGACCGGTCCTACCCAGGCGCAAGCGCTAGCGACCGCCTCGATGCAGAACAAGGCGCTCACAATTGCAATGATCCTGTGGGCTGACGAGGCCAGAACTTGGCCTCGTCTGTATCGCATACTTGATGAGATTGAAGAAGGCCTCGGTAATACGGTGAGCAACCTTGACCTTTGCTCGGGCAATCAGCGCGAGCGCTTCATGCGCTCGGCAAATTGCCCGTCTGTTGCTGGCCTAGACGCACGGCATTCCGCCGGTAACAAAATCCCACCGACAAAGCCCATGACGCTCGTCGAGGCCACGAAATTTATGCAAGGCGTAATGCTAAAAGCTCTTTCTTCTATCGGTAGTCGGGGTGCTGATGGCTAGCCAGTCGCTCGAGCCGCCTCGCGTCGGCAAGCTTCCGCTCGCGGCACAGCTTCAACGTTGATCTCGGATGGTCATCATGCGCACTAATGTCAATCTCAACGAGTTGCGCGACGCCATGGAGTGGGTCAGCGCCGCTGACGCCGCTGCACTCGATTGCGATGCCTATGTTTGCAAAGAGACAGGGAAGAATTATTGGGCTGGCGAGGGTGTGGAAGAGGAGTTTCCTGAAGACATTGACGACGGAAGTCTGTATGTCTCCGTACCGCACAAACATGATTTTCGTTTGGGGCGGTCCCTCGCCATTCGGTTCGCGCAAGAGTATGTGTCCAATTTGCTCCAGGCGACCCAAGAATGCTTTCGACGCCGCAAGGCCTATGCGGTTTTAAAATCCATGCTGGCGCGAACTGGTCAGTTGGAGGCGTGGTATCAGTGTGAAAGCCACGCGATTGACAATGCGTTGCGAGAATGGTGCGAGGAGCAGGGCTTTAACCCTTGTTGATGGAATCTTGTAACTGGTGGATCCATCACCTGCGCGTCAGTCCAATGGGTATGAATTCAAGTTTTAACTGCAATACCTGACCGCACCGCCAAGAACCTCTCCCGCAACGCCCCATCCCCCTCCCGCCGCCAAGCCGCAAACACCGCCGAAGGCTCCAACTCCTCGGTCAGCGGCTTGAACACCGCCCCCTGAATCCCCGCCCGGGCAAAGGCCGCCGGCACGATGGACACGCCCAGGCCCTGGGCGACCAGGGAGACGACCGAGAGCCAATGCCGCCCCTCGTGCTGCAGGCGCGGGTAGAAGCCGTGCTGGCGGCAGATCTCGACGATGCGGGCGTGGTAGTCCGGCGAGCCCTTGCGGGAAAAGAGGATGAAGGGCTGGTCGGCCAGGCTCTCCAGCGAGACCTGGCGGCGGCGGGCGCCGGGGTGGCTGGCGGGCAGGCAGGCCATGAAGGGTTCGCGGTAGAGCGGCTGGCAGTCCAGCGCGGGGGGCAGGCGGTCGGTGTGCACCAGGCCGAGGTCCAGCTCTTCCTTCAGCAGGGCCTCGATCTGGTCCTGCGAGTTCAGCTCCACCACCACCACTTCCACGCGCGGGTGGGCCTTGGCAAAGGCCTGCAGCCAGTCGGCCAGGCCGTGCTGCAGGGTGGAGCCCACAAAGCCCAAGCGCAAACGGCCGCGTTCGCCGGCCTGCACCTCGCGCGCCAAGGCACAGGCGGCCTCGGCGCGCTCCAGCAGGCCTAAAGCGCTCGTGCGGAAGGCGGTGCCGGCGGGGGTCAGGCGCACGCCTTTGCTGTCGCGCTCAAAGAGGCGAGCGCCCACCAGGGCTTCGAGCTGCTGGATGGCGACCGAGAGCGGCGGCTGCGAGATGGCCAGGCGCTGCGCGGCGCGGCCGAAGTGCAGCTCCTCGGCCAGGGCGGCGAAGCAGCGCAGGTGGCGGAACTCCAGCGCGCGGGTGGGGGTGTTCATTTGCGCGACCTATCGGTGCAGTGGTTTTCTGAATTGGACACGAATCGTGGCGGGCGGCAATACTGGCAGCCTTTGCGCCCGCCCCCACTTCAGGCGCCACCCCATTCAAGGAACCCACCATGGCCACCAAGGCAAGCTTTCACTGGGACGACCCGCTGCTGCTGAACAGCCAGCTCACCGACGACGAGCGCATGGTGCGCGACGCCGCGGCGGCCTACTGCCAGGAGCGCCTGGCGCCGCGCGTGCTGGAGGCCTTCCGCCACGAGAAGACGGACGCGGCGATCTTTCGCGAGATGGGCGAGCTGGGCCTGCTGGGCCCCACCATCCCCACCGAGTACGGCGGCGCCGGCCTGAACTACGTCTGCTACGGCCTGGTGGCGCGCGAGTTGGAGCGCATCGACTCCGGCTACCGCTCGATGATGAGCGTGCAGTCCTCGCTGGTGATGGTGCCGATCTTTGAATTCGGCAATGAGGCCACGAAGCGCAAGTACCTGCCCAAGCTCGCCACCGGGGAGTGGATCGGCTGCTTCGGCCTGACCGAGCCCAACCACGGCTCGGACCCGGGCTCGATGGTGACGCGCGCCCGCAAGGTGGACGGCGGCTACGAGCTGACGGGCTCGAAGATGTGGATCACCAACAGCCCGATCGCCGATGTGTTCGTGGTCTGGGCCAAGGACGACGGCGGCCAGATCCGCGGCTTCGTGCTGGAAAAGGGTTGGAAGGGCCTCAGCGCCCCGGCCATCCACGGCAAGGTGGGCCTGCGCGCCAGCATCACCGGCGAGATCGTCATGGAATCGGTGTTCTGCCCCGAGGAAAACGCCTTCCCCGAGGTGCGCGGCCTCAAGGGCCCCTTCACCTGCCTGAACAGCGCGCGCTACGGCATTGCCTGGGGCGCGCTGGGTGCGGCCGAGGCCTGCTGGCACACCGCGCGCCAGTACACGCTGGACCGCAAGCAGTTCGGCAAGCCCCTGGCGGCGAACCAGCTGGTGCAAAAAAAATTGGCGGACATGCAGACCGAGATCACCCTGGGCTTGCAAGGCTGCCTGCGCCTGGGCCGCATGAAGGACGAGGGCACGGCGGCCGTGGAGATCACTTCCATCATGAAGCGCAACAGCTGCGGCAAGGCGCTGGACATCGCCCGCATGGCGCGCGACATGCTGGGTGGCAATGGCATCAGCGACGAGTTCGGCATCGCCCGCCACCTGGTGAACCTGGAGGTGGTGAACACCTACGAGGGCACGCATGACATCCACGCCCTCATCCTGGGCCGCGCGCAAACAGGCATCGCGGCGTTCTGATGTCGCGGATTGCGCTGATCGGTGCCGGACGCACCGCGGCGCATCTGGGCCTGGCGCTGGCGGCCCTGGGCCAGCCGGTGCAGGCGCTGGGGGCGCGGGATGCCGAGAAGGCGCGGCCCCTGGCCATGGCGCTGGGCCTGCCCGTGCTCAGCCCCGCCGAGGCGGTGGCCGCCGCCGATTGGGTGTTCCTGTGCGTGCGCGATGCCGCCATCGAGCCCCTGTGCGCCGCCTTGCCCTGGCGTGCCGGCCAGCTGGCGTTGCATTGCAGCGGCGCCACCGAACTGAGCGCGTTGGCAGCCGCCCGCGCCGCCGGCGCGGCGGTGGCGGGCTTTCACCCGCTGCAGCTGATGGCCGACCCGCTGCCGAGCCCTGAAGCGGCGCTGCAGGCCTTTGCAGGCATCCGCATCGGCATCGAGGCCGATGCCCCCTGGCGTGAAGCGCTCGATGCGTTGGCCGGCACCTTGAGCGCGCAGCCCCTGCACCTGCAAGCCGGGCAGCGCGCCCGCTACCACGCGGCGGCGAATGCCGCGGCGTCAAGCCTGCTGGCACCGCTGGACCTGGCCGCCCGCCAGGCGGCCCAGGCGCTGGGCTGCACGCCCGAACAGGCCTGGGAGGCGCTGGCGCCGCTGGCGCAGGGCACGCTGCGCGCAGCGCAGGCGCGTGGGCTGGCGGGGGCGCTCTCGGGCCCCATGGCGCGGGGCGATGTGGCGGTGCTGGCGGCGCATCTGCAGGCCCTGCAGGGGCGGGATGCCGAGCTCTACCGCGGCCTGATGCAGGCCCTGCTGCCGCTGGCGGCGCAGCGGCTCGCGCCCGACGCGCTGGAGCCCTTGATCAGGGCTTTAGATCGCGCCGCTGGCCCGAGCTGAGTCCGAGCGAGAACTCCTGCGCGAAGGCGGGGCTGCGGCGCACCTTCTCGATTGCGTCCCACACTGTTTGCACCAGGGCCGGCTCGCGTTCGGCCAGCGTGGCGTTGAAGGGCAGGAAGTAGGGCCGCGTGGCCAGGGCAGGGCCGCCGAGTTCGAAGTCGCGCGCCCACTGCGCTTCTGACAGCAGCTGGGCGGCGTGTTCCTGGTTCAGCAGCGCACCCTGCACGCGCTGCAGGCGCAGGCTTTCCAGCAGGGCGGTGACGGTGTTGCGCTCTTCCACATGGGCGCCGCGCTCGCGCGCGAACTGCACCACCGAGTAGCCGCGTTCGGCGCCCAGGCCTTCACCCGCACGCGGCCCGGTGCCGCTGAAGAGCTGGCCGTCCCATTGCACGCCGCTGCCCTTGCGGCGCAGCAGGGCGTAGCCGATCTGGAACAGGCGCTTGTGTTCGTCGGGCTCGCCCTGGGGGCTGAGCGGGTAGCGCAGGTGCAGCGCGCGCTCGGGCGTGTGGCTGGCGGAGAGCACGGCGTCGAAGCGGCCCTGGCCGGCTTCCTGCAGGCAGCGCGCCCAGGGCAGGGGGCTGAACTGGAAGCGCAGCTGCGGCAGCAGTTCCTGCACGCGCCGCATCAGCAGATAGGGCGTGGCATCGCCCTCGGGCGCGCCCAGGGCGGCGTTGGCGCAGACGCGCAGCAGGCGGGGTTCGGCGGCGGCCGAGCCGAGTGCTGCGGTGAGCGGGCCCAGCAGCAGCGCGCGCCGCAGCAGCGAGGCCATCAGCTGCCGCGGCTGTGCGTGGTGAGCGAGGCCAGGGGCGTGGCCAGGCTCACGCCGGGGGCGGTGGCGCGCGCGGCGCGGGTGGGCGGGGCGGCGGGTTCGTCCAGCGTGGCCAGGGCCTCGGGGGCGCCGCCGCGGCGCATGGCCAGGCCCACGGCCAGGATGTCGATGACCAGCAGGTGCAGGATGCGGCCCACCATGGGCAGCTGGGTGCTGGGGTCTTCGGCGTGGTCCACCAGCAGGGCCACATCGGCCTTGCGGGCCAGCGGGCTCTGGTTGGCGGTGATGGCGATGACCTTGGCGCCGCGCAGGCGCGCCTGCTCGGCCACGTCCAGCAGCTCGGGCAGGCGGCCGGCGGCGCTGATGAGCAGGGCCACATCGCCCGGGCCGAGCACGCGCGCGGCCAGGTGCTGCAGGCGCGGTTCGGTGTGGCTGCTGGCGGGCACGCCGAAGCGCAGGAACTTGAACTGGGCGTCCGCCGCCACGACGCTGTAGTGGCCGCTGGCGAAGCATTCGATGCGCTTGGCCTGCACCAGCAGGTCGGTGGCGCGGTCAATCGTCTCGCGGTTGATCTGGCTGCGCACCTGCAGGATGGCGCTGGCGGTGTTGCCCAGCACCTTGGAGCCGAGCTCGACCATGCTGTCGTCCTCCGTCACCTGGGTGTGGGTGACGGGCACGGTGCCGGTGAGGCTGGAGGCCAGGCGCAGCTTGAAATCGGAAAGGCCCTCGCAGCCCAGGCTGCGGCAGAAGCGGATGACGGTGGGCTGGCTGACGCCGGCGGCCTTGGCGATCTCGGCGATCGGATCAGAGAGCAGGGCGCGCGGGCGTGCCAGCACCTGCTCGGCCACGCGCTGCTCGGCCGGGGTGAGCTGGGGCTTGGCGCGGCGCACCTGGGCCAGGATGGTGTCGGCGCTGCCGTGCAGCTTCTTGAGCTGCGCTTCCAGGATGGCCGAGGCGCCCTTGAAGGTGGCTTCCTCGGCGGTGATGACGTAGGTGGGGATGGCGGCCACGTAGTCGCTGAAGCGGCCGCGTTCCTCGAAGCGGCGGCGGAAGGGCGAGCGCTCGAAGTAGCTGCCCAGGCGCGGCACGATGCCGCCGCCCACGAAGATGCCGCCGGTGGCGCCGAGCGTGACGGCCAGGTTGCCGGCCGCGGTGCCCAGCAGCGCGCAGAAGACCTCCAGGGTCTCCAGGCACAGCGGGTCGTTCTCTTCCAGCGCGGCTTGGGTGATTTCGGGCGCTTGGCGCGGCGGGGCGGCCTGGCCATGCAGTTCGGCCAGCGCGCGGTAGATCAGGGCCATGCCGGTGCCCGAGCACAGGCGCTCGAAGGAGACATGCGCGTGCTCGCGCCAGGCGTGGCGCAGGATGGCGATTTCGCGCTCGTCGCGCGGCGAGAAGCTGGTGTGGCCGCCCTCGGTGCCCAGGGCGATCCAGCCGTCGCCGCTGGGGATCAGGCCGGAGACACCGAGGCCGGTGCCCGAACCCAGCAGGCCGACCACGCTGTTGGGCACCGCCTGGCCGCCGCCGATCTGGTGCTTGTCTTCGCGGCGCAGGCGCGGCAGGGCCATGGCCAGGGCGGTGAAGTCGTTCACCACCACCAGGGTGTCGAAACCCAGGCGCTGGCGCATTTCCTCGATGGAGAACTGCCAGTGGTAGTTCGTCATGCGCACCCGGTCGCCTTCCACCGGGTTGGCGATGGCGACGGCCGCGTGGGCGATCTCGCCGGTGCCGGGCGGCAGGCCATCCAGGTAGCTGCGCACGGCGGCGTGGAAGTCGGCGTGGTCGGCGCAACGCAGCGAAACCATCTGCTCGAACTGACCGGGTTCGGTTTCCAGCGCAAAGCGGGCGTAGGTGCCGCCGATGTCGGCCAGCAGACGGGGACTGTCGAAGCTCATGCGCGAAGGAATCCAGGGAACGGCGGACGCAAAAACCGGCCGATTATGGAAGCTGCCAGCGGCCCTGGCCGGAAGGGTTTGACCGGGTCAGACTGTAGGCAAACTACATACATTCGTCAGGGCTTGATGCACTGAGATGGTGCCGATGGATGGTGTTTGCAGGGAATTTCGCCCTTGAGGGTCGTCGCGCATTGCCGAGGCAATGTAGTTTTGCTACCGTGCTGACTTTGTAGCGGCCCTTCCAAGCCAATCCATGTCTTCAAACCCGGCCCTCCCGTCCGCCCCCTTCCCTTGGCTGCTGGCCGATGTGGGCGGCAGCAACGCGCGTTTTGCCTGGGTGGCCGCGGCCGATCAGGCGCCGCAGCACATCCGCACCCTGGCGGTGGCCGAGTACCCCAGCCTGCTCGACGCCGCGCGCGCCTATCTGGCCGGTTTGAGCCTGGGCGCGCTGCCGGGCGGCGCATCCAGCCAGCCCCGCAGTGCCGCGCTGGCCTTGGCCACACCGGTGACGGGCGACCAGGTGCGATTCACGAACAGCGGCTGGAGCTTTTCGCAAGCCGAGCTGAGTGCCGCGCTGGGGCTGGAGCGCCTGTGCGTGTTGAACGATTTCGAAGCCCTGGCCCTTTCGCTGCCGCGCCTGCGCGCCGGCCAGTGGCAGCCCCTGGGAGGCGGTGCGCCGCGCTGGGACTTGCCGGTGGCCGTGGTGGGCCCCGGCACCGGCCTGGGCGTGGGCGGCCTGCTGCCCAACGCGGCGGGTGGCAAGGGCTGGCTGGCGCTGGCCGGTGAGGGCGGCCACGCCACCCTGGCCGCGGCCGATGACTTCGAGGCCGACCTGCTGCGCGTGGCACGCCGCACGCATGCCCATGTGTCGGCCGAGCGCTTCCTCTCCGGCATCGGCCTGCCGCTGCTGTATCACTGCGTGGCCGAGGTGCAAGGCCAACGCGCCGTGGCCGATGTCGACGCCCCCTGGATCCTGGAACGCGCCCTGGCCGACGACGATGCCGTGGCAGTGCGCACCATCGAGACCTTCTGCGCCATGCTGGGCAGCTTCGCCGGCTCCGTGGCGCTGACCTTCGGCGCCCGTGGCGGCCTCTTCATCGGCGGCGGCATCGTGCCCCGCCTGGGCGCGCGCTTCGAGCGCTCGGCTTTCCGCGAGCGTTTCGAGGCCAAGGGGCGCTATCGGGAATACATGGCGGCAATTCCGACGCCGCTCATCACCGACACGCTGGCCGCGCTGGACGGCGCCGCCCAAGCCCTTAGCCAAACGTAGTTCAGCGCCACTGGCATGGTGGTGTTCGAGAGAGCCCGCCGGGATTTCGCCCCGGCAGGCGACTTCCTTTCTTGCTCGTGCAAGAAAGGAAGCAAAGAACACGGCCCCGATTCCGGCGCCCGGCCTGCGGCCGGGTCCCCTGCGCTGCGCGAAATGCTGGGCCGGCCCAAAACTCGCTGCGTTCGCTTCGCGCACTCCGCTCAGACAGTTGGGCCGAGTCAGTTGGGTGGGCGTGCGTGCCGCACACCGCCCAGCATTGCTGTGCTGCTCGGCACCTGCATAGGGGCAGCAGCCAACAGCCGAATATCGAACAGCCCGGACTTCAGCCATGGCGCCGTTTCCCGGCTGTTCGGCTGTTGGCTGCTCGCCCTTCGTAGCTGCCGAGCAGCACAGCGGCTTGGGGCGCGCGCGCAGCGCGCATCCACTTCTGGCTCAGGGCGGCCGTTCAAACGGAGAGAGCGAAGCGAACGCAGTGCGTTCCGCCCTGCAGCCCCAAGACGCGAGCAGCGCAGGGAATCCCCGGCCGCAGGCCGGGGACAGCGGAGCGGGCGCGTGTTCTTTGCCTACTTTCTTGCACGAGCAAGAAAGTAGGTCGGCTGCCGGGACGACATCCCGGCGGGCTCTCTCAAGCCTGCTCAACCGGCTCGCAACAATGCGCAAGAGCGTGAGCGAGCAGCCGCTTGCAGCAGGCCAGCGCGCAACTCCTTACCAACGGCCAGAACGCACGGTCAATTCCCACTGGCCTTTGCGCATCTGATAGATGCCCACCGCCCCGCTGCGCTGCTCGCCGTCCTCGTTCATGCGCATCATGCTGGTGACGGGCGCATTGCCTTCGAAGGTCTTGAGGCGCTCCAGCAGCTTGGTGCGGTCCAGGTTGCCATTGCGGCTGAGGGCGTCGGCCACCAGGTGCACGGCGTCGAAGGCGTAGTGGGCGGCGTAGTAGGGCTCGCCACCAAAGCGCTCACGGTAGGCGGCCAGGAACTCCTTGCCGCCCAGGAACTCCTGGGCCGCCACGATGGGCGTGCTGGCGTAGAGCGCGCGGTTGCCGAGCTCGGCGCTTTGCAGGCGCGGGGTCTTGATGGTGTCGCTGCCCAGCACGGGCAGGTCGGGCAGGCCGGCGGCGCTGAGCTGCTGGATCAGGGCCTCGACCTGGAAGTCGGCCACCGTGGTGATCAGCAGGTCGGGCTTGGCCTGCACGAAGGCGGCCACCGCGGCCTTGAAGTCGGTGGTCTTGTCGTCCACCACCTGCTGGGCGATGGCGCCGGTGCCCGAGCGGATCAGCGAGTTGGCCACCGCGTCGATCAGGCCCTTGCCGTAGGGCGTGCCGTCGTGCAGCGTGACGATGCGCTTGGCGCCGAGCTTTTCGCGCGCGAACTGGGCCAGCGCGAGGGCCTGCATGTCGTCGTTGGCCACCAGGCGCAGCGTGGTGGGCAGGCCCAGCTGGGTGTACTGCGGCTTGGTGGAGATGGCCAGCTGCACCACGCCGGCCTTGGCGTAGATGGGCGCAGCGGCAATGCTCACGCCCGAGTTCAGGTGGGCGATGGCGGCCAGCACCTGCTGGCTGACGAGCTGCTGCGCGGCGGCCTCACCGGCCTTGGCATCGGCCTTGTCGTCGGCGCTGAAGATCTCGATCGGGATGCGCTTGTCGCCCACCTTCACGCCGCCGGCCTTGTTGATCTGCTCGGCCGCCAGCTGCGCGCCCTGCAGCATGTCCTTGCCCAGGGCGGCCAGCGGGCCGCTGAGGGGCTGGCCCACGCCGATGCGGATGCTCTTGGCCGAGCCCGGCATCATGAGGTACGCCCCCACGCCGGCCAGGCCGAGCAGGCCGGCGCCCACCAGCAGGTTGCGGCGCGTGTTGGAGGTTTGGGTGGGGGTCGTTTGCGGCATGACGTGTCCTCGGTTGGATGGGCTCTTGGGGTTCGCGGGGGTCTGGGGTCTTACTCGCCCAGATAGGCGGCGCGGACCTTGGGGTCGGTCAGCAGGTCCTGGCCGGAGCCGGTCATGCTGACGAGGCCGGATTCCATCACGTAGCCGCGGTTGGCCAGTTGCAAGGCGCGACTGGCGTTCTGCTCCACGAGCAAAACAGTTACACCTTGGCTGTGAATCTCGTTCACGACCTCGAAGATCTTGTCCACCATGATGGGCGAGAGGCCCATCGAGGGCTCGTCCAGCAGCAGCACCTTGGGGCGGGCCATCAGCGCGCGGCCCATGGCCAGCATCTGCTGCTCGCCGCCGGACATGGTGCCGGCCAGCTGGTCGCGCCGCTCCAGCAGGCGCGGGAAGAAGGCGAACACGCGCTCCATGTCGGCGGCAATGCCGTCCTTGTCATTGCGGGTATAGGCGCCCATCTGCAGGTTCTCGACGATGGTCATGCGCGTGAAGGTGCCGCGGCCCTCGGGCACCATCACCAGGCCCTGCTTGGCCAGTTCCCAGGGGCCCTGGCCACGGATGCTGCGGCCCAGGTACTTGACGTCGCCATCGGCGATCGACTGCAGGCCGGTGACGGCCTTGAGCGTCGTCGTCTTGCCGGCGCCGTTGGCCCCGATCAGCGAGACCAGCTCGCCTTCGCGCACTTCAAAGCTCACGCCCTTGACGGCCTGGATGCCGCCGTAGGCGACCTTGAGCTTTTCGACTTGGAGGAGGGTTTGCGTCTTGCTCATGTTCAGTGCCCCGCGCCCAGATAGGCCTCGATGACTTTGGGATTGCGTTGGACTTCGGCGGGCGTACCCTCGGCGATGGGCTTGCCGTAGTCCAGCACGGTGACGCGGTCGCACAGGCCCATCACCAGCTTCACGTCGTGCTCGATCAAGAGGATGGTGCGGCCGTCCTTGCGGATGCGGTCGATCAGCTCGCGCAGCACCACCTTCTCGGTCTGGTTCATGCCGGCGGCCGGCTCGTCCAGGGCAATGAGCTGGGGGTCGGTGGCCAGGGCGCGGGCGATTTCCAGACGGCGCTGGTCGCCATAGCTCAGCGTGCGGGCGCGGAAGTCGGCATGGCGGCCGATGCCCACGTAATCCAGCAGCTCGCGGGCACGCGCCTCGATGGCCTTCTCCTCGGCCTTGAAGGCGGGCGTGCGGAACACGGCGCCGAGCAGGCCGCTGTGCGTGCGCACATGGCGTCCCACCATGACGTTCTCGACCGCCGTCATCTCGGGGAAGAGGCGGATGTTCTGGAAGGTGCGGGCGATGCCGGCCTTGGCCACCAGGTGCACCGCGGCCGGCTTGTAGGCCGTGCCGCCGAGCTCGAAGCTGCCGGTGTCGGGCACGTAGAGGCCGGTGATGACGTTGAAGAAGGTGGTCTTGCCGGCGCCGTTGGGGCCGATCAGGCCGACCACCTGGCCTTTCTCGATGGTGATGCCGACGTCCGACAGGGCCTGCACGCCGCCGAAGCGCTTGCTCGCACCCTGCACCTTGAGGATGGTGTTGCTGTTCATGGAGAGTCCTTAGCGGGTGGCGGTGGCGATGGCGGCGTTGGCCTCGGTGGCCTTGCCCGGCTCGGCGCTCTTGGGCGCCGGCTTGCCATGCTCGGGTGCGGGCCACAGGCCGCGCGGGCGCATCAGCATGATGACGATCATGGCCAGGGCCACCAGGGCCTGGCGCAGGATGGCGGCGTCGATGCGGCCGTCCGTCAGGGTCTGGATGTCACCGGCCACATAGCGCAGCACCTCGGGCAGGGCGGCCAGCAGCAGGGCGCCCAGCACCACGCCGGGCAGATGGCCCATGCCACCCAGCACCACCATGGCGACGATCAGCACCGACTCCTGCAGGCTGAAGGACTCGGGGCTCACGAAGCCCTGGAAGCCCGCGAACATCGAGCCGGCCACGCCGCCGAAGGTGGCGCCCATGCCGAAGGCCAAGAGCTTGAGGTTGCGGGTGTTGATGCCCATGGCCTTGGCGGCGATCTCGTCTTCGCGGATGGCCATCCAGGCGCGGCCGATGCGCGAGTTCTCCAGGCGCCAGCAGATCAGCACCGAAGCCACGACGAGCGCCAGGAACAGGTAGTAGTGAAGGGTCACGCCGGGCAGCTCGATGCCGAACAGCGAGGTCTTCTGCGAGAGCGCGACGCCGAACACCGAGATCGAGTCGATCTGGCCGATGCCCCGGGGCCCGTTGGTCAGGTTGACCGGGTGCTCCAGGTTGTTCATGAAGACGCGGATGATTTCGCCGAAGCCCAGGGTCACGATGGCCAGGTAGTCACCGCGCAGCTTCAGCGTGGGCGCGCCAAGCACCACCCCGGCCAGCGCGGCCAGGCCGGCGCCGAGCGGGATCACCACATAGAGCGGCATGTGCAGGCCGTTCGGGAACATCGCCGCGATGGCGGGGAAGTTCTCGGCCAGATGCGGGCTGGAGAGCAGGGCGAACATGTAGGCGCCCACCGCGTAGAAGGCCACATAGCCCAGGTCCAGCAGGCCGGCATAGCCCACCACGATGTTCAGGCCCAGGGCCAGCATCACGTAGAGCAGGGCGGTGTCGAGGATGCGCACCGGGCCGGAACCGAATTGCTGCGCGATCAGCGGCAGCACCAGCAGCGCGACGGCGCTGGAGAGAAAGACGGCAAGTTTCTTGTTCATGTTGGAGACCTCAAGCACGGTCGGCGACACGTTCGCCCAGCAGGCCGGAGGGGCGCAGCGTGAGGACGAGGATCAGGGCCACGAAGGCAAAGATGTCGGCGTAGTGGCTGCCCAGCACGCCGCCGGTCAGTTCACCCAGGTAGCCCGCGCCGATGGCTTCAATGAGGCCGAGCAGGATGCCGCCCACCATCGCCCCGGCCAGATTGCCGATGCCACCCAGCACCGCGGCCGTGAAGGCCTTCAGGCCGGGCATGAAGCCCATGGTGTGCTGCGCGGTGCCGTAGTTGGCGGCCCACATCAGGCCGGCCACGGCGGCCAGCGCGGCACCGATGACGAAGGTGGCCGAGATCACGAAGTCGGGCTTGACGCCCATCAGCGAGGCGACCTTGGGGTTCTCGGCCGTGGCGCGCATGGCGCGGCCCAGCTTGGTCTTGTTCACCAGCCACATCAGGGCGGCCAGCAGGATGCCGGTGGTGGCCAGGATCAGCACCTGGGTCACCGAGATCACCGGGCCGCCCAGATTGAAGGGCTCGGTGGGCAGCAGCAGCGGGAAGGGCTTGGGGTTCGGCTTCCAGATCACCATGGCGAGCGTTTGCAGCAGCAGGCTCATGCCCATGGCGGTGATCAGGGGCGCCAGGCGCGGCGCGCTGCGCAGCGGCCGGTAGGCGATCTTCTCGATCGTGAAGTTGACAGCGCAGCAGACCACGATGGCGCAGCACAGGGCCACGATCATCAGGGCCCAGCCGGGCAGGCCCGAGCCGGCCAGCGCGCCGATGACGGTCCAGCTCGTCAGCGCACCAATCATCAGGATCTCGCCGTGGGCGAAATTGATGAGGTTGATGATGCCGTAGACCATCGTGTAGCCCAGGGCGACGAGCGCGTACATGCTCCCCAGCACCAGGCCATTGATCAGTTGTTGGATAAAGACTTCCATGGTTTCAAGGCTTCCACCCGCCACCGGGCATGTGATGTGCTTCTGCATTGCAGATTGCGTGCCAACCCGAAACCTCCGCTCACAGCCCTTCTCTCCATGGGAGGCGCGTCGCGGCGTTGCCGCCAGCGGTGCGGGAAGCCACACTCGACCCCTCCGGACCGTGTGAACCACCGCCTGCGTAATAACCCTAGATGAGCCACGGCACCCTGCGTCCCTTCTCCCGTCTGCTGCTGGCCAATGTGGTGGCACTGGCCACCGCGGCCACGCTGGCACTGGCGGCACTTGGGTTTTCCCTGAGTTATCGCCTGAGCGAGCGCGCCGGCCTGGAGCGCCTGGCCGAGCTGGCCGTGGAGCGCCTGGAGCTGTACGCCGGCACGCTGGAGGGCGAGCTGGGCCGGCTGGCGCAGCTGCCCGCGCTGGTAAGCCTGAACGACGAGGTGATGGCCGCCTTCCAGAGCGACCACCCGGAGCTGCTGCAGCGCGCGCAGCGCCGGCTGGCGCAGATCAATGCGCGTGCCGGCTCGCTGCTGATCTATCTGGTGGATGCCGACGGCCACTGGCGCCTGGGCAGTGCCGCGCTGCCGCTGGAGGTGCTGGAGCGCGAGCGCCTGGAGCGCATTGCCGCCGCCCTGCGCGCCGGCCGCCCCGGCTTCTTTGCCGCCGGCGATGGCAGCGGCACCACCGACTTCTTCCACGCCAGCACCGTGCAGCGCGGCGGCAAGACCCTGGGCCAGGTGGTGGTGCGCATCAATCTGGCGCCGCTGGAGGCCACCTGGGTGGACCTGGGCGTGCGCTCGCGCAGCGAAAAGCTGCTGGTGCTGGATGCCAACGACGTACTCATCATGAGCTCGGTGCCGCAGTGGAAGTACCTGCGCCTGGTGCAGGGGCTGGACCGCGCCACCTGGCCGCGCCTGGCGCCCGAGGACACCCTGCATTACCCCGCCAAGGCGCTGCAGACCCTGCGCTGGGCCGAGCGCGAGGGCGCGGTGCGCGGCGGCCAGCTGCTGCGCCTGCAGCCGCCCGAGGACGAGCGCCCTGGCCAGCACTGGCTGGCGCAGGACCGCCCGGTGATGGCCCTGGGCCTGCGCCTGATGACGCTCTCCGACCCTTCCGAGGTGCAGCGCGAGGCCGGCCGCGCGGCCTGGGGTGGAGCGGCCCTGGGGGGGCTGATCGGCCTGCTGGCCACCTACTATCTGTACCGGCGCCGGGCGGTGGCCCAGCTGCTGCGCGCCCGCAACGAGCTGCAGCGCGCCCGCGACGAGCTGGAGCAGCAGGTGTGGGACCGCACCGCCGAGCTGCGCGCCGCCAATGCCGAGCTCAAGCGCGAGTTCGAGCAGCGCGTGCGCGCCGAGGACGAACTGGTGCAGGCCGGCAAGATGGCCGTGCTGGGCCAGCTCTCGGCCGGCATCGCCCACGAGGTGAACCAGCCGCTCACCGCCCTGCGCGCGCTTTCGGGCAACACCGTGCGCCTGATGGACGCCGGCCGCCTGGACGACGCGCGCCGCAACCTCGGCAACATCGAAGGCGCGGTGGAGCGCATGGCGCGCATCACCAGCCAGCTCAAGAGCTTTGCGCGCCGCGCCAGCGGCCAGGGCGAGGTGGTGCGCCTGGCCCATGCGGTAGGCAATGCCCAGCTGCTGCTGGAGCACCGCATCCGCGAGGCCGGCGTGGAGCTGCAGCTGCAGATTTCCGAGCGCCTGAACGTGCGCTGCGACGGCACGCGGCTGGAGCAGGTGCTGGTCAACCTGATGGGCAATGCCATCGACGCCATGGACGCCCTGCAGAACCGCGCCGAGCGCCGGCTGCAGGTGCGAGCCTGGGCCGAGGACACGCGCATCCACGTGGCCGTGCGCGACACCGGCCCGGGCCTGAGCCCCGAGGCGCAGGAGCGCCTGTTCGAGCCCTTCTTCACCACCAAGCCGGCCGGGCAGGGCCTGGGCCTGGGCCTGGTGATCTCGGCGCAGATCGTGCGCGAGTTCGGCGGCAACTTGCAGGCCAGCTCCAGCCCCGAAGGCACCGAGTTCCGTTTTGATTTGGAAGCCGCGCCCGCCGCGGCGGAGGAAAAGAACCATGTTTGAAGGCTTCGAGGTTCTCTATGTGGAGGACGACCCCCAGGTGCGCGAGAGCCTGGTGCAGACCCTGGAGTTGGCCGGGCTGAACGTGCGCGCCTTCGAGTCGGCCGAGGCCCTGCTGGCCGCCTTCGTGCCCGGCCAGCCCTCGGTGGTGGTGAGCGATGTGCGCCTGCCCGGCATGGACGGCGTGGCCCTGCTGGAGCGCCTGCTGCTGCTGGACGCGACCCTGCCGGTGGTGCTGGTGACGGGGCATGGCGACGTGGCGATGGCGGTGCGCGCGATGCGCATCGGCGCCTACGACTTCATCGAGAAGCCGTTCTCGCCCGAGCGCTTCGTCGACACGGTGCAGCGCGCCATCGAAAAGCGCCTGCTGCGCGCCGCGGTGGACGATCTGCGCGAGCAGCTGCAGGCCAAGAGCGGCATCGAGGCCGTGCTGCTGGGCCGCAGCCCGGCCATGGAGCAGGTGCGGGCGCGCATCCTGCGCCTGGCCAACACCAATGCCGACGTGATGATCCTGGGCGAGACCGGCACCGGCAAGGAGCTGGTGGCGCGCTGCCTGCACGACCACAGCAAGCGCCGCGACCGCCACTTCGTCGCCATCAACTGCGGCGGCCTGCCGGAGACCCTGTTCGAGAGCGAGCTGCTCGGCCACGAGAGCGGCGCCTTCACCTCGGCCGCCAAGCGGCGCATCGGCAAGCTGGAGCACGCCAATGGCGGCACCCTGCTGCTGGATGAGATCGAGACCATGCCGATCACGCTGCAGATCAAGCTGCTGCGCGTGCTGCAGGAGCGCAAGCTGGAGCGCCTGGGTTCGAACGAGGAAGTGAAGCTGGATGTGCGCGTGGTGGCCGCCACCAAGTCCGACCTGCTGGCCCTGAGCGACGAGGGCAAGTTCCGCGCCGACCTGTACTACCGCCTCAACGTGGCCGTGCTGGAGCTGCCGCCGCTGCGCCAGCGCCGCGAGGACATCCCGCTGCTGTTCGAGCACTTCATGGTGCAGGCCGCCGAGCGCTACGGCTGCGAACGCCCCGAGCTGCACCCGGCCAAGCTGCGCGAACTGATGGGGCACGACTGGCCGGGCAATGTGCGCGAGATCCGCAACGCCGCCGACCGCTATGTGCTGGAGGGCGGCAGCGAGGTCGTCATCCCCGGCGCGCCCGAGAACGGAGCACTCTCTCTGGCCCAGCAGGTGGAGCTGGTGGAGAAGGCCTTGATCGAACAGGCGCTGACGCGCCAGGGCGGCAATGTGCAGCGCGTCATCGAGACCCTGGGTGTGCCCAAGAAAACGCTGTACGACAAGCTGCACCGGCATGGCATTGCGCTGGAGCGCTTTCGCAGCGGGGGCAATTGAAGGCGATGGAAAACCTCGGCTTCGCCCACTACAACCTGCGCGCCGAATGGTCCGTGTTGGAGCAGCTGCGCGACTTCTATGTCGAGGTCGTCGGCTTGCAGCTGGGGCCACGGCCGCCTTTTGCGAGCCGCGGCTTCTGGCTCTATGCCGGCGCGCAGGATGTGCTGCACCTGAGCGAGGCGCGGCCCGGCGAGCCGCGTGAGGCGAACGTCAGCGGCAGCTTCGACCATGTGGCCTTTCGCTGCCGCGGGCTGGCGGCCTGCGAGCAGCGCCTGGCCGCGCGCGGCATCGCCGTGCGGCGCTCGGGCGTGCCGGGCACCGGCATCGTCCAGCTCTTCCTGCGCGACCCGCTGGGCAACGGCGTGGAGCTGCAGTTCGAAGAACCCGAAGGGTAGGCGCTACTCCACCGTGTAGTAGTGCCCCGCCTTGTTGAGCCCGCGCACCTCTTCCCAGCTGGCCCCCAGGCCGATGTAGACCAGGGTGCCCACCAGGCCGGAGAGGTCCAGCGCATTGGTGACGCTCAGGCTCACGCGACCGCTTGGGGGCACGGTGAGGCTCTGCACGGGCTGCATGGGTTCGGTCATCGGCACCCAGCCGGCGGGGGTCTGCATGTACTGCCGGCCATCGGGGGTGACGGCCCAGGAGTAGAGCTGGCGCAGCTGGCCACGGTCTTCATCGAGCGGGTCGACGCTGGCGGTGAGGGTGCGGGCGGTGAGCGGGCCCGAAGCCGTGCCGGTGTAGCGCTGCAGCGTGGCGGCGGTCTGCACGGTGGGGCATTGGGTGACGCCGCTGAGCTGGTCGCCGGTGGCGATGGGGCGCATCAGCACCTGGCCCTTGGCCGAGAGCTCAGGAATGGTGACGCCCACACAGATGATGGCGTTGCTGGCCACCAGCGGGTCCGCCACTTCCGTCCCGTACACGGGTAGTTGCGAGCCGGTGGTGAGCGGTCCGGCCAGGCTGGGCTGGGCGGGGGTGCTGGGGCCGCTTTGCTTGATGCCGCCGCGCGTGAACACCACCGGGGCCATGCCGGGTGCCGCAGCATCGGCCCGGCGGCGCGGCGGGCCGGAGCGTGCGGCGGCGGCGTGCCGAGAGGGGGAGGCCCCTGGCGCAGCGCGGGGCAGCAGGGCGCTGAAGTAGACCTCGCCGGCCACGCCCACGGCGCGCGGGTCGGTCAGCAGGGCGCTCAGGCCCTGGGCGTTGCGGATGGCGCGCAGCAGCACCAGCGTGGGGTCGCTGGAGGGTTGCGAGCCGCTGGCGCGCTTGAGGTTGAGCCAGCCGGTGGCGCGCTCGTCCAGAACGAAGCCGGGGCGCATGGCGTTGGCCAGGCTGCCGTCGCCCAGCTGGCCGTGGCTGTTGGAGCCGCCCATCAGCACCAGGCCGTCCTGCCGCACGAAGGCGCTCACCGCGTCGCCGGCGGCCATACCTGCCACGCTGCTGGCGCCGCGCAGCAGGCGCGGGGTGCTGCCCAGCTGGTCCTGGGCGGAGCCGAGTTCGCCAAACAGGTTGTAGCCCCAGAACCAGCCCAGCAGGCTGCCGTCCGCGCGCCGCGCCACCGCGTGCTGCAGGCCAATCGTCAGTTCCACCACCTGGCTCAGGCCGGGCACCGGCACGGGCCGCAGGCGGCGGGTCTGGCTGCCGTCGCCGAGCTGGCCGCGTTCGTTGTCGCCCCAGGCCCAGACGCTGCCGTCGCCCTTCAGCGCCCAGCTGCTGCGGCCGCGCGCGGCCAGCGCCACCACGCCGCTCAGGCCCGCAACGGCCACCGGGGCGCTGCGCGCGTCCAGCGTGCCGTCGCCCAGCTGGCCGGCGCTGTTGTCGCCCATCGCGGCCACGCTGCCATCCGAGCGCAGCAGCAGCACATGGGCGTCGCCGGCCGCCAGGGCCAGGCCGCCCTGGCCGGCGCCGAGCAGCTGGGCCGGCTCGGCGGGGTTGCCGGTGGTGGGCACCGGCAGGCCGCTGCCCCAGCCCCACAGGCTGCCGTCCTTCTTCAGGGCCAGGGTGTAGAAGTCGCCCGCGAACACGCTGCGCACGTCGGCGATGCCGCTCAGCTGCTCGGGCTGGCCGATGTCGGCCCAGCTGGCATTGCCGAGCTGGGCGTAGCCATTGCCGCCCCAGGCCCAGAGCCGGCCGGCGCCGTCCAGCGCCATGCTGTGGTCCCAGCCGGCCGAGACCTGGCTGATGACCGGCAGCCCGGCCACCTGGGCCGGCACGGAGCGGTGCAGGAAGCGCCCGCGCCCGAGCTGCCCCGAGGCATCCAGCCCCCAGCTGAAGACGCGGCCATTGGCGCCCAGGGCCAGGCCATACCAGGTGCCCGAGGCCACCTGCACGAGTCCGGCGATGTCGACCACCGGGGCGGGTTCCTCGCGGTAGGTGGTGGTGCCGTCGCCCAGACTGCCGAAGCCATTGCCGTTGAGGGCGCCGAAGCCGAGCGCCGTGCCGTCGCTCTTGAGCAGGAAGCCCTGGCCGTAGCCGCGGGCGGCGCCGCTGAGCGTGCCCACCGCGGCCTGCGCCTGCGCGCTGGTGCCCGGCACCCATTGCCACCAGCGTGTCGGGTCCGTGCCAATCGCCACCGCGTAGACCGAGCCGGCCGCCACCTTGGCGGCGCCGCTGATGCCCGGCACCTGCACCGGGCTCAGGCGCGCCGGTGGGCGCGGGCTGGCATAGGGATTGCCGGCGCCCCATTCCCACACCGTGCCATCGGCTCGCACCGCGTAGCTGAGCTCCTGGGCCGCGGCAAGCGCGCGCACATTGCTGAGGCCGGGCAGGGGCGTGGGGCTGGCGCGGTCGCTCGTGTGGCCCAGGCCCAGTGCGCCGAACTCATTGCGCCCCCAGGCCAGCACGGTGCCATCGGCCTTCAGCGCCAGCGCATGGCGGTCGCCGCAGGCGAGCTGTGTGACGCCCTGCAGGCCCGCCACCGGAGCGGCGGTGGCGTTCTCGGGGCGCTCGCCTTCACCGAGCGTGAGGTTGTAGTTGGAGCCCCAGCCCCAGACGCTGCCATCAGCCCGGCGCGCCAGGGCGTACTCCGGCCCCGCGCAGAGTTCCACCACCTGGGTCAGGCCGGGCACGCGGCCCGGGGTGGCGCGGTCGGGGCGGCTGCCGTCGCCCAGCTGGCCGGCGTAGTTGCTGCCCCAGGTCCAGACCGTGCCTTCGCGCCCCAGGGCCAGCGAGAAGTAGCCGCCCGAGGCGATGGCGGCGATGTTGCCGAGGCCGACGACGAGGCCGGGGCGCGGCTCGTAGGGCCGGGTGCCGCTACCGAGTTGGCCGTTCTGGTCCGAACCCCAGGCCAGCACCTTGCCATCGGCGCTCAGCGCCAGGCTGTGCGGCCCGCGCACCGAGACCATCGGCGCGCCATCGGCCGCCGCGGCGGCGCCGGGCAGTGCGCTTGCCAGCAAGGCCATCCACGCCAACCAAGCGGTGCGCTTGCCGTCCGATGGGTTCATGCGGGCTCCCGCTGCGGTGCGATGGCGTGAGCGTAGCGCCCGCGGAGCTATTGCACCGTGGTGTGCTGGCCGGCCTTGTTCAGGTCGCGCACCTCCGCCCAGCTGCTGCCCACGCCGATGAAGACCAAGGTGCCTTCCAGGCCGCTGAGATTGAGCGCGCGCGTGACGTCGAGCAGGTAGTTGCCCGTGCTCGGCAGGGTGACGGTGGCGACCGCGCGCATGGGTTCGGTCATGGCTTCCCAGACGTTCGGGGCGGTCTGCATGTACTGGCGGCCATCGGGCGTGACGGCCCAGGAGAACACCTGGCGCAGCTGGCCGCGCTCCTCGTCCAGCGGGGTCACCTCGGCCACGATGGTGCGGGCGGTGATCGGGCCGCTGCTCTGCGCACGGAAGCGCGCCAGCGTGGCGGCCGTCTGCACCGGTGGGCACTGCACCACGCCCTGCACGCCAGCGCCGGTGGCGATGGGGCGCATCAGCACCTGGCCCTTGGCCGAAAGCTCGGGGATGGTGACGCCCATGCAGATGACGGCGCTGCTGTCGGCCAGCGGGTTGCTGAGGCCGCTGATGACGGCGAGCTCGTTGGCGCGGCCGAGGTCGCCGTTGTAGGCCACCTCGGCCTGCGCGCCGCCGCTGCCGCTGGTCTGCTTGAAGCCGCCGCGGGAGATCACGCCAGCCACCGTGGCGGGGGCGGCGCCCTCGGCCAGCGGGCGCGCGCTGCGGAAGGCCGTGAGCGGCCCGCGCTGCGGCCCGCGGGAGGGCGTCGCGGCACCCGGGCTGCAGTTGCTGGTGCAGCCGGTCAGCGGCGAGTTGGCCGGCGCGAGCACGCTGAAATACACATCGCCCAACAGGCCGGCGGCGCGCAAATCGGTCAGGCTGGCCTTGAGGTCATAGCCCTGGGTTTGCAGCTTCAGCAGATAGGCCAGCAGCTCGGGGCCGGCGCCGCCGCTCGGGGCGGCCAGGCGCAGCAGGCCGGTGGCCTGCTCGTTCACGACGCTCAGCGGGCGCGCGCTGGCGGCGATGGTGCCGTCGCCCAACTGCCCGGTGGTGTTGAGGCCCCAGATCCACAAGCTGCCGTCGCGCCGCAGCGCCAGGGTGTGATCGGCGGTGGGGCCGCTGAACACGTCGACGAAGCCATCACCCAGCTTGGCCGGTGTGGCGCGGTTGCGGCGCGCGCCATCGCCCAGCTGGTTGAACCGGCCGTCGCCCCACATCCACAGGGAGCCATCGGCCTGGAGGGCGGCGACATGGTTCTGACCCGCCGCCACCTTCACGTAGCCGCCGCCCACACGCTGGGGGCTGCTGGCGTCAGTGAAATCGCCCACGCCCAGTTGGCCGGAGCCGTTCGCGCCCCAGGCCCAGAGGCTGCCATCGATCTTGAGCGCCATGCTGAAACGGGTGCCGGCCAGTATGGTGCTGAAGCCTGTGCCCACGCGCACGGGTTCGGCGCGCGGGTTGCGGTCGCCCAGGCCGAGCTGTCCGGCGTCGTTGGCGCCCCAGGCCCACAGGCTGGTGTCGGGCTGCAGGCCCAGGCTGTGCGAATGACCGGCGGCGATGGCCGTCCAGACCGCGCTGCCGAGTTGGCGCGGGGTCCACACGACCTCGCTGTTGTGGCCGAGCTGACCTTCCACATTGCTGCCCCAAGTCCAGAGCTTGCCGTCGGTCTTGAGTGCCAGGCTGTGGGCATTGCCGGCCGCCACGCTGGCAAAGCCGCTGCCGACCTGGCGCGGCAGACGCTGGTGCCCGACCACCCCCAGGCCGAGCGGTGCATTGCCCTGGCCCCAGGACCAAAGCGTGCCGTCGGGCTTCAGCGCAAGGTTGTGGCCGAGCCCCATGGCGATGCTGCGAAAGCCGCTGTCCAGCACGGTCGGCGTGGTCTTGCTTTCGGGCGGTCCATTGCCCAGCTGGCCCTCGTAGTCGTCGCCCCAGGCCCAGACCGATCCATCGCTCCTGAGACCGACATTGAACAGCGACCCCGCCGCCAGCGCCGCCCAGCCGGTACTGATGGCAATGGGGTTGAAGCGAGTGCTGGTGCTGCCATCGCCGAGTTGGCCGAAGCGGTTGTCGCCCCAGGTATACAGCTGCCCGTCGGAGCGCAGCGCCAGCCCGTGATAGAAGCCTGCGCTCATGGTGCTGACGCCGCTGAGGATCTGCGTCGGTGTGGCTTGGATGCCGCCGCGCCCGTCTTCGGTGCTGCGATAGCCCCAGATCCAGAGCGTGCCGTCGGTTTTCAGGCCCAGGCTGGTGTAGCCGGTGGCGGCGATGGCCGCATAACCGCTGCCGATGCGGCGTGGTGTGCTGGCGTCGGCCCGACTGCCATCGCCCAACTGGCCGTAGTAGTTGTCGCCCCAGGCCCAGAGGCTGCCGTCGGCCTGCAGCGCCAGGCTGTGCTCGCTGCCGGCCGCCACCGCTTGGGCGGTGAGCCCGATGGCCGTGGGCAGGTTCACGCTGACCGTGCTGGTGCTACCCATGCCGAGCTGGCCGGACTGGTTGCGGCCCCAGCTCCACACGCTGCCATTCGCCTGGATGGCCAGGTTGTGGGTGAAGCCTGCGGCGGCCGCCACATAGCCTGAGCCCACCTGCACCGGCCTGCGCCGATCGGTGAGAGCGCCGTCGCCGATCAGGCCAAAGAGTCCGCTGCCCCAGGCCCACAGCGAACCATCGGCCTTGAGCCCCAGGCTGTGGTTGACGCCCGTGGACACCAGGCTGAAGCCGGTACCCACCCGCACCGGATTGGCGCGCGGCACCACGCTGCCGTCGCCGAGTTGACCCAGGCTGTTGTTGCCCCAGGCCCAGAGCGTGCCCTGGACATCGATGGCGAAGCCCTGGCTGCCGCCGCCAAAGACCTTGGCCACCGCCACCGGCAGCTGCACGCGCTGGGGGGCCAGCGCGCCCGCCACCACCTGGCGGCCCCAGACGCGCAGCACGCCGCCTTCGTCCACGGTGGCGCTGCTGTACCAGGCGGCCGCACCGGCGGGCGGCGCGGCCTCGCAGGGCAGGGCAGCCAGCAGCGTGCTCAACGCGGCTGCCATCAGCCCCGTCCATCCGGCAGGGGGCTCACCAGTCCAGGTCGAGAGTCTGCGTTCGACTGACATCGGGAACCCCTTGCAAAGACCGAGGCGCAGCGCCGACTCTAGGCCGCGGCGGCGTCGATCGAAAGCCTGCAAATCGAGGCCCGGGCGCTGTGGCGGCTTGGACGCGCTGGCGCTTGCCCCGCTTGGCGAAGCCGGAGGCTGCGGCTACCCTGCCTCGGCCATCTCACTGCAGCAGGGGACTCCATGAAGACCAAGTGCGCACTTCTTTTGGCGGTTGTCTTGGGCCCTGCGGCCTGGGCCGACGATGCGACGACGCTGACGGTGGGCCTGCGGGCCTGGTCCAACACCTGGAGCACCTGGGACGTCTACCCACCCACGGCGGTGGGCAACGCCTACATCCCCGGCGCCTCCGAGAACTTCAGCAGCCAGGACAAGGCGGCACTGATCCCTTCGGTTTCCCTGCGCCAGGGCGATTGGCTGCTGTCGGCCAGCCGTTTCGTCAAGACCCGCTACGGCTTCGACGGCAATGAGGGCCCCTTTTCTGCCAAGCGCGAGGAAACCGACTTCCATGCCGGCTACTACCTGCTGCCCACGTTGGCGCTCTCGCTGGGCCACAAGAGCGTCAAGCAGGAGTTCAGCGGTGGTACCGAGTTCAAGTACAGCGGTCCGATCCTGGGCGTGCTCGGCTCGGCCCCGCTGACGCGCGGCTTCAGCCTGTACGGCAATGTCGGCTACGGCCGCGTGAAGGGGCGCTTCCCGGTGGCGGATGCCAGCGGCCGCGCCAAGTTCGATGCCGACTACTGGCTGGGCGAGGCCGGCCTGGCCTATTCCTTCGAGGGCGTGGCGGCGGCCAAGGCCATGACCCTGACCCTGGGCTACCGCAGCCAGGTGCTGGCCACCCAGGGCTTTCGCATCGCCCTCAGCCCCACCACCAACCGCTCCACCGAGCTGCGCGACACCACCGAGGGCCTGGCCCTGGGTTTGAGCCTGTCGTTCTGAGGTGGGCCCGAGCCGGCTCGGCGCTTGCGCGCCCTCAGCGCAAGCGCTTCAATCCAGCGCAGGGCCGGAGGGCGGAGACGGGGTGCAGCGGTGAAGGCTTGGCTTTGGGGCGGACTGGGTTGTGCCTGGGTGGCGATGCTGCCCGTGGCGGCGGCTGCACCGGACGAACGCGCGGTGCAGGTGGCCGCGGCCGCACCGGCAGGGGGCACGGGCCTGGCGCCCGAGGTGGGGCGGCGCACGGCGCTGGTGATCGGCAATGCCCAGTACAAGCACCTTTCGGCGCTGAAGAACCCGGTCAACGACAGCCGTGCCATCTGCGACAAGCTGCGGGGCCTGCGCTTCGATGTCGACTGCCAGGAGAACCTGCCCGACCCACGCGCCATGCGCCGGGCGGTGGCGGCCTTCGTCAAGCGCCTGCAGCCCAACGACACCGCGCTGTTCTATTACGCCGGCCATGGCATCGAGGTGGGGGGCGAGAACTACCTGGTGCCCACCGAGGCCGAGGTCAGCAGCGAGTCCTATGTGCCGGACGAGACCTTCCGGCTCTCCTTCCTGTTCGACGAGCTGCGTGCCTCCGGCGTGCGCCTGTCCATCTTGATCCTCGATGCCTGCCGCGAGAACCCCTTTGCGCAGAGCCGCTCGGCCTCCGGGGCGGGCGGCGGCCTGGCGCTGCCCAATGCCCCGGCCGGCAGCATCGTCATCTACCCCACGGCGCCTGGGCGGGTGGCCTACGACGGCTTTGGCCGCAACGGCCTCTTCACTGCCCACCTGCTCAAGCATCTGGACAGCCCGGGCCTGAACATCGAGGAGATGTTCAAGCGCGTCATCGACGGTGTGCGCACCGAATCCACCCCCTTCGGCGCGCCCCAGGTGCCGTGGATCAACTTCTCCTTTACCGGCGAGTTCTGCTTCGTGGGCTGCGGCACGCGCGTCAGCACGGCGCAGTACCAGGCCCTGGTGCGCGAGAAGGAGCAGATGCAGCAGCTCACCGAGCAGCAGCGCGCCGCCATTGCCGCCATGCGCACCGACTTCGAGGCCCGCGAGCAGGAGGTGCAGACCCTGAAGCAGCGCATGGCCACGCTGCAGGAGGACATGCGCGTCAGTTCGATGAACAAGCAGATGTCCCAGCAGGCGCTGGCGCAGCTGGAAGCCGAGCGTGAGGCGCTGGCCGGCTCGGCCCGCCTGCTGGCGCAGCGCGACCGCGAGCTGCAGCAGGCCCGGGCCCAGCTGCAGCAGCTGGAGGCGGCCCAGGCCGAAACCACCAAGCAGCAGCAGGTGGTGGCCGGCCAGCTGGAGCGCATCCGCGAGCTGGAGGAGCAGCTGGCTCAGGCCGGCCAGGCCCAGCGCTCCGCGGCGGATGTGAACCGCCTCAAGGCCGAACGCGACGAGCTGCTGGCCAAGAACGCCGCCGTGACGCAGGAGCTGCGCGCGGCGCGCGTGGCGCAGTCCGAGCTGGAGGAACTGCGCAAACGCCTGGCCCGCTTTGCGCAGACGCAGTCCGAGCTCAACGCCTACAAGAGCCGGTTGGAAAACTCGGAGCGCGCTTACCAGGCGCTGGTGCAGGAAAAGGCGCAGATCCAGCGCCTGGCTGGCGAGCAGCAGCAGGCCATTCAAGGGCTGAAGCAGGACCTGGCGGCGCGCGAGCAGGAGCTGGCCGCGGTGCAGGCCCGCATGGCCCGGCTGCAGGAAGACATCCAAGCCGGCACGCAGGAGAAGAAGCTCTCGCAATCGGCGCTGAACCAGTTGCAGCAGGAGCGCGACCGCCTGGCCCAGTCGGCCCAGGTGCTGGCCGAACGCGAGAAGGAGCTGCAGCAGACGCGCACCCGCCTGCAGCAGTACGAGAGCCGGCAGGTCGAGCTGGCGCGCGACCGCGCGCTGTCCGAGCGGCAGCAGGCGCGCATCCGCGAGCTGGAAGCCCAGTTGCAGCAGGTGGGCAAGGACGCCCCTGCCGCGGCCAGCCTGGCCCGGCTGCGCGAGGAACGCGACCAGCTGCAGGCCCAGAACGCGCAGATCGCCGACAAGCTGCGCGCCAGCCAGGGCGCGCAGCAGGAACTGGAGGAACTGCGCCGCCAGGTGGCGCGCCACCAGAGCCAGCAGTCCGAGCTGGACACCTACCGGCTGCGCATGGAAACGGCCGAGAAGCAGCTGAAGGACGCCATGGCCGCGGCCGTGAAGAAGGCGGCGGTGGTGGCGCCGGCCTTGTAAAGAGGCCGCGCGCCGGGTGCGCGTTGCCGCTCAGTAAGCGAGCGCACGGTAGCTCTGGTAGCTGCGCAGTACGCGGTCGGGTGGGTCCGCATTGCGGAAGGAGACCGGCACGCCGACATAGGGGTAGATCGCCTCGCCCTGCACCACCATGAAGTGCAGATGCGGGTAGCCGGCATAGCCGGAGCGCCCGGTCACGCCAAGGACCTGGCCCTGGGCCACCGTTTCACCCTCCTGCACCACGATGCCGCCGCGCGGGCTGTGCAGGTACAGGCCCGAGGTGCCGTCCCCATGTTCGATGACAACGTAGTTGCCGGTGCTGCCGCCGCCTCCGCTGCTGGGCTCGGTGTTGACCACGGTCTTGACGCGGCCGCCGCGCGCGGCGACGAAGGGGCTGCCCTCATCGAAGTCGAAGTCAAAGGCGAACTGGTCCGGCCGGCCGGCCGAGTGGAAGGAACTGGAGCAGTTGGCCAGGCCGGTGCGCACGGTCTTTCCCGCAGCCCAGGGCAACACGTAGAGCGAGTGCGCGGGGTCGGGGTACTGGGCCGGGCAGCCGGCGGCGGCCTGATTGCCCGGCTTGGCCTCGCCGGAACCACTGTTCGTGCCACCGCCGCAGCCGCCCAGGAGCAGCAGTGCCAGCAAGGCACAGCAGGCCCTGCCGGCCTTACTGGATGCGCAGACGGCCATCTTCGATCACCAGGGTGACGGAACCTTCGACATCGAGCGCGCCTACTCCCACCACGACGATGCGGCATTTGCCGCACACGCCGCCTTGGGAGGTGCTGGCACCGATCGAGCTGCGCTGCGTGCTGGCGCCTTCCTCGATCTCGATCTCGTAGCGGCGGCTGTCCTTGTTGATGAGGTCCACCGCCAGGGCCTGCGGCAGTGCCAGGGCGCCGGCGCTAAGGGCCAAGGCTTTCAGAAGGGTTTGAAGCGTCATTGCGGGGTCCGTGGGAGGCTGGGGCTTCGCAGCCTGCCTGCCCGACGCATCCGCACCCAGGGCGCGGTGACCAGCCGGCCCATCCCTGGGTGCAAGCCCGGCCTGGCGGGGTGAACGCAGGGCTGGCGGGGACGAAGGCCTTATCCGAACAGTGCCCGCACCGCGTCCAGATGGCGGTCGCTGACCGGCACTTCGGCGCCGGACTTCAGCTGCAGACTGTAGGCCCCGGGCCCGCTCGCCTTCAGCGCCGCCACCGCGTTGCGGCGCACCAGGGCGGTGCGGTGCACGCGCAGGAACTCGGCCGGCGGCAGGCGCTCTTCCATGCCGGCCAGGGTGGCGCGGTGCAGCACCACGCGCTGCGGCAGCTGCAGGCGCACGTAATTGCCGGCGCCGCCCACCCATTCGATGTCGGCCACCGAGATGCGCTCGACCACGCCGACGGAGCGCACTGTCAGGCTGCGCAGCGGCGGCACGGGCTGGCCGGCCTCTAGGGCCTGGCGTTCGGCGAAGTAGGCTCCCATGGCGCTGGCGCAGGCGGCGGTCTGCTTCAGGTTCAGCACCTCTTCGGCGCGCTTGAGCATGCTGGCGAAGCGTGCGCCATCGAAGGGCTTGAGCAGGTAGTCGAGCGCGTAGACATCGAAGGCGCTGAGCGCGTGCTGGTCGTAGGCGGTGACGAAGACCACCAGCGGCGGCTGCGGCAGCGCGCACAGCTCGGCCGCCCAGGCCAGGCCGTTCTGGCCCGGCATCTTGATGTCCAGCAGGATCAGATCCACCGCCTGCTGCTGCAGCGCCACGCGGGCGGCCACGGTGTTGTGGCAGCTGCCCACGCAGGCCCAGCCGGGGTGGGCTTCCAGCGCCAGCTGCAGATTGCTGCGCGCCAGCGCCTCGTCATCCACGATCAGCGCGTTCCAGGGCGTCATAGAGTGTGCGGCGGCACGCTGAGGGTGAGGCGGAATTCGTCGGCGCTGCGCTCGGTTTGCAGGCCGGCCTGCGCGCCGTACAGCAGCGTGAGGCGCTCGCGCGTGCTGGCCAGGCCCAGGCCATGGCCGCTGCGGTCGCTGCCCTGCGCGGGCAGGGAATTGCGCAGCTGCAGCTGCAGGCGCTCCTGCGGCAGCAAGCGCAGCGCGATGTGCAGCTGGCCGCTGCCGCCCTGCGCCTCCAGCCCGTGGTGGATGGCGTTTTCCACCAGCGGCTGCAGCAGCAGCGGCGGCAGGGCCAGGCTGCTCCAGTCGTGCTCCTCGATCTCCCAGCTCAGCTGCAGCGCGGCGCCAAAGCGCAGGCGCTGCAGTTCCAGGTAGTCGCGCACGAAGTCGAGTTCGTCGGCCACCGAGACCCAGTCGCTGCGGCTGGCGCGCAGCGCATAGCGCAGCAGATCGGCCAGTCGGGCCAGCGCGCTCAGCGCCGCCTCGGGCTGCTGGCCGCGCACCAGCGCCGAGACGCTGTTCAGGCAGTTGAAAAGGAAATGCGGTTCCAGCTGGCCCTGCAGCAGGCTCAGGCGCAGGCCCAGCAGCTCGTGCTCGGTCTGCTGCAGCTGCTGCTCGCGCTGGCGGCTGCGCTGCCAGCCGCTCAGCGCCATTTGCACGGTGTAGGCGCCGCCCAGCAGCACCGTGTCCATCCACCAGCTGTAGGCGGGCTGGCGGGTCAGCAGCTCCCACAGCGGCCCGGGCGGCTTGCCATGCCACCAGGCCTCGGCAAGCTCCTGGTAGACCATGTAGGGCGGCATGAAGAGCAGGGCCAACAGCAGGAACACCCCCAGCGCCCGCGGCGGGTGCGCCAGCGCCGGGCCATGGCGGGCGAACAACCAGTGCAGGAACAGGCTGAGCGCCATCAGCGGCAGGTAGATCGGCAGATTGCGCAGCCACAGGCGCGTGAAGTCGACCGTCTGGCCCTGGCGCTGCACATCGCTGTAGATGGCCACGCACATGGCGGTCAGGATCAGGGTCCAGATCGCCACGGCGGCCAGCGCCGGCCGCAGCCCCGCAGGCACGCGCTGACCCAGGGCGATCCAGGGCCCAGGCGCGGGGGGGACTGAGCCGCGCGGCAGCGAAGTGGCGGGAGTGGGCATGGCGGGCCGAGCGCGGGCCGAAGGGCAGGGGTGGGAAATTATGGGAGCCGCCCCGGCGCCTTTGGTGGCACGGACTGCCCGGTTCGTCCCAAGCCTGGGCCGGTGCCGGGCCACGGCCCCTATCGTGTGGCCTTGTTCAGCCCCAGCCCGAGGCCCCGATGCGTTGGAAGCACCCCTTGCGGCGCCTGGTCGCGACCCTGCTTTGCCTGGGGCCGCTGCTCGCCAGCGAGCCGCTGCGCGCCGAGCCGCCGCCCTGGCGCCCGCTGATCGAACGCGACGCGCTGGAGGCCCTGCGCACCCAAGTGGGCGAGCCGCCGGACCCGGTCTGGCTACAGGGCGCGGACGGTGCCAGCCCCTTGATCCTGGCCGTGCAGGCGGGCGCGGCGCGCACCACGCAATGGCTGCTGCAGCAGGGCGCCGCGGTGGACGCGCGCACGGCGCGCGGCAGCAGCGCCCTGGCGCTGGCCAGCGCGCGTGGCGACGTGGCCATGGTGCGCACCCTGGCCCTGGCCGGCGCGCAGCTGGGGCTGAAGTCGCCCAACGGCTATCAGCCGCTCGACTGGGCGCTGGAACGCGGCCAGCTGGCGACCGTGCAGGCCCTGCTGGAGATCTGGGAGCAGCGCGCCGGGGCCGAAGCCGGCTCGCTGCCCCTGCTGCGCGCGGTGGCCGCGCAGGACCTGGGCCGGCTGGACGCCCTGCTGCGCGCCGGGCATGACCCCAACCAACCCAACCCGAGCGGCTTCGCCCCGCTCGCCCTGGCGGCGCGCATCGGCCCGCTGCCACTGCTGCAGAGCCTGCTGCGGCATGGCGCCGACCCGCGCGTCGGCGGCCAGCCCGGCCATGACGTGGCGGGGGCGCTGAACCAGGCCGCGCGCGGCCTGCAGGTGGAGCTGGCGCGGGCGCTGATCGAGGCGGGCGCCGAGGTCCGCCGCGGCAATGCCAAGGGCTTCACGCCCCTGCACCTGGCCGCCTTCGTGGACCACGAGCAGGGCGCGCTGACAAGTCTGCTGCTGGCCCAAGGCGCCGCGCCGCGCCAGCCGGCCGAAGACGGCTACGACGCCCTCGATGTGGCGCTGGAGCAGCGCAACCGCCTCTTCATGCGCCTGGCCTTGCGCCGAATGGTGACTGAGGCCGGCGCGGCCGGGGCCACCCCCACGCTGCGCCTCAGCCTGGCCGTGCTGGAAGGCGACGTCTCCGAACTGCGCCGCCTGTTGGCCGCCGGTGCGCAGCCCGACGGCCCCAACCCGGCCGGCCACGGCCCGCTGGCCTTGGCCGCCGCTTGGGGCGAGCTGGAGCTGGCCCAGGCCCTTCTGGCCGCCGGCGCCCGGGTGGATGCCGCAGGCGACAACCGCTACCGCAGCACGCCGCTGATGGAGGCCACGCGCGACGGCCGCACCGCCATGGCCGGCCTGCTGCTGGCCCATGGCGCTCCCATCAACCAGCTGGACCGCAACCAGGACCATGCGCTGAACTGGGCCACCTTCTTTGGCCACACCGAGCTGGTGGCGCTGCTGCTGGCCCATGGGGCGGACCCGGCCCAGGCCGGCCGCGACAGCGGCGACAACGCCCTGGCCATCGCGCAGCGCCGCCAGTTCCCGGCCGTGCAGGCCGTGCTGCAGGCGGCGCTCAAGGCGCCGTAGCCGGCGCATCACCACCCAACTGGGCCGACACTCGCGGCCATGTTGTTGAACCGCCTTGCCGCGCGCTTCGAGCGCCTTGTCGACCCTTACCCCGCGGCCACACCCATGCAGCCGCCGGCCGCCTTCTTCGCCTTCCTGTGGCGCTGCGCCGAAGGGGTGCGGCCGCACTTGCTTGGCGTCACCCTGATGACAGCCGGCATCGCCGCCGCCGAGGCCCTGTTGTTCAGCCTGATGGCCCGTCTGGTGGACTGGCTGGGCACGCAGAAGCCCGAGACCCTTTGGAACCAGCCGCAGCCGGTGCTCTGGCTTCTGGGTGCGGTGCTGGGCGCTTCCGTGCTGCTGGCGGCCGGCCAGGCGCTCACCAAGTACCAGGGCGTGTTCGGCAACTTCCCGATGCGATTGCGCTGGATCTTCCACCGCCGCATGCTGGAGCAGAGCCTGGCCTTCTTCGGCGACGAGTTCGCCGGCCGCATTGCCACCAAGGTGATGCAGACCGCGCTGGCGGTACGCGACACCTGGCTGATCGTGGTCGACATCCTGGTCTACGTCCTCGTCTACTTCGGCACCCTGGTCGGCATCGTCGCCAGCTTCGACGCCTGGCTGATGCTGCCCTTCGCCAGCTGGCTGCTGCTCTACCTCGGCTGCTTGCGTTTCTTCGTGCCGCGGCTGGGCAAGATCGCCCAGGCCCAGGCCGATGCGCGCAGCCTGATGACCGGCCGGGTGACGGACGCCTACACCAACATCGCCACCGTCAAGCTGTTTGCCCATGGCCGCCGCGAGGCCGCCTATGCGAAGGAGGCGATGCAGGAGTTCATGCTCACCGCCTACGGCCAGATGCGCCTGGTGACGGCCTTCGAGGTCGTCAACACCTTGCTCTCGGCCCTGCTGGTGGGCAGCACCGCGCTGCTGGCGCTGTGGCTCTGGGGCACCAGCCTGATCGGCGTGGGCGCGGTGGCCGCGGCCACGGCGATGGCGATGCGCCTGAACGGCATCTCGCACTGGGTGATGTGGGAGATGGCCAGCCTGTTCGAGCACATCGGCACCGTGCAGGACGGGCTCAAGACCCTCTCCAAGCCGGCGGCGGTGGTGGACGCCCCGAACGCCACCGAGCTGCAGGTGCCGCGGGGCGAGATCCGCTTCGAGCAGCTGCGCTTCGGCTATGGCCAGGCCCGGCCGGTCATCGACGGTCTGGACCTCGTCATCCGCCCCGGCGAAAAGATCGGCCTGGTGGGCCGCAGCGGCGCGGGCAAGAGCACTCTGGTGAACCTGCTGCTGCGCCTCTACGACCTGCCGGAGGGCGGCGGGGTGATCCGCATCGACGGCCAGGACATCGCCGGCGTGACGCAGGACTCGCTGCGCCGCGCCATCGGCATGGTCACGCAGGACACCTCGCTGCTGCACCGCTCGGTGCGCGAGAACATCCTCTACGGCCGCCCCGATGCCAGCGAGGAAGACCTTCGCTGCGCCGCCGAACGCGCGCATGCCAGCGAGTTCATCGCCCAGCTCAGTGACCCCAAGGGCCGCACCGGCTTCGACGCCCATGTGGGCGAGCGCGGCGTCAAGCTCAGCGGCGGCCAGCGCCAGCGCATCGCCATCGCCCGCGTGATGCTGAAGGACGCGCCCATCCTGCTGCTGGACGAAGCCACCAGCGCGTTGGACAGCGAGGTCGAGGCTGCAATTCAGGAGTCGCTCTACCAGCTGATGGAGGGCAAGACCGTGGTGGCCATTGCGCATCGCCTCTCCACCATCGCCGCGATGGATCGCTTGATCGTGATGGAACAGGGCCACGTGGTCGAGACCGGCACGCATGCCGAGCTGCTGGAGCACGGGGGCATCTACGCGCGGCTGTGGGCGCACCAGAGCGGGGGATTCCTGGGTCTGGAGGCCGATTGAGCGTCCGCACAATGGCGGCCATGAACAGCCGCCATTGCCTGAACTGCCAGGCCCCCTTGCCCAGCCCCTTTTGCGGGCAATGCGGGCAGTCCGCCAAAGTGCATCGCTTCACCCTGGCCGGCCTGCTGCACGATGTGCCGCATGCCGTCTTCCATGTGGAGCGCGGCATCCTGGCCACGCTGGCCGGCCTGTTGCGCCGCCCGGGCGTCACCATCAACGCCTACCTGGACGGCCAGCGGGTGCGCTTCTTCAACCCGTTGAGCCTGCTGGTGCTGATGGCTGGTGCCTATGCGGCGCTTTACAACCAGCCCTTCCTGCTCAGCATCCTGGAGCCTCTGTTTGACGACTCTCGCGCCCGCGGACACATCACCGGCATGCTGGGGTGGACGACGCGCTGGTATTCGGTCCTGCTGCTGCTCAGCGTGCCCTTGATGGGGGGCTTGAACTGGCTGTTCTATCGGCAGCAGGGCCGCAATGTGGCGGAGCACATGGTGATCATGGCGTTCACGAATGCGGTGAGCACCTTGCTGATGATCCTGCCGCTCTATCCCCTGCTGTTGGCGCTGCACTGGAGCGGCTGGGCCGGGGCGCAGCGCTGGATGGGGATGGCCTGGCTGGCCGTGGCCTTCATCACCCTGGCCTACCAGGGCTGGGCCGTGGCCCAGGTCTTTGCTCAGCAGAAGGGCACTGGCCTGCGCGGCGGGGGCTCGATGCTGTTGATGTGCCTGCTCGCCGGCGGCGTGGGCGTGCTGGGGGGCGTGCTGGCGATGCGCTGATCCGCGGTCCGCCCGGCAGCAGGATCACGCTGCCAGGCGTCGGTACAACGAGCTACGGCTGATACCCAGGCGCCTGGCGGCTTCGGTTCGGTTCCCGCCGCAGTCCTCCAAGGCTTGCCGGAGCGCTTGGTCGCTGACAGCGCGCAAGCTCAGCGCCGCAGTCATCGCTTGCGCGACGGGCTGGATGGAGGATGTGAACTCGGCCCCCAGATGCGCCCAGCCGATCTCCCGCTCGCCCGGCTCCAGCAGCGCCCAGGCGCCGCGCAGCACATGGTGCAGCTCGCGCAGATTGCCGGGCCAGGGGCGGCGGCGCAGGGCGTCGGCCACCTCGGGGGCCAACTGCGGGGCGTCTGCACCGGCCAGCTCGCGCAGCATGCGTGCGGCCAGGGCGTCGAAATCGCTGCGCTGGCGCAGCGGCGGCAGGGCCAGGGTCTGGCCGGCGATGCGGTAGTACAGATCGGCGCGGAAGCGCCCGGCCTGCACCTCGTCGGGCAGCTGGCGGTGGCTGGCGCACAGCAGCTGGAAGTCCACCGCCTGCGCGCTGCCGCCGCCCAGGGGCTGCACGCGCTGGTCCTGCAGCACGCGCAGCAGGCGGGCCTGCAGGGCCAGGGGCATGTCGCCCACTTCGTCCAGGAACAGGGTGCCGCCCTGGGCCTCGCGGATGCGCCCGGGCGCGCCGCGCGGCGCCGCGCCGGTGAAGGCGCCGGCCTGGTAGCCGAACAGCTCGGCCTCGATCAGGCCCTCGGGCAGCGCCGCGCAGTTCAGCGCCACGAAGGGCTTGTGGCGGCGCGCGCTGCTGGCGTGCAGGGCCTGGGCCAGCCATTCCTTGCCGGTGCCGGTTTCACCCTGCAGCAGCAGGGGGATGCCGCGGTCCAGCAGGCGGCGCGCGCGCTGGATCAGGGCGTGCATCGTGGGGTCGCCGCTGTCCAGTGCGGCCAGCGCATCTTGCGGGGTGGCGGGGGCCGCCGGGGGCAGGGCAGGGCTGGCGCGCGCGGCCAGGCGCGGCGCGCGCTGCACCTGCAGCCACAGCCAGCGGCCCTGGTGGTGGCGCAGCCGGCGCGGGCGGCCGTCGCGGGCCATCTCGGCCAGGGTGTCGGGGCCCAGCTCCAGCAGCTCGGCCAGGGGCAGTGGCGCCGGGGCGGCCAGGCCGAGGGCGGCGCAGGCGCTGCGGTCGGCGGCGGCCAGCAGGCCGTCCTCGTCCAGCGCCAGCCGGCCTTCGGCGACCGAGCCCAGGCCTTCCGCTTGTTCGTGCAGGGCCAGCAGCCAGGGCGCGCTGCAGCGGGTGGCGAACAGGCGCTGCTCGACCATGCGCGCGGCGGCGCGTGCCAGGCCCAGGGTGTGCGGGTGCCAGCGGCGGCGCTCGCCAGAGATGTCCAGCACGCCCAGCAGGCGGCCGTCGGGGGCGTGGATGGGCGCGGCGGCGCAGCTCAGGAAGCCGTTGCGCGGCAGGTAGTGTTCGCCGCCGCGCACCAGCACGGCCTGGCCCTCGGCCAGCGCGGTGCCGATGGCATTGGTGCCGCGCCATTGCTCGTGCCAGCTCGCCCCCGGGCGCAGGGCCACGCGGGCGGCGCGGTCGGCAAAGCCGTCGTCGCCCAGGGCTTCGAGCAGGGTGCCCTGGGCATCGGCCAGGATCACCAGGCTGCTGCTGCCCTGCACCTGCTGTTGCACGAACTCCAGCACCGGCCGGGCCTGGGCCAGCAGGTCGCCACTGGCCGCGCGGGCGCGTGCCAGCTGCGCGGCGCTGGCATGCGGGGCGGCGGCGGGCGCGGCGCCCAGGGGCTCCAGGCCGAAGGCGCGGCTGCGCCGCCAGCTCTGTGCCAGCAGGGGGTGCAGCAGGCCCTCGCCCAGCTGGCCGTCCTGTTCCAGCTGGCGGCGGGCCAGCGCCAGGTGCTGGGCCGGTGGTCCGGCGTCGAGAGCAGCCATGGGGTCTCCGATCGTGGCGGCGCGAGCCTAGGCTGAGCCCGGCGCGCCGCCCAGGGTTTGAGCCGCGGTGCGGGGTGGGCTGTCCCAGATTGGGACGCTGTGCCAGCGCCTGCGACAGCTGCGGGCATTGCAGCCCCGCCGCCTGACGCGGGGCTTGCGCATTCCGGGCCGGTTTCCGGCCTTTTGCGCCGAAGGCAGCGCTGGCACGCGCCGTGCAAAGGCAGCCCCAACCGGGCGGGCAGATCGCGGCCGCCGTCCGGACCCCTTCACCCGATTCGCCGCCTCAGGAGACCCGCCATGCTGTATGCCCAACCCGGCGCCGCCGGTGCCCCGCACGACTTCGCCCCGCGCTACGACAACTTCATCGACGGCCGCTGGCAGCCGGCGGCCGACGGCCGCACGCTGGACGTCATCACGCCCATCAGCGGCAAGGTCTACACCCAGGTGGCCCGCTCGGGCGAGATCGACATCGAACGCGCCCTGGACGCCGCGCACCGCGCCGCACCCGCCTGGGGCGCCACGCCGCCGGCGCAGCGCGCGCAGGTGCTGCTGCAGATCGCCGACCGCATCGAGGCCAATCTGGAGCGCCTGGCCTATGCGGAGACCGTGGACAACGGCAAGCCCATCCGCGAAACCCTGAATGCCGACCTGCCGCTCGCGGCCGACCACTTCCGCTACTTCGCCGGCTGCCTGCGTGCGCAGGAGGGCGCCTTGAGCGAGATCGACAAGGACACCATCGCCTACCACTTCCACGAGCCGCTCGGCGTGGTGGGCCAGATCATTCCCTGGAACTTCCCCATCCTGATGGCGGCCTGGAAGCTGGCGCCCGCGCTGGCGGCCGGCAACTGCGTGGTGCTCAAGCCGGCCGAGAGCACGCCGGTCAGCATCCTGCTGCTGACGGGACTGATTGCCGACCTGCTGCCGCCCGGCGTGCTGAACGTGGTGAACGGCCTGGGCCGCGAGGCCGGCCAGGCCCTGGCGGCCAGCCGTCGCATCGCCAAGCTGGCCTTCACCGGCAGCACGGCCACTGGCCGCCACATCGCCCAGGCCGCCGCGGCCAATCTGATTCCGGTGACGCTGGAGCTGGGCGGCAAGAGCCCCAACATCTTCTTCGACGACATCGCCGCCCAGGACGACGCCTTGTTTGACAAGGCCATCGAAGGCCTGGTGCTGTTCGCTTTCAACCAGGGCGAGGTCTGCACCTGCCCGAGCCGCGCGCTGATCCAGGCCTCGATGTATGAGCGCTTCATGGAGCGGGCCCTGAAGCGCGTGGCCGCCATCAAGCAGGGCAACCCGCTGGACACCGACACCATGATGGGCGCCCAGGCCTCGGCCCTGCAGCTGGACAAGATCCTCAGCTACCTGGAGGTGGGCAAGCAGGAAGGCGCCAAGGTGCTGGCGGGCGGCGCGCGTGCCCAGCTGGGGGGCGAGCTGGCCGAGGGCTACTACGTGCAGCCCACGCTCTTCCTGGGCCACAACCAGATGCGCGTGTTCCGCGAGGAAATCTTCGGCCCGGTGCTGGCGGTGACGACCTTCAAGGACGAGGCCGAGGCCCTGCGGATCGCCAACGACACGCCCTACGGCCTGGGCGCCGGCGTGTGGACGCGCGACGGCAGCCGTGCCTACCGCATGGGCCGTGCCATCCAGGCCGGCCGGGTGTGGACGAACTGCTACCACGCCTACCCGGCGCACGCGGCCTTCGGCGGCTACAAGGAGAGCGGCATCGGCCGCGAGACGCACAAGGCCATGCTGGAGCATTACCAGCAGACCAAGAACCTGCTGGTGAGCTACAGCGCGAATGCGCTGGGCTTTTTCTGAGCGGGCGCTCTTGACTTGAAGTGGGCTTGAACTTGCAGGCTGGCGGCCTCTTCACTCCTTGCTGGGATTTCCATGAGCCGCCCGCCTGCGCTTCAAGCCATCGACCACGTCCATGTTCATGTACGCGACCGCACCGCCGCCGAGGCTTGGTACGCCCAGGCCCTGGGCCTGCGCCGCCTGCCCGAGCTGGCCCATTGGGCGGCCGACGGCGGGCCGCTGACCCTGAGCGACCCGGCTGGCGTGCTGCACCTGGCGCTGTTCGAGCGCCCGGTGCAGCCGCACCCCGCCACGCTGGCGCTGCGCGTGGATGCGGCCGGCTTCGCGGCCTGGCGCGCCCACTTGGCCGAGGTGCTGGGCCAGCAGCTGAAGGTGGTGGACCACCGCGAGTCGATCTCCGTCTACTTCGCCGATCCGGACGGCAACCCGTTCGAGATCACGACGTATGAAGTGGCGTGAGAAGTGGGTTGGCCAGCCTGCAGCGCACCGAGGCGCCGGCGCGCTCCATCGTGGGCAACCCCCGCGGCAGCCGGGGCCGGCCCAAGCCCGGCGCCCCGACCCCCGGCGGACAAAAGCCCGTGCAGGCGCTTAGCGGTATTTCTCCGGGTCCGGCGAATCCGTCGGTTCCTTCAATACCCGGGCCATCGAAGCCGGCATCGGCAGGTTCAGGTTGACGTTCTGCGGCGGCACCGGGCTCTGGAACCAGCGCTTGTAGAGCTGGTGGATCTCGCCGCTGCGGAAGAGCTGGCGCAGGGCTTCGTCCACCAGCTTCTTGAACTCGGGGTCGCCCGGCGGCAGGGGCAGGCCATAGGGCTCGACGGAGAGCGCCAGCTCCGAGACGCTGTAGGCCTCGGGCTTGCGGGCGCTGGCCAGCAGGCCGCGCAGCAGCACGTCGTCCATCGCGAAGGCCACGGCCTGGTCGCTGTCCAGCAGGCGGATGCTGTCCACGTCGTCCAGGCCGGCCAGGATGCGCATGTTCAGGTTGCGCTCGCGGTTCAGGTCCTGGAGCAGCTGGATGCTGGTGGTGCCGATGGTGCTGGCCACGGCCAAGCCGCGCAGGGCGTCCACGTCCGGGATGGGCCGGCTGCGCTTGGAGAGCAGGCGGCTTTCGGCCACGAAATAGGTGAGCGAGAAGCCGACGTTGCGGGCCCGCTCGGCCGTGTTGGTGGTGATGCCGCACTCGATGTCCACCGTGCGGTTGGCCACCAGGGGCAGGCGCGTGCCGCTGGTCACGGCCATCAGCCGCACCTCCAGATCGGCCAGGCCGGGCTGGCGGCGCAGGTGGTCGATGACGCGGTAGCAGATGTCCATCGTGAAGCCGATGGGTTGCAGCTGCGCGCCCAGGTAGGAGAAGGGCACCGAGGCCGTGCGGTAGCCCAGGGTGATGACGCCGGAGTGGCGCAGCTTGGCCAGCGTGGGGGAGGGCGCCTGCGCCAGGGCAGAGCCCATGGCCAGGCAGAGCAGCAGCGCGCGAAGGACCATCTCGTCAGCTTCCCCAAAAGTGATGCGGCCCCGGCGTGAAGCCGGGGCCGTGATTGTCAGCGTCGGAGCGCAGGCAGCCGTCCCCGCGGCAGCCGCCTGCGCTCCGCCCTCCCTGCTGCGCTCGAGGCTGTGTGCTTAGAGGCTTAGAAGTTGTGACGCAGGCCGCCCGCCACGGAGCGGAAGTCGCCGCCGTAGATGCCGGCCTTGCCGTCGTCCACCTTGGTGAAGAAGGCGTACAGCTTGGTGCGCTTGCTCAGGTTGTGGTTGATGCCCAGGGTGTACTGGGTGGCATCGCTGTCGTTCACGCTGCCCACCTTGCCGGCGCGGCCCACATTCAAGTGGAACTCGTTGGCGCCCGCCACAACCATGCCCACCAGGCGCACGTTGGTGCGGCTGCCCTTGACGCTCCAGGCGTCGTCGTCGCGCTGCAGGTAGCCGCCTAAGCCCAGATTGCCGGCCATGTAGAAGGCACGGAAGGCGGCTTGGGTGGCGTCGCCGTTCTTCTCGTAACCGGCGCCCAGTTGCAGGCCGCCCACGGTGTAGTTCCAGGCCACGTCGTAGCTGTTGTTGGCGCCGCCTTCCTTCAGCGAGGTGGCCAGCTCCAGGCTCATGCCCTGCGCCATCGAGGGCAGGCGGTAGGCGATCTTGTTGCTGTTGCGGCCCACGTAGGCGTAGAGCGCGTCCGAGGAGGTGCCGGTGTCGTGGTTGTGGTTGCTGATGTAGTCGGCGGTGGCGTAGTAGGCCTCGCTGGTCATCTGGCCCAGACGCAGGGTGCCGAAGCTGCCGCTCAGGTTCACTTCGGCCTGGCGGCCCCAGTAGGTGGCGGCGGCGGCGCCGGTGTCGGCGGAGAGGCCGCTCTCCAGTTGGAAGCCGGCCTTCAGGCCGCCGCCCATGTCTTCGCTGCCCTTCAGGCCCCAGCGCGAGCTGTTGTTCTGCAGCACGTTCTTGGCCGAGGCATCGCCAGCCTTCTGGTTCTCGACGCTGAGGTTGATGCGGCCATAGACGGTGACCGAGGACTGGGCCTGGGCGGCGCCGGCCAGCAGGGCGAAGGCGGCCAGGGCGGTAAAGCGGATCTTGTTCTGCATGGTGCTTGGAGTTCTGGTGGTTGAAAGGAAGGCTTAGCGAATGACGGCCAGCGCATCGCGCTTGCCACCGTTGTAGGTGTAGAGGGTCAGGGCGCCGTTCTTGATGTCGCCCTTGTTGTCGAAGCTGATGGTGCCGGTGACACCCTTGTAGCCCTCGGTCTTGGCGAGCACGGGCAGGTACTTGGCGGGGTCGGCGCTACCGGCCTTGACCATCGCGGCCACCATCACGTTCACCGAGTCGTACACGTACGGTGCGTAGACCTGCACCTCGGTGTTGAACTTGGCGCGGAAGCGGTTGTTGAAGTCAACCATCGCGGTCTTGGCCTCGCCTTCCACGCCACCGGCCTCGGCGCAGTACACCTCGGCATCACCCATGGTGCCGGCGGCCAGCTTGGGCAGCTGGGCCGAACAGATGCCATCGCCGCCAATCATCTTGGCCTTGATGCCCAGCTGCTTCATCTGGCGCAGCATCGGGCCGGCCACGGCGTCCATGCCGCCGAAGAACACCACGTCGGGGTTCTTGGCCTTCAGCGTGGTCAGGATGGCGCTGAAGTCGGTCGCCTTGTCGTTCGTGAATTCGCGGCCGACGATCTTGCCGCCGGCGGCCTTGACGCCCTTCTCGAACTCGTCGCCCACACCCTGGCCGTAGGCGGTGCGGTCGTCGATGACGGCGATGCTCTTGCCCTTGAGCTGCTGCACGGCGTAGCGGCCCAACGTGCCACCCAGGTGCACGTCATCGGCCACCACGCGGAAGGTGGTCTTGAAGCCCTGGCGCGTGTACTTGGGGTTGGTGGCCGAGGGGCTGATCTGCGGGATGCCGGCATCGCTGTAGATCTTGGAGGCCGGGATGGAGGTGCCGCTGTTCAGGTGGCCCACCACGCCATTGACCTTGTTGTCCACCAGCTTCTGCGCGGCCGAGGTGCCCTGCTTGGGGTCGCCGCCGTCGTCTTCGGCCAGCAGCACCAGCTTGACGGGCTTGCCGCCGATCTGCACGCCCTTGGCGTTCAGCTCGTCGATGGCCATGCGGGCGCCCAGCTCGTTGTCCTTGCCCAGGTGGGCGATGGCGCCGCTGGTGGGGCCGATGTGGCCGATCTTGACGGCTTCCTGCGCCTGCGCGGCGTAGCTGAAGGGCAGGGCCAGCAGGGCGAGGCCGACGGCGTTGAGCGACAGGCGACGCGACGCGCCGTGGGAGGTGTGTTGCATGGGATAGAGCTCCTCGGTTGGATGGGGTGTCGCCGTACAGCGCGACTGGGGCCCATTGAGCAGCGTTCGTGCCAGCTTCTGTTTCCGCTTGTATTTCCCTTTTGCAACAAGAACTTACGCGTCGTCTTCGGGCTCAACCTGGGAAACACCCGAAGAGGGTCAACCAGAGCTGGCGTGTGAGGGGCAACACGGCCCTTGGCCCCTGCCTGTGCCGAAATTCGCACCTGGGCCGGGCGGCGTCTGCCCACCGGTCCGGAATTCGACTTCCGGTGCACCTGTCGTGGTGTTTGAAGCTTTGCTACATGTAGTTTGGCTACATGCCCGATGACTTTTCTGGCGACTTCGCGTCGAGCATAGGGTTAACGAGCTGAGTAAAGACCCGTTAAATGTGCCGAAATGGCCACGGCACCAAGGGTTCCACCCGAGCGGAAGGCCTCGCTTCGGGATGGTCTGTAATCTAGTTTTAGTACAGAATTTGTTTCGTTCCGACCCGAATGGTGCGCGATGGCAAGGTGGGCTTGACCACGACGCGCCGATCCCCCCACAGCCTAGGAGTGCGAAGCATGAAGAGTTCGAGCGGCGGGCGTGACCTGTTCAAGGTCAACGCGATCACGGCAGGTTGCCTGGTGGCCCTGATGGCCGGAGGCGTTCAGGCGCAAGAGGCCCAGAAGCTGGACACCGTGGTCGTCACCGGTATCCGCAAGGGCATCGAAGACGCGATCTCGGTCAAGAAGAACAAGGACAGCATCGTCGAAGCCATCTCGGCCGAAGACATCGGCAAGCTGCCGGACACGACCATCGCCGAAGCCCTGGCCCGACTGCCTGGCGTGACCACCCAGCGCACCCGCGACGGCAAGGCTTCCACCATCAGCATCCGCGGCCTGGGCCCGGACTTCAACGGCTACCTGCTGAACGGCCGCGAGCAGACCAGCACCGGCGACAGCCGCGCCGCTGACCTGAGCGTCTACCCGGCCGAGCTGATTGCCGGCGCCACCGTCTACAAGACCGGCGACGCCGCGCTGCTGACCGCCGGTCTGGCCGGCACCATCGACAACCGCCTGATCGACCCGCTGGCCTTCAAGAACCGCGTGATCGCCGGCGCGGCCGAGAAGACCGAATCCGGCCGCGGCCTGCAAGTGCCCAAGGGCACCGGCAACCGCTACAGCCTGAGCTACATCGACCAGTTCGCCGACCGCAAGATTGGCGTGGCGCTGGGCTTCGTGCGCGCCGACGGCACCGCCTTCCAGCAGACCCGCGGCGGCTGGGGTACCGGCACCGTGGACGCCACCCTGGCTGGCGGCGGCACCGCCACCGGCGTGAAGGTCCCCGACTGGGGCAATGGCGTGGACTTCAAGAACCGCCGCGTGGAAGACGAGCGCACCGGCGTGGCCGCCATCCTCTCGTACAAGCCGAGCAAGGAGTTCCACACCCAGCTCGACGTCTTCTACGCCAAGATCGACAACTTCGCCAAGGAAGCCCGCATCCAGGGCGGCCTGAGCGGCCCGATCACCAACGCCACCGTGCAGGGCGGCGAGGCCATCAAGGGCACCTTCCAGCTGGGCGCCAGCCCCAACGGCCTGATCAACCGCCACGAGTCGATCTTCCAGGACGACACGCTGAAGTCGATCGGCTGGAAGAGCAAGTTCATGTTCGCCCCCGACTGGGCCGCGACCGTGGACCTGAACCACAACAGCGCCGAGCGCATCGAGCGCAATATCGAGGCCTATGGCGGCATCCTGGCGGCCGACACGCTGACCTTCGACCGCAGCGGCGGCGGTGCCCCCCAGTTCACCCTGGGACGCAAGGCCGAGTACACCAACCCCTCCTCGGTCTTCATCCGTGACCAGAGCGGCTGGAGCGGCGTGAACGGCCTGCCGCAGGCGGGTTACTCCAAGGGCCCGACCATCAAGGACAAGGTCAAGGGCCTGCGTGTCGACCTCGACCACAGCATGGAAGGCCTGTTCAACAACGTGCAGTTCGGCCTGGCGCTGAACAAGCGCACCAAGGACCGCATCACCGACGAAGGCGTGATCGCCTCGGTGGCCGGCAATGGCGGCCAGCCCTTCGCCTACCCCTCGGGCTCCTATGTGGAAGCCAATATCGGTGGCACCGGCTTCGACATGCTGACCTTCGATCCGCGCGAGACCCTGTGGGAAGGCGCGCGCATCATCCGCAAGTTCAACGACGACATCCTGTCCAAGACCTGGGGCATCGAAGAGAAGGTCACGACGGCCTTCGTCAAGGCCGATCTCGATACCGAGCTGGCTTCGATCCCGGTGCGCGGCAATGTCGGCTTGCAGATCGTTAACACCGACCAGTCGTCCACGGGCTACCGCGCCAACATCGGCTCGGGCGTGGTGCTGACCAACCCGGCCATCGGCCTCTCGAAGGACGGCACCAAGTACACCGACGTGCTGCCCTCGCTGAACCTCTCGGGTGACCTGGGTTCGGGCAATGTGCTGCGCCTGGCCGCTGGCCAGCAGATCGCTCGCGCCACGCTGACCGACCTGCGCAACTCGGCCGCCATCTCCGAGGACAAGGAGTGCGGCGCCACCCAGGGCGGCGTCTGTACCGATCCGACCTACGGCCGCTTCATCGGCTCGGCCGGCAACCCGCACCTCAAGCCCTTCAAGGCCTGGGCGCTGGACCTGTCCTACGAGAAGTACTTCGGCACCAAGGCCTACATGAGTGCCGCGGTGTTCTACAAGAAGCTCGACAGCTACATCACCACCAGCACCAACCTGTCGTACGACTTCACCCGCGAAGCCCAGGCCCTGAACCTGCAGCGCCCGCTGAGCGGCTCTTACACCGGCATCTTCACCAGCACGGTGAACGGTGATGGCGGCCGCCTGAGCGGCTTCGAGATCGCGGCCTCGGCCCCGTTCTCCATGATCAGCTCCTGGCTCGACGGCTTCGGCGCGAACTTCAGCTATTCGGACACGAGCAGCTCGGTCAAGCTGCCCAACCTGCTGGGCCTGAACCCGAACCAGCAGGTGCCCACCGGCGGCACCATGCAGCTGCCGGGTCTGTCCAAGAAGAACGCCAAGATCACGCTGTACTTCGAACGCTGGGGCTTCAGCGCCTTCGTGGCCAAGAACTACCGTTCCGACTACGTCGGCTCGGTGGCCAACGACGCCATCGGTGGCTACCCGACGCCGCGCCTGATCGACGGCTCCAGCTGGGTCTCTGCCCAGGTCGGCTACGAGTTCCAGGACGGCCCCGCCAAGGGTCTGGCCATCCGCGTCGAGGGCAACAACCTCAACAAGCCGGTGTACCGCCAGCTGCGTGCCGATGGCTCGGTCGAGAACGAGAACAAGACCGGTGCGGACCTGATCCTCAAGTTGAGCTACAAGCTCTGAGCCTGAGCACTCGGTAAGCCACTTCAGGCCCCCTGCCTTCGGGTGGGGGGCCTGTTCATTGGAGGAGACGAAACGTGGAAGCTCTCAAGGACATCGTCATCGTGGGCGGCGGCACGGCCGGCTGGATGACGGCCGCGGCCCTGTCCAAGGTGCTGCGCGGCAAGTACCGCATCCGGCTGGTGGAGTCGGACGAGATCGGCACCGTCGGCGTGGGCGAGGCCACGATCCCGATGATCAGCCTGTTCAACCGCATGCTCGAACTCGACGAGGACGAGTTCATGCGCAAGACCCAGGCCTCGTTCAAGCTCGGCATCGAGTTCGTCAACTGGGGCCGGCTGGGTGATCGCTACATCCACGGCTTCGGCGTCATCGGCCAGTTCAACTGGACGGTGGACTTCCACCACTACTGGCTCAAGCAGTGGCAGGCCGGCAAGGCCAAGGAACTGGCGGCCTATTCCATCAACACCGCCGCCTGCCACGCCAACAAATTCATGCGGGCGCGTGCCGACATGCCCAACTCGCCGCTCGGGCAGATCGCGCATGCCTTTCATTTCGACGCCTCGCTGTATGCCAAGTTCCTGCGCGGCTATGCCGAGGAGCGTGGCGTCGAGCGCATCGAGGGCAAGATCGTCGAGGTGCAGCAGCGCCCGGGCGATGGCCATGTCACGGGGGTGCAGTTGCACAACGGTCAGCTGGTGGAGGGCGAGCTCTTCATCGACTGCTCGGGCTTCCGCGCGCTGCTGATTGAGGGGGCGCTGAAGACCGGCTACGAGGATTGGTCACACTGGCTGCCCTGCGACCGCGCCTTGGCCGTGCCCTGCCTCTCCAGCGCCGAGCTCACCCCCTACACCCGCGCCACCGCCCGCCAGGCCGGCTGGCAGTGGCGCATTCCGCTGCAGCACCGCGTGGGCAATGGCCATGTGTACTGCAGCAAGTTCATCAGCGACGACGAGGCGGCCGCGGTGCTGCTCAGCAACCTGGACGGCGCCCCGCTGGCCGAGCCGCGCCCGATCAAGTTCCTGACCGGCCGGCGCCGCCAGACCTGGAACAAGAACGTGGTGTCGATCGGCCTCTCCAGCGGTTTCCTGGAGCCGCTGGAATCCACCAGCATCCACCTCATCCAGATGGGCATCGCCCACCTGCTGACCTATTTCCCGGCCGCGGGCTTCAGCGACGCCGAACGCGACCGCTACAACCGCACCATGGAGCAGGAGTTCAACTGGGTGCGCGACTTCATCATCCTGCACTACAAGGCCACCGAGCGCACCGATTCGCCGTTCTGGAACTACTGCCGCACCATGGACGTGCCGGAGTCGCTGAGCCAGCGCATGGAGCTGTTCCGCAGCAGCGGCCGGCTCTATCAGGAAGGCGACGAGCTGTTCCGCCCGATCAGCTGGCTGCAGGTGCTGCACGGGCAGCGCGTCGAAGCGCAGAGCTACCACCCGCTGACTGATCTTTTGCCTGAGCCGGAGATCCAGGAGTACCTTGATGGCGTGGCCGACGTGATCCAGCACTGTGTGGACGTGATGCCGACGCATGCGTCCTTCATTGCCGAGCACTGCGCGGCCCCCAAGCTCTGAACCGACGCCCAAGGAGGGGAAAAGATGAATCGCTGGAAGCTGCCGCTGAGCCTGTCCGCCCTGGCCCTGTTACTGGCGGGTTGTGCCACACCGGCCCCGAAGGACACCGCCACGCTGACCTACGAGACCAAGCCCGAGGGCGCCAGCCTGTTCGAGGCGGGCCAGCCCATCGGCATGGCACCGCAGACCCGCAGCTACAAGCTGGAGGCTGGCGCCAGCACCATCAAGACGCCCGAAGTCACGGCTGTCTGGCCCAGCGGCGCCAAGACCGGCTTCTATACCTTCCTGAAGCCCGGCGCTGATGACGTGGCGACCCTGGAGCGGCCAGCCAAGGCGCCCGATCTGCAGAAGGACCTGGACCACGCCACCAAGGTCGTGGCTGCCAAGGAAGCCGAACAGCGCCGCCTGAAGGAAGAGGCCAAGCGCGAGCAGACCCGCAACTCGGCGCGTTGCCAGCAGCAGCAACAGAAGGGCCAGCAGGTCGCCATCAGCGACTGCTGACGGCATTCGCCCCATGCTGCCCCTGCCACGCCCGGCCTCGGGCAGCTTCTTCAACCCGCAGGCCCAGGTGCGGCGGGTGCCGATCGGCGACGGCCAGCAGGCCCTGGTCATCGACGATGCCCTGGCCGAGCCCGGGGCGCTGGTGAACTGGGTGGACGACCATGTCTTCGAACCCGCCGAAGACAACGCCTACCCCGGCCAGCTGATGCTGGCGCCGCCGGCGCTGACCGAGAGCCTGGACGGGCTCTTCATGCAGAAGGTGCGGAGCGCCTTGGGCGGGCGCCGCACCGTGGAGCGCTACGCGCGCTTCAGCCTGGTGACGCAGCCGCCGCAGGCATTGCGGCCCTGCCAATGGCTGTGCCACCGCGACCGTGTGGCCGCCGACCCGGGTCGGGTGCTGTTCGCCGCCTCGGTGCTCTACCTGTTCCCCGACCCCCGGCTGGGCGGCACCCGCTTCTTCCGCCCGCGCTGCAGCGCCGCGGAGCTGGAGCGGCTGCTGGCGGACGCCCAGGAACTCGACGGCCCGGACTTTCAGGCCCGGTATGGCATCGCCCCCGGCTACATGGGTGAGGGCAATGCCTACTTTGAGTGCACCGCCGAGGTCGAAGCGGCCTGGAACCGCCTCGTCTTCTACGACGGTGCTGTGTTCCACTCGGCGGTCATCGAGCGGCCGGACCTGTTGAGCGAGGATGCCGGACAGGGGCGGCTGACCCTGAACGGCTTCTACGCCTGCACCCGCGCCCTTGCATGAAACCTGCCGCCTTCCTGCTCCTGCTGCCGGCCCTGGCCCTGGCCCAGGGACCGACCCGCACCGTCGAGATCGAGTGGGGCGAGGCGCGCCGCTTCGAGGCCGAGCAGACCCTGGCGCCGGGCCACACCGTGGAGGCCTGCACGCCGCTGGAAAAGACCCAGCAGGTGCACTGGACCTTCCATGCCGATGGCAACCTCAGCTTTGCGCTGTTCCACCGCATCGGCAAACGGCCCATCTACGCCGAGCGGCGGCAGCGCACGCGCGGCCTGCAAGGAGCCTTCAACCCCCAGCAGGCGGTGCGCCACTGCTGGTCCTGGACGAACTCGGGGGCGCAAACCGTGCGAATGGCCTTCATGCTGCGGCACTGATTGGGGTGAACCATCAGCCGAGGGCGCTTGGGGTCGGGCACACAATCCGCCGTGCAAGTCGCCGTCGCGCCAGACGACGGGCCGCCTCCGGGCGGCGCCACAACAAGCGGCTGCATTCAGGTGAGGGCCAGACCCTGAGAGTGAACGCATGCGGAGTTGGATTGGTGGGACCTTGTTGGCGCTGTGCGTGGGGCTGGGCGGAATGCCCGCAGCCTCGGCTTCGAGCTGCAAGCAACTGCGCGCCTCCGGCAACCCGCAGTACCCGCCCTATCTGTGGCGCGACCCGGCCAACGAAGAGGTGCTGGTCGGCGCCAATGCCGAGCTGATGGCTTGGCTGTCCAAGGAAATCGGCATCCCCATCGAGGTGCGCTTCGTCGGCCCCTGGAGCCGGGTGCAGGAAGAGGCCCGTGCCGGCCGCCTGGACCTGCTGGCGGGCGCCTTCTTCACCCTGCAGCGCACCGAGTACATGGACTATGTGTACCCGCCGTTCCGCGAGACACGCTCGGTGGTGATGGTGCGCGGGGACAAGAAGCTGAACTTCAAGCGCTGGGACGATCTGATCCCCCACCAGGGCATCACCGTCATCAACAACAGCTTCGGTGAACAGTTCGACCGCTTCGCGGCCGAGAAGCTGCGCGTGACCAAGGTGGCCAGCCTGGAGCAGGCGATCCGCATGGTCGAGCTGGGGCGTGGCGACTACCTGCTCTATGAAGACAGCCCGGCCGATGCCTATCTGGCACGCATGGCGGTGCAGGGCTTCCGCACGCTGATGCCGGCGGTGGCGCAGGAACAGCTCTACGTCACCCTTTCGCAGCGCTCGGAATGCAACAGCCCGGAACTGCGCGGCGCGCTCACGCGTGCCATGTACAAGCTGCAGCGCGAGCGCCTGATGCCGGAGTTCGTGGCGCGCGCAGTGAAGCGCTGGCAGGCCGAAGGGGCCTCGCAGAAGTAAAAAAACCGGGCCGCAAGGGCCCGGTTCTGTTTGCGGCGCGCTGCGCTCAGGCGCGGCGGCGGCGCACGGTGTAACCCAGACCCAGCAACCCAAGACCCATCAAGGCCAGGCTGCTGGGCTCCGGCACGCCCGGGGGCGGCGGGTTGTTCAGGGACACCAGGAACAGCTGCTCGTAGCCGTTGTCGATCTGCACCTGGTCGCAGTTGCCGGCCCAGGCGGCGGCGCAGCCCAGCCGCACATCCACGTGCAGCGTGTAGCCGCTGAGGGCGGTGCTGTCCAGACTGAACAAGCTGTTCAGGTAGCTGTCCAGCGTCGAAAAGGTGGCGATGTAGGCCACATGGTCGGCGCCCAGGTTGTGGTCGAACTTGGTGTCGCCGTTGGCGCAGACCTTGGGCACGCCAAAGTTGTCCAGGCAGGTCTTGCCGCCGGCCATGATGTAGTCGGTCCGGCCGCCAGCGTACACGCCAGGGGTGTATGCGCCGGGGTTGTAGGCGTCAGCCGCAGCCTGGTTGGGCGCCGGCGGTTGGCCGTAAAACTTGGCCGGGTAGGTCGGGTCGTCGGTGATGTCGCGGTTATCGACGTACAGGTAGCGACCGTTGTAGACATCGCCATCCGCCTCGGTGATCCAGATGCGGGCCCAGATGGCCAGCGACTGGTCCTTGTTCGTATCGTTGTTGTTGAACATGAAGGCAGCACCGCCGCCGTTCAGGAAGCCCTTCAGGTCATTGAGGTTGGCGTCCCAGGTGCGGTTGCTGTTGTTGGCGATGCCCGCCTTGTTGCCCGGGTTGATGACGCCGATGTCTTCGCCAATGCTGGCGTACGGATCCGTCTTGCCATTGGGCGGCTGGTAGGCGTCGTCAAAGCCCGCCGCATTGGTCGTCACGTCCACGCCGCCGGCGCCGGTATAGATCACCAGCTGGTCCTTGATGGCGCCCGGGGTCGATCCAATGTTGAAGGGGTTGTCGCCCGGCTTGACATTGCCGCCATTGGCCAGGTTGTAGAGGTACTGATTGATCGGTGCCGAGTACACCGTGGCATTGCCGTAGTTCACGTAGTTGGCGCCGGCCAGATTCAGCGGCGCCGCCGTGCCGGTGAGGCTCGCGCCCAACAGCAGGCTGGCAGTCAGGAAGGATGCACGCATATCAGACTCCCCTGAATTGAGCTACAACTTGTTGCAGCACAAAACATGCCTGTGCGCCCAAGTGCCTGATTCGAAAGGCATCGTCTGATGGTGTGTTACGGCCATGTAACAAATTCCGACATTGGCGGTCGTTTTTGGCCGATGAACGGTACTTGCCGGGGTCAGCGCACCCCGTAGCGGGCCCAGATCCGGTCCTGGGCTCCGTTGCGCTGCAACGTGGCGTGCGCCTGCAGCAGGCGTTGACGCTCGTCCTCGCTGACGCCACTGCTGGCGGCCAGCCAGACTTCGCCGGATTCCAGCGTCAGGCCGACCTGCAGGCCGGCGGGGTCGCGGCCGCTGAGGCGGGCGTTGTAGAGATTGACGAGGTCGCCGCCGTAGATGGCGTCGGCCATGCCGTGTTCGAGCATGCGCAGCATGTCGTCCACGCTGGCGGCCTGGGCCACCCGCTCGTCGGCAAAGCCATGGCGGCGCAGCTGGGCCAGATTGGGCGAGCCGCGCAGCACCACCAGCTTGCGGCTGCGCGCCTGCTCCACCGTGTCCACCCGGGGCTCGCCGGCCCGGGTGATGAAGGCGAAGTGCTGCACATGCAGCTTCACCAGCCACTGGTACTGCGGCTCGCGCTCGGGGGTGCGCGTCAGCGGCAGGATCAGGGTGCGTGGCTGGGCCAAAGCCATCTGCATGGCGCGCGCCCAGGGGAAAAACTGCACCTTCACCGGCCAGCCGGCCTGGGCCATCAGTGCTTCGGTCAGCTCCACCAGGAAGCCCGGCCGGTCGCCCTGGCCTTCGATGGCGAAGGGCGGCAGGTCGCCGGTGACGACCTGCAGCGGCGCGGGGTCGGCCCTCAGCGCGAAGGGCAGGGCAGAGAGTCCGAGCAGCAGGTGGCGACGGTCCGGCATGGTGCGTGCGGCAATGGCAGGCACCCATTCTGGCCGCCGCAGGCCGGCGGGCTGGGGGGTCTTACACCAAGCCCGGCCAGTGGCTCCCACCCGCCGCCTGCCAGCGCTGCTGCAGGGATTGCTGCAAGTCGGCCGGCAAGGGGCCGGCTGCCAGTGCCGCCTGTGCGCTGCGAAGATTGCCCAGGCTCTTGGTACCCAGCAGCAGGCTGCTCACGCCGGGCTGGAAGGCGGCGAAGCGCAGCGCCAGCTCGGGCCAGGGCAGGCCGAAGTCGGGCAGGGCCAGGGCCTGCCAGCGGTCAAAGTAGCTGCCTTCGCAGAAGTCGTCCGGGCGCTGGGGCTTGGCCCAGGCCAGGCCGGCCAGGGCCCGCTTGACGAGCACGCCCTTGGCCGTGGGCAGCTGCGCGGCGTTGGCCCGGTCCACCAGGCTGAGGCTGCACTGCACGCTGCCAAAGCGGGCATCGGCCAGGGCGTGTGCGAGTTCGGCGTTCTCGCCCGAGTAGGCGGCCACGCGCAGCTTGCCGGCCCGTACGCAGTCGTGCAGGGCCTGCGTCACCTCGCCGCGCTGCAGCACGTCCAGCGGGCAGCTGTGCAGGTGGCCGATGTCAATCCAGTCGGTGCGCAGCAGCTTCAAGGCGCGCTCGACTCCTTGCACGATGCACTCATAGGTCCAGTCCGACACACCCTCGACGCCATAGCCGAACTTGGTGCTCAGCACGAACGCCTGGCGTCGGCCGGCCAGATGGCGGCCGATGCGCTCCTCGCTGCGGCCATAGCCGCGTGCGGTGTCGATCAGGTTGATGCCAAGGTCCAGCACGCCGTTGAGCAGGCGGCCGACTTCGGCCTCGTCTTCAAGGCCGTCGAAATGCATGGCGCCGAAGCCCAGCGGGGTGACGGCGAGGCCGGTCTGGCCGAAGGGAGTCGGGGTCATGGGATGGAGAGCAGCAGGCGGCCGAACAGCGGCGGCAGGGTCAGGGTCAGCGTGCCGTCGGGCGCGCTGCGGGGCTTGAGACTGGGGTCCAGCAGGTCTTGCCAGGGCGAGCCGGCGGGCAGTTGCAGCGTGATCTCGCGCGGCTCGCGGGCGTTGTTCATGGCCACCAGGGCCTGGGTGCTGCCCAGCGTGCGGCGCAGCACGAGCACTTCATCCGTCAGCAGCAGCGGCGCCTCGAGCGTGCCGCGGCGCAGCACGGCGTGCTGGTGGCGCAGGGCCAGCAGACGCTGGAACTCGGCGCGCAGCGTCAGGTCGGGCTGGCCGCCTTCGTCCGCCCAGGGGTAGGGGGCGCGGTTGTAGGGGTCGTCGCCACCGCCTGCGCCCACCTCGTCACCGTAGTAGACGGTGGGGGCGCCGGGGAAGCCGACCTGGAACAGCAGCGCGAGCTTCAGGCGCTGCTTCGCTTCGGCCAGCTTGACCGGGTCCTCGGCGGCGTCGGTGTGCGGGTTGCCGTGGATGCCGAAGTGGTGCAGCGCGCGCGCCTGGTCATGGGTGGAGAGCAGGTTCATGTTGGCGTGCAGCATGGGCGCGGGGTAGGCCTCGCGCGTCAGCTCCAGGCTGGGGATGATCTGCCGCGCCTTGCCGCCGGCCGCGTAGTCGAGCACGGCGTTGCGGAAGATGTAGTTCATCGTCGAGTCGAACTGGTCGCCGAGGAAGTACTTGCTGGCGTCGAACCAGGTCTCGGCCACGGTCAAGGCGTCCGGCTTCGTCTGCTTGACGGTGGCCGACCACTCGCGCCAGAAGTCGTCCGGCACCCAGGGCGCCACGTCCATGCGCCAGCCACTGGAGCCGGCCTTCAGCCAGCGGCGCGTCACCGAGTCGGCATCGCGGTAGGCAAAGCGGCGCCAGGCCTCGCTGGCCTTGTTGAGCTCGGGCAGGTCCTTCACGCCCACCCAGCCCTGGTACTGGTCGTTCGGGTCGGTCTTGCTGGTGTCGAACAGGAACCAGTCGTAGTAGGGGCTCTGCGGGTTGGGCTTGCCGCCGGCAAATGCACCTGTCTTGCCGCCGAAGTTGCCAAAGCGGTCGAAGTAGGGCGAGTCCGAGCCCACATGGTTCAGCGAGGTGTCCAGGATCACGCGCAGGCCGCGCTTCTTGGCCTCGCGCGCCAGGCGCTCGAAGTCGGCATTGGTACCGAAGCCGGGGTCGATGCGGTGGTAATCGCCGGTGTCGTACTTGTGGTTGCTGGCTGCCTGGAACACCGGGGTCATGTAGATCGTGTTGGCGCCCAGGGCCCGGATGTCGTCGAGCTTCTCGATGACGCCGGCGAGGTCGCCGCCGAAGAAGTCGTTGTTGTGCACCGCGTCACCCGCCTCACCGGGGCGATGGGGCCGCTCCAGCCAGCGCGCGTGGCGCTCGATGTCATGGGTCTGGTAGCGCTGGCGGCCGGGCTGCGGGTCGTTGGCCTTGTTGCCGTTGCGGAAGCGCTCAGGGAAGACGTAGTAGTAGACGACGTCGGCTGCCCAGTCGGGCACGCGCAGGTCCTTCAAGTGGATGGTCTGGCGGTAGCGGCGCACCTTGGCCAGGTTCTCAGGCAGGCGCTCCACCACGCCCGGGCCCATGCTGCCGCGCTCGCGCGTCCAGTAGACGCTGTCCTTGTTGTTCTGCAGCGCGTAGCGACCTTGGCTCGTCTCAACCTCGAACCAGTACCCGTAGACGCCGATGTCGGCGAAGCGGTACTCGCCCTCGAAGCGGCTGCCCTCACCGTGCGGCTTGGGCTGCAGGGCCACGCGCGCCAGCGGCTCGTAGTGCAGGCGTTCCTGGTTGCCCTCCAGGTGGCGGCGCTCCACCACCAGGTGCACCGCCCGCAGCCCCGGCACCTCGGCCGTGACGGCGAAGCGCAGCGTGCTGCCCAGGGGCTGGGCGCCGAAGGGGGACTTGTGCGCGAGCTGGCGCGAGTCGAAGCGCAGGCTCAGGGCCACGGGGTCGGTGATGGGCGCCAGCACCACGTCCGGCGCCGTCTTCGGGCCCAGCTGCAGCTGCGGTCGGCCTTCGGCGTCAAAGCGCAGGCTCAGCGTGTGCTCGCCCTCGAACTGCCGCACCAGGTTCGCGTGGCCGCCCTGGGCCACGGTGGCCGGTGCGCCCTGGGCATTGGCCGCCACGATGCTGGCGGGACTCCAGTCGGCGTCGGCAATCTTGAACTCGTGCCGGTTGTTGAGCTGCAGGTTCAGCACCCAGGCGTCGCAATGCCAGCGGAACTGGTAGTCCTCCAGCGCGGCCCAGTTGTTCATGCTGCCGCGCAGGAACAGTTCGGGCGCGGGCTTGGGGGCGGGGCGGCAGTCGGCGTGGGCGTTCATGCCAAGCAGGCTGCTGAGCAGCAGGATGAAGAGGACTCGCATCGATGTTGGCTCACTGCACTCGTTTGTAGGCGCTGTAACCGCCGCCGGGGCTCAGCTCGGGGATGAGGACTCGCACCTCGTGCGGCGCCAGCGTGAGGTGCAGCAGGCCGTTGCTGATCTGGGTCTTCTGCCCCGTCAAGGGGTCCACCAACATCCAGATGTTCATCAGCTTGGAGTTGCCCAGCATCACGGTCTCGGTCACCGTTTCCTTGGCCGGGTTGGCGACCACGATCACGGTGTCGCGCGCGCGGTCGGTGTGGCGCTCGAAGGCGAAGAGGCGCTCGGCGGTGACGGGGCGGTAGTCGCCCACGCGCAGTGCACGCTGCGCCTTGCGCAGGGCGATGAGCTTCTTGGTCCAGGCGTAATCCGGGTTGTCGTCGCGCACCTGGTCCCAGCGCATCGGGGCGCGCATCTCGGGGTCGTCGCCGCCGCTCATGCCGAGCTCGCTGCCGTAGTACAGATGGGGCGCGCCGGGCAGGGTGAACTGCAGCAGCTGCGCGAGGCGTCGCCGGGCGGGGTCGGGCAGGGCGGTGGCCAGGCGCGGGGTGTCGTGGTTGTCGAGCATCAGCCAGCTCTTGAGCAGGTTGTCGACACCGCTCTCCGCCACCATGCGGTCCACCATGCGCTGGGCCAGGGCGGGCGCCAGGCGGCCATCGGCCAGGCGCAGCAGGATCTCGCGCAGCGTGAAGTTCATGACGCCGTCCACCGCCGGGAACCATTCCTTCGGGTAGTTGGCGATCTCGCCCACCACCAGGGAGCCGGGCTTCTCGGCGTGCGCGGCTTGCGTGAGCCCGAGCAGGAACTCGAAGCCCATGTCCACTGCCACGTCCAGGCGCCAGCCGTCTACCCCTTCGCGCAGGTAGCTGCGCACCACGGAGTCCTTGGCGCGGAACACATGGTCCTGCACGGCGGGGAGCTCCAGGTTCAGCTCGGGCAGGTTCTCGGCCAGCCACCAGATGCGCGTGCCGCTCTGGTACTGCGGCCCGAAGTAGAACCAGTCGCGCCAGGGGCTCTTCGGGTTGGCCTCGGCGTCCTTGAACTTCGGGGCGTTGCGGCCCATGTGGTTGAACACGCCGTCCAGCACCAGCTTCATGCCGCGCGCGTGCAGGTTCTGCGCCAGCGCCTTCACATCCGCGCGCGTGCCGAACTCGGGTGAGACGGCCTGGTAGTCGAAGGCGTCGTACTTGTGGTTCGTGTACGCAAGGTGGATGGGGTTCAGGTAGAGCACATCCGCGCCGAGCTGCTGCACATGGTCCAGCTTGGCCGTGAGGCTTTGCAGGTCGCCGCCCCAGAACTCGATCTCATGGCTCCAGAGCTTGGCCTCAGGCAGGTACTGGCCGCGCTTGGGGGTCTCGTCCCAACGGCGCAGGATCTTGGGCGCGGGGTAGAGGGGGCGCTTGGCGTCCAGGTTGGCGGGTGGGGCGAAGCGGTCCGGCAGCACCTGGTAGACGATGGCGCCGTTGCGCCAGTCTTTCTCGCGGGCGTCGAAGCGGCCTTTGAGTTCGGCGTCGAACTTGTTGGCGGGGGCGCCGATGGCACCGCTTGAACATGCGAAAGCTAGGGCGGCCAGGATCGTCTTCATGGTCTCGTTCACTCCGAAAGACCCCGCCGGGATTCCGCCCCGGCTGGCGGGTCACTTTCTTTGCTGCGCCAAAGAAAGTGACCAAAGAAAGGCGCTGAATGCGCACAGTCGCCCTAGGGGCGAACTGTGATGGCGGTGCTTGGACTCACACTGACGCGAGCCCTCATATGACTTCGACGGTCAGGACGACGAAGGCGCCCGGAGTGCCGGTCGTCCCGGGCAGCGAGGACCATGGCCTCCGAGCGACGAAGAACAGAGCCCCAATCAGCGCCCAGCCAAGCCAAACCACTCGTTGGGGGTCCATTCATCGCAGAGAGCCCGAGATGGCTTGCGGTGGTCTAGTCGGCCGGTACTCCGGCCAGCTTAGTGCCCGGGTTTTGGCAGTCCCAGAAGGGGTGTGGGAGCCATGTGAGCCAGCCGTGCAGTCGCGGCCGGCCCGAAGCCGGCTGCGTGCATTCAGCGCCTTTCTTTGCCCCGCGTTTCTTTGGCAAGACAAAGAAATGCGGGTCGGGGTGCAGGGGTTGAAGACCCCTGCGGGCTGCATCGAATGCACGCAATCACCCCTTCACGCCACCCGCCGTCAAACCAGAAACGATCCACCGCTGCGCCATCAAAAACACGAGCGTGATCGGCAATCCCGACAACACCGCCGCCGCCGCGAAATCACCCCACAAGAAGCGCTGATCGTTCAGGTAGTACTTCGAGCCCACCGCCAGCGTGAGGTTCGATTCCTCGCGCAGCAGCACCGAAGCCACCGGGTAGTCAATGATGGTGCCGATGAAGGCCAGCACGAACACCACCACCAGGATGGGCACGGCCATCGGCAGCAGCACATGGCGGAAGGCCTGCCAATGCGTGGCACCGTCCACCTTGGCGTTCTCCTCGATCTCCACCGGGATGGTCTCGAAGTAGCCCTTGATGGTCCAGATGTGGGTGGCCACGCCGCCCAGGTAGGCCACGATCAGGCCCGCATGGGTTTCCACGCCCAGCCAAGGGATGTAGGCGCCGATGGTCTCGAAGATCGCGAAGATCGCCACCAGGGCCAGCACCACCGGGAACATCTGCAGCAGCAGCATGCTGGACAGCAGGCCTTGCTTGAAGGGGAACTTCAGGCGCGCGAAAGCGTAGGCGGCGGTGGTGGAGATCATCACGATCAGCGCGGCCGAAATCGTCGCCACCTTGATCGAGTTCCACAGCCAGCGCAGCACCGGGAAGGGGGGCTGCACCAGGGCGCCGTCCGGGCCCTGGAAGGAAATGCCGAGCGCCAGCTTCCAGTGCTCCAGGCTGATCTCGGTGGGGATCAAGCTGCCGGTGGCGAAGTTGCCGGGGCGCAGCGAGATGCTCACCACGGCCAGCAGCGGGAAGAGCGTGACGGCGATCAGCACCCACAGAAAGGCGTGGGCGGCGAAGGTGCGCCATTTCTGGTTCTTGCTTTGGACGATGGCCATCACTTCGCTCCCTGGTTGGCGCGGGTGAGCCGCAAATTGATGATCGACAGCACGGCTACCAGCACAAAGATCAGCGTCGAGATCGCCGCAGCAAGGCCGAAGTCCTGGCCCGAATCGCGGAAGGCGATGCGGTAGGTGTAGGAGACCAGGATGTCGGTCTGCCCGGCTGGGATCTTGGTGTTGAGGAAGTCCGGTCGCCCGTCGGTCAGCAGCGCGATCAGCACGAAGTTGTTGAAGTTGAACGCGAAGGCGCTCACCAGCAAGGGCATCAGCGGCTTGACGATCTGCGGCGCTGTGATCTTGAAGAAGTTCGTCAGCGGCCCGGCGCCGGCCAGCGCGCTGGCCTCATACAGATCGGCGGGGATGGCCTTCAGCAGGCCGGCGCAGATCAGCATGATGTAGGGGTAGCCCAGCCAGGTGTTGACGATCAGGATCATCGACTTGGCCAGGAAGGGGTCGGCAAACCAGGCCGGCTTGATGCCGAAGAGGGCGTCGAGGATGGCGTTGATCTCGCCGAAGTTCTGGTTGAACAGGCCCTTGAACACCAGGATGGAAATGAAGCCCGGCACCGCATAAGGCAGGAAGAGCAGGGTGCGGTAGGTGGTGCGGTAGCGCAGCCCCTCCCAGTTCAGCAGCACGGCCAGGCCCATGCCCACGGCGGTGGTGAAGACCACGGTGAGCAGGGCGAACACCACGGTCCAGATGAAGATGGACACGAAGGGGCCGCGGAAGTCGGTGTCACCAAAGAGGCGGGCGTAGTTCTTCCAGCCCACCGCCACCTTGAAGCCGGGCTGCAGGCGCTCACCGGCGGCGTTCTCGAAGAAGCCGGTGTCGCGGTTCGGGGCGTAGCGGGTGCCGGTGGCGGTTTCGGTGACGGAGCCGTCCGGGTTGGCCGTCCACACCGGTTGCCGCGGCGCGAAGGCGCGCACGCCCACGTAGTGCAGCAGCGGGCCGCCTGCGGTGGGGGCATCGGGCAGCTGCAGGGCCAGTTGGCGCAGCACCGCGCGGTGTTCCAGCACGTCCTTCAGGCCGAGTGCCTGGGCGACCGCAAAGCTGGCCTCGGCGGGGGTCTTCATCGTGATGACGGGCGGCAGCTTGGCCGTGCGCAGGGCCAGCGGGCCGGACACGTAGGCCGGCGCGCCGTCCACCGTGCGGCGCAGCACCAGACGGAACTCCTGGCCATCGGCGTGCAGCTCGCTGATCAGGGCCTGGTCTTCGTCGTGCGCGGTCTGCTTGAGCAGGTAGTCGCGCGAGCGCTCCTCGGTCAGCAGGTTGCTGCTGGAGTAGTTCGTGAAGCCCAGCTGCGCCGTGTACAGCAGCGGAAAGGCCACGAACAGCAGCATGCCGGCCACGCCCGGGAACAGGTAGCGGTAGGCGAAGCTGACGTTGGTGCCGTAGATGACGAAGGCGCTGGCGAACAGGGTCAGCAGGCCCAGGCCCAGCAGGTACTGACCGGTGGCGACGACGCTGAACACCAGGTAGAGCGAAGCCAGCGCGGCGGCGCCGGTGAGCAACCAGCGGGCCCAGGCGGGCAGGCCGGTGGCGGGGCGGGGCAGGGTGGCGGCGCTGTTCATCGGACCACCTTCATGCGGGCAGCGGCGCCGTCCAGCGCATCTTTGGGGGATTGAAGGCCGTTCGTGATGGCCTCCAGCGCCGCGTCCATCGCGGTCCAGAAGCGGCCCACCTCGGGGATGTTGGGCACGGGGCGGCCGGTGCGGGCGTTTTCCATGGTGGCGCGGATGGCGGGGTCGGCCGCCAGTTCGGCGTAGAAGGCCTTGTTGGCCGGCACGCCCAGGGGCACGTCGGCGTTGATGACCTTGAGCTGCTCGGGGCGCAGCAAGTGGTTTTCCAGGAACTCGCGCGCCACGTCTTCGAGCTTGGAGCTGGCGCTGACCATGCAGCCCAGCACGCCCACGAAGCTCTGGCTGGGCTGGCCGGGCACCACGGCGGGGATGGGCGCGACGCCGAAATTGATCTTGGCGCGGCGCGCGTTGTCCCAGGCCCACGGGCCGCTGACCATCATGGCCACGCTGCCGCGCGCGAAGCCCGCTTCCATCTCGGCATAGCGCGCGCCCTTGGGCATCACGCCGGTCTTGATGAGGCGGTCCAGCATCTCGGCCCCCTTCACGGCGCCGGGGGTGTTGACGCCCACCTGGCTGGCGTCGAAGTCACCCTTGGGGTTCTTGCCGAACACGAAACCGCCCGCACCGGCCAGCATGGGCCAGCTGAAGAAGCTCTTGTTGAAGTCCCACAGGATGGCTTTCTTGCCCTGCTTGGCGAGCTTGGCATCCAGCTCGATGACTTCGTCGAAGCTGGCCGGCGGCACCGCCACCAGGTCCTTGTTGTAGATCAGGCCATTGGCCTCGATGGCGATGGGGTAGCCCCAGAGCTTGCCGTTGTAGCGAAAGGCCTCCCAGGCGCTGGGTTCGATTTCTTCACGGATGCTCTTGGCCGGGCGCAGCGGCACGATCAGGCCGGCCTTGGCCCACTCGCCCACGCGGTCGTGCGGCCAGCAGAAGATGTCTGGGCCTTTGCCCGCTCCAACCGCCTGCTGGAACTTTTCGGGCGCACCTTCGGGGTGCTGCACGTCTACCTTGACGCCGCTGAGCTTGGTGAAGGCATCCCCTACGCGCTGCAGGCCGTTGTAGCCCTTGTCGCCATTGATCCACACCAGCAGCTTGAGCGGTTCGGCTTGCACCGCGGGCAGGGCGGCGGCCAGTGCGGCCGCAAGCAAGAGGCGCTTCATGCGGCCGCCTGCTCGTGGCGGGCGCCCAGGCGGGGGAAGGCCTGGCCCTGGGCGTCGAACAGGTAGGCGGCGTCGGCCGGCAGGTGCAGCTTCAACTCTTGCCCACTGCGGATGCGCGAGCGGCCGTCGAACTCGCAGGTCAGCGCGTCTTCCACGCCCGGGTAGGCGCAGTAGGCGAAGGTGGCGCCGCCGAGCGACTCCACGAAGGTCACCGTGGCCGAGAGCATGTTCGATTCGCTGGGCTGCAGCGTGAAGTGCTCGGGGCGCACGCCCAAGCAGACCTTGTCGCCGGGCTTGGCGCGGCTGGCGTCCACATGCGCTTCGATGAGGGCGCCGCTGGCGAGACGCACCATGGCGCGCAGGTCGTTGCCGCTCACCAGCTCGGCCTCGATGAAGTTCATCTTCGGGCTGCCGATGAAGCCGGCCACGAACAGATTGCAGGGGTGCTCGTACAGCTCCAACGGGCTGCCCACCTGCTCGATCTTGCCGGCGCTCAGCACCACGATGCGGTCGGCCAGGGTCATGGCCTCGACCTGGTCGTGCGTCACGTAGACCATGGTGGTCTTCAGGTCCTCATGCAGCTTGGCGAACTCGTAGCGCATGCGCACGCGCAGCGCCGCGTCCAGGTTCGAGAGCGGTTCGTCGAACAGGAACACCTCGGGTTTGCGCACGATGGCGCGGCCGATGGCGACGCGCTGGCGCTGGCCGCCGGATAGGTCCTTGGGCTTGCGGTCCAGCAGGTGGTCGATGTGCAGGATCTTGGCCGCGTGCCGCACCGAGCGCTCGATCTCGTCCTTGGGTACCTTGGCCAGCTTCAACCCGAACGCCATGTTGTCGTACAGGTTCATATGCGGGTACAGCGCATAGCTCTGGAACACCATGGCGATGCCGCGCTCGGCGGGCGGCACGTCATTCACCAGCCGGCCGCCGATGCGCAACTCGCCGCCGGTGATGTCTTCCAGGCCGGCGATGGTGCGCAGCAGGGTGCTCTTGCCGCAGCCCGAGGGGCCGACGAAGACCATGAATTCGCCGTCACGGATCTCCAGGTCAATGCCATGCAGGATGCGCACGTCGCCGTAGGCCTTGGTCACTCCTTTGAACTGCACATCCGCCATCGTGGTCTCCGTGGGCGCTGGTACGGGGGTGCGCCGCTTGTTGGTGGGGCCAATATACCGAGGCAAATGTAGTTTCACAACATTGGCAACCCGTAGTCTCCGCGCTGCATCCATACAGACTCTGTGAGAGATGCTGGCAAAATCCGGGTTATCCCGATGTAGTCAAACTACACGCGGCGCGACGACTCGGCGATACTGAGTCCACGCCGCCGCGGCTTGCTGCGTCCTGAGTGCAGGGTGCGCGCGCCGCGGTGATCTTGCCCACGGCCCCGCTGCAAGCGATAGGGGCCTTCACGCGGTTGAACCCCATGCACGTGACGACGGCCCCTATGTCCACCACCCAGCGCACCCGCCTGCAATCGGCCTTCAAGTCCGCCCTGGCCGCCGAACTGGCCCAGGCTCCCTTGGACCGCGACAGCGCGCTGCGCGCCGCCGCCACGGCCTGTCGCAGTGTGTTGGCCGAGCGCTGGGCCAAGACCCAGGCGCAGGACGCCAAGCGCGGCGCCAAAGCCAAGACGCGCCGCGTGCACTACCTCTCGATGGAATTCCTGATGGGCCGCGCGCTGCACAACGCGCTCGCCGCCCTGGGCCTGACGGACACCCTGGCCGAAGCCCTGGCGCCGCTGGGCCTGCAACTGGCCGACGTGCTGGAGCGCGAGCCCGACGCCGCGCTGGGCAATGGCGGACTGGGCCGCCTGGCCGCCTGTTTCCTGGATTCTTTTGCCGAACTGGGCCTGCCCAGCTTCGGCTACGGCCTGCGCTACCAGTTCGGCATGTTTGCCCAGGGCATCACCGAGGGCCGCCAGGTGGAGCGCCCGGACGATTGGCTGCGCCTGGGTACGCCCTGGGAGCAGCCGCGCCCCGAGTGCCGCTACACGGTGCGCTTCGGCGGCCGCGTGGTGGTCGAAGGCGGCCAGCGCCGCTGGGTGGGGGGCGAGGAGGTGGTGGCGCAGGCTTTTGACTTCATCGTGCCCGCGCACCACAGCGAGCGCGTCTCCACCCTGCGCCAGTGGCAGGCCAGCTCGGTCAAGCCGATCGACTTCGAGGCCTTCTGCCGCGGTGACTACGAGGGCGCGAACCGCCACCGCGTGGCGGCCGAGGCGCTGAACTGGGTGCTCTACCCGGACGACAGCACCGACGCCGGCCGCGAACTGCGCCTGAAGCAGGAGGCCTTCCTGGTCAGCGCTTCGCTGCAGGATCTGATCGCGCGCCACTTGCGCGAGTTCGGCAGCCTGCAGGGCCTGGGCCGCGCCAACGCCATCCACCTGAACGACACCCACCCGGCCCTGGCGCCCGCCGAGCTGATGCGCCTGCTGCTGGACGAGCATGGCCTGAGCTGGGACGAGGCCTGGGCGATCACCCGCCAGGCGGTGAGCTACACCAACCACACCCTGATGCCCGAGGCGCTGGAAACCTGGCCGCTGCGCATGTTCGAAGCGCTGCTGCCGCGCCATCTGGAAATCATTTACGAGATCAACCAGCGCTTCCTGGATGGCGTGAAGGCGCAACTCCCCGGAGACACCGCGCTGCTGCGCCGCGTCTCGCTGATCGACGAGGGCCCCGAGCATGGCGGCGGCGAGCGCCGCGTGCGCATGGCCGCGCTGGCCGTGGTGGCCTCGCACCGCGTCAACGGCGTGGCCCAGCTGCACTCGGACCTGTGCGTGCAGACCATCTTTGCCGACTACGCCCGCCTCTTCCCGCAGCGCTTCCACAACGTCACCAACGGCGTGACGCCGCGCCGCTGGCTGATGCAGGCCAACCCCGGCTTCTCGGCCCTGCTGGACGAGACCCTGGGCGAGGGCTGGCGCACCGACCTGGGCGAGCTGGCCAAGCTGAAGAAGAAGGCCGGTCAGGCCAAGCTGCAAAAGGCCTTCCTGGCCGTCAAGCAGGCCAACAAGGACAAGCTCGCAGCGCGCATCCGCCAGGAGCTCGGTCTGGTCGTCAACCCGACCAGCCTCTTCGATGTGCAGATCAAGCGCATCCACGAATACAAGCGCCAGCTGCTCAACATCCTGCACGTCATCGCGCGCTACCAGGCCATCGTGGCCAATCCTCAAGCGGATTGGGTGCCGCGCACGGTCGTGATCGCCGGCAAGGCCGCCTCGGCCTATCACATGGCCAAGCTCATCATCCAGCTGGCGCATGACGTGGCCCGCGTGGTGAACAGCGACCCGCGCGTGGGCGACAAACTCAAGCTCGCCTTCCTGCCCAACTACGGCGTCAGCCTGGCCGAGACCATCATCCCGGCTGCGGACCTCTCCGAGCAGATCTCCACCGCCGGCACCGAGGCCAGTGGCACCGGCAACATGAAGTTCGCCCTGAATGGCGCCTGCACCATCGGCACCTGGGACGGCGCCAACATCGAGATGGCCCAGCACATGGGCGTGGATGAGATGTTCGTCTTCGGCCTGCGCACCGAGGCCGTCGAGAAGATCAAGGCCCTGGGCTACGACCCGCGCCTGTACGTGGAAGAGAACCGCCAGCTCAAGGCCGTCATCGACGCCCTGGGCGACGGCAGCTTTGCCAACGGCGACACCCAGCGCTACCGCGCCATCGTCGACAAGCTGCTGCAGGTGGACAACTACCTGCTGATGGCCGACTTTGCCGACTATGTGGCCACTCAAGGCCGGGTGGACGAAGCCTTCCGCGACCGTGCGGCCTGGGCCGAGCGGGCGCTGAAGAACGTGGCCGGCATGGGCTGGTTCTCTTCGGACCGCACGATTGCCGAGTACGTCGAGCGCGTCTGGTCGGTCGATTCCTTGGCCTGATGCTTTCCGCCGCCGCGCTCGAGGCCCTGCAGCAGGGCCGCCATGGCGACCCCTTCGCCGTGCTGGGCCCGCACGCGGAAGCGGGCGCAGTGTGGCTGCGCGCCTTCCTGCCCGGTGCGCTGCAGGTGCAGGTGCGGCTGCCGGGCGCGGTGCTGGAGTTGCCCCGGCGCGAGGGCAGCGATCTGTTCGAGGCCGCGCTTCCGGCCCACCCCGGGGCGGACTACCTGCTCCAGGTGCGCTGGTTTGACGGCAGCGAATCCACCCAGGCCGACCCCTACGCCTTCGGTGCGCTGCTCAGCGATGCCGATCTGGAGCGGCTGCGCGACGGCAATGAGCCGCGCGCGCATGAGCTGCTGGGCGCGCACCCGCTCACGCTGCAAGGCGTGGCGGGCGTGCGCTTTGCCGTCTGGGCGCCAAACGCGCAGCGGGTGTCGGTCGTCGGCCCCTTCAATGGCTGGGATGGCCGCCGCCATCCCATGCGCCTGCGCCACGCCGCGGGCGTGTGGGAGCTCTTCATCCCCGGCCTGCAGCGCGGCGATCTGTACAAGTTCGAGCTGCGCACCCATGAGGGCGTGTTGCTGCCGCTCAAGGCCGACCCCTACGCCTTTGCCGCCGAGCTGCGCCCGGCTACCGCCTCCAAGGTGCAGGGCCTGCCGGCGCCACGCGCCTTGCCACCCGAGCGCGCCGCGGCCAACCGGCGCGACGCCCCGATCTCGGTCTACGAGGTGCACCCCGCCAGCTGGCAGGCGCCCAGCGGGCGCTTTCCCACCTGGGATGAACTGGCTGCCACGCTGATCCCCTACGTGCAGGGCCTGGGCTTCACGCATCTGGAGCTGTTGCCCATCAGCGAGCACCCCTTCGACGGCTCCTGGGGCTACCAGACCCTCGGTCTCTTCGCCCCCACGGCGCGCTTCGGCCCGCCCGAGGGCTTCGCGCGCTTCGTGCAGGCCTGCCATGCCGCGGGCCTGGGTCTGCTGCTGGACTGGGTGCCCGCGCACTTCCCCATGGACGCCCATGGCCTGGCGCGCTTCGACGGCACGGCGCTGTTCGAGTACGCCGACCCGAAAGAGGGCTTCCACCGCGACTGGAACACCCTGATCTACAACTTCGGCCGTGCCGAGGTGCGCGCCTTCCTGACCAGCAGCGCGCTCTACTGGGTGGAGCACTTCGGCGTGGATGGCCTGCGCGTGGATGCGGTGGCCTCGATGCTCTACCGCGACTACTCGCGCCCCTATGGCGAGTGGGTGCCCAACCATGAGGGTGGGCGCGAGAACCTCGAAGCCATCAGCCTGCTCAAGCATGTGAACGAGCAGGTCAGCCTGGCCGGCGGCATCACCGTGGCGGAGGAGAGCACCGCTTTTCCTGGCGTCAGCCGGCCCACCTATGAGGGCGGCCTGGGCTTCCACTTCAAGTGGAACATGGGCTGGATGAACGACACCCTGCGCTACATGCACCAGGACCCGGTGCACCGGCGCTGGAACCATGGCCAGATGAGCTTCGGCCTCGTCTACGCCTTCAGCGAGAACTTCATGCTGCCGCTCAGCCACGACGAGGTGGTGCACGGCAAGGGCTCGCTGCTGGACAAGATGCCGGGTGATGACTGGCAACAGTTCGCCAACCTGCGCGCCTATTACGGCTTCATGTGGGGCCACCCCGGCAAGAAGTTGCTCTTCATGGGCCAGGAATGGGGAACGCGCGGCGAGTGGAACCTGGAGGCTGGCCTGCCCTGGTCTCAAGCCCAGGAGCCCGCGCACGCCGGCGTGCGCCGCCTCGTGCAGGACCTGAATGCGCTGTACCGCGCCGAGCCGGCGCTGCACCGCCTCGACTGCGAATCTGCCGGCTTCGAGTGGCTGGTGGCGGACGACGCCGACAACTCCGTGCTGGCCTGGCTGCGCCACGATGGCCAGGGCCGCATGATGATGGTGGTGTGCAACCTCACCCCCGTGCCGCGCGAGGGCTACCGCATCGGTTGCCCGGGCGCCGCCTGGCGCGAGCGGCTCAACACCGACAGCGAACATTACGGCGGCAGCAACCTCGGCGATGGCAGCGGCCCGCTGACTGTCGAGCCCATCCCCGCCCATGGCCGCAGCCACAGCCTGGCGCTGACGCTGCCCCCGCTGGCCACTCTTTTTCTCTCACCCTGCTGATGCGCCTGCCCGACCAGCTCCAACCCGGCCGCGTGGCCCCCCTGGGCAGCGCGACGCGCGATGGCGGCGTGAACTTCGCGGTGTTCTCCGAGCACGCCACCGCCATCGAGGTCTGCCTGTTCGATGCCGAGGGCCAGCGCGAGCTGCGCCGCTACCCGCTGCATGGCCCCGAGGACGGCATCTGGCACGGCTTCCTGCCTGGAGCCAGGGCAGGGCTGGTCTACGGCCTGCGCGCCCACGGGCCCTACGAGCCCGAGCGCGGCCACCGCTTCAATCCGCACAAGCTGCTGCTGGACCCGCAGGCGCGCGAGATCGTCGGCCGCTTCGGCTGGCGCGCCGAGCACCATGGCTATGTGTTGGGCGACCCGGAAGGCCCGCGCAGCTTCGACGCGCGCGACAACGCCCTGCATGCGCTGAAGGCCCGCGTGGCCGCCGCGCTGCCCGGCCCCGACCCGCGCGCCAACGCCCCGCACCACGCCACCGCCGATCTGGTGATCTACGAAGTCCACGTCAAGGGCTTCACGCGCCAGCTGCAGGCGGTGCCCGAGGCCCTGCGCGGCACCTACGCCGGGCTGGCCCACCCCGCGGCCATCGCGCACCTGAAGCGCCTGGGCGTCAACGCCGTCGAGCTGCTGCCCATCCACTACGCCATCGACGAACCGCATCTGGCCGACAAGGGCCTGCCCAATTACTGGGGCTACAACTCGCTCGGTTTCTTCTGCCCCGACCCGCGCTGGGCGCACGCCAAGGACCCGGCCGACATCCGCGCCGAGTTCCGCGCCATGGTGCAGGCCCTGCATGCCGCGGGCATCGAGGTGCTGCTCGATGTGGTCTACAACCACACGCCCGAAGGCAACGAGTTCGGCCCCACGCTGCACTTCCGTGGCCTGGACAACCGCGCCTACTACCACCTGCAGCCCGACGACCCCTCTCGTTGCGAAAACTGGACCGGCTGCGGCAACACCCTGAACTGCGCCCACCCGCGCGTGGCCCAGCTGGTGCTGGATTCGCTGCGCTGCTGGGTCCAGGAATACGGCGTCGATGGCTTCCGCTTTGACCTGGCCCCGGTGCTGGGCCGCACGAAGCAGGGGGGCTATGACCCGCAGGCGGCCTTCTTTACCGCGCTGCGCCAGGACCCGGTGCTGGGCGCCGTGCACCTGATTGCCGAGCCCTGGGACGCCGGGCCGAACGGCTACCAGGTGGGCCACTTCCCGGGCCGCTTCCTGGAGTGGAACGACAAGTACCGCGACGCCGCGCGGGGCTATTGGCTCAACACCGGCGTGAGCCGCGGCGAATTCGCGCGCCGCTTTGCCGCCTCCAGCGATGTCTTTCACCACGGCGGGCGCCGGCCCACCGCCAGCGTCAACTTCGTCAGCTGCCACGACGGCTTCACGCTGCGCGACCTGCTCAGCTACAGCCGCAAGCACAACCACGCCAATGGCGAGGACAACCGCGACGGGCGCGACAACGAGCTCTGCGCCAACCTGGGCGTGGAAGGGCCGACCGACGACGCGGCCGTGACCGAAACGCGCCGCCGCCTGCAGCGCGCCCTGCTGGCCACGCTGGCCTTTTCGCAGGGCACGCCGATGCTCAATGCCGGCGACGAGCTGGGCAACACCCAGGGCGGCAACAACAACGCCTACTGCCAGGACAACCCGACCACCTGGCTGGACTGGCCGGGCGCCGACGCGGAGCTGATCGACTTCGTGGGCCGCTGCTTCGCGCTGCGCGCCGAACTGCCCCTGCTGCGCCACACGCGCTGGTTCAGCGGCCCGGGCGCGGGCCAGGCCCATGTGCACTGGCTGCGCGCCGATGGCGGCGAAATGCAGGCCAGCGATTGGCAGGTGGGCGGGGAGGGCGCGTTTGCCTGCGCCCTGCATGCCGGGCCGATGCCTTGTGAGCGGCTGCTGCTGTGCTTCAACCCGGAAGGGGAGTCGCGGCGCTTTGTGTTGCCGGCGGGAGGCTGGGAGCTGCTGCTTGACTCCAGCGCGTGCTCGCGCGCCAGTGGCGGCGCTGTGGACGTTGCCGGGCACTCCCTGGTGCTGCTGCGGGGCATCGACGCCAAGAATTGAACCGATCCGTTTAGGAACGCTGACATGAACTTGAACCAACGCGCCAGCGGCGTGCTGCTGCACATCACCTCACTCCCCGGCCCTCACGGCATCGGCGATCTCGGCCCCTCGGCCCTGCACTTCGTCGACTGGCTCGAATCCGCCGGCCAGCGGGTCTGGCAGCTGCTGCCCACCACGCCCATCGGCCCGGGCGATTCGCCCTACCAGTCGGTGTCCGCCTTCGCCGGCAGCCCGCTGATGGTGGCGCTGGAGCCCCTGGTGGAGGCCGGTTGGCTGCCGCAGCCCCAGCCGCCGCAGTTCCATGCGCATCAGGTGAACTTTGGCCAGGTCGTGCCCTGGCGCATGCAGCAGTTGCGCGCCGCGGCGGCCGGCTTTTTCACCAAGGCCACCGAGGCGCAGCGCCAGCAGTACGCCGCCTGGGCGCAGTCGCAGGCCAGCTGGCTGGACGACTACAGCCTCTTCATGGCACTCGAATCCGCCCATGGCGGCAAATGCTGGTGGGACTGGGCGCCCGAGCTGCGCAGCCGCAAAAAGGCGGCGCTGACCAAGGCGCGCAAGGAGCACGCCGACGAGATCGCCTTCTGGTGCTTCGTGCAGTGGCAGTTCGACGTGCAGCTTGCCGCCGTCAAGGCCTACGCCAATGCCAAGGGCATCGCCATCATGGGCGACCTGCCGATCTTCATCGCCCACCACAGCGCCGACTGCTGGGCCGCGCCCGAGTTCTACTACCTGGACGAGGCCTTTCAGCCCACCGTGGTGGCCGGCGTGCCGCCCGACGCCATGAGCGCCGACGGCCAGCGCTGGGGCAACCCGCTGTACCGCTGGGACCGCATGGCCAAGGACGGCTTCGCCTGGTGGACGGCGCGCGTGCGGCGCGCCCTGGCCCAGGCCGATGTGTTCCGCATTGACCACTTCCGCGGCTTTGCCGGCTACTACGAGATCCCGGCCAGCTGCCCTACCGCCCAGGAAGGGCAGTGGGTGCCCGGCCCGGGCAAGGCCCTGTTCGACGCCATCGCCAAGGAGCTGGGCCCGCTGCCCATCGTGGCCGAGGACCTGGGCCTGATCACGCCCGATGTGATCGACCTGCGCGACGGCTGCGGCTTCCCGGGCATGAAGATCCTGCAGTTCGGCTTCGGTGCCGAGGGCGACCACGAGTTTCTGCCGCACAACTACGCGCGCGAAACCATCGTCTACACCGGCACGCACGACAACGACACGGTGAAGGGCTGGTGGAACGCCGCCCGCCCGCGCGAGCGCGAGTACGCCGCCAGCTACCTGGCCTGTGGCGCCCACGATGTGCACTGGGCGATGATTCGCGCAGCGGCCAATTCGGTCTCCAACCTGGCGGTGTTCCCGCTGCAGGACATCCTGGGGCTGGACAGCGCCCACCGCATGAACACGCCGGGGACCCTGGGCGGCAACTGGGGCTGGCGCTTCACTTGGGATATGGTCGGCGCCGAGCCGGGGCGGGTGCTGGGCCTGATCTCCGCCGCCAGCGGCCGTGGCCCCTTCAGCCTGCTGAAACTCCCAGCTTGAAAACGCTTTCAAGCCGCTGACAATGGCGGCTTGCATCCCTGGATACCGCCATGACGCCGTTTGATCTGTCCGTGTTGCTGTTCATGCAGCTCACCGTCATCCTGCTGAGCTGCAAGCTGCTCAGTTGGGTGTTCGTCAAGCTCGGGCAGTCGCCGGTGGTGAGCGAAATGATTGCCGGGGTGCTGCTCGGGCCTTCGCTGCTGGGCATGCTGGCCCCGGGCTTGAGCGCCACGCTCTTCCCGCCCGAGAGCAAGCCGATCCTGTTCGCGCTGGCGCAGATTGCGCTGGCGCTGTACATGTTCCTGGTCGGCTGCGAGTTCGACCACGGGCTCATCAAAGGCCGGGTGGGCAAGGCCGCCGCGGTGTCGGTGGCGGGTATCGCCGCGCCGTTTGCCTTGGGCGCCGGTCTGGCCTGGTTCCTGGCCGCCCGCGAAGACCTCTTCCCCGCCGCCACCGAACCCTTCCAGGCCATGCTCTTCCTGGGCGCGGCCATGTCCATCACGGCGTTTCCGATGCTGGCGCGCATCATTCACGAGCGCGGCCTGACCGGCACGCCGCTGGGCGCGCTCACGCTGGCAGCCGGCGCGGTGGACGACGCGGCAGCCTGGTGCGTGCTGGCGGTGGTGCTGGCCAGCTTCAAGGGCCAGGCCTCGATCGCCGTGCTGGCCATTGGCGGCTCCATCGTGTTCGCGCTGGTGGTGCTGGGGCCGCTGCGCCTGCTGCTGCCGCGCCTCATCGGCAAGGTGGAGGGTGACCTCAACAGCACCCAGTTGGTGCTGATCCTGGCCCTGCTGATGCTGGCGGCCTGGTGCACCGACATGATCGGCATTTACGCCGTGTTCGGCGCCTTCCTGCTCGGCCTGGCGATGCCGCGCGGTGCGGTCACCGAGAGCCTGCAGCGCCAGCTGATGCCGTTGACCACCGCCTTGCTGCTGCCGACCTTCTTCACCTACTCCGGCCTGAACACCCAGATCAACCTGCTCAGCAGCCCGGAACTCTGGGGCCTGGCCACGGTGGTGCTGCTGTGCGCGGTGCTGGGCAAGGGCGGCGCCTGTTACGCGGTGGCGCGCTGGCAGGGCATGGACCGCTCGGAAGCGGCCGCCGTGGGCAGCCTGATGAACGCCCGCGGACTGATGGAGCTCATCATCCTCAACATCGGCCTGCAGGCCGGCCTCATCACGCCCACGCTGTTCACGGTGATGGTGATGATGGCCATCGTCACCACGCTGATGGCCACGCCGCTGTTCAACCGGGCCTACGGGCACCGGCAGATGAGGGTGCAGCTGGCGGTTTGAGAGGAATCAGGTCAACTCGGCCGCTGCCGCGCCGGCTGGCGCGCGCTGAATCTCGATTTCGAAGCGGAAGCAGCTGCCCACGCCGGGGCTGCTTTCCACCTCGATGCGCCCGCCCATCAGGCCCACCAGGCGCTGGGCGATCGACAGGCCCAGGCCGGTGCCACCAAAGCGCCGGGCGATCGACACATCGGCCTGCGCATAGGGCTTGAACAGGGCCTCCTGCTGAGCCGGCGTCATGCCCGGGCCGGTGTCCGTCACGGCCACGGCCAAGCGCAGCGCGGCGCCGGGGGCCACCATCAGCTCGGGCCAGTCGGCGCGCTGGATGTCCACCCGCACCTCGCCCTTGGCGGTGAACTTGATGGCATTGCCCACCAGGTTGACGATGACCTGGCGCAGGCGCAAGGCATCGCCCAGCAACTGGTGCGGCACGCCGGGCTGCACGCGCGCGGCCAGCTTCAGGCCCTTGGCATGGGCCTGGGGCAGCAGGGGCTGCAGGGCGTCTTTCAGGCAGTCGTGCAGGGCGAAAGGCGCCTGCTCCAGGCTGATGCCGCCGGCATCCAGCTTGGCCAGGTCGAGGCTGTGGTTCAGCAGCTCCAGCAGGCCGCGGCCGGATTGCAGCGAGAGGTCCAGCAGCTTGCGCTGGCGCTCGTTCAGCTCGCTGCCCAACACCAGCTCGGTCAGGCTGATGACGCCGGCCAAGGGCGTGCGCATCTCGTGCGCCAGATGCGCGGCCAGATCGGTCTGGGCCTGGGCGCGCGCCTGGGCTTGGTTCAGCTGGCGCTCGAGCTCGATGCGCTGCTCGATGAGCTCGTGCACGTCCTGCCCGCTCAGCAAGCCTTGAGGGCCCTTGGCCTGCGCGCCCTCCAGAGGGCGCAGCTCCAGCTGGTACCAGCGCGGCCCGCGCGGTTCGTGCAGCAGGGCCAGGTGGCGCCAGGTCTGGTTGGCTTGCAGCTGGCCCAGGGCTTCGGCGGCGCGTGGGGCGTCGCCCAGCAGACGGGCCAGGGCGCTGACTTGCGTCCAGCCGCTCAAACCCGCCAGCACCGCCTCGGCCAGGGCGTTGGCCTCGACCACGCTGCCGCTGCGCGCGTCCACCACGGCCAGCAGGCCGGGGGCCTGGTTCCAGAGGGGGGGCAAGCTGGGCATGGACGCTTTTTACACGCTGGCTCAGCGGCTGGCGCGCACCCGTCGCAACTCGTCCAGGATCAGCAGCGCCGCACCCAGGGTGATGGCGCTGTCGGCCAGATTGAAGCTCGGGAAGGCCCAGCCCGCCCAGTGGAACTGCAGGAAGTCCACGACATAGCCATGCCACAGGCGGTCGATGCCGTTGCCCACGGCGCCACCCAGGATCAAGGCGAGCGCGCTGGCGAACAGGGTCTGGCCACCGTGGCGGCGCAGCATCACGGTGATGAAGACCGCCGCCGCCACCGCCAGACCCGTGAAGAACCAGCGCTGCCAGCCCCCGGCACCGGCCAGGAAGCTGAAGGCCGCCCCGGTGTTGTGCGCCCGTACGAGGTTGAAGAAGCTCGTGACCTGCTTGCCCTCGTGCAGCTGGAAGGCCCCCAGGATCAGCACCTTGGTGAACTGATCCAGCACGATGACGATGGCCGCCAGCAGCAGCCAGCGCCACCAGTTCGGAGCGGGGGCCGCCATCAGGCGTGGACCCGCGCTTCGCCCGCGCCGTGCAGGTTGTCGTCGCAGCGGCCGCAGAGCGCCGGGTGCGCGGGGTTGCGGCCGACATCGTCACGGTAGTGCCAGCAGCGCTCGCACTTGGCCGCGCTGCTGGGCGTGACTTCGACGGCCAGCGCCGTGCCCTCGACGAGTTCGACCTTGGAGACGATCAGCACGAACTTCAGGTCCTCGCCCAGGGAGCGCAGCGCGGCCAGATCGACCCCTTCGGCGCTGAGCTTCACCTCGGCCTGCAGCGAAGCGCCGATACCGCCGGCGCTGCGCACCGCCTCCAGCGCTTTGTTGACCTCGGCGCGCACCGCCAGGATGCGGTTCCACTTCGCGATCAGCGCCTCGTCCGGTGCGTCAAAGGCCCAGAACTGCTCTTCGAACAGGCTGCGCCCCGCACCGCCGACGCCGGGCTGGCCGGCCTTGGCAAACAGCGGCCAGGCCTCTTCGGCCGTGAAGCTCAGGAAGGGCGCCATCCAGCGCAGCATGGCGTGGGTGATCTGCCACAGCGCCGTCTGCGCTGAGCGGCGCGCCAGGCTCTTGGGCGCGGTGGTGTAGAGCCGGTCCTTCAGCACGTCCAGGTAGAAGGCACCGAGGTCTTCGGAGCAGTAGACCTGCAGCTTGGCCACCACCGGGTGGAATTCGTAGGCTTGGTAGTGCGCCAGGATCTCGGTCTGCAGCTGGGCGGCGCGGGCGAGCGCGTAGCGATCGGCCTCGAACAGCTGTCCGGCCGGCACGGCGTCGACCGTGGGGTCGAAGTCGCTGACGTTGGCCAGCAGGAAGCGCAAGGTATTGCGTACGCGGCGATAGCTGTCGACCACGCGCGCGAGGATCTTGTCGTCGATCGCCAAGTCACCCGAGTAGTCGGTGGCCGCCACCCAGAGGCGGATGATTTCGGCGCCCATCTTCTCGGCCACCAGCTGCGGCGCCAGGGTGTTGCCGAGCGACTTGCTCATCTTCTTGCCCTGGCCGTCCACCGTGAAGCCATGGGTCAGCAACGCCTTGTAGGGCGCGCGGCCGTGCAGAGCGCAGCCCAGCAGCAGGGCCGAATGGAACCAGCCGCGGTGCTGGTCGTGGCCTTCGAGGTAGATGTCGGCCTCGGGGCCGGTTTCATGGGCCAGGCCGGCGTGGCTGCCCTTGAGCACATGCTCGAAGGTGGAACCGGAGTCGAACCAGACCTCGAGGATGTCGCTGCTCTTGGCGTAGTTCGCGCCGTCGGCACCGATCAGGTCTTCCGGCGTCAGCCGGCTCCAGGCCTCGACGCCGCCGGCCTCGACGATGTCGGCCGCGCGGTCCAGCAGGGCCATGGTGTCGGGGTGCAGGTCGCCGCTGTCCTTGTGGATCAGGAAGGGCAGGGGCACGCCCCAGGCGCGCTGGCGGCTGATGCACCAGTCCGGCCGGTTGGCGATCATGTCGCGCAGGCGGGCGCGGCCGTTCTCGGGGTAGAAGGCGGTGGCGTCGATGGCGGCCAGCGCGAGCTCGCGCAGGGTCTGCGTCGGCTGTTCCTTGGCGAACACGCCTTCGGTGCCCTTGTGCGCGGCATCCATGCGGATGAACCACTGCGAGGCGGCGCGGTAGATCACCGGCGTCTTGTGGCGCCAGCAATGCGGATAGCTGTGCGTGATGGTCTGCGTGGCCAGCAGGCGGTCGGCGGCCTGCAGGGTGTCGATGATGACGGGGCAGGCCTTCCAGATGTTCTGGCCACCGAACAGCGGCAGGTCCTCGGCGTAGCGGCCATCGCCCTGCACCGGGTTCAGGATCTGGTCATGGCGCAGGCCATGGTTCATGCAGGAGAAGAAGTCGTCCAGGCCATAGGCCGGCGCGCTGTGCACGATGCCAGTGCCGTCCTCGTCGGTGGCGTAGTCCGCCAGGTAGACCGGGGCGGTGCGGGCGTAGCCGGCATCGGTGCTGGCCAGTGGGTGGTGGAAGTGCAGGCCGGCCAGGGCTTCGCCCACGCAGGTGGCGACGACTTCCCCTTCGAGCGCCCAGCGCTTGAGGCAGTCTTCCACGCGCGCCTGGGCCACGATGTAGTGGCCCTTCGGGGTCTTCACCAGGGCGTAGCGCAGCTTGGGGTTGAGGTTCAGCGCCTGGTTGGCCGGCAGCGTCCAGGCGGTGGTGGTCCAGATCACCGCGCTGGCCTCGACGGGGCTTTCGAGCCCGAAGGCGGCGCCCAGCTTGGCCGGCTCGGCGGTGGGGAAGGCGACGTCCAGGGTCTGGCTCTTCTTGTCCGCGTACTCGATCTCGAACTCGGCCAGCGAGGAGCCGCAGTCGAAGCACCAGTAGACGGGCTTGAGGCCGCGGTAGACGAAGCCGCGCTCGATGACCTTCTTGAACGCGCGGATCTGGCCGGCCTCGTTCTTCGGGTCCATGGTGGCGTAGCGGTGCTGCCAGTCGCCCAGCACGCCCAGGCGCTCGAAGCCCTGGCGCTGCAGGGCGATCTGCTCGGTCGCGTAGGCGCGGCTCTTGGCCTGCATGTCATCGCGGCTCAGGTGGCGGCCATGCGCCTTCTCGATCGCGTTCTCGATCGGCAGGCCATGGCAGTCCCAACCCGGCACGTAGGCGGCGTCAAAGCCCATCAGCTGGCGGCTCTTGACCACCATGTCCTTGAGCACCTTGTTGACGGCATGGCCAATGTGGATGGCGCCGTTCGCGTAGGGCGGGCCATCGTGCAGCACGAACTTCGGCGCTCCGGAGCGGGCGGCACGCAGGGCCTGGTAGAGCTCGCCTTCCTGCCAGCCCTGGATCCAGCCCGGCTCGCGCTTGGGCAGGTCGCCGCGCATTGGGAAGGGGGTATCGGGCAGGTTCAGGGTGCTGCGGTAGTCAGGCGTACTCATGGCGGGTGTGCGGCGGCGGCCGCAGAAGCAGGGGTGGATCGGCAGGAGGGCAGGGCGGCCTGGTACGGGACCGAGGGGCCGCGGCCGATCAAATTCGGTCGCGCGTGGTCTGGCGGCGTTCGGCGGCGTGGCCGTCGAACCAGGCACGTGCGGCGGCCACATCGGCCGCGATGGCGGCCGTCAGGGCTTCCAGCCCTTCAAAACGGGCCTCGTCACGCAATTTGTGCAGCAGTTCCACGCGGGCGAGTCTACCGTAGCCCCCCTCCAGCCCCAGGTGTTCGGGCCAGTCCAGGCAATGCACCTCCAGCAGCATGCGGCCGCTGTCGTCCACCGTGGGCCGGTAGCCCAGGCTGGCCACGCCGGGCAGGGGTTCGGGGCCCAGTCCATGGGTCTGCACCACGAAGATGCCCTGGGCCGCCGGTCTGGGGTGCTGGAAGCGCAGGTTCAGGGTGCGGAAACCCGGGCCCAGCTGACGCCCCAGCTTGGCGCCGTGCAGGACGTGGCCGGAAACGGAGTAGGGGCGACCGAGCAGGGCCTGTGCCCGCTGCAGGTCGCCCGCGGCCAGGGCGTCGCGCACGGCCGAGGAGCTGACGCGCAAGCCATGCACCTCGTAGCTCATCATGCGCGCCACGTCGAAGCCGAACTGGCTGCCAAGGGCATCCAGCGTGGCGTAGTCGCCTTGGCGCTTGGCGCCAAATCGGAAGTCGTCGCCCACCAAGACGTAGCGGGCGCCCAAGCCCTGGGCCAGCACCTGCTCGACGAAATCACGCGGCGACAGCGCGGCGAGCTGCGCGTCGAAGCGCAGGATCACGACCTGATCAATGCCGCAGCGGTCCAGTTCGGACAGCTTGTCCCTCAGAGTGGCGATGCGGGCTGGCGCCAGTTCGGGCTTGCCGGCCAGACGGGCAAAGTGATCGCGCGGATGGGGCTCGAAGCTGAGCACGCAACTTGGTACTCCACGGTGCTGGGCTTCATTGCGCAGCAAGGCCAGCATGGCCTGATGGCCGCGGTGCACGCCGTCGAAGTTGCCGATCGTGAGCGAGCACGCCGGCGCGATGGAGGGGTGGTGGAACCCGCGAAAGACCTGCATGGCGCGGGATTATGGTCGTCGCCTGGCAGGTGCCTGAACCTGAATGAAAATCGCCCGGCACGCCGGGCGATTTGATGTGGATTCGGGACTGCTCAGCGCGGCAGGCGGCGGCGACGGGCGTAGCCCAGGCTCAGTGCCGCCAAGCCGACCAAGGCCAGCGAGGCGGGTTCGGGCGTTTGGCTCTGCGGCGGCGGCTGGTCGCCGGCAACCGACAGCAGCTTGAAATAGTCATCGCCCATCGTCCAGCCCTTGTTCTGGAAGGCACTGTTGTAAGCGGTGACCAACCACCAGCTCGAAGCTCCGCCGCTGGCATTGATGGCCTGGTTGGTGTTGGTTGTCACGTTGCCGTACTGACCCACCAGTTGCCAGCCCGAGCTCAGCAGCCCGCTGGGGGTTTTGTCCGTCAGCACCGGAGGCAGTTGGCCCGTGTAGCGCAACACCGAAATGTCGGCATCGCCGCTCTTCCAGCCAATCGTCAGATTGCGCAGGATCGTGCTTTGCTCAAAGGAGAACAGCAGGGCGTCGGTGATGAACCCGCCGGCCGTGCCGTTGTTGCCGTTGTTGTCGATGGCGTGCTCAGGGTTGGTGCCCTCGCCCGGGTCATTTGTGCCGCGGTTCTTGACTCCAAAGCCGCCGCTGTAATTCATCAAGGTGGCCGTTTCCCAGCCTTGAACGGGCGCGAGGTCGGTGGTGCCGTAGGCGGTGACATTGACCTTGGCATTACCGGTACCGATCGTGCACAGGTTGCCAGCCATGTCGCCCGACCAGACGCAGCCACCGTTGCCCCAGGTCGTCAGCGCCGAGGCAGTCTGAGGAGCCAAGCTCGCGGCTGACATGGCAGTGGCCAGTGCCAGTTGAGAGATGAGCTTCGACTTCTTCATTGAGTTCTCCGTTTTCGACCTTGAGCAGCGTTCGCCTCAATTAAGCGAATTTCGTGCCAGTGTTTGTTTTTCTCCCTGCGGACAGCGCATTGCCGTCTTACAGGGGGAGTTCCATTGGAACGATGGCTCGCACTGTAAATTTCTGCGACACCTGCGGCATCCCCCTAGTTGAGTGCGGCGCGCAAGGCTTGGGCCTCTTTCGCGCTCTCCAGACTGCCAGGCGCTTGCAGCGCTGCATCCAGTTCCTGACGCGCCTCCGCTTTCTGCCCACGCTTGGCCAGGACGGCCGCCAGGTGGTAGCGAATCTCGCTGTTGTCAGGCGCGCGCAGGCGGGCGTCGCGCAACAGGGTCAGCGCCTGCTCGGTTTCGTTGCGGTGGAAGTGAATCCAGGCCTGCGTGTCGATGACTTCGACACTCTGCGGGGCGAGCCGGCGCGCACGTTCTGCGGTCTGGGCTGCGGCGTCAAGCTTGCCGAGTTTCAACAGCACGTTCGCGAGATCGTTATGGGCCGCCACATCCTGCGGGCGAAGGCGCAGGAGAGACTCAAATACGGGGCGGGCAGCCTCAAATTGCTGGCGACGCGCATGCAAACTAGCGAGCGCCCGGAGCATGTGGGCGTCGCTGGGCTGTCGGCGTAGCCAGTCTTCGGCGAAACGAGTCGCGGCTGCGGCGTCCTTCGAGCTCAGTAGGTCCAACAGCCGAATGGCAGTCGCGGTGCTGGGCTGAACTTCGTGGGCACGACGCAGATGCACGAGCGCACGGTCCGGTTGACGCTCCGCCATGGCCAAGTCAGCCATCAGCAGGTGACTGGTTGCGGCCTTGGGGGCGGCCGCCAGCACCTTCTCGGCCAGTCGCTGCGCTTCTGGCAGACGGCCCAGTCGCAGCAGCGCTGATGCCTGCAGGCCCTGTGCCAACACGTGACCAGGCTGGGTTTGCAGGGCTTTCTCGAGGCTGTAGCGGGCCCCTTCTGCATCGCCAACCTGCAATTGCAGCCCGCCAATTTCGGCCAGCGCGTTGGCGTCAAAACCGGCGCGTCTCGCCGCTCTCACCAGCACGCTTCGGGCCGTCGCAAGTTCCTGGCGCGCCATCTGAACCTTGGCCAGCACCACAAGCGCCGCCAGTTCCTCCGGCGCCTTGGACATCAGGGCGTTGGCGGCAGTCAGGGCTTCATCGCGCAGACCGCGCTGCAGTCTGAGTTCGACCAGCGCGACATCCGGCCGCCATTCCTTCTGCGGCGCTGCGGCGACCGCACGCTCCAGCCAGCGCTCCGCTTCGCTTGCATTGTTGGCGCGCAATTGAATGCCGGCCAGCTCGAGCATGACGTCGACGTTCTTGTTGTCGCGCTCATGCAGATTGCGCAGTCGTTGCAGCGCCGGCTGCAGCTGTCCTTGCTGGGCCTCCAGTCTGGCCAGGCTGATCTGGACCGGGACCAGGCTCGGATCCAGCTTGAGTGCTTCCGTGAAGGCTTCGGAGGCACCCTTCGCATCCCCTTTGCCGGCCCGGGCCATGCCCAGCAGATGCAGGTGCGTGGGCCGCAGGCTGCGCGGTCCGAGCAGACCCTGCACCAGCTTCTCGGCCTGCGCATATTGCTGCGTCCGCAGATACAGCATGGCCAGGGAGATGCCGGCCTGCACCTGACGTGGATTGCGCTTGACCGTGGCCTCCAGCACGCCCTGCGCCTGGCGGGCCTGGCCGGTGCGCAGCAGCGAAAGCCCCAGCACGCCGCGCAACTCATCGTTCTCTCTCGTTCGCAGCGCCTCTTCCATCAAGCTGATCGCCTTGGCATGACGGCCCTGCGCGGTGTGGCCGGATGCCAGCAGGGCGAGTGCCTGGGAATCCTGCGGTTGCAGTCGGAGGTACTGTTCAAGCAGCACGATCCCGTTCTCGACCTGCCCTTCCTCGAACAGGATCTGGGCCTGAAGCTTGACCGTCGGGCTGCGTGGGTTCTGGCGATGCAGACCCTCCAGGTAAGGCTTTGCCTTGGCCAGTTCGCCCAGAGCGAAATGCGCAAGTCCATTGAGCATCAGCACTTGGGGGCGAAAGCGGATGACGTCGAAGGGCACTGGGTCCACCAGTTCCGTGACGCTGCGCAGCGCGGCCAGCGACTCGGCGCGCTCGCCGCGCTGGTCGGCCATCTGCGCGCGGAGATAAGCAACCCGGGGGTCTTTGGGGAAGGCCTGCTGCAGCGCATTGACTTCGGTCTGGAGGCCCTCGAAGCGCTGCAGGTCCAGCAGCAAGCCCGCCCGCGCCACGCGTGCTTCCAGCTGTTGGGGAGCCAGCTTGAGGACGCGTTCGTATAGCGCCAATGCGGTGTCGAACTGACCCTGCACATGGGCCAGTGCCGCCTTCTGGTGCAGGGCATCGAGGTCGTTCGGTGCGAGCGCCAACGCTCGCTCCACGGCCCGCTCCGCCTGGTCGTATTGGCGTTGCCGCATGCGCAGGCCCGCCTCGGCCAGCCAGCCCTCGACCGTGGGCCCGAGCAGCGCGCGCGCCTTCTCAATACTGGAGATGGCCAAGGCATCCTCGCCCAGGTCCGTGTGTGCTGCGGCCCGCACTAGAAGTAGCCGCCCCTGGTTGGCATCGCTCAGGCCGGTGGGTTGGGTGCGCGGGTCCTCCAGCATGAGCTGGTGCCGGCCAAGCTGCAGCATCGCCTGGGCCAGTGGCACCACAACTTCATTGCGGTTGGCGCCGAGGCGCAGGGCTTCGCCAAGTGCGACCTCAGCGCGCTGGGGGTCGCTATTGGCCAGTGCCACCTTGCCCATCAGCAACTGCGCGGGCAGGTGGTTGCGATCTTGCTGCAGCGCGTTCTTGAGCTGGATGGTCGCGCCATCGAGGTCCTTCGCCTCGAAGCGCTTCAGCGCGTCCTCGAAATAGCGTCCGGCCTGCGAGGCCTGGGCTGCGGCGGGTAGCGAGACGGTGGCAAGCAGGAGCGCGGCCAGCAGGGGGCGCAACATGGGGTGGGGCATGGGCAGGGCGGCGGGGCAGGGAAGGCCATCTTAAGAAGGCCATGAGGTGCGCAAGGGCTCGCTCAGAAGCGGCGTTCGAGCGTCAGGATGTCGTTCTCGCGCTTCATCTGGAAGCGGCTCAGGAAACTGTTGCCGAGCAGGGCCACCGGCATGGAGGTCATCAGCACCATGGCCTCGACGCCGCCGACCTCGACCTCGCCGATGCGCACGCTGTCCAGCGTCACCACATAAGCCTGGGTGACACCGTTGGCGGTGTGGGCCTGGATGCGCTGTCCGTTCTGGTAGCGCAGGCCCATGCGCTTGGCGTCGTCGATGCCGATGGCCACGGCGGTGGCGCCGGTGTCGACCAGGAAGCGCACGGAGTGCCCGTTGATGCTCCCCTGGGTGACGAAGTGCCCGCCCTCAACGGCCGACAGCACGATGCGCTTCTGCGCCGAGGCGGCGCGCTGGGCCACCGGTGCGGAGCCCAGGCGCAGCTGCAGGCGCTGCCCTTCCACTTCCACCACCGCCTGGTCGTCGCCGACCTCGATCAGCTTCACGCCTTCGACGGTCTGACCCAGGCGCACCGTCTTGACCTGGCCCTGGATGACCAGCAGCGCGGCAGACTTGCCGAGGCTGCCGTTCAGACTGACGCTGGGTGCCGCCGCTGCGCCGGTGGCAAGCAGCAGGCTGAGCAGCAGGGCGGCACGCATGGCGTTCAGTCGCGGAAGTTGTTGAAGCTCAGCGGCGTGTCGTCGATCTCTTTGCGCAGCAGGGCGATGCAGGTCTGCAGCACGTCCTTGTCCTTGCCGGTGATGCGCACGGCATCGCCCTGGATGGCGGCCTGTACCTTGAGCTTGCTGTCCTTGATCTTGGCGACGATCTTCTTGGCGAGGTCGGACGGGATGCCGGCACGCACCTTCCAGGTCTTGCGTACCTTGTCGCCGCCCAACTTCTCGATCTTGCCGTCGCGCTCGAAGTAGGTCAGCTCGACCTTGCGCTTGGTCATCTTGTCGATCAGCACCGCCTCCAGCTGTTCGAGCTGGAAGTCGGAGTCGGCGGTCAGCTCGATGATGGCGTCCTTTTCCTTGCCCTTCTGTTCCACCTGGGCGCCGGTGCCCTTGAAGTCGAAGCGCGTGTTGACTTCCTTGGCGGCGTTGTCCACGCCATTGCGGATTTCAACCAGATTGGGTTCGAGGACGGCGTCAAAAGAAGGCATGGTGCGAATTCGATTCGTAGAAGGGGAGCAGGGACAATTCTCGGCGATGCCAACCCCTTCCCCCGCCCCCCAGATCGAGTGCGACGTCGATCTTCGTCCGTACAACAGCTTCGGCCTGCCCGCGAAGGCGCGCCGGCTGGTACGCATCGGCTCGGACGCCGACCTGCACTGGGTCGTCAACCACCCCGACTGGGGCCGTGCCAGCAAGTTCATCCTCGGCGGCGGCAGCAATCTGGTGCTGACCAAGGACCTGCAGCCGCTGGTGCTGAAGGTCGAGGTGCCGGGCCGGCGGATCTTCGACGCCGGCGCCGACTGGGTCGTCGAAGCCGGCGCGGGCGAGCGCTGGCATGAGTTCGTGCGCTGGACGCTGGAGCAGGGCGCGCCCGGGCTGGAGAACCTCTCGCTGATCCCGGGCACGGTGGGCGCGGCGCCGGTGCAGAACATCGGTGCCTATGGGGTCGAGGTCAAGGACCGCTTCGAGTGCCTGGACACCCTGGACCTGATGAGCGGCCGCGTCGTGACGCTCGGGCGCGAGGCCTGCCATTTCGGCTACCGCGACTCGGTCTTCAAACAGCATCTGGCCGGGCGCAGCGTGATCCTGCGCGTGCGCTTCCGCCTGCCCAAGGCCTGGCAGCCGGAGCTGGAGTACCTGGATCTGCAACGCGCCGCCGAGCAGGCCGGGGTGAAGGAGCCGACGCCCGAACAGGTGTCGAACTGGGTCTGTGCGATCCGCCGCGCCAAGCTGCCCGACCCGGCGGTGATCGGCAATGCCGGCAGCTTTTTCAAGAACCCCATCGTCAGTGAGGCGGTGTGCCGCGAGGTCATCGCCCGCGACCCTCATCTGGTGCACTACCCGCTGCCGGACGGGCGCTTCAAGCTGGCGGCCGGCTGGCTGATCGATGCCTGCGGCTGGAAGGGCAAGTCGGTCGGCGGCGCTGGCGTCTACGAGAAGCAGGCCCTGGTGCTGGTGAACCGCGGCGAGGCGCGCGGCGGCGAGGTGCTGACCCTGGCCCAGGCCATCCAGGCCTCGGTGTTCGCGCGGTTCGGCATCCGGCTGGAGCCCGAACCGGTGGTGATCTAAGGGCGCACCCAGTCCAGGCTGTTGACGGCCTGGGGCAAGGCGCGGTGCTGCTCGCGCGCGCGTGGTGGGCGTGCCGCGCCTTGCGCGAATGCGTCCAGCCATTGCCAGGCCGGGACGAGGCGGTAGCGGCCGGGGGCAGTGAGGTCCCAGGCTGGCGCTAGATGCACCACCACCTGGCGGCGCGCGCCGGCGCCCAGCAGGAAGTAGTCCGTGGCTTCGGGCTCGCCGCGCTTGAGTTGCGCGCCCTGGTAGGGCAGGGGGCGGCCCTCGTGCTCGATCTGCAACCAGCGTGCCCACCAGCCGGGCTCGAACGGCGTGCCCCAGTTCAGCAGCCAGATCGCCTGCGGGCCGGGGTTGTGCAAGTGCACGCGCAGGCGCTGGCCCGGGCGGGACCAACTCAGTTCGCAGTTCAAGCTGGGTAAGGCGAGCGCTGGCATCGCCACGCAGCCTGCCAGAAACAGGCAGCGCCTGCGCGTGATCCGACACGGGCAGGCGCTGCGCATGGGGCGGAACCGATCAGTTCTGACGCGGCGTGTTCTCGGCGAAGTACTCGTGGTTGTCCGAGTTGTTCAGCGCCTTGATGGGGTCGGTGATCGCCAGTTGCGTGGCGGCCGACTGGCCGTAGGCCCAGTCGTCGGTGCCCGCAATGACGGTGAAGTGCATCATCTCGTGCACCAGGGTGCCGCCCTTGGAGTCGGTGCCCGTCATCGGGGCGCTCCAGAACGCGCCGCAGACGTAGATCTTGTAGGGCTGGTTCGGGTAGACGTAGGCGAAGGTGCCCTTCTTCTTGCAGCTGCAGTCCAGGGTCAGGGCCTGGGTCTGGAAGGCGTCGCGGGCCTTGACGAAATGATCACGCGCGGTGGCCCAGTTGCCGCTGCTGTAGGCGCCGAACCAGGTCGTGTAGCGCGCCGTGGCCGAGCCGCTGCCGCCCAGGTAGCTGGCCGATTCCGAGGCGTAGTTCGTGGCGGCGGTGACGGCCTGCTGCAGGCTGCTGATCTGCGAGGACGAGCAGCGGCCGGTGTAGCTCAGACCGGCCGCGGCCGGCTGTACCAGGCTGGGCAGCGGGCCGCTGCTGGCCGTGACCTTGCCGCTGCGACCTTCCAGCCACAGGTACAGGGGCTCGGACTTGAGCGCCTGGGCCGGCGAGTTGGCATGGCCCTTGGCGGCGTAGCGGATGGCGTAGCGGCCGTTGACGCTGAGGTCGTACGTGCCGGTGAGCTCGACGCTGTAGTTCAGCGTGGCGCCGGCTTCAAGCTTGAGATGGTCGCCGGCTTCTGGCTTGGCCCGCTTGATGATGGCGCCGTGGTAGCTCACACGCTGCCCGTCGCGTTCGATCTGGAACAGCGGGCCGTCGATGTCGTCGCTGGGCAGCTGCCAGCTCAGCAGCTGCACCGGGTGACGGCAGGTGTTGGTGACGGCCACATCAAGCTTCACGTCCACGTCGCCGCGCAGCACCGGGGTGGCACTGTTCAGGCGCACGTCCACGCACTGGCCCGGCGCGGCGAGGGCGCCTGAAGAGACCAGGGCGGCCACCAGGCCACCGCTCACGAGTTTCCAGTTCGTCATGGGAGTTCCTGCGCGCTGCTGCGGCGCCTTGTCTTGATGAGACACGAATTGAAACTTCGTGCCACAGCAAGACGGCTGCGGACTCTCCCTAGATCCCGCGCAAGTCCGGGGTGGGAAGACCCTCTCGGGCCTTGTGCTTACATGCCGACGTAGTTCGGCCCGCCGCCCCCCTCGGGGGTGATCCAGACGATGTTCTGCGTCGGGTCCTTGATGTCGCAGGTCTTGCAGTGCACGCAGTTCTGGGCATTGATCTGCAGGCGGGCGCCGCTGTCCTCGGCCTTGACGAACTCGTACACGCCGGCCGGGCAGTAGCGGCTCTCGGGCCCGCCGTACTTGGCCAGGTTGGTGGCCACGGGCACGCTGGCGTTCTTCAGCGTCAGGTGGGCCGGCTGGTTTTCCTCGTGGTTGGTGTTCGAGATGAACACCGAGGAGAGGCGATCGAAGCTGAGCTTGCCGTCCGGCTTGGGGTAGGCAATCGGCGCGCACTCGGCCGCGGGGCGCAGGGCCTCGTGGTCGGCCTTGTGGTTGTGCAGGGTCCAGGGCGGGCTGGTCACGCCGATCTTGGGCAGCAGCCACTGCTCGATGCCGGTCATCAGCTGGCCCACCGTCTTGCCCTTCTTGAACCAGAGCTTGAAGTTGCGGGTCTGCTGCAGTTCCTCGTTCAGCCAGCTCTTCTCGAAGGCGGCGGGGTACTCGCTCAGCTCGTCCTGGGCGCGGCCGGCGGCCAGGGCGGCGGCGGCGGCCTCGGCGGCCAGCATGCCGCTCTTGATGGCGGCATGGCTGCCCTTGATGCGCGCGGCGTTCAGGTAGCCGGCGTCGCAGCCCACCAGGGCGCCGCCCGGGAACACGGTCTTGGGCAGGGCCTGGGGCGTGCCGTTGTTGATGGCGCGCGCGCCGTAGCCGATGCGCTTGCCGCCTTCGATGTGCGCGCGGATGGCCGGGTGGGTCTTCCACCGCTGCATTTCCTCGAAGGGGCTCATGTGCGGGTTCTGGTAATCCAGGCCGATCACGAAGCCCAGGGTGACCTTGTTGTCTTCCAGGTGGTAGAGGAAGCCGCCGCCGAAGGTGTCGTCCACCATCGGCCAGCCGGCGGTGTGCACCACCTTGCCGGGCTGGGCCTTCTCGGCCGGGATCTCCCACAGCTCCTTGATGCCGATGGCGAAGGTCTGCACGTCCTTGCCTTCGGTCAGCTTGTACTTGGCCAGCAACTGCTTGCCCAGATGGCCGCGTGCGCCCTCGGCAAAGATCGTGTACTTGCCGTGTAGCTCCATACCGAGCTGGAAGGCGTCGGTGGGTTCGCCTTCCTTGCCGATGCCCATGTTGCCGGTGGCCACGCCCTTGACGCGGCCCTGGTCGTCATACACCACCTCGGCCGCGGCGAAGCCGGCAAAGATCTCCACGCCCAGGCCTTCGGCCTGCTGGGCCAGCCACTTGGTGACGTTGGAGAGGCTGACCACGTAGCAGCCGTGGTTGTGGAAGTTACGCGGCACCAGCCAGTCGGGCGTGCGGGTGTGGCCGCTTTCGCTCAGGAACAGGATGTCGTCGCCGCTGACGGCCTGGTTCAGCGGGGCGCCGAGTTCCTTCCAGTTCGGAAACAGCTCGGTGATGGCGCGCGGGTCCATCACGGCGCCGCTGAGGATGTGGGCGCCGGCTTCGGAGCCCTTTTCCAGCACCACCACCGAGATGTCGGGGTTGATCTGCTTGAGCCGGATCGCCGTGGCCAGGCCGGCCGGGCCGCCGCCGACGACCACGACGTCGTACTCCATCGATTCACGGGGACCGAATTGGGCAAGGATCTCGTCGTTGGTCATGGCGGTGCGGGGGGTTCTCAGAGGCGGCGGATTCTAGGGAGAACGAGAATAAAACGAACGGTCGTGCTTTTTTCTTAGAGGCCAGGCCCCAGAAGCACTGCGGGAAAGCCCCGTGCTAACGTCCCCGGACGGCCCTGCCGCAGGGCTTTCCACAGGACAAGAACCATGAGCTATTCGATCGATCTTTCGGGCCGCGTGGCCCTGGTCACCGGCGCCTCCAGCGGCCTGGGCGCGCAGTTCGCCCGCACCCTGTCCAAGGCTGGCGCGGCCGTGGTGCTGGCCGGTCGCCGGGTGGAGCGGCTCAAGAGCCTGCGCGCCGAGATCGAGGCCGAGGGTGGTGACGCCCATGTGGTGACGCTGGACGTGACGGATCTGAGCTCCATCAAGGCCGCCGTGGCCCATGCCGAGACCGAGATGGGCACGCTCGACATCCTGGTCAACAACTCTGGCGTCTCCACCAGCCAGCGCATCGTCGATGTGAGCGAGCAGGACTGGGACTACGTGATGAACACCAATCTGCGCGGCGCCTTCTTCGTCGCCCAGGAGGTGGCCAAGCGCATGCTGGCGCGCGCCAAGGGTGCGGCGCCGGGCAGCTTCACGGGCGGGCGCATCGTCAACATCGCCTCCATGGCCGGCCTGCGCGTGCTCAGCCAGATCGGCATCTACGCCATGAGCAAGGCCGGCGTGGTGCACATGACGCGCGCCATGGCGCTGGAGTTCGGCAAGTACGGCATCAATGTGAATGCCATCTGCCCGGGCTACATCGACACCGAGATGAACCACCACCACTGGGAGACCGCGCACGGCAAGCAGCTGATCGAGATGCTGCCGCGCAAGCGCGTGGGCCAGCCGCAGGACCTGGACACGACGCTGCTGATGCTGTGCGCCAATGAGAGTCGCTTCATCAACGGGGCGATCGTGCAGGCCGACGATGGGTTTGGCGTGTGAGCGTGCGTGACCTGACGCCCGTCGAGGCGCGTGTGTTGGCGGTGCTGGTGGAAAAGCAGCACACCGTGCCGGACAGCTATCCGCTCTCGCTCAACGCCCTGACCCTGGGTTGCAACCAGAAGACCGCTCGCGAGCCGGTGATGAACCTGAGCGAGCCCGAGGTGCTGGAGGCCCTGAACAGCCTCAAGGAGCAGAGCCTGGTCTTCGAGGTCAGCGGCAATCGCGTCACGCGCTTCGAGCACAACCTCAAGCGTGTTTACGGCGTGCCCGGTCAGGCCGAGGCTTTGCTGACCGTGCTGATGCTGCGCGGCCCGCAGACGGCGGCCGAACTGCGCCTGAACGCCGAGCGCCTGCACCGCTTTGCCGACATTTCCTCCGTGGAAGGTTTTCTGGACGAGCTGGCGGCGCGCGAACCGCCGCTGGCGGTGAAGCTGCCGCGTGCGCCGGGCGCGCGCGAGTCCCGCTGGGCGCAGTTGTTGTGCGGGCCGGTGGAAATGTCGGCCTTTGCGCCTGCCGCCGCGCCGGCCTCGATGCCCGCGCGTGATGCGGAGCTGCAGGCCCTGCGCGCCGAGGTGGACCTGCTCAAGCAGCAGGTGGCGCGCCTGATGCACGAGTTGGGGCTGCAATGATGGGTGCGCGCGCCTGGACGGCCGAATGCGTTCGCAAGATCGAGGCCGATTTCCAGCGCAGCGCCGACACCCACCTGATCCCGCTCGAGCTGCCCGCGTTTCCGGGCATCGACTTCTACCTGAAGGACGAGTCCATCCACCCCAGCGGCAGCCTCAAGCACCGGCTGGCGCGCTCGCTCTTCCTGTACGCGCTGTGCAACGGCTGGCTGCGTGAGGGCGCGCCGGTGGTGGAAAGCTCCAGCGGCTCCACGGCCGTGAGCGAGGCCTACTTTGCGCGCCTGCTCGGCCTGCCCTTCGTGGCGGTCATGCCGGCCACGGTGAGCGAAGCCAAGCGCCGCGCCATCGAGTTCCAGGGCGGCCGCTGCCACTTGGTGACCGATCCGACCCAGGTGTATGCCGAGGCCAGGCGCCTCGCGCAGGAGGGGGGCGGCCATTACATGGACCAGTTCACCTACGCCGAGCGGGCCACCGACTGGCGCGGCAACAACAACATCGCCGAATCCATCTTCAAGCAGATGGAGCGCGAGCGCCACCCGGTGCCGGATTGGCTGGTGTGCAGTGCCGGCACGGGCGGCACGCTGGCCACGCTGGGTCGCTTCGTGCGTTACGGGCGCCACGCCACGCGCGTGTGCGGGGCAGATGCCGAGCGCTCGGTCTTCTTCGACCATTACCTCTGCCGCGACGCCGGCCTGAGCCTGGAGTGCGGCTCGCGCATCGAAGGTATCGGCCGGCCCCGGGTTGAGGCCTCGTTCTTGCCGGACGTGATGGACGCCATGGTCAAGCTGCCCGACGTCTGGTCCGTGGCGGCCACGCGGGTGCTCAGCGACTGGCTCGGCCGGCCGGTAGGGCCCTCCACCGGCACCAACTTGCTGGCGGCGCTGGCCTGTGCGCGCAGCATGCTGGGCCACCGCGGCTCCATCGTGACCTTGCTGTGTGACAGCGGCGAGCGCTACCGCGACACCTACTTCGACGCGGGCTGGCGCGCCGCCGCAGGCCTGGCCTGCGAGGCGGAAACGGCCGCGCTGGCCGCCTGGCTGGCCGGGGGAAGCCTGCCGCCAGGCCTGGCGGAATCCTGGCGCATGGCCGGGGTCCTTGCCTAGGAGTCGGGGGATGCGGCGCCGCACCCTGTTGGGCAGCGCACCGCTTTGGGCCGCCTCGGCCCAGGCGCAGCAAGAGGAGTTGCTGCTCGTCAACGCACCCTACCCACCCTTCGTGCTGGAAGCGAGGGACCCAATCGGCGAGGGGCTGGATGTGGACATTGCCCGTGCCGCCCTGGCGCGCGCCGGCTACTCGGTCCGGCTGGCGCTGGTGCCCTGGCGGCGCGCCTTGCAGATGCTGGAGGCTGGCGAAGCCGACCTCACCACCACCATCAGCCTCAGTGGTGAGCGCGAGCGCTTCTTGCTCTTCAGCGAGGGCTACCGCAGCACGGTGCGCTATCACTTTTACAGCCGGCGTGGGAGCGGCCTGCGCGTTGAACGCCTCGAGGACCTCGCACAGGTCAGTCTGGGCTACTCGGCGGGCTTTTTTTACCCGCCCGCCATCAAGCAGGCGGTGGGGCGTGGTCTGGTGGAGGGGCGCGATCTGGAGGTCACCGTGCGCATGCTGAACGCGGGCCGCTCGGACCTCATCGTCGTCAATCACCTGGCCGGTTTGTGGACCATCCGGCGCCTGGGGCTTGAAGCCCAGTTGGAGCGCCAGCCCTTCAGCTACAGCAGCGGCAGCCCCACCTACATGGCGCTCAGCCGCAAGCGCCATGGCGACGGCCGGCTGCTGAACACCCTGAACGAGGGGCTGCGGGCGCTGGTGAAAGACGGGACTCTTGCACGCCTGGAAGCGCGCTACCTGCCCCCGTGAAATCCGCAATGGCTATGCTCCTGGCCTGGGAGTAAGCGATGCGGATGCGACTGAGATTCTGGCTGGTGGCCTGGCTGACGCTGGGTGTGATGGTGTGCGTGCAGGCGGCCGAGCTGCCGCGCCAGGGTCTGGTGATGGCGCTCGGGGGCTCGGTGCGCTTTGACAACCAGGCGGTCTGGACCCGCTTCATCCAGGAGGCCGGCGGCAAGGGCGCGCGCATCGCCATCTTTGCCACCGCGGCCGGCAACCCCGACCGCAGCGCCCAGCGCTTGAAGCGCACGCTCGAACATTACGGCGCCGTGCCCGAGATCATTCCAGTGGCACCGCGCCTCAAAGGCGTGGACTGGAAGAGCCTCCGCGATGACCCGCGCCTGGCCGAGCGCGTGGCCACCATGGACGCCGTGTTCTTCACCGGCGGTGCGCAGGCCCTGATCGTCGACACCCTGCAACCCGACGGGCAGCCCAGTCTGATGCTGCAGGCCATCCGCAAGGTGCACCAGCGCGGCGGTGTGGTGGCCGGCACCAGCGCCGGTGCGGCGGTGATGAGCGCCTGGATGTTCCGCGACGCCCCCAACACCCTGGCCGTGCTCAAGGGCCAGCTGCGCGAGGGCCAGGAGATCGACCGCGGCCTGGGCTTCGTGGGGCAGGAGCTGTTCATCGACCAGCATTTCCTGCGCCGCGGCCGCATCGGCCGCCTGCTGCCGATGATGCATGCCAAGGGCTACCGCTGGGGTCTTGGCATCGAGGAGGACAGCGCCGCGCTGATCTGGGGCAGCCAGATCGAGGTGGTGGGTGCGCGCGGCGCGCTGCTGGTGGACCTGAGCCGGGCCGAACGGGACGAGAGGCTCGGCCCCTTCAATCTGCGCGGCGCGCGCCTGAGCTTCCTGGACCGCGGGGATCGCCACGACCTGGCCACCGGCGTCACCACGCCCTCGGCACCGAAGCTGGCCGAGCAGCGCATCGACCCCAATGCGCCGGACTTCAAGCCCTATTTCGACCAGGAACCCTTCTACCCCGACATCCTGGGCGACAACGTCATCGTGCGCGCCATGGTGCATCTGGTGGACGGGCGCGAGCGGGAGCTGCGCGGCCTGGCCTTCAATGGCAGCGAGCTGCGCGGCCTGCCGCCGCCCAAGCCCGTGCGCGCCGCGCGCGCGGATGCGCCCAAGCCCGAAGAGCTGGGGTTCGAATTCCGGCTCTACGTGCTGCCCGAGACCCTGGGCTACTACACCGGCGCCATGGGCGGCGAGGACTACACCGTGATGCGCGTGGGCCTGGACGTGATGCCCGTGCGCATGCAGGTGCCGCTCTACCAGCCCTGGCCGGCCCAGAAGGCGCTGAGCCGCAAGGGCGCGGCGCCCGTGCCCGAACGCCTGAAGGGGGCGCAGGCCGCCCGCCGCAACGCCGGATGACGCGGCTGCGCCGCAGCATGCTGGGCTGGGGCGGCGCCTTGGGTCTGGCGCCCTGGCTGGCCCCGGCACCGGTGCAGGCCCAGGCGCGGCGCCTGGTGCTGGTCAGCCATGTGCTGCCGCCCTACACGCTGCCGGAAGGCAGTGCCCTGGGCCCGGGCATCGACGTGGACTACGCCCGAGCCGCCCTGCGTGCGGCCGGCAGCCCCTACGAGGTGGAGGTGCTGCAGGTGCCGTGGCGGCGCGCGCTGCAGATGCTGGAGCTGGGCGAGGCGGACTTCACCACCTCCGTCCACATCACCGAAGAGCGTGCGCGCTATATGTCCTTCAGCGAAACCTATGGCGCCAGCGTGCGGCACTACTTCTTCGCCCGGCGCGCCGCGGGCCTGAAGGTCCAGCGCCTGGAAGAGTTGGCCGGCTACCGCATCGGTGTGGTGGCGGGCCACGCCTTTCCCGAGCCGCTGGCGGCGGCGCTGGGCAGCCGCCTGGAGCGCGCCAAGGACCTGCCCACGCTGCTGCGCATGCTGGTGGCCCAGCGGGTGCAGCTGGCCGTGGGCACGGACCTGCCGATCACCTGGACGATCCGGGAGCTGGGCCTGCAGACCGAGTTGGAACAGCAGCCCCTGGTGCACGACTCCGGTCGGCGCACGCAGATGGGCTTTTCGCGCGCCCGCCCGGGGCATGAGCAAGCGCTCGAAGCCATGAACCGTGGCCTGCGCCTGCTGGCGCGCGGCGACAGCTGGAAGCGCCTGGAGGCGCGCTACCTCGGCGCCTGAGGCGCCGAGACGGGCATGATGCCGGCGGCTGCACCACCGGGTCAGCCCGCTTGGCGGGCCCCGTCACCTGCGCTCCACTTCCACCGCCCATGAGCCTGCTTTCGCGCCGACAGCTGATGTCCGTTCCCCTCAGCCTGGGAGCCGTTGCCCCCACGGCCACATCCGCCAGTTCGCCCCTCCAAGTGGCCACCCAGCCCGGCCCCGTGCTGGCCATTGGCGGCGCGCTGCGCCTGGACCACGCGACCGTGTGGAACCGCCTGGTGCAAGAGGCGGGTGGCCCGGGCGCGCGCATCGCGGTGTTCGCCACGGCATCGGAAAACCCGCAACGCACCGGCGAGCGCATCGTCAACACCCTGAAGCGCTACGGCGCCCAGGCCGAATTCATCCCGCTGGCGCCCAAGCTGCGCGGCGTGGATCTGGCCGCTGTGCGTGATGACCCGGCCCTGCTGCAGCGCATGGAGGGCATGCAGGGCGTGTTCTTCTCGGGCGGGGCGCAGGAGCTGATCACCGCCAGCCTGCAGCCCGGTGGCCAGCCGAGCCCCTTGCTGCAGGCCCTGCGGGCCTTGCAAGCGCGCGGCGGCCTGGTGGCCGGCACCAGCGCCGGCGCGGCGGTGATGAGCGAATGGATGTTCCGCGACGCCCAAGACGTGCTGGCCGTGCTCAAGGGCCGGCTGCGTGACGGCCACGAACTCGACCGCGGCCTGGGCTTTGCCGGGTCGCACCTCTTCATCGACCAGCACTTCCTGAAGCGCGGACGCATTGCCCGCCTGCTGCCGGCGATGTACGCCAAGGGCTATCGCTTCGGCCTCGGGGTGGAGGAGGACAGCGCGGCGCTGATCCGCGGCGGGGAAATCGAGATCCTCGGCGCGCGCGGGGCGCTGCTGGTGGACCTCAGCGCCGCCAGCCACGCACTCGGCCGGCCGCACTTCAATCTGCGCGGCGCGGCGCTCACCTACCTGGACCGTGGCGACCGCCACGACCTGCACACCAATACCACCACCCCCCACCCGGACAAGCTGGCTGGCCGCATCGACCCGCGCGCCGCCGACTTCAAGCCCAGCGTGACCCGCGTGCCCTTTTTCCCGGACATCCTGGGCGACAACGCCATCGTGCATGCCATGGCCCTGCTGCTGGACAGTCCCGAGCAGGAAGCCAAGGGCCTGGCCTTCAATGGTCGTGCCCTGCTGGAGCGCAAGGCCGTCTCGGACGACGGCGGCCACGATCCCGACCCCACGCTGGGCTTTGAATTCCGCCTCTACAAGGGCCCCGACACCCTGGGCCACAACACCGGCGCCTGGGGCGGCGACGACTACTCGGTGCAGCGCGTCTATCTGGACGTGACCCCCGTGCGCCTGCAGTCGCCGCTCTACCGGCACCTGAAGACCTGAACCGATGCGCCTCCAAGAACACCCGCTGCACGGCAGCGCCAGCGGCACCCGTCGCGCCGTCACCTCCTTCCACTACGGTCAGGGCCCGCGCCGTGCGCTGCTGCAGGCCAGCCTGCACGCCGACGAAGTGCCCGCCATGCTGGTGGCCCAGCACCTGCGCCGCCGCCTGGCCGAGCTGGAGCAGCAGGGCCGGCTGCAGGGTGAGATCGTGCTGCTGCCCGCCTGCAACCCGCTCGGCCTGGCCCAGCAGATCTGGGGTCGGCACCAGGGCCGCTTCGAGCTGGACAGCGGTCACAACTTCAACCGCCATTACCCCGATCTCGTCGACGAGGCGCTGCAGCGCACCGCCGGCCGCCTGGGGGCCGATGCCCAGGCCAACACCGCGCTGTTGCGCCAGGCCATGCAGCAGGCCCTGGCCGAGCGCCGCCCGCAGACCGAGCTGCAATCGCTGCGTCAGATCCTGCTCGGCCTGGCGCTGGGTGCCGAGGTGGTGCTGGACCTGCATTGCGACAACGAGGGCGTGATGCACCTCTACAGCACCCCGCAGCAGGCCGAACAGACCGCCCAGCTGGGCCAATGCCTGCAGGCGCGCCTGGCCCTGCTGGCCAACGAGAGCGGCGACGCTCCCTTCGACGAGGCCTGCTCCGGCCCTTGGCTGCGCCTGCAGCAGGCGCTGGCGGACCGCCACCCCGTGGCGCTGGGCTGCTATGCGGCCACGGTGGAGCACCGCGGTGTCTGCGACGTGCGCCACGAACTGGCGGCGCAGGATGCCGAGGGCCTGCTGCAGTTCCTCGGCCTGCAGGGTTTCATCAGCGGCATGGCTGCGCCGGCGCCCTGGGATTGCTCGCTGCGCCCGCTGGCCGGCTCCATGCCCATCAGCACGCCGCATGCCGGCGTGCTCGTCTATCACGCCGAGCTGGGCGCCGAGTTGCGGGTGGGCGACTTGATCGCCGAGCTCATCGAGCCTGTGAGCGGAGAATCCACGCCCTTGCGCAGCCCGGTGGACGGGCTGCATTACGCACGCGAGCAGCAGCGCTGGGTGCAGGCCGGGCAGTCCATCGCCCGCGTGGCCGGCACCGAGGCCACCCGCACCGGCAAATTGCTTTCAGCCTGAACAATGCCCCCAGTCTCCCTTTGGTCGCCACCCCCCAAGGCGGTGCTCGCGGCCTCGGGAACGGCCCTTCGCCCGCGACTCTATTGGATTCATTTATGCAAAGCCTGACCGTCGAAGACCTGCACAAGAAGTACGGCGACCGCGAGGTCCTCAAAGGCGTCTCGCTGGCCGCCAAGCCGGGCGATGTGATCACCCTGATCGGCTCCAGCGGCTCGGGCAAGAGCACCTTCCTGCGCTGCATCAACCTGCTCGAGCAGCCCCACCAGGGCAAGCTGAAGCTGGGCACGGAGGAACTGCAGCTGGTGCCCGACCGCGACGGCAGCCTCAAGGCCAAGGACGCCAAGCAGCTGCAGCGCTGGCGCGCCCGCCTGGCCATGGTGTTCCAGAACTTCAACCTCTGGGCGCACCGCACCGTGCTGGAAAACGTCATCGAGGCGCCGGTGCATGTGCTCGGCCAACCCAAGGACCAGGCCATCGCCAAGGCGGAAAGCCTGCTGGCCCGCGTGGGCGTGTCGCACCGCAAGGACGTTTACCCGGCGCAGCTTTCGGGCGGCGAGCAACAGCGCGTGGCGATTGCCCGCGCGCTGGCCGTTGAGCCCGAGCTGATGCTGTTCGACGAACCCACCTCGGCCTTGGACCCCGAGCTGGTGGGCGAAGTGCTGAAGGTGATGAAGGACCTGGCCGCTGAGGGCCGCACCATGATCGTGGTGACGCACGAGATGGGCTTTGCGCGCGAAGTCAGCAACCACACCCTGTTCCTGCACCAGGGCAAGGTGATCGAGGAAGGCCACCCCAAGGACATCCTCGTCAATCCGACGAGCGAGCGCCTGAAGGCCTTCCTCAGCGGCGGTCTGAAGTAAGTCTCAGGACTTCCCGCCCAGCAGCCGCGCCGGCAGGAAGAGCAGGGCGCGCAGGGCGGCGAACAGGGCTTCCACGCTCAGGCCAATCAGCCGGAAGGGCAGGCTGAGCAGCCAGACGATGGGCCAGAGCACCAGCGCCAGCAGGGCTAGCGGCCAGCAGAGCACGAAGAGCAGCAGCCAGAGCAGGAACTTGAGCATGGCCGCAGCCTACGCCGGGGTGGCGGGTGTGCGGGACGTCATGCAGGGCTGAGCTGGGCCTGCAGGGCGCGCCGTGCGGCCTGGGCCCACACGCTGGGCTGCTGCGGCGGCATGGGCAGCCGGCCGGCCGCCGGCGCCGGCAGCGCCCACTCGGCGCAGGCATGCACGAGCTTGATCACATGCTCGTCGTCCTGGGTGGCGGCGGCTTCGAAGTAGAGCGGCCAATCAGTCGACTCAGCGGACTCGGTTTCGGGTGCGGCCGGCTCACCCGTCCAGCGGCTGGCCAGCAGGGCGGCGGCGGCATCGATGGCGAAGCGCCGCACCACCTCTTTCGGGCGGGCCACATAGGGCAGCAGAACGCGCAGGGCGCGGCTGCCCGTCACCCCATGCAGCAGGGTGAAGTTGCCACTCGCCGCATAGGCGCGGGCCAGCCACTCGGCCAGCTGGCGCAGGCCATCGGCCGGGGCCTGCAATTGCAGGCGGGCGGCAAGCTGGGCAAAGCCTGGTGTGGCGGCCCAGGCCTGCATGCGGGCGTCGATCAACCCGGCAGGCGGCGTCGTGGGGGCGGGCAGGGCGCGGATGGCGGCGAGCCAATCCTGCAGCATCAGATCGGGCGTCGGCAGCGGCTGGCGCCACAAGGGCACGTGCTGGCTGGCCCACAGGCCCAGGGCGAGTGCGAGTTCGCCGCCGTGGCCGCTCTGCCAGGCGTGGGCGGTGCGGATCAGCAGGTGGAAGGCCATCGAGGCGCCGCCGTCCAGCAGTTCGGGCAGCGTGGCCTGCAGCAGGGTCTCGGCGGGCTGCCGGCTCAGTTCGGCATCGAAATGCGCCACCAGGGCGGGCAGGGCTTCGGCGCGGCCGCGCAGTGCGCGCCAATCGGGCAGCAGGGCCGGCGCGGGCCAGGGCAGCACCAGGGGCTCGAGTTCGCGAACCTGGGCTTCGCTGAAGGCCTGCAAGCGTTCGACCGGCGCCCCCATGGCCCAGAGCGCATGCTGGGCCATCGGCAGGTGCGAGACCAGACGACCCTGGTAGAGCGGATGCCAGGCGGCGCGGCCGGCGCTGAGCAGCGGGTGCAGGGGGTGCGGGGCGTTGAGCGGCATGGTGTGTGCAAGTGGCTGTTGACGGCGTGCACTCTGCAAGCTCAAGTGAACTTCAAGTCAAGCGCAAAATGCCAGTGCAGCCACACAAGGAGTGCAGCATGCAAGACGGTGAGGGCGCCAGCTGGCTGGCGATTGGCGAGATGGCGCAGCGCGCCGGCCTGGCGGCGAGCGCCTTGCGCTACTACGAGCAGCAGGGCCTGATCAGCGGTGGGCGCAGTGCCGGCGGGCGGCGCCAATACCCGCGCCATGTGCTGCGCCGGCTGGCCTTCATCCGCGCCGCACAGCTGATGGGGCTGACGCTGCCCGAGATCCGCGCCGCCCTGGCCAGCCTGCCGGAGGGCCGCACGCCCACCAAGGCCGATTGGGAAAAGCTCTCGCGCGCCTGGCTGCCGCTGATCGAGGCGCGCATCGCCGAGCTGCAGCGCCTGCATGACAAGCTGACCGGCTGCATCGGCTGCGGCTGCCTGTCGCTCAAGGCCTGCAAGCTCTACAACCCCGAAGACGGGGCGGCGTCCAAGGGGCAGGGGGCGCGCTACCTGCTCGGCGACGCGCCCGTCACTTCGTCGGGCGCTTGAGCATCCAGGCCAGGCCGATCGCCAGGCAGAGCGCGAACAGCAGTCCGCTCCAGATCTCGTAGGGCAGACCGAGCAGGCGGTAGGCGCCGGCTTCGTTGCAGTTGGCGGTGATCATGAACACCGCCGGAAAGCGCTCTTCCAGATCGAAGAACTGGATGATGCGGTCCGCCGCGCCCATGGCGCAGCTCTCGGACTGCGCCGCCACCTCATGCTGGTAGGTGGCCGCCACCAGGCCGGAAACCGAGAGCAGCACCAGCGGCACCGCCACCAGCCGCACCGCCAGTTCGCGCACCGGGCTGCGCAGCAGCAGGGCCAGGCCGCCGCCCAGCAGGCAAACGGCCGAGATGACGATGAAGAGGGCGCGCTGCAGGATGCACCAGGGGCAGGGCTTGACGCCGTAGACATGCTGCGCCACCAGCGCGCCGCCCACCGCGGCCAGGCAGGCCAGGCCGAGCAGGACGAGCAGGCGCGGGTGGTGGTTCAGCCAGCGCACAGCGGCCATCAGGCCAGCTCCGCGATCATGTCGATTTCGACGCAGGCGCCCATGGGCAGCTGCGCCACGCCATAAGCGGCGCGGGCGTGGGCACCGATCTCGGGGCCGAAGATCTGGCCGATGAGCTCCGAGCAGCCGTTGGTGACCAGGTGGTGCTCGGTGTAGTCGGGCGTCGAATTCACCAGGCTCATCAGCTTGACGATGCGCTTGACGCGGCCGAGGTTGCCGCCGCAGGCGGCCTGCAGCGTGCCCATCAGGTCGATGGCCACCGCGCGCGCGGCCAGCTGACCGGTGGCGGTGTCCATGTCCTTGCCCAGCTGACCGGCCCAGGCCTTGCCGTCCTTCTTGGCGATGTGGCCGGAGAGGAAGACCATGTTGCCGCTGCGCACGAAGGGCACATAAGCGGCGGCGGGGATGGCGACCGGGGGCAGGGTGATGCCGAGTTCGGCAAGGCGATCGGCGATGGCTTGGGCGGGCATGGCAGGTCCTCGAACGGGGAAACAGGAAGCGGCCGGCATCCTAATCCGCCAGACTCAGCACGACCTGGCCACTGCCCAGGCCCTGTTCCACGGCCTCGTGAGCAGTAGCGATCTGGTCCAGTCTGAAGCGCTGCGGTGGCAGGTGGCGCAGCGCGCCGCTCTCCAACGCGGCATGGATCTCGCCCATCGCGCGCCGGCGCCGCGCCGCTTCCAGCTCGTAGACAATGAAGAAGCGCAGGCTCAGGCCATGCACCAGGTAGTCGGCCAGGGGCAGCGGGCGCTGCCAGTCGTCCGAACCCACCACGCAGACCTCGCCCCCGCGCGCCAGCAGGGCCGGGTACTGGGGGGCGTTGGCGGCCAGATTGATTTCGATGATGCGGTCCACACCGCGCCCGGCGGTGAGCGCGCGCACGCGTTCGGCCAGGTCCTCGTGGCGGTAGTCGAGCACCGCGTCGGCGCCGGCCCAGCGGGCCAGCTCGGCCTTGGCCGGGCTGCTGACCGTGCTCAGCACCCGCGCCCCGGCGGCGCGCGCCAGCTGGATCGCCGCCTGGCCCACCGCGCCCGCGCCGCCCTGCACCAGCACGGTGTGGCCGGCCAGGGGCGTGGGGCCGCCGTGCACGGCCTCCCAGGCCGTCAGCGCCGGAATGCCCAGGCAGGCGCCGACTTCGAAGTCAACGGCCTCTGGCAAGGGGTGCACCAGGGCTTCGGGCAGCACCACGAACTCGGCCGCGCTGCCCAGCTCGCGCTGCCACTGCGCATTGCAGAACCAGACTCGCTGGCCGGCGCGCAGGCCCGGCACCCCGGGTCCGGTGGCGTCCACCACGCCGGCGCCATCGCTGTGGGGCACGATGAAACCGCCCGGCAGGGCCCGGCGTGCGCGCGACTTCACGTCCGACGGGTTGACGCCCGAGGCGCGCACGCGGATGCGCAGCTCGCCCGGGCCGGGTTCGGGCAACGGCAGCTTGCAGGGCTCCAGCACCTCGCGCGCCGGGCCGGGTCGGGTGTAGCGCATGGCCTTCATTGGCGCGGCTCCCAGAGCACGTTGACGATCTGCCAGCGCCCCGGCTCGGTTTCGCTCAGCTGCAGGTAGTCGATCCATTGCTCGGCATCCACGCGCAGGCTGGCCGCGCCGCGGAAGACATCCAGCACCTTGACCTCGCGGCGCGCCGCCTCGGGCTGCTGGCCGGCGCGGCTGCGCGTGGCCTGCACCAGGCCGAGCGCGCCGATGTGCTCGACGCGGCGACGCCCATCGGGCAGGCGCTTGAGCACCCGCTTGGCCAGGTCGGGATGCAGCGCGCGCTCCATGCGGGCGGCGTCGCCGGAGTACCAGCCCTCGATGTAGTCGAGCGCGGTGGCGACGAGTGGGGCATGGGCCGGGTCGGCAAAGGCGGTGGAGGCGCTTGCCAGCAGGGGGCTGGCGGCTAGCATCTGGCGGCGTTTCATGGCGTCGGAAGCGATGGAAGTGACGAGGGGTGCGAGCCTCCCACGCGCCGCCCTTGCTGTGAAGTACGCAGTTTTTTGTGCCTAGGTTCCCTGCAAGTCACCATGCCCAAGCCCCCTGCCGCCCCGCCCACCGACCTGGCCTGGAAGTCCTGCGCGGTCTCCACCGCGCTGGAAGTCATGGGCGGGCGCTGGAAGGCGGTGATCCTGTTCTACCTGCTCGGCGGCACGCGCCGCTTCAGCGAGATCCAGCGCTACCTGCCCGGTGTCAGCCAGCGCGTGCTGACGCAGCAGCTGCGCGAGCTGGAGGCCGACGGCGTGCTGCACCGCGAGGCCTACCCGGAGGTGCCGCCGCGGGTCGAGTACTCGCTCACCGAGTTCGGCCGCAGCCTGCGCGAACCCCTGCTGGCGCTGCGCGACTGGGGTGAGCGGCACCGCCAGCAGGTGGCCGCCCTGCGTCAGCCTTGAAAGCTCCGGCCTGGCAGCCCGGCGCCGCGCTGGCCCTGCTGCTGGGCCTGCTGGGTGGGCTGGCGGGTCTGCAGTTCCTGCCGCGCCTGTTGCTGCCGGCTGAGCAGGCCGGTTTGCTGGCCGCGGCGCTCGGCCTGGGCGTTTGGGTGAGGTGGAGCCGCCCTGGCCGCACGCCCCTGCTGCTGGTGCTGGGCGTGCTGCTGGGGCTCTTGTGGGCGCAGCAGCGCGCCTGCTGGCGCCTCGCAGATGGGTTGGCCCCCGCGCACATTGGCCAGCCGGTCTGGGTGGAGGCCGAGGTGGATGGGCTGCCGCAGGCCCTGGCCGGCTACGGCGGCGTGGGCGGCTGGCGCCTGCCGCTGCGGCTGCTGGAGCGGCCCGATGGCGTGCCCGAGCAGGTCTCGGTGAGCTGGTTCCCTGGCGCGGGGCGCGAGCAGGCGCCGCGGGCGGGTGAGCGCTGGCGTCTGCAGCTGCGCCTCAAGCCGGTGCACGCCCTGCAGAACCCCGGCCTGCCGGACACCGAACTGTGGTTGCTGGAGCGCGGCGTGCGCGCGCAGGGCTCAGTGCGGGCCGGCGAACGCCTGGCAGCGGCGAGTGCCTGGAACCTGGCCGCCGCCCGCGAGCGCATCCGCGCGGCCATCCAGGCGCGTGTGAGCGAGCCGCGCGCCCGTGCCGTGCTGGCTGGCTTGGCCATTGGCGACCAAGGCGGTATCGCCGCCGGCGACTGGGCCCTGCTGCGCGACACCGGCGTAGTTCACCTCTTTGCCGTATCGGGGTTGCATATCACCTGGTTCGCCTGGCTGGCGGCCGCCGGGGTGCATGGGCTGTGGCGGCGCAGCGCCTGGCTGTGCACACGCTGGCCCGCACCGGCCGCGGCGCGCTGGCTGGGCCTGGCGGCGGCGCTGGGCTATGCGCTGCTGGCGGGCTGGGGCGTGCCGGCGCAGCGCACCGTGGGCCTGCTGGCCGTGCTGGTGCTGCTGCAAAGCAGCGCGCGCATCTGGCCCTGGGCGCTGGCGCTGAGCCTGGCCGGCGCGGTGGTGGGCCTGGCCGACCCCTGGGCGCTGGTGACGCCGGGCTTCTGGCTCAGCTTTGCCGCCGTGGCCCTGCTGATGCAGGCGGCCCCCGCCGAGGACGAGGCCGCCGCGGGCTGGCGGCGCCTGCCGCAGCTGGCCTGGCAGGGCCTGCGCGTGCAGCTGTTGGCCAGCGCCGGCCTGGCGCCGCTCACTCTGATCTTCTTCGGGCAGGTCTCGCTGGTCGGCCTGCTCACCAATCTGGTGGCCGTGCCCCTGGTGACTTCCGTGCTGGTGCCGCTGGCCCTGGGAGGCTTGCTGCTGGCGCCGCTGTGGCAGCTGGGCACCTGGGGCGTGCAGGCCCTGTTCGCCGGGCTGGAACTGGCCCAGCGCTTGCCCGGCGCGGTGTGGTGGGCGGCGCAGGCGCCCTGGTTCATCGAGGCCCTGGCCCTGCTGGGCGTGGCGCTAGCCCTGCTGCGCCTGCCGCGCGCCGTGCGCGCCCTGGGGCTGGCGCTGCTGCTGCCGCTGCTCTTGTGGACGCCGGCGCGGCCCGCGCCCGGCCGCTTCGCGCTCACGGTCATCGACGTCGGCCAGGGCAGCGCCGCCTGGGTGCAGACCGCCGGCCACGCGCTGCTGTTCGACGCCGGCCCACGCTGGGGCGGCGACAGCGACGCCGGCGCGCGGGTGGTGCTGCCCCTGCTGCGCGCCGCCGGCGTGAACCACCTGGACGCGCTCGTCATCAGCCACGACGACGCCGACCACAGCGGCGGCGGTGCGAGCGTGCTGGCCAGCCTGCCGGTGGCCGCGCGCTGGGGCTCGCTGCCGCCGCAGCATGCGCTGCAGCCGGTGCAGCCCTGCCGCGCCGGCCTGGCCTGGGAGTGGGAGGGCGTGCGCTTCGAGTGGCTGCACCCCGGCGGGCCGGGCGAGGCCGCGGCGCGCGACAACGCGCGGTCCTGCGTGCTGCGCGTGCAGGACGCCGCCGGCCAGGCCCTGCTGCTGACGGCCGACATCGAGGCCGCCCAGGAGCGCGAGCTGCTGCAGCGCGCGGCGCCGCTGCGCGCCACCGTGCTGCTGCTGCCCCACCATGGCAGCAAGAGCAGCAGCAGCGCGGAGTTCCTGGCCGCCGTGCAGCCGCAGCTGGCCTTTGCCCAGGCCGGCTTCATGAACCGCCACGGCCACCCGGCCGCGCCGGTGCGCGAACGCCTGGCCGTGGCCGGGGTGCCGCTGCTGACCAGTGCGGAGTGCGGCGCCTGGCAGTGGCTCAGCAGCCAGCCGCCCGGATCGCAGGCTTGCTGGCGGCTGCAGCGGCGCCGCTACTGGCTGACGGCGGCACCGGCTGGTGCGCTGGACGACGAACCCGACTGAAGGTGCCGGGCCAGAAAGGCCTCGATCTTGAGCGCCATGTCCACCCGGTTCTCCAGCTTGCGCCAGCCATGGGCCTCGCCCTCGTAGACCACCCACTCGGGCTCGTGGCCGGCCTTCTTCATGGCGCTGCGCAGGCGCTGGCCGTGCTCGATCGGCACGCGCCGGTCGTGGCTGCCCCAGATCAGCTGCAGCGGCGCGCGGATTCGGTGCGCCTGCTCCACCGGAGAGTGCGCCAGCAGCATGGCGCGGTCGCGCTCGGCATGGCCCACGCGCTCGGGCAGGCCGTGGCGGCGGCCCACCTCACTGATGTCGTCGCTGACGAACCAGCCGCCTTCCAGATAGAGCATCAGATCGGCCACCGCCACCCAGGCCGAGCCGCAGCGGTACAGCTCGGGGTGGCGGATCAGACCCATGAGGGTGCTGTAGCCGCCATAGCTGCCGCCCAGGATGCAGGCCTGGTCGCTGGCCAGGCCCTGCTTCTGGGCCCAGAGCAGGGCGTCGGCCACATCGTCCTGCATGGCCTGCCCCCATTGCTTGTTGCCGGCCTGCAGGTGCGCGGCGCCGTAGCCGTCGCTGCCGCGGAACTCGGGCTCGATGACCAGGTAGCCCCGTGAAGCCAGGAACTGGGCCATCGGGTCCCAACGCCAATGGCCGTGGCGCACCCAGGGCCCGCCATGCACCAGCAGCAGGGCCGGGCGCGGCTGGCCGGGTTGAACATCGGCCGGCTTGGTCAGCCAGACCGGCAGATTACGGCCGTCGCGGGCCTTGATGCGCACCAGGTCCAGCGTGGCCATCTGCTTGGGCTCGATGCCGGGCTGCTGGCTGCTGATGAGCTGCCAGCGCGCACCGGCGGGTGCGGCCTTGCGCCAGAGCAGCAGCTGGCCGGGCTGCCGGTCGGACCAGGAATGCACCACCATCACCGCGTCGTCGGCGCCGCAGCGGCGGCAGCTGATGCGATTGCTCCGCCCCGGCAGGGCTTCGTCGGCCAGGACTTGCAGGGCCTTGCGGGCCGGGTCCAGCCAGATCGTCTGCTCGGCATCGGTGTCGATACGGATGCCCAGCAGACGCGCGCCCTGGGCGTCACCCAGCAGCTCGCCCCGGAAGTCGAAGCCCGGGGCATCGACCAGGGTCTTGGCGGGTGCCAGGCGCGTGAAATCGAACGCCGCCACCTGCGTCTCACCGGCCGGCCCGCCCTGGTGCGTCACGTAGAGCTGCTGGCCCTGGCCCACCCAGGCCGGGTGGTAGGGCAGTTTGTAGATCGGCGCCTCCACCAACTGCTGCCAGCGGCCGGGTTCGCCCTCCTTCGGCGCATGGAACCAGTGCAGCCGGTCCTTGCCCTGGTGCCGGCTCAGCGCCGCGCGCGGCTGGCCCTGCGGGGTGAACCACCACTGCAGCACGCCGGGCGGGGTGCCGATCAGGTCCATGTCGCGCACGCGGCCGGTGCGGGTGTTGAGCCAGCGCGGCGTCACGCTGCGCAGGTCCTTGCCGTCAAAGTCCAGCTCACCCACCACCACCTCGTCGGCCCGCGCGCCGGCGGCATCCTCGGCGGCGGCCGGCACCAGCAGCAGCTGGTGGTTCCAGGGCAAGGTGTTCACGCGCTCGGCGGTGGTGACGAAGCCGCGGCCATGGCGCTCCACCAGGGTGCGCAGCTCCTTGCCATCGAAGCGCGCCGCGAACAGGCCCGGCGCCACGCGGTAGTCCTCGCCCAGGCCGGCCTGCAGATCGACGACGCTAAAGATCAAGCGCTCATCGTCCACCCAGTTGAACTCGCGGATGTCGGCGTCCTGAAACAGCGCGGCGCGGCTGGGTTGGAAGTCGGTGGCCTGCAAGTCGATGACAAACAGGCCGACGCGGCCGCGCACCTCGGTGCTGATGGCCAGCCGGCGCCCGCTGGGCGAGAGGCGCTGCTCGCGCACCGCCGGGGGTTTGAAGAAGAGCTCGGCGGCCGGGGGCTCGGGCGTGCCGGCCAGGGATGGCAGCGCGCAGGCCAGCGCCAGGGCGCCAGCCGCAAGGGTGCGGAACATGGGAGGGTCCTCTCTGTGTTGTTGTCAGGAACTCTGCAGCTGGCGGGCACGCAGCACGGCCTGGTCGCGGCTGCCCAGGGCCAGCTTGGCGTACAGGCGGTTGATATGGGTCTTGACGGTGGCCAGGGACAGATGCAGCTGGTGGGCGATCTGCTCGTTGCTGAGCTGCTGGCCGATGAGCTGCAGCACCTGCCATTCACGCGCCGTCAGGTCCGCCGGCGGCGGGCGGCGGGCGGGCGGTGCTTGCGGGCCGAGCAGGCGCTCGATGAGGGGCTGCAGGCCGGCCAGCAGGGCGGGCGGGGTGGCGGGCAGGCGCTGCAAGCTGCGCAGCAAGGGCAGGGCCGGGCCGGCCAGCCAGAACAGGTCCAGCACCTCGGCGGCCGGGTGCTGCAGCCACGCTTGCAGGGAATCCGCATCGGCCGTGGCCAGGGCCTGCACCAGGGCCAGGCGTTGTTCCAGCCTTTGCAGCTGGCGTGCGGCCAGGGTGCTGCGCAGCGCCTGCAGCTCCGGCAGGGCCTGGCCCTGCCGCAGGCGGTGGCCGGCGGCCAGTACCTGGGCCTGCAGGCCGTAGAGGTCGTCGGCGGGTTCCCAGGGCGGCAAACCCCGGCCCTGGCTGCTTTCCAGCCAGGCCAGCTCCAGCCGCCATTTGCGCGGCAGGTAGCGCAGCAGGGCGGTCTGGCGCAGGGCCAGCAGCTGGGTGCTCAGGCCCTCGCGGGGGCCATCCACCAGGGTGCGCAGGGCCGCCAGGGCCTGGCTGGCAAAGCCCTGGCCGGGCGGGGCGGGCTGCGGGCCCTGGCTCAACGCCAGGCGCCAGGCCAGGCGCTGCAGCGAGTCCCAGGCGGGCAGGCCGGCGACCTCGGGGCATTGCGCCACCAGGGCCTGGGCGTGCGCCAGGGCCGCGGCGCGGGGTTCGGGCTGGCCCAGCTCGTCAGCGCAGCGCGCCAGCAGGTGCAGGGCGTCGAGTTGCAGCAGGGGCAGGTGGTCGCGATGGGCTTCACGCAGCAGCTGCTGCACCAGGGGCAGGGCGCGTGCGGGGTGGCCGCATTCGAGCCAGGCGAAGCCAAGCGCGAAGCGCGCGTGCAGGCACAGCGGGTGCTGGGGGTCGCGCGCCTGAAGGGTGTCGAGGGCCTGCTGGGCATGGCGCAGGGCGTCGGCCGGCACGTCGTACATCTGGGCGCAGCGCGCCTCCACCAGGTGCTGCAGCGCGGCGTCGTCCAGCGGGGCGCTGCGGCCCAGGCGCTCGGCCTCGTGCGGCAGGCGTTCGGCTTCCAGCAGCCACAGGCGCTGCAGGGCCTGCTGATCGGGCGGTGCCAGCCCGAGCGGCGCGCCCGCGCGCAGCGCGTCGCCCAAGGCGGCGCGGCCGGCTTGCCACAGGCGGGCCCAGGCGGAGGTGTCCAGGGTGGGCAAGATGGAGTGGGGTGGAAAGTGCTGGGCGCGATTCAACCCCGAGGGTGGACGCGCGCAGGGGCCGAAGTTTTCAGAATTCTCCCGTGCCCGACTTTCCGATTTCGCCGTGACCCTTCTTGACGAACAACGCCAGGCCGCCCAGCTGGCCTTTGCCGCCAGCGGCGCCGATCTGCGCGTGGGCGACCCCGCCGCGCTGCCCTGGCCCTGGCCGGCGCTGCGCGCTGGCCAGGGCCTGCAGGTGCGGCAGCACATCGATTCCGGCCTGAGCGCCACGATCGAATGCGTCGAGGCCGCTGGCCGCCTCTGGTGCGTCAAGCGCGCGCGGCCGCAAGCGCGGGTGCGCAACGTCGATGGCCAGACCAGCTTCCTGAACGAGGTGCAGCGCCGCGCCGACATCGAGGCGCTGAAGCGCCGTGACCCCGGACGCTGGGGCGCGCTGGTGGACACCGTTTATGCCGACTACCGCGCCGGCCTGATCGTCTCGCCCTGGATCGCGGGCGGTGCGGTGCGTGAGTGGGACGCGCGCACGCTCGGCCAGCTCTTCGAGGCGGCCTGCGCGCTTTGGCTCGAAGGGCTGTTCGAGTGGGATCTGTGCGCCGGCAACCTGCTCGACGACGGCCGCCAGCTGCGCCTGTTCGACTTCGGCTACTGCTACCGCTTCGACCCGCTGCGCCAGTTCAACAGCGCCGGCCGTGGTGACGATCAGCCGCTGTTCCACCCCGCCGAGCGCTTCGAGACGCGCTGCTACAGCGCCTGCCTGCTGCAGCTGGAGCAGAGCCAGGGCCAGCCCGCTGCGCTCGCCGCCTTCCGGCGCGCCAAGGAGGCGGCGCTGCCGGCTTATGAGCGCATGCGTGCCGCGGTGGCGGCGCGCGGCGCCAGCGCGGCGGTGCTGGACTGGCTGGATGCCATCTGTGCGCGTTGGCGCGTGGCCCTGCGGGGCGAGGCCGAGGCGCTCTACCTGGCCGAGGCCTGGCGCTCGCACCGCCTGGACCTGGACGACGACCTGCGCGGCCAGAGCTGCACCCCCACCACCTTGGCGCGTGCCGACTGGCTGCTGGCCACGGCGCAGGCGCACCCGGCGGCGCTGCGCGGGGCGCTGTTCTGGGGCGAGCAGGCGCTGAGCCCGGCGGCCCTGCAGGCGCATTTGCGGGCTCTGCGGGCCGAGGCCGAGCGGTTTCAGCTTGGCCAGGGGCAAGCCCGAACCTGAGCTCGATGTTCTCTAGAACCGGTAGCCCAGCTCCAGCAGCGCGTGGCGGCGCGGCAGCGGCAGGTCGTAGGGGATGCTGCCCGGCGCCGGGCTGGGTTCACGCGCGTCGGCGTCGGCCAGGTTGTTGAGCAGCAGGCTGGCCTGCCAGCCCTGCAGCGCGCTGCGGCGCCAGTGCAGGCCCAGGTCGACCAGGGTGTAGTCGGCCAGGGCGGGGCGCGCGTCGCCGGCGGCACGGGCGCGGCCGGCGATGTGGCGGGCCTGCAGGCTGCAGGCCCAGTCGCCATTCAGCCGTGCCTCCAGCGCCAGCTTGGCCATGCGGCGCGGGGCATCGGCCGAGCGCAGGCCGGTCAGGCGATCGCGGCTGATCTGCTGCGACCAACTGGCATCCACGCGCCAGCCCGGGCCGGGCTGCCAGCGCGCCTCGGCTTCGAAGCCGTGGCCGTCCTGGGTGCCGAGGTTCTGCGTGGTGGCGCCGGAGCTCGGGTCGGCATGCGGCACCAGGCGCAGGATGTCGTGCATGCGGTAGCGGAACAGGTTCAGGCGCAGTTGCAGGCTGCGGTGGGCCTGCCAGTCGGCCGCCAGCTCGGTGGTGGCCATGCGTTCCGGCTGGGCGTCCGGGTTGCCCAGGTTCACGGGGTTGTTGATGTTGTGCAGCTCGGCAAAGCTGGGGGCGCGGAAAGCGCGGCCGTGCAGGGCCTTGACGGTGAGGTCATGGCGGGCGTCCCACACCAGGGCCAGGCGCGGGTTGGTGGTGTGGCCGAAGTCCGAATAGCGGTCGTGGCGCAGGCCGGCGGTCAGGGTCCAGTCTTGCGCCAAGCGCCATTCGTCCTGCAGGGCCAGGTAGTGCAGGTCGCGCTGCTGCGGCGTCACATAGGGGCCGCTGGTCGAGACATCCACCAGGCTCCCCAACGGCACCGGGAAGCTGCCCACGCCGGGCAGCACTTGGAAGTTGAAGTTCTTCACTTCGCGGGTGGCGTACAGGTCGCTGCGGCGCCAGCCGGCCAGCAGGCGCAGGCGGTGCTGGGCCCAGCCGGCGTAGAGCAGGCTGCCCTCCAGATCGTGCACGCGGCTGTTGCGGCCCGGGCCGCCCAGCATGCCTTCGGGGTAGAGGCCGCCGAAGGCCCCGGGGGGGAAGAGCTGGTAGAGCGAATCGACCGTGGTGTGGGTGACGCTGGCGTGCAGCTGCGCGTCCCAATCGGGCAGCCAGCCGCTGCGCTGCCAATCCAGGGCCAGCACGGCGAAGTCGGTGTCGGCCCAGTCGCGGTCGGACAGGGCCTGGGCCAGTCCCGGGCCGGAACCGATGCCGTGCCGGCGCTTCAGACTGGCCTGGGCCTGCCAGTCCTGCCAGCCCAGGCGCAGCTGCAGGTCGAGGTCGCGGTGGCGCGTGCTCATGGCGCCGGGCGCGCGCGAGGCCTGGGTGCCGAACACGCCGTCCAGCGCGGTCTGGGCGTCGGCGTGGATGGTCTCGGCCTGACCGTCGGTGCGGCCGGCGCGCAGCCAGGCCAGCCAGGACCAATCGCCGCTGCGGCCGCTGTGGCGCAGGCTGGCGGCTTGGGTGTCGAAGGCGCCGGCCTGCAAGCCGAGCTGGGTGCCGGGCTGCTCACCGGCGCGCCAGGTGGTGATGGCGACGACGCCGGCCAGCGCGTCCGCGCCATAGAGCGCCGAGCCGGGGCCGCGGATCACCTCCACCCGCGCCACCTGGTCCAGCGGCATCGAGACCCACAGCTCCTCCGGGCTGCCGAGCAGGATGCTCTGGCGCCGCACGCCGTCGATCAGGATCAGCACCTGCTGGCTGAACTCACTCTGCACGCCGCGCAGCTGGAAGCGCGGTTCGTTGATGTAGTAGGTGCGCGAGACATGCAGGCCCGGCACGCGCTGCAGCAGCTCGGTCAGGTCGGTGGCGCCGCTGGCACGGATGTCCTCGGCCGTGAACACCGTGGCCACGGCCGGCGCGCGGCGCAAGCTTTGCTTGTTGCCGGTGGCGATGCTGACGGTGGCGCTGTCGCCGTAGGCCAGGGCCAGTTCCTCGTCATCGGCGGCCAGTGCGGGGGCGCCCGCCAGCAGGGCGGCGAGGGCGCAGCTCAGCGTTCGGCGGCGTGCCATTCAAAACCTCCAGCTGCCTTCCAGCGAGACGCTGCGCGGCGCCTGCGGCAAGTCATTGACGATGCGGCCGGGCGCCAGGCTGGGCTCGCGCACATCGGCGTTGGTCAGGTTGCGCAGCACCAGGCCCAGGCTCCAGGGCTGCGGTGGGCTCCAGCGCAGGCTCAGGTCGAGCGTGCGGTAGTCGGGGATGGCGGGGCGGGTGTCACCGGCGGCGCGCAGGCGGCGGCGCACGTCGTTGAGCTGCGCGCCCAGGCGCCAGTCGGCGCCGGCCTGCCAATCAGCCACCAGATAGAGCCGCTGTTCGGGCGCGTAGCCCACGGCGGTCGCCGTCGGCAGGTCGCGGCTGCGCTGCAGGCTGGCATGGGCCTCCAGGCTCAGGCCGCGCCGGGGTTGCCAGACGAGGCTCAGCTCGCCGCCGTGGCCGCGCTGGTCGCCGGTGTTGTTGAAGGTGGTGCCGGTGCCGGCCACGGCGTTGGGCGTGGAGCGAATGATGTCGCTGAGCTTTTGCTGGTACAGGCTGGCGCGCAGCTGCAGTTCCAGCTGCAGCTGCCAGACCAGAGCCAGCTCGGTGGAGCGCAGACGCTCGGGCCGGATGTCCGGGTTGCCGCGCGCCACCGGGTTGCTGATCGAGTACTGCTCGTTGAAAGCCGGTGCGCGGAAGGCGCGGCCGTGGAGCAGCTTCAAGGTCAGGTCCTGGGCGGCATCCCACACCAGGGCCAGGCGCGGGTTGGTGGTGCTGCCGAAGTCGGAAAAGCGGTCGACGCGCAGGCCCGCCGTCAGGGTCCAGTCGCGCGCCAGCTGCCAGTCGTCCTGGGCATAGGCATAGACCACGCGGCGGCGCTGCGGGCGCAGGAAGGGGGCCGTCTCGCTCTGGTCGATGACCTCGGGCAGCGGGATGGGCAGGCCGTTGGCGGCGAACAGGAAGTTCTTGCGCTCGCGGGTGCGGTAGAGGTCCAGATCCTCGGCGCCCAGCCCCAGGCGCAGGCGGTGGCCGCTGAAGCCATTCCACTGCAGATGGCCCTGCCAGCGCCACTGGTTTTCCCAGGTCTCGGGTGCACCCTGCATGCCGTTCGGGAACACGCCGGTGGGGAAGCGCACGCCCGGGGGAAAGATCATCAGCGGCTGCTTGTAGCGCTGCTGGTAATGCAGGTAGCTGAGCTGCGAGCCGGCGCTCCAGTTGCCGAAGTCGGACTGCCAGCTCAGGTCGCCCAGCCAGCGCCGCGTGTAGTAAAGGCTGAAGGGGTCGAGCGCCTGCGACACGCCCACGCCCGTGCCGAGCTCGCGCTGCTTGTAGTTGAGGCGCGCGTGCCACTTCGCCCAGGCCAGATCCAGGTGGGCGTCGAGCGCCTCGCGTGCCAGGTTCACTGGGCCGGGTGCGAGCGAAGCGGCGGAGCCGAAGCTGCGGTCATTGAAGCTCTGGGCATCGGCCTCGATGGTGCGGCGGTGGCCGTCCTCGCGTGCCCATTGCAGGTGCCAGAGGCCCTGCACGGGGCCCAGGCCGAGCGTGTGCTGCGCCCAGGCCTCGCGCGCGCCAAAGGAGCCGGCACGCACGCCGGCCTCGCCGTTCTTCACCTCGGCGGCACTTTTGGTGATGACGTTGATGACGCCCGAGTAGGCATCGGCACCATAGAGCGCCGAACCGGGGCTGAGCATCACCTCGATGCGGGCGATATGCGCCACCGGCAGTCCGCCCCAACCATTGCCGCGGTTGCCCACCAGCAGCGTGGTCAGCGGCACGCCGTTCTGCAGCATCAGGGTCTGCGGGTTGAACTGGCTGTGCACGCCGCGCACCTGGTACAGCGGCGGGTAAGCACCGGGGCCGCGCGCCACGTGCAGGCCGGGCACGCGCTCCAGCACCTCGTCCAGATCCTTGGCGCCCATCGCGCGGATCTGCTCGGCCGTGATGACCATGGCCACCGCCGGCGCCCGGCGCAGGCTTTGCGGCGCGCCGGTGGCGATGCTGACGGTGGCGCTGTCGCCATAGGCCAGGGCCAGCTCGTCTTCCTGCGCCGCGGCGGCCGTGCCGAGCAGCGCCGCACAACAGATCCAGACTCGCATCACGCCTCCTTGCCGCTGCGTTGCGGCGCCACGCGCGGCAGGGTCAGGATGACCCGGGTGCCGGCCCCCGGCGCACTATCCACGCTGACTCGCCCACCGAGCAAGCCGTTGACCAGGGTGTGCACGATCTGCATGCCCAGGCCCGAGCCGCCCTGGCCGAACTTGGTGGTGAAGAAGGCCTCGAAGACGCGCAGGCGCACCTCCTCGTCCATGCCGTGGCCGTCGTCGGAGCAGACGATCTGCACATGGTCCTCGCCCCAGGCGTGGCATTGCACCTGCAGCACGCCGCTCGGGCGGCCGTCGAAGCCGTGCAGCCGCGCGTTCTGGGCGATGTTGGTGATGACCTGGCCGAGCGGGCCGGGGTAGCTGTCCATCTCCAGGCCGGGGTCCAGCTCGGTTTCGATGCGGTAGGGCGAGGCCTTGAACATCGGGCCCAGGCTGCCCAGGATCTCGCGCAGCACTTCGTCGGCCTTGAACTTGCGGCGCATCTCGGTGGTCTGGTCGATGGCCAGCTGCTTGAAGCCGCGAATGATGTCGGCGGCGCGCTGCACATTGCGGTGCACGAGCTCGGACGACTCCACGCCATGGTCCAGCCCGCCCTGCAGCTCGGATTTGCGCAGCTGCCCGGCCTCGAAGCGCGTGCGCAGCTGGCGCTGCTCGGCCTCCAGCGCGGTGGCGGCGATCAGGGCGTTGCCCAGCGGGGTGTTGAGCTCGTGCGCCACCCCGGCCACCAGGCTGCCCAACGAGGCCAGCTTGTCGCTCTCCACCAGCTGCTTCTGCGCTTCCTGCAGGGTGTCCAGGGCCTGCTGCAGCTCGGCATTGGTGCGTGTCAGTGAGAGGGTGCGGTCGGTGACGCGCTGCTCCAGCGTGGCGGCGTGGCGGGCCAATTCCTCGTTCTTGGTCTGCAGCTCGGCCTCGCGCTGCTCCAGCGTGGCCATCATGCGGTTGAAGACCTGGGCCATGCGCTGCAAGTCGCGCGGGCCGTGCGGGCGGGCGCGCAGGCCCGGCCCGGTGGTGCCGGCCTGGGCCATCACCTCGGCCAGTTCGCCCAGCGGCTCGGTCAGTCGCAGCGTGAGGCGGCGCAGCATCCACAGCAGCAGCAGGGCGCAGGCCAGGGCCACGGCAAAGTTCACCAGCACCAGATGGCGCGTCAACTGGGTGAGCGCCTGCTTGCTGAGCGTGATGCGCACCTGGCCCAGCAGCTCGGAGCGCGCCGCCTCGGCCTCAAAGGGGCTGGCCTCGCCCGCTTGGGTGCGCACCGGAGCTACAAAGCTCCAGGCTTCGTCGCTCTCGGCTTCCATGTAGGCGCCTTCGGGCAGGTTGAGCGGGCGCGAGGCGGCCAGCGCCGGCGCCTCGCCGCGCGCGGCGAGCAGCTCGCCACTGCCCAGCAGCAGCTCGAAGCGCAGCATGTCCGGGTAATAGAAGGCGCGCTCGATCGGCGCGGCGGCGTTGTCGGGGCTTTGTGTCAGCAGCGCCAGCTGGCTCTGCTGGGCCAGGCCGATGGCCAGGCTCAGGCCCTGCTGGCGCAGGTTCTCGCGCACGCGCAGCGAACCCTGCCAGGAGCTCAGCAGGGCCGAGAGCGCGGCGATCAGCACCACGCCCACGCCCACCGCCACCGTCAGCTGGCGGCGGAAGGTGGAGCGGCGCAGGCGCGCCAGGGGCTGCAGCAACGGGTTCATCGTTCGGGCAGCAGCAGGTCGAAGCCGCGTTGCAGCTGCGGGTTGAGGTCCAGCCCCAGATGGCTGGCGGTGCGGGTGTTCAGCGCGGCCTGCACCTCGCGCAGCGCGCGCAGGCCGCGCGGCGCGCTGGCGCTGCGGGCCAGCAGGGCAGTGGCGGTCTGGCCCAGGCTGCGGCCCAGCTCCAGGTTGTTGGGGAAGAGCGAGAACAGCGCGCCGCGCCGCACATGGGCCAGGTTGCTGGAGAAAAGGGCAACGTTGCGGTCCCAGCATTCCTGCAGCACCAGGGGCAGCACGGTGGCCTCGTCCACGGTGGCCGGGTCTTGCGGCAGCCACAGGGCGTCCTGCGCGCCCGCCTGGGCAAAGAAGTCCTGGTAGGCACGCAGCGCCTGCTTCAGGTCGTCCACTTCCAATGCGCGCAGCTCCAGCCCGAGGGCGCGTGCGGCATCCTGCGCCGGGCGCATCAACCAGCCGCTGTGGCGGCCGCTGTAGACCACGGTGACGCGGCGCACCCCCGGCAGCAGCGCGCGCAGGCGCTGCAGCAGCAGCTGCGGGTCGGGCGTCAGGCTGTGCAGGCTGGTGGCGCGCTGGTCGCCCTCGGCCGGGCTGATGATGCCGCCGCCCACGATCTCGACGCCGGCCTCCAGCGCCAGCGCTACGCGCAGGCCGGCGCGGCCCAGCGCTACCACCACGCGCGGGCGGCGCCGCTGCAGCTCGGCCGTCAGGCCGGTTTGGGCATTGGCGTCGGACTGAACCGGCACCAGCAGCTTGTCGCTGCGCACGGCCAGGCGTTCGTCAATGCCCTCGACGATCTTGCTGAACACCGAACGAAAGGGCTCGCCGATGTCCGGATAAACCACCGCCACCGCCACCGGCGCTTCGGCCGCCCAGGCCGCCCCCGTGCCCGCCGTGCCCAGCAGCAGGGCGGCGCGCAGCAGTCCGTCGCGGCGGCGCAGTCCAGAGGAGGGCGGAGGGGCGGAATTCGGCACAGGGCGGCAGCCTAACGCCTCCGTCGGGCCGGCTTGGCGCCGCGGCGGCTTGATGCGCATCAAGCCTCAGGGCCCGCACAGGGGGCTCGGGCCGTGCCAGCATCGCGTCCTGCCGTTCACCACCGGGTTCATCATGCAGCTGCACTTTCTCGGCGCCGCCGACACCGTCACCGGTTCCCGTCACGCGGTCGACCTGGCCGGCCGGCGCATCCTGCTCGACTGCGGTTTGTTCCAGGGTTTCAAGACCTACCGCGAACGCAACTGGGCACCGCTGCCGCTGCCGGCGGATTCGATCGACGCCGTGGTGCTCAGCCACGCCCATCTGGACCACAGCGGCTGGCTGCCGGTGCTGATGCAGCAGGGCTTTCGCGGCCCGGTGATTGCCAGCCCCGCCACCTGCGCACTGGCCGAGGTGCTGCTGCTGGACAGCGCGCACCTGCAGGAAGAAGACGCCCGCCGCGCCAACCGCGGCGGCTGGAGCCGCCACCGCCCGGCCAAGCCGCTCTACACGGTGCAGCAGGCGCGCAAGGCGCTGCAATTGCTCAAGCCGCTGGCACCGGGGCGCACCGCCAAGGTGGGTGGCGTGCAGGTGGAGCTCAAGCCCGCCGGCCACCTGCTGGGCGCCAGCAGCGTGCGCCTGCAGGCCGGGGGTGCCAGCCTGGTGTTCTCGGGCGATCTGGGCCGCGGCGACGACCTGCTGATGCCGCCCCCGCAGCCCCAGCTGGAGGCGGATGTGCTGCTGATCGAGAGCACCTACGGCAATCGCCTGCACCCGCTGCAGGACGTGCAGGCTCGGCTGGGCGAGATCATCCGCACCGTGGTGCGCCGCGGCGGCTCGGTGCTGCTGCCCAGCTTTGCCGTGGGCCGCGCCCAGGCCCTGCTGCTGGTGTTGCAGCGCCTGCGCCAGTCCGGCGAAGTTCCGGAGGACCTGCCCATCGTGCTGGACAGCCCGATGGCCCGCACCGCCACCACGCTCTACCAGCGCCATGGCCGCCTGCTGCGCGTGCCGCCGCGCGAGGTTGCCAACCTGACCGACGGCGTCACCTTGATCGAGACGCCGCAGGAGTCGCTCGCGCTGATGCGCTCGCGCTGGCCCAAGGTCATCATTTCCGCCAGCGGCATGGCCACCGGCGGGCGCGTGCTCGGCCACCTCAAGAACATGCTGCCCAACCCGCGCCACCACATCGTCTTCCCCGGTTTCCAGGTGGCGGGCACGCGTGGCGCGCAGCTGGTGGCGGGGGCGGCCTCGGTCAAGATGTTCGGCGAGTACGTCGCCGTGAAGGCCGAGGTCACCCATCTCGAAGGCTTCTCGGGCCATGCCGATGCCGACGGCCTGCTGGCCTGGCTGCGCCAGTTCCACCAACCGCCCGAGCGAACTTTCGTCGTGCACGGCGAACCCGAGGCGGCCGACGCCTTGCGCATGCGCATTCAGGACGAGCTGGACTGGCGCGTCACCGTGCCCGAGCAGGGCGCACGCATCGATGTTTGAGCCGCAAGCCCTGATCGGCCTGGGCGTGGCCGTGGGCGGCGGCCTGCTGATTGGCCTGGAGCGCGAGCGCCGCAAGGAAGAGCGCGGCGGTGACGCCGGCCTGCGCAGCTTTGCCGTCGCCGGCCTGACCGGTGCCCTGGCCCAGCACCGCCCCGAGCTGCTGGCCGTGGGAGCGCTCTTCATCGCCGTGCTGGCCGCATTGGCCTACTGGCGCAACCCCGGGCGCGACCGCGGCATGACCACCGAGCTGGCCCTGTTCGCCACCTTCCTGATCGGCGTGCAAGCTGTGAGCCAGCCCGCGCTGGGCGCCGCCTGCGCCGCCGGCCTGGCGCTGCTGCTGGCCGCGCGCGAGCGCCTGCACCGCTTCGCCACCCTGGGCCTGAGCGAACAGGAGCTGCATGACGGCCTGCTGCTGGCCGCGCTCACGCTCATCGCCCTGCCACTCATCCCCGCCGGCCCGCTGCCCTGGCTGGGCGGCATCAGCGCGCGGCCGCTGGCGGCCCTGGTGCTGCTCATCATGGCCCTGCAGGCCGCCGGCCAAGTGGCGATGCGCCGCATGGGCGCCGATGCCGGCCTGCTGATCTCGGCGCTGTTCTCGGGCTTTGTTTCCAGCACCGCCACCATCGCCTCGCTGGGCAGCCGCGCGCGCGCCGACGCCGGCCACGCCGGCGCCCTGGCACGCGGCGGCGCCATGTCCACCGTGGCCACCTGGCTGCAGGCCCTGGTGATGGTGACCGCGCTGGCCCCCGCCGCCCTGCCCACCGTGGCCCTGCCGGTGCTGCTGGGCGCCGCCAGCGCCGCCGCCCTGGCCCTGCTGGGCCGCAACGGCCAGCACCTGTCTGCCGTGCAGGAAAAGGGCAGTGCCCTGCGCCCGCGCGAAGCCCTGCTGGTGGCCGTCTTCCTGGCCGGCGTGGCCTGGGCCGTCACCCAGGCCCGCGCCGCCTTCGGCGCCAGCGGGCTGTTGGCCGGCGTGGGCATCAGCGCCCTGGCCGATGCCCATGCCCCCGTGGCCTCCCTGGCGGCCCTGCACGCCGCCGGGCAGATCCAAGCCCCGCTGCTGCTGCAGGGCGTGCTGCTGGCCATCGGAACCAACAGCCTGACGCGCATGGTGGTGGCCTGGGTGGCTGGGGGCTGGGTGTACGCCAGAAGGGTGGCGGCGGCCTTGGTGGGGAGTTGGGTGGTGGCGGTGGGGGTGGCTTGGGGTTTGAGCAGGTTCTAGGCGCAGCAAGGGCCTACAAGCGGTTACCTGCCGGCCTGCCTGCGTGTGACTTTGTTCCGGCTTGACCCCGCAGTTCACTCAGGCTTGCGCCCAAAACACCTGCCAAAAGACTGTCTTTTGGGGTTCGGCTTCGCTGCCTAAGAAGGCTTTTGAGGACGCTTTGAGCGCTGCTGGGTCGGCCTTGTGCCGTTCCCGGCGGAGGGGCTGACGCATCCGGCATAACCCTGATTGGCTAGCCGGAAGGGCGGGGGTTCGCAATCCGGGCCTCGAGGGGGTTTTGTAACAGCGGCCCCGTGGATCGAATGACGCCACGCAAGGTGCAAAGCCCTTTTTGGCTAGCAGACCGGCACCGTCTCCTCAGCTTCCCGCGATGTCCGCCTCTTTGTTCCGTCCCGAAGTGATGAACGCCCAGCAGGCGCAGTGGCTTGGCAGCATTCGCATTGCCCGCCCGCCGGGCTTCGCTCTCGTCACCGTTCTTGCTGTGGCCTGCGCCGCTGCCTTGGTCGCCTTTGCCGTCTGGGGCGAGTACACCCGCAAGGTCACTTTGCCCGGTGTGCTGATGCCGGAAGGTGGGGTGATGGACATCAGCAGCCCACAGGGCGGGACGGTCAGCGAGGTGCTGGTCAAGGAGGGTGACGAGGTGCAGGCCGGTCAGCCGTTGATCCGCCTGCGCGCAGAGCGGCAGTTGGCTGCGGGTGAATTGGGACAGTTGCAGGCTGCTGCCGTTGCCCAGCAGCGCCAGAGTCTGGAAACCGAATTACGGTTGCTGGAGCAGCGAACCCAGCAGCGCAGCGCAGCGCTGAGCGACCGGCTGCGTAGCCTGAAATCCGACGAGGGCAGTCTGCGCGGCGAGCTGGAGGCGGTGCAGCAGCGCGTGGCACTGGCTGACAAGTCCGCCAGGAACTTCGAGGAGTTGGCCGCCAAGGGCTTCATGTCGCAATTGCAGGCGCAGCAGAAGCAAGAAGAGCTGCTGGATCTGGGGCTGCGCGAGCGCAATGCGCGTCGTGCCCTGGAGGCGGCGCAGCGCGAGCAGGTGGGTATCCAGGCCGAATTGGCTCTGGCACGCACGCAGCTTGAATCAGAACGCTCGCAATTGCAGCGCCAGCTGGCAGAGCTGACTCAGGAAGGCAGCGATCTCGGTGCCCGCTCGGCTTGGACCTTGACGGCTCCACGCGCTGGGCGGGTGGCCACGCTGATTGCGGTGGCCGGGCAGGCCGCGACGGCGGAGCGGACGCTGGCCACGCTGTTGCCGGCGGGTGCTACCAGCGAAGCCAATCTGGTCGCCCACTTGTATGCGCCCAGTCGCATGGCTGGGTTTGTCGAGCTAGGGCAACCGGTGTGGTTGCGTTATGCGGCGTATCCGTACCAAAAGTTTGGCATGCAGCGCGGCGAGGTGGTTGCGGTGAGCCGCAGCCCTGTCAATCCGCAGGATTTGCCGAGTGGTCGGTCACAGGCCCTGATGCAGTCGGTGCAGGCGGTGGAGCCGCTGTACCGGATTCAGGTGAGCCTGGCACGGCAGCACATCCAGGTCCAAGGTGAATTGCAGCCTTTGAAGGTGGGGACGGCACTGGAGTCGCAAGTGAGGCAAGAGGCGCGAGCCATTTGGGAGTGGGTGCTGGAGCCGGTGCTGGCTGTGTGGGCAAAGGGAAGGGTCTGAATCTTGGGCTACTTTGCTTCTGGCTGGAATTTTTAGTCCGCGATGTCCAGGCGCGGCTTTTCTCTGGACGAATTAGGAGTGATGGTGAAAGAACTGAACAGTAAAGATTTTCTGGGGATTGTTGGTGGCGACAACCCTGGCATGGGTTCTTATGATGGAAAAGGCGACAAGTCTGTCTATCTTGAGGGTTGGGATTGTGGATGGACTGATAACGGGAAAGTTCGATGCATTCTCGTGCCCGCTCCTGCGCCGCCGCAACCTCGCTAAGTAGCGCAATGGCATCGCAAGGTATACAAGAAGTGAGCCGCAGTTGCAACTGAGCCATTCTTGAATTGCGGCATAGCGCTGCGAAATTCAGGCCTTGTTCGGGCGGGTCAATCATTCGGAGCCGCCCGAGCTTTAATAATTTCTGGTTGATCGCTTGGGTTTTTATCGTGTGCTGGCGACGGGTCGGTTATTAACGGATTTCATATTTGTGCGAAAAATAAGCAACTTACTTCGTCGGGTGACTTCTGGCGTATTGAGGTCGGCTGCTGTTGCTCTGATTTGTATGCTTGGAAGTAGGCCGCTCATTGCCGCCGAAGTTCTTCGTGAAGGAGAACGCCTGCGAATAATCGGAGAGATCACGCAGCGCCTCGTTGCAGAAATTGGTGCGAAGGACAGGCTTGAAGGAGTTCGCTCCATTGAGATCACGTCGCCGGGCGGCGAACTTCTTCCTGCAATTGTTCTGGCTCGCTGGATTCGGGAGGCGGGGATCAATGTAAAAGTGAGTGGGATATGCGCATCGGCTTGTGCAAATTATATTTTCCCTGCTGGGCGTCAGAAGTTTATTGCGGCGGACGCGCTGCTGGTGTGGCATGGTGGTGCATTTCAAAGGAATTTCGTCGAATTTGTTGATGAATTTGAGGCTGTGTCTGAGCGGATTGATGTTGGGGTGGGGCTTGAAGGGGATTCTGATTATTTGAAGCGCAGCCAGGAAAAATACATAAACATAAAGGTTCAGCAGGCGCAGGAGCGAAAATTTTACGAACTGATTGGAGTGGATAAGAGCTTGCCGATTGTTGGGAAGTTGGATGCTATGGGAAAAGTTTGGACGCTTTCAATTGATGCGATGTCCAGGCTGGGAATAAGGGGCGTTGTTGCGCCGGAGCAATATGCGTCGATTGAATATATTGAAAAATGGAAGTCGGGTTACTTTGGGCGGGCTGACGCCTTGCAAATTGATCTTATCGAATGAGGTAAAAGTGAATTTTCGCTTGCTCTTTATCTGATGCGATTCAGGAGCTTTCCCGGTGCTTATGTGCATGGAATTCTTTGGTGAAATTTCGGAAGTTATTGTCGTATGAGAATTTCCTATTGAATTTGTTTTGAGGTTCCTGTAGATAATATTGCGAGGCCTGATGGCAATAAATGAAGCCAATCCTTCAGTGTGAGTCTGCCGAATGCGGGCTCGCAGCGCTCTTGATGGTCGTCAGCGTGTACGGGCAGCATGTGGACCTCTCCGACCTGCGCCGTCGCTTTCCCACCAGTCTGAAGGGCGCCAACCTGCGCCAACTGATCCAGCACGCCGCCGCCCTGGGCTTTTCCAGCCGCCCGCTGCGCCTTGATCTGGACGAACTGAAGCAACTCGCCACCCCTTGCATCCTCCACTGGGACCTGAACCACTTCGTGGTGCTCAAGAAGGTCACGCGCAGGGGCGCTGTCATCCTCGACCCGGCAGTCGGTGAGCGGAGTCTGACGACAACCGAGATTGGCCGCCACTTCACCGGAGTCGCCCTGGAGCTGATCCCGAACGCCGACTTCAAGCCTGAAGCGCCGGCACCGCGTGTCAGTTTGCAAGCGTTGACGGGCAAGGTGATGGGACTGAAGCGCTCGCTGCTGCAGATCTTTGCTGTCGCCGTGGTGCTGGAACTGTTCGCCATCGTCGCGCCCTTGATGAGCCAGTTGATCGTCGACGACGTGTTGGCCTCGGGCGACGGCGAGCTGCTGACCGTCATCGTGCTGGGCTTTGGCCTGCTCTTGCTCATCCAAACCTTGTTGGCCCTCGCCCGCTCCTGGATGGTGATGGTGCTGGGCCAGACGCTTAGCCTGCAATGGTTGGGCAATGTGTTCGCCCACCTGATCAAACTGCCGACCAGCTTTTTCGAGAAGCGCCATCTGGGCGATATCACCTCGCGCTTCGGCGCCGTCAACGCCATCCAGAGAACCCTGACCACCGCCGTGGTCGAGGCTGTGCTCGACGGCCTGATGGCCGTGGCCGCGCTGCTGATGATGACGATCTATGCGCCGTCGCTGTGCGCCATCGTGCTCGGCGCCGTCGCTGCCTACGCGGTCTTGCGCTGGGCCATGTACCGCCCCTTTCGCGACGCCGCCGCCGAGCGCCTGGTGATCGCCGCGCGCGAGAGCACGCATTTCCTCGAAACCCTGCGCGCCATCACGCCGCTGAAGCTGTTCGGCCGCGAGCAGGAGCGCCGTGCGCGCTGGCAGAACTTGATCGTGGACGTGCAGAACCGCGATGTGCGCACGGCCAGGATGGGTATCGCCTTTTCCACCGCCAACACCTTCATCTTCGGCCTGGAAAACCTGCTGGTGTTCTGGGTCGGCGGCAAGCTGATCCTGGCCGGGCAGATGGCGGGGGCGCCGAGCTTCACGATCGGCATGCTGTTCGCCTTCATCGCCTACAAGGGCCAGTTCACCGGCCGGGTGTCCAAGCTGATCGACTACGCGGTCGAGCTGAAGATGCTGGGCCTGCACTCCGAGCGCCTGGCCGACATCGTGCTGGAGCCGCCCGAGAAGGACGACGCATCCGAGCACGATCTCGCGCATCTGCGGCCCAGCATCGAACTGAAGAGCATCAGCTTCCGATACGCCGAGGGCGAGCCCTGGGTGTTGAAGGACGCGAATTTCAAGGTCGAGGCGGGCGAATCGGTCGCCGTTACCGGCCCCAGTGGTGCGGGCAAAACCACTTTGCTGAAGATCGCCCTGGGACTGCTGCAGCCCACCGAGGGCGAGGTGCTGTACGGCGGCCAGCGCATCCAGCAGCTGGGCCTGCAGAACGTGCGCCGGCAGATCGGCACCGTGATGCAGGAGGACGTGCTGCTGACCGGCAGCTTGGCCGACAACATCGCCTTCTTCGATGTGGCGCCCAACCTGGAGCGCGTGCAGGCCTGCGCGCAACTGGCGCAGCTGCATGAGGACATCAGCAAGATGCCGATGGGCTACCAGACCCTGGTGGGCGACCTGGGCCAAGGGCTGAGCGGGGGGCAGAAGCAGCGCCTTCTGCTGGCACGGGCGCTCTACAAGCAGCCCAAGGTGCTGGCGCTGGACGAGGCCACCAGCCATCTGGACCTGGGCAACGAGCGCGCCGTGACGGCCACGCTCGCGCAGATGAACCTGACGCGCTTGATCATTGCCCACCGGCCCGAGACGATTGCCGGCGCGCAGAGGGTGGTGCAGGTCAGGGAAGGCCAGGTGATGGAACTGGCGCGCGCGCTCAGCCCCCTGGCTCCTGACACGGCAGGGGTGGCGCCCGTTCCGCCCCTGCAACCCGCGGCTTGAGCAGCCGGCGCGTCGTTCGAGCGTTCGAGGCTCAGCGCCTGCTGCGCGACGGCCGTTGGTGGCGCCGAAAGCCGTCGCGCGTGCGCGGAGGCTCCGCAGGCGATGCGGGCGCCACGGTCCATGGGGTCCAGCCCGACAGGCGATGGGGCACTGGCTCGGCCTGGGTTGCGGCCTGCGTTGCCGCGCGGTGCTCGGCCACCAGCTCGGCGGCACTGCGCTCGCGCGGCCCCAGGCCCAGCGCGTAGCGCAGACTCCAGCTCGGAGCGCCGCTGTCGGCGTCGTGCCAGCCGCCTTCGCGCGCCACCAGGCGGCCGGACTCCAGGGCTGCCAGCAGGCGTTCGAAGTAGTCCTCCAGACCGCTGCAAAACAGCCTGGGCTCATCCTGCGGGTCCTGGTAGAGCAACTGGCCCATCTGGCCGGTCCGGCCGGGCATCAGGTCCACCTCGATCGTGCAGCCGCAGATGTTGGCCGCGATGGGCAGGCGCTCGGCTTCGAAGCTGGCTGCCACCACGGGGCGCGGCGGGTGCCGGTCCTCCAGGCTCAGTTCGCTCAGACAGCCCTTGGCCCGCAGGCCGGCCTCCACCTCGCGCAGCAGCTGCCACTGGCTGACCAGCGCCTCCAGCGGCAGCCAATCCGCTTGGCCGGGGAATAGCGGTGGAATGGGAGCCTGCAAATCGAAGTGCCGCTGCTGGGGCGTGCAGACGCCGTCGAAGTGCCGGTAAGCCTCCCGCACCGCGGCAGGGAAGCAGAGGCCGATGGCGCGCTCGGCTTCGGCGATGGCGGCCTCGCTGGCCCCAGGCCGCAAGGTGCCTTGTGCCGCGCCGGGGAACTGCGCCGCCAGGACCTGGCCGAAGCGCTTGTAGAGTGGGCTGACCATGGGCTCTCCCTGAACCGCTTATTGGAGCGCGGCACTGTAGGCAGCCGAGGACCGGCAAGGCTGCAAGGCTTTGCTCGCTTGGGTGAGCAGCTGTTTCGGCCCAGTAATTGCCGCTTCACGAGGGCATCAGCAAGCAGCCGGTGGGCTACCAAACTCTGGTGGGCGACCTAGGCCATGGGCTGAGCGGGGGCCAGAAACAGCGCCTGCTGCCGGCGCGGGCAAGCCCAAGGTGTGGTGAAGTTGGCTCGGGCCACGGCGGCTTCCTGCGCCGCCAGGATGCCGCCCCTGATTGCTCTGGAGCCCACCGTATGGAGCGCACTTCCAAGGCTGATTCGTATCCTGGCGTTGGGCGCTTGTGCCAGCCCGCCTTCCGATGCTGACCGTGTCGCGGTGATGGCGGAGCGCGCCGCGGCCGCCTGCGGTCAGGTCCAGGTGGTTGAGGTACCGGTGGATGGCTTTCGCTGCCATGCGACTCGTGCGCGCTGACCCGTCACGGGGTGTCGCGCCCCCCCCCCCCGAATCGGGGCCCACCAGTCAAATGAGGCGAAATTTGTAAGCAGCGGTGACACTTGTGGGCGCTGGCAACACAAGGGGGGCTTATGAATCCGCTGTCAGCCATGCGGCAAGTCCGGGCACAGGGTGGCAAGCCCTTGGTGCGTCAGTTGCGCGAACTCTTGGCCTGCCGCCTGCGCGCCAGTCCCATCGGTGTGTCGGAGTACTTTGCCTACGGACTCTGGTCGCCCGAACTTGGTCCGGATGAGTTGCGGCAGTTCATCGGCTGGCGCCAAAGCGTGCTGCTGGACCAGACGTTGAATGACTCACGTTCGCGTGTGCTGGCCAATGACAAGCTCGTCAATTACCTGATCCTGCAGCACCTGGGCCTACCCATGCCGCAGCCCCTGGCCACCTTCACTGCCGAGGGGCGCCGGATCGGCAATGAGACCGTGCTGCGCAGCCTGGACGACGTGAGACGCTGGCTGGACGGTGATGTCTATCCCTTCTACGTGAAGCCCATTTCCGCCGGCTACGGGCGGGGCGTGACGGGCGTGGCGGGCCGCGATGGGCCTTCCTTGCGACTGCTGGATGACCGAACGCTCGCCCTGGAGGAGTTCCTGAAGGCGTTCGAATTTCCGCCTTACGGGGGCATGCTGTTCCAGCGTCCGGTCCAGGCGCATCCGTCCATCGTGGCGCTGACCGGCTCGAAGGCGGTGTGCAGCGTGCGCTGTATCTGCCTGGTGACGCCTTCGGGGCCGCAGGTGCATACGGCGTTCTGGAAAATCGCCACCGGCAAGAACATGCTCGACAACTTTTCGCATGGCGACCTGGGCAACTGCCTGGGCGCGGTGGATGTGCGCAGTGGGCGCATCGAACGCGCCATAGCGCGGCTCGGGCCGGGCGGCCGAGTGGACCGTCATCCGGACACCGGCCAGCCCTTGGTGGGTTTTCAGCTGCCCGACTGGACTGCTGCGCTGGACTTGGTGCATCGCGCCAGTGCCCATTTCCCGGGTCTGCGCTTGCAGAACTGGGACGTGGCGCTGTGCCCCGAGGGGCCGGTGCTGATCGAGCTCAACACCGAATCCGAGCTGGCCGTCCCGCAGGCCATTTCGGGCCGGGGCCTGATGGATGCGCGCCTGCGCGGCATGCTGGCCGAACTGGAGCAGGCTCAGGCGCGGCGGCGGGCCGCGGTGGCCGCGGGGCCGCGCTGACGAGCATGGCGGTGTGCGCTAGGCAGCGCGTCGGCGCGTACTGGGGCGTGGCCTCAGCTGGAAAAGCCCTCGAAGCGCAGCAGTTCGGCCGTCAGGCGTGGCCGCTGAAGAAGTGCAGATGCGCGCCAGCACTGCTGCTGGCCAGCGCCAGTTGCGTCCCGGGCGCGGCGGGCGTCAGCGCCGAGGCGAAGAGCGGGTGATCGCTCTGCGCCAGGGCGGTCGGCATCTCAGGGCGTCTGACCGGCCTTGCGCAGCTGCCCCAGGCGCTCGCCCAGGGTGATGACCGCCAGGGCGTAATAGGCCGAGCGGTTGTAGCGCGTCAGCACATAGAAGTTGCGGCTGCCCAGCACAAAGGTGGGGGGCGCCACGCCGCCGTTCTCCAGTTGCACCAGGGCCCAGGGGCCAGGGTGGGGCAAGGCTTGAGTCAGGCCGGCGGCTTCCAGCGTGGCGGCGCCCCAGGTCGGGTCGATGTCCGGTGCCAGCAGGCGCGCGCGCTCGGTGGCGTCGGCCGGGGGGTCGGTGTAGACATGCGTGGCCTGTCCGGCCTGCCAGCCGTGGCGGGCCAGGAAATGTGCCACCGAGCCGATCGCGTCGGCCGGGTTGCCCACCAGATCGATGTGGCCATCGCCGTCGAAATCCACCGCGTAGCTGCGCCAGCTGCTGGGCATGAACTGGCCGTAGCCCATGGCGCCAGCAAAGCTGCCCTTGAAGCTGAAGGGCTCGCGCCCCTCCTGGCGGGCCAGCAGCAGGAACTCGACCAGCTGCTCGCGGAAGAAGGGCGTGCGGTCGCTGCGGCCGCCAGGGAAGTCGAAGGCCAGGGTGGCCAGGGCGTCGAGCACCCGGAAGTTGCCCATGATCTGGCCGTAGAAGGTCTCCACGCCCAGGATGCCCATCACCACCTCGGCGGGCACGCCGTAGTCCTTCTCGGCACGCGCCAGCGCTTCGGCGTTCTGCTCCCAGAAACGCAGGCCGGCTTGCAGGCGACGCGGCTCCACGAAGCGGTCGCGGTAGGCGGCCCAGTCCTTGGCCTGGCCGGGGGGCGCGGGGAGGATGAACTGCGCGGCGCGCGGCTGGTACTGGGCTTGGCCCAGCAGGGCCAGCAGCTCGGCCTCGTTCCAGCCGGCCAGCGGGGCACCCGGGCGCACTTGCATTTGCAGCCATTCGCGCACGTCGCTGCGCTCGGCGTAGCGGCCCGGCTTCATGCCATGGGCGGGTTGGGCGGCAACGGAGAGCGGGGCCGGAGTTCGGGCAGGGGCGGCTTTTTTCTTGGGTGCCGCCAGGGCGGGGCTGAGCAACAGCGCGCCGGCAAGGGCCAGCGCCATGGGCAGGGCAGGGAACACGAAAACGATCAGGAAGACGGCGAGGAAGGGGGCGCAGTGTCGCCCAGGCCCCTGGGCAGGCTGCGCTGCAGGCCCCGCCACCAGGTCTGGCGCCAGCGCAGCGCCTGCCAGGGGCTGAGCTCGGCCTGCGGGCCGTAGCGGCGCTGCTCCAGCTGGGCCAGTTGGGCCTGCAGGGCGGCGGCGCGCGCGCCCCAATGCTGGCCGGCCAGGGCGGCCCAGCGCAGCGGCGCCTGGTGGGGCTGGGCCTGCGTCAGCCCCGCGCGCTGCAGCGCCCGCAGCGTGCGCTGGTGCAGGCGCACCCAGGGGTTGTGCTCGTGGGCGCGCCAGCGCATCCAGGCCAGGGCGCCCAGCGCCAGGCTGCCGATGGCAATGGCCACGGCGTGGCCCAGCGCCGTCCAGTCGGCCTCCTCGAAGCCGAGGCGGCGCAGCAGGTCGAACTGCTGGTCGCGCGCATAGCCCAGCACCCATTGCTGCCACTGCAGGTCCAGCGCCTCGCCGATGCGGCGCATGCGTGCCCACAGGGTGGGGTCGATGGCGTCCAGCGCGCCCCGCAGGGCGCCCGGCGGCGGGCTCAGGCGCTGGCTGCGCTCCACGCGCTCCGGAGCCACGGCGGCGGTGGGGTCGGCGCGCCGCCAACCGATCTGCGGCTGCCAGTACTCGATCCAGGCATGGGCATGGCTGTTGCGCACCACCGCCCAGCCATCTTGCAACTCTGGGTCCATGCCCTGGTAGCCCGTCACCAGCCGGGCCGGCACGCCGGCCGCGCGCAGGGCCACCACGGTGGCGGCGGCGTAGTGCTCGCAAAAGCCGGCGCGGCGGTCGAACCAGAACTCGTCGATCAGGTGCGGGCTGGCCTCGCCGTAGACGCCCGGGGTCAGGGTGTAGCGGAAGGGCTCGCGGCGGATGTGCGTGAGCAGTGCCGCCAGCAACTCGTCGGTGCTGCGACCCTGGGCCAGTTCGCGCGCCCAGGCCGTCAGGCGGGGGTTCAGCCCGGGTGGCAGGCGGCGCGCCGGGCGCAGGCTGGGATGCTCCTCAAACGGGCCGAGGCGGCTGCTGCTGAGCTGGGCCTCGTGCTGCAGGCGCAGGCGCTCGGTGATGGGCCGGTTGGCGATCCAGCTCAGCTCCGCGCTGCGGCGCAGCAGCAGGCTGGGCAGCTGCCACAGCTCGCCCGGCTGGCCGGCGTCGTACTCCAGCACCGGCAGCAGGGAGACGCGCTGGGGCTCCACCAGCATTTCGTAGCGCAGGGCGGGGCCGAGGCCACGCTGCCAGGCTTCGCCCGGCGGCAAAACAGTGCCCGGCGGGCGGGCCCGCCAGCTCAGGCCGTCGAAGTCCGTCAGCACCGGGCCGCGGAAATAGAGCCACTGCGGAGGCGGCAGGGTCTGGCCGTCGAGTGGGCGCAGGCGCAAGGCCACGGAGTCGTCGCTGGCCAGGGTGGCCACTTGGCCAAACTCCATTTCGTTCGACAGCCCGGTGCCTGCCGAAGCCGATGGCACACCCCAGAGCGGCGCCATGCGCGGGAACAGCAGGAACAGCAGCACCATCACCGGCAGGCCGTACAGCGTGGTGCGCGCGGCCTCGCGCGCGGCGATCTTCAGATGCGGCTGGCCCAGCGGCATCTGTGCCAGCACCAGGCTGGTCAGCAGGCCCCAGACCGTGGCCACCGTCCACAGCGCCACCCACAGGGCCTGCGAGTGCAGGAACTGCGTCAGCACCAGAAAGAAGCCGAGGAAGAAGACCACGAAGGCGTCGCGCCGCTTGTGCATCTCCAGCAGCTTCAAGGCCATCAGCAGGGTCACCAGGGTTAGGCCCGCATCCCGGCCCACCAGTACCCCATGGCTGACCTTGGCAGCCCCACAGGCCGCCGCCAGGATCAGCATCAACAGCCAGCGGTTCGGCAGCGGCCGCGCGCCCCAGGCCAGCCAGACGCGCCAGCCCAGCAGCAGCAACAGGCTGGCACCGGCCCAAAGGGGGATGCGCAGCATGTGCGGTGCCACGGTCAGGGCCACTACGCACACGAGGAAGAGCGTGTCGCGGGTGTCGCGGCTGAGCTTTTGCATGGTCTAGGCCAGGGCCAGGCGTTCCAGTGCCTGGCGGCGCTGCTCGGCGCCTTGGCCGGGCGGCAGCTCGTAGCCGGGCAGGCGCAGGCCCCAGTCCTGGCCGTGCGAATCGGCCGCCAGCACCCAGGCGGTCAGGCGTTGCCAGCGCTTCTCGGTTTCCAGCCCTTGCGTCTGCGCAGCTTCCAGCCAACGCTGGCTGCCGCGCAGCGCGGCGCCGCGTTCCACCACCCAGAGCGGGGCATTCGGATCGCTGGCCTGGGCCTCTCGTTTCCACAGCACGTCGCGCAGGCGGTCGCCATCGCGCCAGCCGCGCAGCTGGTGAAAGTCTTCATCGCCCTGGCCGCTGCCGGCCTGCGGCGGGCCTTCGATGGCGCTGCCGGTCGGCAGGGGCGGGCAAGGGGTTTCCGCGGCCGGGTAGACCCACTGCTTGCTGGCCGGGCGCCAGTAGCTCCAGGCCACGAAGAGGCCGAGCGGGAAGCGGGTTTCGATGCGCAGCAGCGGCAGCTCGTGCAGGCCGCGGGCCGGCGCGCGCCAGGCCAGGCGCAGTTCGGCGTGTCCTTCCGCCGGCACATCCACCCAGGCCAGGGTGGCGTTCTCGGCCTCGGCCAGACGCAGGCCCACGCCAAAGCGCGCACGGTCCGGGTTGTGCAAGCGGACCGCCAGCGGCAGGTCCTGGTCGGCATGGCCGGGTTCGGGCGGCTGCAGGGCCAGACGCAGGCCGCGCAGGTTCGCGTGCGTGGTGTGCATCGAGGCCAGCCCGGCGCCGCAGAGCAGAAAGGTCAGTGCGTAGCCCAGGCTCAGCTGGTCGTTGATGGAGGCCACCAGCAGCACCGCCTGCGTCAGCAAAAAGGCCGCGCCGACCTTGGTGGGCACGATGTAGAGGTTGCGCTGGGTCAGCAGCTGGTCGTCGCGGGGCGGGTGGCGGGCGCTCCACCAGGCTCGCCAGCGCTGCTGGATCCAATTCACGGCAGCGGTACCGCCTCGATCAGGGCGCGCACCTGCTCCGCGCTGCCGCGGCCCGAGCCCGCGCGCGCCTTCAACCGGTGCGCCAGCACCTGCACGGCCACCGATTGCAGATCCTCGGGCGAGACATGGGCGCGCCCCGCCAGCAGGGCCTTGGCGCGCGCGGCACGCAGCCAGGCCAGGCCGGCGCGGGGCGAGAGCCCCTCCACGAACCACTGCCCGCTGCGCGTCGCGTCCAGCAAGGATTGCAGGTAGTCCAGCAGCGCCGGGCTGACATGCAGCCCACGCGCCAGCGCTTGGGCGGCCTGCAGCTGGGTGGGGCTCATCACGGCCTGCAGCTCGGCCAGCTGCTCGCGGCTGTCGCGCCCGCTCAGCAGCTCGCGTTCGGCCGTGCGGTCGGGGTAGCCCAGGCGGATCGTCATCAGGAAGCGGTCCAGCTGCGACTCGGGCAGCGGGTAGGTGCCCAGCTGCTCGCTTGGGTTCTGCGTGGCAATGACGAAGAAGGGCGAGGGCAGGGCGTGGCTCTGGCCTTCGATGGTGACCTGGCGCTCCTCCATCGCCTCCAGCAGCGCGCTCTGCGTCTTGGGGCCGGCGCGGTTGATTTCATCCGCCAGCAGCACCTGGGCGAACACCGGGCCGGGCTTGAAGCTGAACTGGCCGGCACTGCGGTCGAACACGTTGACGCCCAGCAGATCCGAGGGCAGCAGGTCGGCGGTGAACTGCACGCGCGCGAAGCGCAGGCCCAGGGTCAGCGAGAGTGCCTGCGCCAGCGTGGTCTTGCCCACGCCGGGCAGGTCTTCGATCAAGAGGTGCCCCCCCGCCACCAGGCAGGCCAGGCAGTCGGCCACCTGGGTCGGCTTGCCCTTGATCACCGTGCTAATCTGGTTTTGCACCTGCTGCAGCAGGGCCGTATCCAATGAGGGTGAGTGCATCGCCCGCACCTTAGCAAAGTCTTGAGCACCGCGTTCTTCACCCATCCGTCCTTCCTTCTGCACCAGATGGGTTCAGGGCACCCGGAATGCCCAGAGCGCCTGGAGGCCATTGCCGAGGCGCTGGAAGCCACCGGCTTGATCCATTACCTGGCGGTGCAGCAGGCCCGCGCCGCCAGCTGGGACGAACTGGCCCTGGCGCACGACCCGCAGTACCTGACCCGGCTGCGCGAACGCCTGGAGGCCGTCACCCAGGTGGTGCAACTGGACCCTGACACTGCGGCCAACCCGCATACGCTCACGGCGGCCTTGCACGCCGCCGGCGCGGCGTTGCAGGCCACCGAGCAGGTCATCAGCGGGCAGGTGCGCAACGCCTTTTGCGCCGTGCGCCCGCCCGGCCACCACGCCATGCGCGCGCGCGCCATGGGCTTTTGCTTCTTCGCGAACCTCGCGGTGGCGGTGCGCGCCGCGCTGCGCCGCCACGGCCTGAAGCGCGTGGCGGTGATCGACTTCGACGTGCACCACGGCAACGGCACCGAGGACGTGCTGGCCGACGACCCCGGCGTGCTGATGGTCGGCCTGTTCGAGCACCCGCTCTATCCCTTCAGCGGCGTGCCGCCCAAGGGCGGCAACATGCTGAACCTGCCCTTCCCAGCGCACACGGGCTCGCAGGAGATCCGCGAGGCCATCCGCGCCCACTGGCTACCGGCGCTGGAGCGCTACAAGCCCGAGATGCTCTTCATCTCGGCCGGCTTCGACGCCCACCAGCTCGACCCCCTGGGCCTGCTGCGCCTGACCGAGGTGGACTACGCCTGGATCACCGAGCAGCTGGTGGATGTGGCGGCGCGCCATGCACAGGGCCGCATCGTGTCCTGCCTGGAGGGCGGCTACCACCTGCATGCGCTGGCCCGCAGCGTGTGTGCCCATTTGCGCGTGCTGGTGCAGGCCGGCGGCGTGTCGATTTGAACGAGACCGTATGAATGATTGGATGAACCAGCTGGACCACCGTGGCGTGGGGCTGGAGGCCTTGGCCCTGGCCCTGCTGCTGGCGACCGTGGGCCTGCTGGTGTGGCTGCTGGCGCGGCGCTACCGTGAAAGCTCCCAGGTGCTGGTGGGCCAGCATGGCTTTGATGGCGCGCTCTTCCCGGTGCTGGCCCTGGGCGGCGCCTACGCGCTGAACAAGCTGTGGCCCTTGATGGGTGCCAAGCCCGTGCTGCTGAAGCTGGCCCTGCCGGTGCTGATCAGCCTGCTGGTGATTCGCGTGGTGGTGCGCATCCTGCGCGCGGCCTTCCCGAGTTCGCGCTGGGTGCATGTGGGCGAGCGCTGGGTCAGCTGGTTGGCCTGGGGCGGCTCCATCCTCTGGATCACCGGCCTGTGGCCGGCGGCGATGGAAGAGCTGGAAGCCATCAGCTGGAAGCTCGGCGGCAGCACGGTCAGCCTGCGCAGCCTGCTGGAGGCCGCCGTCTCGGTCGCCTTCGTGCTGGTGGGCACGCTGTGGCTGTCGGCCGTCATCGAGGCGCGCCTGCTCAAGGCCGCCACCGAGGACCTGAGCGCGCGCAAGATCATCGCCAACCTGGTCAAGGCGGGGCTGCTCTTCGTCGGCCTGCTGATCGCGCTGTCCAGCGCCGGCATCGACCTCACCGCGTTGGGCGTGCTGGGCGGCGCGCTCGGCGTGGGCCTGGGCTTCGGCTTGCAGAAGCTGGCCAGCAACTACGTCAGCGGCTTCGTCATCCTGGCCGAGCGCTCGCTGCGCATCGGCGACATGGTCAAGGTCGACGGTTTCGAGGGCCGCATCACCGACATCAAGACCCGCTACACCATCGTGCGCGCGCTCAATGGCCGCGAGTCGGTGGTGCCCAACGAGCTCTTGATCACGCAGCGCGTCGAGAACAGCTCGCTGGCCGATCCCAAGGTGGCGTTGACCACGCAGCTGAGCGTCGGCTACGACTCGGACGTGGATCGCTTGCTGCCGCTGCTGCAGGCCGCCGTGCAGGACGTGCCCCGCGTGCTCGCCGACCCGCCGCCGGCCGTGCAGCTCAGCAACTTCGGTGCCGACGGCCTGGACCTGCAAGTGGTGTTCTGGATCGGCGACCCGCAAAACGGCAGCGGCAGCGTGCGCAGCGACGTCAATCTGGCGCTGCTGCGCCTGCTGCGGGAGCTGGGCGTCGAGATTCCCTTCCCGCAGCGCGTGGTGCACCAGCGCTGAGCGTCGGTTTCAACAGGGCCGCGAGGTGCACGCAGCAATCAGCGGACCAGAGGGGCCTGGCTCGCACAAACCCGGAGCCCGCTGCTCGGCCGCTTGTGGTGGGATGCGCCATGGTTTTGGGACTCCTCCTGTGCTGCGCCGGTACCTGCTGATCCTGCTCCTGTTGTTCGGTTCAACGGCCCATGCGGAAACCATCGCCTGGGCGGTGGCCGATGGCCCGCCCTTCCATCTGCCGGGCAGCGTGCCCAAGCCGGCCCGTCCGGTGGAGCTGGGTGAGGGTGTGAACGATCTGCTGATCGCCTACCTGGCCGAGGAGCTGCCGGGCTTTCATCACCGGTTGGAGCACCTGTCGCGCCCGAAGATGTGGCGGCTGATGCAAGCCGGTGAGCCGATCTGCTATGTCGATGCCTTCAAGACGCCCGAGCGCCTGGGCTTCGCCTATTTTTCGGCCGTGACCGTCGGTGTGCCCCAGGTGCTGGTGACGCGGGCCGGCACGCCGGGGCTCGAAGGAGAGCAGGTTCTGAAGGAGCTGCTGCAGCGCAAGGATCTGCGCGGCGTGTTCGAGATGGGGCGCAGCTATGGCGCGCACCTGGATCCGATGCTGGAGGCGGCAAAGGTCTCGCGCCAGCCCCTGCCCAGTTCCGCCCAGGTGCTGCGCATGCTGGAGGCCGGGCGCATGGACTACCTGGTCGAGTACCCGATGGCGCTGCAGTACTACGTGGAGCGCCTGAGCCCGGCGCCGGAGCTGGCGTTTTTCGATCTGTTCGAAGAGCGCGACCCGCCACCCGCCTACGTGGCCTGCACACGCTCCGCCTGGGGCAAGGGCGTGATCGAGGCCGTGGACGGCGCCATTCGCCGCCTGGCCGTGCGCCCGGAGAGCCGACGCGCCTTCCTGCGCTGGCTGCCGGCGGATGTCCGCCAGGCCCACGGTGCGCGCATCGAGCGCTTCTACCGTGAACGTGCGCTGCAGCGTGATGTCGAGTAGCGCAGCGTCGGGGGCAGTGTCTGGGTCAGCTCGGGCGGCCCGGTCCGGCGGCCTGAATGCCACCGTCTTTCACATCCCCGTCTGCCCGTTCTCGCAGCGGCTGGAGATCCTGCTGCAGCTCAAGGGGCGGCCCGATGCGGTGCGCTTCGAGCGCGTGGACATCACGCGCCCGCGCTCAGCCGAGCTGTTGGCGCTCAGCGGCGGGCGCAGCACGCTGCCGCTGATGCGCCTGGAAGACGGCACCGTGCTGCGTGAAAGCCTGGTGATCCTGCGCTACCTGGAGATGGCGCTGCCCGAGCCGCCGGTGGCACGGCAGGATGCGCGCGCGCATGCGCTGGAGAACCTGCTGGTGTGCGAGGAAGGGCGCCTGGGCGATGCCGGCTACCGCTACATGATGAACCAGGAGCCGGCGCGACGCGAGGAGCTGCGCCTGGCGCTGTTGGCGGTCTATGCGCGCCTGGACGAGGCGCTGCGCCAGCACAACCCGGACGGCCTTTGGCTGTTCGATTCCTTCGGCTGGGCCGAGACCGTCTTCACGCCCTTGCTGCAGCGCTTCTGGTTCCTGAGCTACTACGAGGGTTTCGAGCTGCCGGCGGAGCCTGGCTATGCACGCGTGCGCCGCTGGCAGGACGCCTGCCGGGCTCATCCCGCCGCCCAGCAGGTCAGCGAGGAGGAGATCGTGAAGCTCTATCACGACTACGCCCGCGGTGCCGGCAATGGCGCGCTGCTTCCCGGCCGTGAGCGCTCGTCTTTCGTCTTCGAGCCCGATTGGCGCAGCCGCCCCTGGCCGCCCCGAGACAAATGGGGCCCTGCGCCCACGGACGCCGAGCTGGGCCTGCCGGCCTGAGGCCCTAGCCCGCGGCGGGCACGATCAGCACCACGCGCCGGTTCTGGGCACGGCCGGCGTCGGTCTGGTTGCTGGCAATGGGGCGGCGCTTGCCGAAGCCCTGCACCTGCAGGCGCTCGGGCGGCAACCCGGCCGCCAGCAGCACCCGCGCCACGGCGTGGGCGCGTCGCTCCGATAGCTGCTGGTTGAAGGCTTCGGAGCCGATCTCGTCGGCATGGCCCTCGATGCGGCAGTGGGCGAACTCCAGGCGCACCAGCGCGCGGCCGATACGGTGCAGCTTGATCATGGCCTCGGAGCCCAGGCTGTCGGAGCCGAACTCGAACTGCGATTGCGCGCCCAGGTCCAGCAGCCAGCCTTCCTCGGTGCGCTGGAAGCCGAGTTGGCGCAGCGGCTCGTAGACCTCGACCGGCGCGAGCGGCAGGCCGGCGCCGGTGGGCTCGGTCGGCAGCGGGGTGCTGCAGGCGCCCAGAGCCAGCAGCAGGGCGGCGCCCAGCGGGCGGAGGGTGCGCAGGCGCAATTCAGGCCGTGGCTTCATCGGTCAATTCCCTGGGCGAGGCCCGGCGGGCCCGCTTGTTGGCATACATGGCTTCGTCGGCGCGCGCCAGCAGGGCGTCGACATCGGTGCCCTCACTGGGGTAGATGGCCCAGCCGACGCTGACGCTGGGTTGCAGGCTGAGCTGCGCGTCCACCGGCAGGGGCGCCTGCATGGCGGCCTGGATCTTGGCCACCAGCAGCGGCAGGTGCTCGCGTTGCAGCAGCGGTTCCAACAGCACCGCGTACTCGTCGCCGCCCAGGCGGGCCACGCAGTCGCTGTCGCGCAGCGCACCGCGCAGGCGCGCCGCCACTTCCTGCAGCAGGCGGTCGCCGATCGCATGGCCGTGCAGGTCGTTGACGCGCTTGAGGCCATCGGCATCGATGAACAGCACGGCCAGTTCGTGCTCTCCGGCGGCGCGTTCCAGCGCGCCGGCCACCTCCTGGCGGAAGCGGGCGCGGTTGGCCAGGCCGGTCAGGGTGTCGCTGAAGGCCTCGCGGCGCAGCAGCTGGTTGTGCTGGGCGAGCAGCTCCTGCTGGCGCAGCAGCGCCGCCTCGTGCGCCTGCACCATGCCCAGCAGGGCGTTGAAGTCCTCGGCGAGCGCGTGGAACTCCTCGATGTCGGCGCCAGGGGCGCGGCGATCGAAGGCGCGGTCGGCGCGGATGCTGCGGGTCAGCCGCCGCATGGTGTCCAGCGGCGTGGTGATCTGACGCTCGACCCGCCGCGCCAACGCCAGCACCAGGCCGGCCGTGCCGGCCACGGTGGCCAGGGCCACGCCCAGGTAGGCGGCCAACAGCCAGAGCAGGGGGGCGGCGCTCGTCTGCACGTGCACGCGGCCGCGGCCCGGGTCTTCGGGCAGCACGGGGGCCTGGGCCTGCAGGGGCAGCCACTGCGCCAGACCGGCCTCCAGGCTGCTGGACCACCCGCTCGCGCGCTCGACCGCAGCGAACACCCGCCCATCGCCCAGCTCAATGCGGATGGCAGCCAGCTCCTCACGGTTCAGCACCGCCTGCATGGCCTCGCGTGCCGCTTCGGCATCGCGGAAGGTCACGGCCGCCTCGACGCTGTAGGCCACGGTGCGGGCCAGCAGATCGAGATGGCGCTTGGCCTGCGCCTGCAGCACCGCCAGCGAGCCCAGCGCCCCCAGGCCGCCCACACACAAGGCGGTCCACAGCGCGGCGCTGCGCAGGCCGCGGTGCAGGGTCTGTTCGAGCGTGCGCCTCACGAAGCCGCCTTGCGCGCCCGCGTCAGCAGCAGCACGCGCGGGTTGACGCGCAGGCCGCTGCGCGCCAGCGCGTCGGTGTTGATTTCGAAGGCGGGCTGGCCGCGCCCTTCGCCGAAGCAAACGGCGCCACCCAGAGTGCAGAAGCCGGCCCCGAGGCCCAGGGTCAGCAAGGGGCGTTCGGCGTACTCACGCAGGGCCTGGGCCTGGCGCTCATCGGTCCAGCCTTCGAAGAGCATGGCGTCGCAGCCGGCCGGCAGCTCGGCGTCCACCGCCACCTCGCGCAGGCTCAGGCGGCCGCCCAGCGGGTGCTCGGGCAAGGCGGCGGCCAGGGCCTTGGCCTGCGGCCCCCCCGCGCTGACGCACAGCAGGCCCGGCGGACGGGGCCAGCGGGTGAACTCCAGCAAGCCGAGGGCAAGCGCGGCCACGCCGGGCCGCTCGGGCGCGCCGGCCTCGGCGGCCCGGGCAGGGCACAGGGCCAGCGGGGCCAGCAGCAAGCTGACCTGCAGGCCCAGCAGGAGCGTGACGCGCCGCATCAGCAACCGACGGGAGCGACTCCTCAGGCGCTGGCGATGGGAATGCCGGCGAACTCGCCCTTGGCGATGCGTTCCTTCCACAGCGCCGGCGCGGTGTTGTGGACGGATTCACCCGTGGCATCCACGGCCACGGTGACCGGCATGTCCTGCACCTCGAACTCGTAGATGGCTTCCATGCCCAGGTCGGCAAAGCCCACCACCTTGGCCTGCTTGATCGCCTTGGCCACCAGGTAGGCGGCCCCGCCCACGGCCATCAGGTAGGCGCTCTTGTGCTTCTTGATGGCCTCGATGCCGGCCGGGCCGCGCTCGGCCTTGCCCACCATGCCGATCAGGCCGGTCTTGGCCAGCATCATCTCGGTGAACTTGTCCATGCGCGTGGCGGTGGTGGGGCCGGCCGGGCCGACCACCTCGTCGCGCACCGGATCGACCGGGCCGACGTAGTAGATGACGCGGTTGGTGAAGTCGACCGGCAGGCTCTCGCCCTTGGCCAGCATGTCCTGGATGCGCTTGTGCGCGGCGTCGCGGCCGGTCAGCATCTTGCCGTTCAGCAGCAGGGTCTCGCCGGGTTTCCAGCTCGCCACTTCGGCGGGCGTCAGGGTGTCCAGATTGACCTTGCGGCTCTTGTTGTAGTCGGGCGCCCAGTGCACGTCGGGCCAGAGGTCCAGGCTCGGCGCGTCGATGAAGGCCGGGCCGCTGCCGTCCATGGTCACGTGCGCGTGGCGGGTGGCGGCGCAGTTCGGGATCATCGCCACCGGCTTGCTGGCCGCGTGCGTGGGGTAGGTGGCGATCTTGATGTCCAGCACCGTCGTCAGGCCGCCCAGGCCCTGCGCCCCGATACCCAGCGCGTTGACCTTCTCGTACAGCTCGATGCGCAGCTCTTCGAGCTTGTTCTGCGGGCCGCGGGCCAGCAGCTCGAACATGTCGATCGGCTCCATCAGGCTCTGCTTGGCCAGCAGCATGGCCTTCTCGGCGGTGCCGCCCACGCCGATGCCCAGCATGCCTGGCGGGCACCAGCCCGCACCCATCTCGGGCACGGTCTTGAGCACCCAGTCGACCAGGTCGTCGCTGGGGTTCATCATCTTGAACTTGCTCTTGTTCTCGCTGCCGCCGCCCTTGGCGGCGACGTCGATGCTGAGCTTGTCGCCCGGCACCAGGGTCATGTGCACCACGGCGGGCGTGTTGTCCTTGGTGTTCTTGCGGGCAAAGATGGGGTCGTCCAGCACCGAGGCGCGCAGCTTGTTGTCGGGGTTCAGATAGCCCTTGCGCACGCCCTCGTTGACGGCGGCCTCGATGCCATCGTCAAAGCCCTCAAAGCGGCAGTCCATGCCGATTTCCAGGAAGACGTTGACGATGCCGGTGTCCTGGCAGATCGGACGGCGCCCTTCGGCGCACAGGCGGCTGTTGGTCAGGATCTGCGCGATCGCGTCCTTGGCGGCCGGCGAGGCCTCGCGCTCGTAGGCGCGCGCGAGGTGGGCGATGTAGTCGGCCGGGTGGTAGTAGCTGATGTACTGCAGGGCGGCGGCGACGGTCTCGATCAGGTCGTCGCGGCGGATCACGGTGGGCATGCGAGGGCTCCTGGCGGGGCATGACTGGGGTAACCCCGAGAGTTTAGGTGGCACCCTTCGCCCCTTCCCCTGTAACCCCTTGTTCAGAGGTTCACTTTCATCAAGCCAGCTCCATCAAGCGGCTGCCGCGAAGCCGGCTGGGGCAGAAGCGCCCGGGGGGCGCTTCGGGGGATGGCCTATACCCCCGCGCCGGCTTCCTCGTGCTCGCTGCGTTCGGGCGCCGCCTTGGGCAGGCGCAGGCGCATCAGCGCGCCCTGGTTAGGCTCGCTCACCACGTCGATGAAGCCGCCCAGCAGCTGGGTGACGATGTTGTGCACGATGTGCATGCCCAGACCGGTGCCGCCCCGGCCCAGCTTGGTGGTGAAGAAGGGGTCGAAGATGCGCTTGCGCGTGTTTTCGTCCATGCCCCAGCCGTCGTCGCGCACGGTCAGCTCCACCCAGTCCGGGTTGTCCGTGGCGTGCACGCAGGTCACCTGCACCTGGCCTTCGGGGCGGTCGTGCAGGCCGTGCACGCGGGCATTGATGAGCAGATTCGTGAGCACCTGGCCCAGCGAGCCGGGGAAGCTGTTCATCTTCAGCCCGTCCTCCAGCTCGGTGTGGATGACGAAGGGGGTGTGCTTGAAGCTGGGCTCGACCATCACCAGCACGTCCTTGACCATGCCGGCGAGGTCGAACTCGCGCCGGGCGTCCTGGGTCTGGTCGATGGCGACCTGCTTGAAGTCGCGCACCAGCTCGGCGGCCTTGCGGACGTTGCGCTGCAGGATGTCCTGGCCGCGGCGTGTGTCGGCCACCAGGTTCTCGAGCTGGCTGCGGCGCAGCGGCTGGCCGGACTTCATGGCCGAATCCAGCTCGCCCCAGCGGTCTTCGAGCGAGGTCACCACCGTCATGGCATTGCCCAGCGGCGTGTTCAGCTCGTGCGCCACACCGGCTACCAGGCGGCCCAGTGAGGCAAGTTTTTCCGACTCGACCAGCTCCTTCTGCGCCGTCTTCAGCTGCAGCATGGCGCGGGTCAGTTCCTGGTTGGTCTTGGTCAGCTCGGCGGTGCGCTGCGAGACCTGGTCTTCCAGCGTGTTGGCATGCTGGCGCAGTCGGTCGAAGGCCTCGATCAGAGCCAGGCGCATGCGCTCCATGGCCTGGCCGACGCGGGCGATCTCATCATTGCCCTCCACCGTCACCGGCGTGCCCATCTGGCCCGAACCGAGCTCGAAGGCGGCCTTGGACAGGCGCTCCATCGGGCCCAGCACGCGTCGGCGCAGCAGCCACAGGATCATGGCCATCGAGAGGGCGGCCACCAGCAGGGTGCGGCCGGCGGCTTCGTAGAGCTCGCGCTGGGCGCGCTCCAGCAAGGGCGCCGCGCTCATCGTTACGCTCAGCTGGCCGATCTGGCGGCCCTCGCGGTCGATCGGCTTGGTCAGCGTGCGGGCCAGTTCGGGCTGCGGGTTGGGGCGGTCCCGCTGCACGAAGGCCTTGGTGTTGTTGGCCTCGGTGACGATGACGGCGATGAAGCGCGGGTCGTCGAACTGCGCCTCGACCATCGGTGTGGCGAGGTCGGGCGAGACCTGCCAGATCGGCTCGGCCAGCGAGAGCGAAAGCACCTGGGTGCTGCGCTCCAGGTCGCGCTTCAGGTCTTCCATCACCGTACGGCGCGTGACCTGGAAGTCGTAGAACAGCACGAGCGCGCTGGGCGCCAGCAGACCCAGCAGGAGGGTCAGGATCACGGCCCAGCGGAGTGAATTGGAAAAGGGCATGCGGCTTGACAGGTGGCTGCGCGCGATGTTGCCAGTATTCATCGTCGCGACGACACCAGGATACCCGCAGCGATCAGGGCAAACGCCAGGGCGTGAAAGGCGCGCGGCATGCTGCCGATCAAGGCCGCGCTGAGCAGTGCGGCAAACAGCGGGGTCAGGTTGATGAAGAAGCCGGTCAGGGCCGGGCCGGCTTCGCGTACGCCCAGGCCCCAGCAGCGGTAGGCGATCAGGCTGGGGCCCACGGCGATGTAGAGCAGGCCCAGCAGCAGGGTGCCACTCCACTGCACCGTGGGCGCGCCGGCCGCCTGTTCGGCCAGGCTGCCCAGGCCGGCGAAGACCAGCCCGAACAGCGCCTGCGCCGCCAGCAGATCAGCCCAGTTCCAATGCGCCAGCCCCTTGGGCGCCCGGGCCAGTAGCCAGGAATAGAGCGCCCAGGCCAGATTGGCCAGCAGCATCAGCACGTCGCCCTGCACGAAGGCGACCTGGCGCAGGCGCTGCCACTCGCCCTGGCTAATGACCACCGCCACGCCCAGCAGCGAGAGTAGGGCGCCCAGGCCCTGGCGCAGCGTGGGCCGCACGCCGAAGGCCAGCAACCCCACCAGCAGCATGGACAGCGGCAGGCTGGCGGCGATCAGGGTCACGTTCAGCGGGTCCGAGCTGTGCAGGGCGCGGTAGAGCAGGGCGTTGTAGAGCCCCATGCCGAGCAAGCCGGTACCGGCCAGCCAGCGCCAGTGCTGCGTCAGCAGGCCGCGTTCGCGCCACAGCTGCTGGGTCAGCGGCAGCAGCAGGGCCAGGGCCAATGACCACCGCAGCAGATTGAGCAGGGCCGGGGGCACGGCCGGCACCAGCAGCTTGCCCACCACGGCGTTGCCGGCCCACAGCAGGGGCGGCAGGCTGAGCAGCAGGGCCAGGCGGGGAGTCAGGGCGTGCGGGGCCGTCATGGCCCGCACTGTGCCCTCATTCGCCGGAATCCAGCAGCCAGACCTGCGCGCCCCAGGCCGGCAGCACGCCGGCCGGCAGGCTGGGCGCGGCCTCGGGCCAGACGCGCACGGCACGGGCGTCGCGCTCGGGCCGGTTCAGGCTCTGCGGCTGGGCGCTGTAGTTCAGCGCCACCAGCAGGGTCTCACCGCCGCTGCGCCGCAGGTAGCTGAGCACCGACCCTTCCACCTGCACGCCCTCGTAGCTGCCCGAGCGCAGCGCGCGCTGCTGCTGGCGCAGGGCCAGCAGGCCGCGGTAGTGGTGGAAGAGCGAGTTCGGGTCCGCGCGCTGGGCCGCGGCGTTCTGGGTCGCCGCATTGGGGGCGGTGGGGCGGAAGGGCGCGGTGGCGCGCGTGAAGCCGGCGTTGGCGCTGCCGTCCCAGCTCATCGGGCCGCGGATCGGGCCGTCGCCGGGCAACTGGGTCACGCCGGCCAGGCCGATTTCCTCGCCGTAATAGATGAAGGGGATGCCGGGCTGCAGCAGGTAGCTGGCCGCGGCGAGCTTGTAGCGCGCCTCGTCGCCCTGCAACTGATCCCAGATGCGCGCGCCGGCAAAGATGTCGTGGTTGGCCAGCATGGTGGCCATGCGGTGCGGGCGGGTCTGGAAGAAGCGGCCGATCTCGCCCACGGCCTCGGTCTTGCCCTGCACGGCCTGCAGGATGGCGCGCTCCAGCCCGAAGGCGAAGGCCGAGCCGCACACCTCCGGCCGGCTGTAGGCCTGGGGTTCGGCGGTGGCCTCGCATACCGTGTAGCGGCCCGGGTAGGCGCTGATGGCGTCGAACAGGCGCTTGGTCAGGCGGCGGCTCTCGGGCTGGTCGTTCCAGTCCTTGGCGTTGTTCTCCACCAGATGCGGCACGGCGTCGAGGCGGAAGCCGTCGAGGCCGCGGTTGAGCCAGAAGCGCAGATTGCTCAGATGCCAGTTGAAGACCTCGGCCCTCTTCAGGTTGAAGTCCGGCATGTGCGGGCCGAAGGTGCCGAAGTAGTGCCCCTTGGCGTCTGGCGGGGGCTTGGGCAGGTCCTTCAGTTCGCCCTGCCACGCCCAGGGCTTGGCGGCCGCCCAGTACCAGGGGTTCTTGCCCCAGATGTCCCAGCCCTGCGGCGCCTCCTCGCTCCAGACGAACCAGTCGCGTTGCGGACTTTGCGGGTCGGCCCGTGCGGCCTGGAACAGCGGGTGCTCGTGCGAGCTGTGGTTGACGACGTAATCGATGATGACGCCGATGCCGCGCGCATGGGCCTGGCGCAGCAGCTCGTCGAAGTCTTCGAGCGTGCCGTAGTCGCGCTCGATGGCGCGGAAGTCGGTGGTCGCGTAGCCGTGGTCGTGGTCGGCGCTGGCCGTCACCGGCATCAGCCACAGGCCGGTCACCCCAAGCTCCTTCAGGTAGTCCAGCCGGCTGATGAGGCCGCGCAAATCGCCCACGCCATCGCCGTCGCTGTCCTGGTAGGCGCGCACGAAGATTTCCATGAAGGCGCCCTGGTGCCAGTCGGTGGCCAGGCCGTTGGGGCGCGGCTGCGGGGCCACGGCACTGAGATCCACCGCCCGGGGCGGCGCGGTAGGCCGCTGTGGCGCCTGTGCGCAGGCGGCCAGCAGGGCCAGGGCGGAGAAGCTCAGGCGCGGGTTCATGGTTGCTCCTTCAGGACCTGCAGGCTTTGGGGTGGCAGGCTGGGGCTGATGCGGCCATTGGCATCGGCCTGCAGATCGGCCCCGCCGGCGGGCCATAGGCTGCGCAGTGTGGCGCCGGCGCGCGCCCCGCTCCAGCTGGGGTTGACGCTGCTGCGCCCGAAGTTCAACAGCACCAGCACGCGCTCGTTGCCCTGTACGCGCCAGTAGCCCAGTGCCGCGCCCTGGGCCTGGGTCTGTTCCTGGCGCCCCAGCAGCAGGGCGTTTTCGCTGCGGCGCAAGGCCAGCAGCGCCTTGTAGTGGTTGAGCAGGGAGGCCGGATCGGTCTGCTGCAGCGCCACGTTGTGCGTGCCGGCGTTGGCCGCCAGTGCGCGGTAGGGGCTGCGGGTGGAGAAGCCGGCCGCCACCGGGTCGGCGCTCCAGCTCATCGGGCTGCGCAGGCGCGGGTCCCCGCTCAGCCCGGCGCCGCCCGCCATGCCGACTTCTTCGCCGTAGTAGATGAAGGGCGTGCCCTCGCGCAGCAGATGGCTGCTGGCGGCGAGCTTGAGGGCCGGCAACTGGCCGCCCAGTTGGTCGTAGGCGCGCTGGCCGGCGAACTCGTCGTGGTTGGAGAGGAAGGAGGCGACCTGCGTGCCGCTGGGGTAGGCAGCGATGCGTGCCACGGCGGTGGGGTCGGACTGGCTGACGGCGCGCATCAGGTCGGTGCTCAGGTCGAAGGCAAAGGCGCGCCCGCAGGATTCGGCAAAGGCGCGCGGCGCGGCGGGCGCTTCGCAGACCATGAAGCGGCGCTGGTAGCCGCCCACCAGGGCGGCGATGTCGCGCATCAGCGCATGGTTCTCCGGCTGGTTCTCCCAGGCGCTGAGGCCGTTTTCCACCAGCAAGCCCACGGCGTCGAAGCGGAAGCCGTCCACGCCGCGGTTCAGCCAGAAGCGCAGGTTGTTGCGGTGGAAGCCCAGCACCTCGGGGTTGCGCAGGTTCCAGTCGGGCATCTGGTCCCAGAACGGGGCGTAGTAGGCGCCGTTGGCGGTCAGGCGCCAGGGGTTGGCGCCGAACACTTGCCAGCCGCTGGGCGCGGGGTTTTGCCAGAGGTACCAGTTGCGCGCGCCGGCGGCTGGGTCTGTGCGCGCCTGCAGGAACAGCGGGTGCTGCGCGGCGCTGTGGTTCAGCACGTAATCCAGCACCACGCCGATGCCGCGCGCGTGCGCCTGGCGCAGCAGCTCGTCCAGGTCGGCGAGGCTGCCATAGGCGGCTTCGATGTCGCGGTAATTCGTGACGGCATAGCCATGGTCGCCATCCTGGCTGCGCGCAATCGGCATCAGCCACAGGCCGCTGATGCCGAGTTCCTTCAGGTAGTCGAGCCGGCTGATCAGGCCGCGCAGGTCGCCGATGCCGTCGCCATCGCTGTCCTGGTAACTGCGCACGAACACCTGCATGAAGCCCCCTTGGGTCCAGGCGGTGGGCAGGGGACTGCCGGGGTCGGTGGCGGTGACCTCGCCCAGGTCGGGGGCCTGCGGCAGGGGCGGTGGGGCCGGGGCAGGGCTGGGCGCTGGAGCGGGTGGGGGGGCTGGTGGTGGGGCTGGAGGGGGCGTGCTGCTGCCTCCGCCGCCCCCGCAGGCGGCCAGCAGGTGGAGCAGGGCCAGCATGGCTGGCAGGGTTCGATATGCGCGCCGCCGCGGGGTGTTGGTTGGTCTCATAAGTAGCAAAACTACATTGATGGATGGCAGTATCCCGATCGGCTGCTAGAAGGCAAGCGGGCAATTGCCAAGGGTGCGCGGACATTACTCAGTGGCAAGATGTAGTGCAAATACATACGCTGGGGCAGTCATGAGAGTGAATGAGATCGTTGGAGGCCTGTGGCTGATGGCCAGCGTCGCCGCGCTGGCGCAGCCTGACTTGCAGGCCTGCGAAGACTCGGCGCCGTGGGCACACACGCAGGAGGTGGCCGCGCGGCCGGCTGGAGATGCCAGGGCGCACTGGCTCGACGCCCAGCGCCTGTGGTGGCCAGGCACCGGCGGGGCGGCCCGCTTCGAGCTGCAACACCAGGGCCAGGCCGTGCTGGAGCTGCAGCGGGATGCCGAGGCCTGGCCCGCCGAGCTGCAGGCCCGCACCCGCCACCTGGGCGCCGGGCAGGCCCTGCGCCTGCCGACGGGCTGGGGCCCCGAGCGCGCGCGCGAATTGCTGCGCGGCGAGCTGCAGCTGGTGCTGCGCGATGCCCAGGGGCAGGAGCTGGCGCGCAGCCGCGTACAGACCCCGCTGGCCATCGATGCCCTGTTCCCAGTCGCCAGCGCACGCAGTTACGGTGTGAGCTTGAGCGCGCATGCCACCGCTGGCCGGCTCTGGGCGCCGAGTGCGCGCCGGGTCGAGGTGTGCCTCTATCCCGGTGCCCAGGCGGCGGCCGCACGGCGCCTGGAGGCGCAGTGGGAGCCCGAGTCCGGAAGCTGGCAGTGGCAGCTGCCCGAGCGCCTGGGGCGCGGCTGGACCTACCGCTATCTGGTCGAAGTCTGGGTGCCGGGGCAGGGATGGGTCCGCCAGCGCGTCACCGACCCCTACAGCGTCAGCCTGACGGCGGACTCGGCACGCTCCGCCGTGCTGGACCTGGACGACCCTGCCACCCAGCCGCCCGGCTGGGCGGCGGCGCAGCACCAGCCGCGCCCGGCCAAGGCCCTCCATGAGCTGGTGATCTATGAGCTGCATGTGCGCGACTTCTCGCTCCAGGACGCCCGAGTGCCCCTGGCTGAGCGCGGCCGCTACCTCGGCTTCACCCACCCGCGCAGCCACGGCATGCAGCATCTGCGCCAGCTGGCGCGGGCCGGGGTAACGGATGTGCACCTGCTGCCGGTGTTCGATCTGGCCACCGTGCCCGAGCAGGGCTGCGTGCAGCCCGTGGTGCCGGCCGCTGCGCCCGACAGCCCCGCGCAGCAGGGCGCGGTGATGGCCGTCAGTGCCCAGGACTGCTTCAACTGGGGCTACGACCCCTTCCACTTCAACGCCCCGGAGGGCAGCTTTGCCAGCGATGCCATGGACCCGGCCGTGCGGGTGCGCGAGTTCCGCGCCATGGTGCTGGCCTTGCAGCGCGCGGGCCTGCGCGTGGGCATGGACATGGTTTACAACCACACCGCGGCCACCGGGCCGCACCCGAAATCGGTGCTCGATCGCATCGTGCCTGGCTACTACCAGCGCCTGAATGCCGTGGGCGAGGTGGAGCGCAGCACCTGCTGCGACAACACCGCCACCGAGCACCGCATGATGGCCAAGCTGATGAGCGACTCGGTGCTGCTGTGGGCGCGCGCCTACCGGCTCGACTCCTTCCGCTTCGACCTGATGGGCCACCAGCCGCGCGCCGAGATGCTGGCTCTGCGGCAGCGCCTGCGCCGCGAACTGGGGCGCGAGATCCAGTTCATTGGCGAGGGCTGGAACTTCGGCGAGGTGGCGAATGGCGCGCGCTTCGTGCAGGCCAGCCAGCTCAGCCTGGCCGGTGACGGCATCGGCACCTTCAGCGACCGCGCCCGCGACGCCGCCCGCGGCGGCAGCTTCGGCGCCGTGGCCGAGATCATGCGCAGCCGCGGCTGGGTGCATGGTCTGGACGACGAGGCGGCGCGGCGAGCGGCCAGCCTGCTGCGCCTGGGCCTGGGCGGCACGCTCCAGGACCTGCAGGTGCCCGATGCGGCAGGGGTGTTGCGCCGCGGCGCCGAGATCGACTACGGCGGCCAGCCGGCGGGCTACGCCGGCCAACCCGGCGAGGCCGTGGCCTATGTGGAGAACCACGACAACCACACCCTGTTCGATGCCCATGTGCTGAAGTTGCCCCTCGGCACGCCGATGGCCGAGCGCGTGCAGGTGCAGACCCTCGCTAGCGCGCTGGCGCTGTGGAGCCAGGGCGTGGCGTATGTGCATGCCGGCCAGGAGCTGCTGCGCTCCAAATCCCTGGACCGCAACAGCTACGACAGCGGCGACTGGTTCAACCGCCTGGACTACAGCCTGCAGGACAACGGCTTTGCTGCCGGCCTGCCACCCAAGCCGGACAACGGCGCCGACTGGGAGGCCCTGGCGCCCCTGCTGCGCGACCCCAGCGCCAAGCCCACGCCGGCCGACATCCGGCAGGCGCGCGACCAGTTCCTCGATCTGCTGCGCATCCGCGCCAGCTCCAGCCTGTTCCGCATCGGCAGCGCCACCGAGCTGCAGCGGCGACTGCGCTTCCCCGCCGTACCGGCGGGGCAGGAGGGCCGGCTGATCGTGGTCGATCTGGACGGTCGAGACTGGCCCGGTGCGCGCTTTGCAGGCCTGCGCCTGGTCTTCAATGCCGGGGTGGACGCCGCCGAGCTTGCCGATGACTCAGGATGGCGCCCCCATCCGGTGCACCGCCGGCCCGAAGCGGGCGACCGCCGTGTCGCACTCGAAGCGAGCCGGGCACCCGCCGGCCGCTTGCGCGTGCCGCCGCGCAGCGCCGTCGCCTTTGTGCGCTGAGGGTTTGTGCCAGCCGGTGCCGATGCCTTCCGCCACTCGGCAAGGCGAAGGGGGCGGCCTATGCTGGCCCGATGTCCTTGACTACCCGGCCCCTGGCACGCCGCCAGCTGCCCTTGTTGCTGCTGGCCGCTTGCACCACGGTCCCGCAGGCGCCTGAGATCGCGCTGTTCGATGACGCGCGTTTCCGGCCTGCCACGCTGCGCACCGACCGCGCGCAGGTCTTCGAGCTCAGCCCGGCCATGCACAGCTTTCTGCAGCGTGACATGGCCAGCTCCCTGCGCCTGAACGGCCCGCGCCGCGGCCTCTTTCTGGCCCTGCGCGACCACGGCTATCTGCAGCTCGACTACGACGCCAGCGTGACCCGCAGCGCGGCCGAAGCCTTTGAGGCACGGGCGGGCAACTGCCTCTCCCTGGTGGTGATGACCGCCGCCTTTGCGCATGAGCTTGACATCAGGGTGGGCTATCAGTCGGTGCAGATCGATGAGGTCTGGAGCCGCAGCAGCAACTTCGTGCTGCTCAGCGGCCATGTGAACCTGACCCTGGCGCCGGGCGTGCGGGAGATCGGTAGCAGTCACTCAAGCGGCGGCACCATGGTGATCGACTTCGTTCCCGTCGACGAGGACGCCAGGGTGCGCGCGCAGAGCCTGAGCGAGGACACCATCGTCGCGATGTTCATGAACAACCGCGCCGTTGAGCGCATGGAGCTGGGCGACCACGACAACGCTTACCACCTGCTCAAGGGCGCCATCCGCGCCGATCCGGGTTATCTGAACGCCTACAACACCCTGGCCGTGCTGTACCGGCGCCTGGGTGTGAACGAGCTGGCCGAACGCAGCCTGCGCTTCGTGATGCGGCACGACCCGCGCAATGTGCAGGCGCTCTCCAACCTGGTGCTGGTGCTCAAGGCCCAGGAGCGCCAGGCCGAGGCGCAGGCCGCGGAGGCGGAGCTGCAGCGCCTGCAGCCCCGCACCCCCTTTGCGGATTACGAGCGCGGCCTGGCGGCCACCAAGCGTGGCGACTGGCTGACGGCACGGCGGTTCTTCGAGCGCGAGCTCAGCCAAGTGCCGCATTTTCACGAGCTGCATTTCTGGCTGGCACGCACCTACTACGAGCTGGGCGAGCGCGAGCTCTCGGCCAAGCACATGAAGGAAGCGCACGACCAGGCGCTGACGCTGGAGAGCCGCCAGCGCTATGCGTACAAGCTCGAAGTGTTGCGGCGACCACGGCCCCAGCCCACGCTGCGCGGCGGGGAATGACATCATGCGGGCCTCGCACAGGAGGCCCCATGTTGAAAGCATTGCTGAGCACCCCCCTGCTGGCCCTGGCCCTTTCGGCCACGGCTGCGGATCTTCAAGTGTGGGTACTGGACCGCGAGGGCAAGCCCTTGAAGGATGCCGTGGTTGTGCTGGAAAGCTCGGCGCCGGGCGCGCGTCCGCCGGCCAAGGCCGAGATCACGATCAGCCAGGAAAAGATGAAATTCGTGCCTGCGGTCAGCGTGGCCCAGGTCGGCACCAAGGTGACCTTCTCCAATCTGGACCGCTGGGACCACCATGTGCGCGGTGGCTTGGCCGGCCCGGGTGGCGTGTATCTGGATCCGACGCAGGGCTACGCCTTCCGGCTGGCGGGTCAGAAGGCCGGGCAAGCGCCCTCATCGCACCAGCGCAGCTACACGCAGACGGGGCCGCAGTTGCTGGGCTGTCATCTGCACGGCTCGATGCGCGGCCACCTCTACATCACCGACTCACCCTGGGCGGCCGTCAGCGACGAAGCCGGCAAGGCCCAGCTGAGCCAGCTGCCGGCGGGGCCGGCGCGGCTGCGCGTCTGGCACGGCGATGAACTGGTCGAGACGCCGCCGCAAACGCTCACCGTCGCCGACGGCATGGCTTCCATCAAGGTGGCGACCCAGGTGCAGCCGAAGCGCGCCAAGGCGGCGGAGAAGAGTCCTTACGACTATTGAAACCACAAGGGCGCCTGAGGCGCCCTTGTTGTATCAGCCGATACGCCCGATCAAAAGCCACTCCATGAGTGCCTTCTGCACGTGCATGCGATTCTCGGCTTCGTCCCAGACCACGGACTGCGGTCCGTCAATGACCTCGGCCGCCACTTCCTCGCCGCGGTGCGCCGGCAGGCAGTGCATGAAGAGCGCATCGGGCTTGGCCGCGGCCATCATCTCGGCGGAGACGCACCAGCGCGCGAACGCGGTCCGGCGGGCCTCGTTCTCGGCCTCGTAGCCCATGCTGGTCCAGACGTCGGTGGTGACCAGATCGGCGCCACGACAGGCTTCGAGCGGATCGTCGAAGACCTTGTAGCAGTCGGCGCGGCTGATGCCGGCCACCTCGCGGTTGACCTCATAGCCGCTGGGCGTGCTGACGTGCACGGTGAAACCGAGCAGCTCGGCCGCCTGCAGCCAGGTGTTGGCCATGTTGTTGCCATCGCCCACCCAGGCCACCACGCGGCCCTTCAGGGCCTCCATGTCCACATTGCCGCGCGCGTCCATGCCGCGCGCTTCCAGCAGGGTGAACAGGTCGGCCATGATCTGGCAGGGGTGGTACTCATTGGTCAAGCCGTTGATGACCGGCACGCGCGAATGCGCGGCAAAGCGCTCGATCTTGCTCTGCTCGAAGGTGCGAATCATCACCAGGTCGACCATGCGGCTGATGACGCGCGCGCTGTCCTCGATGGGTTCGGAGCGGCCGAGCTGGCTGTCGCCGGTGGTCAGGTGCACCACCGAACCGCCCATCTGGTACATGCCCGCCTCGAAGCTCACGCGTGTGCGCGTGCTGGCCTTCTCGAAGATCAGAGCCAGCGTGCGGTCCTGCAGGGGCTGGTACTTCTCGTAGTTCTTGAATCGGCGCTTGATGATGGCGGCGCGCTGGAAAAGGTAACCGTAGTCCTCGGCCGTCAGGTCCTTGAACTGCAGGTAGTGGCGCAGGGCGGTCTTGATCATTGCGGCGCCTCCGCGCAGAAGGTCTTGATCAGCGGAATCAGGCGGCCGGCGATGTCGTCCACCTCGGCGGCGCTGGCGATCAGCGGGGGCAGCAGGCGCACCACGCGCTCGGCCGTCACCGAGATCAGCAGACGGCTTTCCAGTGCTCGCGTGAGCAGCACGCCGCAGGGGCGCTCCAGTTCGATGCCCAGCATCAGGCCCTGGCCGCGGATCTCCTTCACGCCGGCCACGCCTGCGAGGCCTTCCTTGAGGGCGGCCTGCAGACGCTCACCCATGGCGCCAGCGTGCGCGCACAGGCCATCGGCTTCCATGATGGCCAGGGTCTCGACGCCAGCGCGCATGGCCAGCGGGTTGCCGCCGAAGGTGGTGCCATGGTTGCCGGCCGTCAGCACGCCGGCCGCGCGCGGGCCGCAGACGATGGCGCCGACCGGCACGCCCGAGCCCAGGCCCTTGGCCAGGGGCATCACATCGGGCTGGATGCCGGCCCACTGGTGCGCGAACCACTTGCCGGTGCGGCCGATGCCGCACTGCACTTCGTCCAGCATCAGCAGCAGGTTGCGGGTATCGCACAGGCGGCGCAGGCCTTGCAGGAACTCGATGCGGGCGGGATTGATGCCGCCTTCGCCCTGGATGGTTTCCAGGAAGATGGCGCTGATCTGCGGATGCGCATCCAGCAGTGCTTCGACCTTGGCGAGATCATTCAGCGGCGCGCGCACGAAACCCGGCACCAGCGGTGCGAAGCCCTCCTGGATCTTGGGATTGGCCGTGGCCGACAGCGTGGCCAGCGAGCGGCCATGGAAGGCGCCCTCGAACACCATGGTTTCGGGGTTGTCGAAGCCGCGCTGGTGGCCGAACTTGCGCGCGATCTTCAACGCGCCTTCGTTGGCCTCCAAGCCGGAGTTGCAGAAGAACACGTTGGTCAGGCCCGACAACTCCACCAGCTTGGCGGCCAGCTTTTCCTGCAGCGGCGCCTGGTAGTAATTGCTGGTGTGAATCAGCTTGGCGACCTGATCCTGCAGCGCCGGCACCAGGCGCGGGTGGCCATGGCCCAAGGTGTTCACGGCGATGCCCGCGAGTGCATCCAGGTACTCCCGGCCCTCGGTGTCCCACACTCGGCAGCCCAGCCCATGCGACAGGGCGATGGGCAGGCGACCGTAGGTCGGCATGACGGGGGACGGCGCGGCGGACATGGGCAACTCCTGTGAGGGAAAGCAAAAGAGGGGCGCCGATTATGGGGTGCTGCACCGCAGCAACAAGATGCGGGAAGGCACAATCCCGCCCTTTGTGCGACCGCGCAGCAGTACGCCCCATGAGCGCCAAACCCCGCGAAATCTTCATCCAGGGCATCACCCTGGATGGCCGAACTTTCCGACCCAGTGATTGGGCGGAGCGTCTGGCCGGGGTCATGTCCTGCTTCCGGCCGCCCGGCAGCCGCGCGGCGCTGGGTTCGCACATCCGCTACTCGCCCTATTGCGTGCCGCGCGTCATCAACGGCATCAAGTGCGTCATCGTCAATGAGGCCCTGAAGGACGTGGAGCCCAAGGCCTGGGAATTCGTGCTCAGCTTCGCGCGCGACAACGGCCTGAATGTGGTGGACGCCTGTTTGTTGCCGGAAGATCGCGACAGCACCATCTGACCCCCCCCCTGCCATGGCCGAGAGCTTGTCCGTACCCCAGGAAGCGCCGGACAGCCGGTTCGATCGCTTGTCGCCCGCGTTGCCGCGCAACTGGGTGCTGCTGGGTGGCGTCGGGCGCGAGTGCGCACGCTGGCCCGAGGCGCCGCAAATGCTGCTGCAGCAATTGCGGCGGCTGGAGCCTGCGAGCCAGCTCCGCCTGCTGGACCTGCCGGGTACCGGCCGGCGCTGGCAGGAGCGCAGTCCCTCGCAGGTGGGTGAACTGGTGGACGGCTTGCGTGAGCGGGTGCAGAACCTGGAGGGGCCAATCGGGCTGGTGACGAGCTCGGTGGGTGCGGCGCTGGCCACCGAGTGGGCGCGCCGCCATCCGCAGGATCTGGCGGCGCTGGTGCTGGTCAGTCCGGTGCTGCGTCCGTTCACGCCGCTGCTGCGCGCGGTGCGCCCGAGCCTGTGGCCGACGCTGGCGGCCTTGCTGATGGGGCGCCGCTCCCCCTGGGCGCTGGACGAGCGCCTCTTTGCCAGCACGACGAACTTGCGTGCCGACGTCATCGGTCTGGACAGCGAGTGGCGCCGCCTGCGCGATGAGCACCCCGTCAAGCTGCGCAATGTCTGGGCGCAGGGCCTGGCGGTGTGGCGTTATGAGGCCAGCCGGCGTCGGCCGCATGGCCGCGTGCTGCTGCTCGCGGGGCGTGCCGATCAATGGTTTGACTGGCGCATTTCCCAGGCCATCAGCCGCGCCTGGGGGGCGGCACTGCGCGTCCACCCGGAGGCTGGGCACGATTTGCTGCTGGACGACCCGGACTGGGTGGCGCGCTCGCTGACGGAATGGCTGCAGCCGGTGGGGCAGGCCAGCTGAGGAGAGCGCTGAAAACAAAAAAGCCCGCCAGAGGCGGGCTTTTTGCTTGCACCCGGTCGGGACCGTGTGGTCAGGCGCCGAGCGCCTTGATCTTGGCCGACAGGCGGCTCTTGTGACGGGCAGCCTTGTTCTTGTGGAAGATGCCCTTGTCAGCGATCGAGTCGATCACGTTCTGGGCCAGCTTGAACAGCTCGGCAGCCTTGGGCTTGTCGCCGGCGACCACAGCCTTCTGAACGTTCTTGATGACGGTGCGGAAGTGCGAGCGCAGCGCGGTGTTCTCGGCATTGCGCTTGACGTCCTGGCGGGCGCGCTTGCGGCCAGAGGCCAGGCGGACGGTCTTTTTCTTGGCTTTGGACGAAGTTGCCATTGCTGTATTTCCGGTTGATCCGTAGGGTGCAAAGCACGCGAGTATAGCAAGAACTCTGGGCAAGGCCAGGTTTTCCATGTCGCCCAGACATAATCCGCGGCCCCATCGGGTGGATTTGAAACTTTTCGCGCGGATTTCCGCCTCCTCAATGAATTTGTTGCGCGCCGCCGGCTCCGTTTCGGCCTTGACCCTGGTTTCCCGCATCACCGGCCTGATGCGCGAGCAGATGGTGTCCATCCTGTTCGGAGCCAATGCGCTGACGGATGCCTTCCTCGTGGCCTTCCGCATTCCGAACATGCTGCGGCGCCTGTTCGCGGAAGGGGCCTTCTCCCAGGCCTTCGTACCGGCCCTGGCGGCCGAGCGCGCCGCCCAGGGCGACGAGGCGACCCATCGGCTGGTGGACGCGACGGCCACCGTGTTGGTCTGGGCCCTGCTGGGGGTCTGTGTGCTGGGCGTGCTGGGGGCGCCGCTGCTGGTCTGGCTGATGGGCGGTGGCTTGAAGGGCGAGGCCCGTCTAGCCGCGATCGACATGACGCGCTGGATGTTTCCCTACATCGGCTGCATGTCGCTGGTGGCGCTTTCGGCCGGCATCCTCAACACCTGGAAGCGCTTTGCGCTGCCGGCCTTCACCCCGGTGCTGCTCAATGTGGCGGTGATCGCCTGTGGCTGGGGTCTGGCGGGCCCTCTGGAGGCGCGCGGCTGGCCCGGCATTTATGCCATGGCGGTGGGGGTGATGGTGGGCGGCCTGCTGCAGCTGGGGGTTCAGCTGCCGGCGCTGAAGCGCCTGGGCATGCTGCCGCGCATCGCCCTGCGTCCCGCGGGCCTGCGCGCCGCCTGGGTGCATGCCGGCGTGCGCAAGATCCTGGCTTTGATGGCGCCGGCCCTGCTGGGCGTGGGCGTGGCCCAGCTCTCGCTGATCATCAACACGCAGATCGCCACCCATATCGGACCGGGCGCCGCCACCTGGGTCAGCTTGGCCGATCGCCTGATGGAGTTCCCGATCGCGCTGGCTGGCGTGGCCTTGGGCGTGGTGTTGACGCCCTTGCTGTCCGCCGCCAAGACCAATGGGCAAGGCGCGGAGTTCTCGGGCCTGATCGACTGGGGTCTGCGCCTGGTGCTGCTGCTGGGTCTGCCCTGCGCGCTGGCCATGGGATTGTTTGCCGAGCCCCTGGTGGCAGTGCTCTATCACTACGGTGACAAGTTCAGCGCCGCCGACGTGGCGCAGACCGCCCACGCGGTGCAGGGCTATGGCATCGGCCTGCTGGGCCTGCTGGCCATCAAGATCCTGGCGCCGGGTTTCTTTGCCCGCCAGGACACCCGCACGCCGGTGCGCATTGCCGTGGTCGTGCTGGTGTTCACCCAGTTGATGAATGCGGTCTGGGTGCCGATCCTGGGCGCCTCGGGTCTGGCCCTGTCCATCGGTCTGGGCGCGCTCCTCAACGCCGTTTGGCTGCTGATCGGACTGCGCCGCGCCGGCGCCTACCAGCCCGCGCCGGGTTGGCTCGGCTTTGGCCTGCGCCTGCTGCTGGCCACGGCCGGCATGGGCCTTCTGCTGGGGGCGCTGGCCTGGCAGCTGGATTGGATCGGCATGAGCAAGTGGTTGCGCGTCGGCTGGATGGCGGGCAGCCTGGCAGGGGCCGGCCTGCTGTACTTCGGGCTGCTCTGGATGCTGCGCCTCAATCTTCGTGAGTTGATGGCGCGGCGCGCTTCCTAGAATCCGCGGCCTTTTTCAGGAGCGCCGATGAGCACCTTGCCCCTCAAGCTGTCCCCAGCGCAGCGCCGTGTGCTGGCCTGGCTGGGCCTGGGGGCCTTGCTGATCCTGCTGCTCTGGCTGCTCGCGCCGGTGCTCTCGCCCTTCGTGGCGGCAGCGGTGCTGGCCTATGCGCTGGATCCGCTGGTCGATCGCTTGGCCAAGCGCATGCCGCGGGTGCTCGCGGTGGTGCTGGTCGAGGTGGTGGTGATCCTGCTGCTGCTGGCGGTGGTGCTGCTGATCGTGCCCATCCTTTCCAAGGAGCTGCCGCTGCTGAAGGCGCAGATTCCCGCGCTGGCGGCGCGTCTCAACGAGCAGCTGGCGCCGCTGCTGCAGCGCTGGGGGCTGTCGGCCAGCCTGGATGTGGCAGCGATCAAGGAGTTCGTCATCAAGCACCTGGGCGCCAACGCGGACGACATCGCCGGCGCGTTGCTGGGTTCGGTGCGCATCGGCGGCTCGCTGCTGCTGGCGCTGATCGGGAATCTGGTGCTGATACCGGTGGTGCTCTTTTATCTGCTGCTGGATTGGCCGCAGCTGCGCGAGCGCGTCTGGGCGCTGGTGCCGCCACGTGCGCGGGAGTCCGCCGCTTCCTTCATGGGCGAGGCCGACGAGATGCTGGGCCACTACCTGCGGGGCCAGCTGCTGGTGATGGGCGCGCTGGCGCTGTACTACACGGTGGCGCTGGCGATCGCCGGCTTCGATCTGGCCTTGCCACTCGGCGTGTTCACCGGTCTGGCGGTCTTCGTGCCCTATGTGGGTTTCGGCCTGGGTCTGGTGCTGACGGTGCTGGCGGCCGCCCTGCAGTTCGCCAGTTGGTACGGGCTGCTCGCGGTGGCCGCGGTGTTCGGCATCGGCCAGCTGCTGGAGAGCTTTGTGCTCACGCCGCGCCTGGTCGGGGAGCGCATCGGCCTCTCGCCGCTGATGGTGATCTTCGTGCTGCTGGCCTTCGGGCATTTGCTGGGCTTCGTCGGCATCCTGGTGGCCCTGCCGCTCAGCGCCGTGGGGCTGGTGGCCTTGAAGCGGGCCCACCAGAGCTACCTGGCCAGCGGCCTGTACCGCGGATGAAGCAGCTGCCGCTGGACCTCGGCCCCGAGCCCGATCAGCGCCTGGCGCGCTTCGTGGTGGGCGCCAATGCCGAGCTGCTGGCGCATCTGCAAGGCCTGGGCCCGGGCGAGCCGCCCACACTGATCTGGGGCGGCGCGGGTAGCGGCAAGACCCATCTGCTGCATGGCCTGGCGCGCCAATGGCGCGAGCAGGGGCAGGCCGTGGCCGCATTCGATGCCGAAGCGCGTGGGCGCTGGGAGCTGGCGCCGACGGTGCGTCTGGTGCTGATCGACGACGTCGACCGGCTGGATGAGACCCAGCAGCACCAGGCCTTCGCGCTTTTCATCGAGGCGGTGGGGCAGGGCGCCACCGTGGTGGCCACCAGCCGCGCCCCGGCGGTGGACCTGCCGCTGCGCGAAGACCTGCGCACCCGTCTGGGCTGGGGCCCGAGCTTCGCGCTGCAGCCGCTCGACGAAGGTGCGCTGCGCGAGTTGCTGCTGCAGGACGGCCTGCGCCGCGGCCTGCAACTGCCGGCCGAGCTGCTGGACTACCTGCTGCTGCGCTTCGCCCGCGACCCCGCCCACCTGATTCCGCTGCTGGACCGCCTGGATCAGTACGCGCTGCGCCTCAAGCGCGCTCCCACCGTGCCGCTGCTGCGGCAGATGCTGAATGAACCTGACCCTGTTTGACCTGGACGGCACGCTGCTGCCGATCGATTCCGACCATGCCTTCGGCGAGTTCCTGGCCGAGCAGGGCTGGGTGGATGGCGAGCGCTGGCGCGCCCGCAATGACGGCTTCTACCGCGACTACTGCGAGGGCCGGCTGAACCTGAATGAGTACATCGAGTTCACCACCGGGGGCTGGCGCCACCGCCCGCTGGAGGAGGCCCTGGCCCTGCGTGCGCGCTTCATGGCCGAGGTGCTGGAGCCGGCCATGCACGACAATGCCCGCTCGCTGGTCGAGCGCCACCGTGCGGCCGGCGACCTGATGGCCCTGGTCACGGCCACCAATGTATTTGTCACCGAACCGATTGCGCAGGCGTTCGGCTTGAAGCATCTGATCGGGGTCGAACTGGCCCGTGATGCCCAGGGCCGCTACACCGGCGCGGTGGCCGGCGTGCCCTCGTTCCAGGGCGGCAAGATCACCCGGGTGCAGCAATGGCTGGCGGGTCTAGGGCGCCGCTTCGAGGACTTCGCCGTGACCACCTGCTACAGCGACTCGACCAATGACCTGCCCCTGCTGGAGGCCGTGAGCCACCCGGTGGCCACCAACCCCAGCGCCACGCTGGAGGCTCTGGCGCGCGAGCGCGGCTGGCCTGTTTTGAAGCTATTCGAATGATCAAGAAGTTCATCAACAAGCTGTTCGGCAAGAACGACACCAAGACCACGCCGCTGGGCAAGCGGGTGGAGGTGCCGGTGGCCGAACACGGCATCGACCGCAACCTGCTCGACGAGCGCGCCGTCAAGGTCGTCCAGACCCTGACCGAGGCCGGCTTCGAGGCCTATGTGGTGGGCGGCGCGGTGCGCGACCTGCTGCTGGGTCGCCGGCCCAAGGACTTCGACGTGGCCACCAATGCCACGCCGGAGCAGGTCAAGCAGCTGTTCCGCCGTGCCTTCATCATCGGCCGGCGCTTTCGCATCGTCCACGTGGTCTACGGCCGTGGCCGTGAGCATGAGGTCATCGAGGTCTCGACCTTCCGTGCCCTGCTGGCCGAGGCCAGTGCCGAACGTGTCAGCGGCAACGAGAAGAGCAGCAAGCACGAACTGGCGGGCAAGTCCCATGTGGTGGACGCCGAGGGCCGGGTGCTGCGCGACAACGTCTGGGGCCCCCAGGTCGAGGATGCCGCGCGGCGCGATTTCACCGTCAATGCCATGTACTACCAGCCGCAGACCGAGCTGCTGGTGGACTACCACGGCGGCCTCAAAGACCTGCGCGCCCAGCAGCTGCGCATGATTGGTGACCCGGAGACGCGCTACCGCGAAGACCCGGTGCGCATCCTGCGCGCCATCCGCTTCGCTGCCAAGCTGGGCTTCACGGTGGAGCCGGCCTCGAAGGCCCCGCTGCGCGCCATGGCCGCCCTGCTGCCCAATGTGCCGGCCTCGCGCCTGTTCGACGAGATGGTCAAGCTGCTGCAGACCGGCCATGGCTTGGCCAGCCTGGAGCAGCTGCGCCTGCAGGGCCTGGGCCGCGGCGTGTTCCCCATCCTGGATGCGGTGCTGAACCCCGATGGCAGCCTGCCCGAGGGGCCGCGTGGTGAGTTCGTGCGCCAGGCCCTGCAGGACACCGATGCCCGCGTGGCCGACGGCCGCAGCGTGGCGCCGAGCTTCCTGCTGGCCTGTCTGCTGTGGCACGAGGTCAAGCAGCGCTGGCAGGCCCTGCGCACCGCGGGCGAGCCGCCGGTGCCGGCCCTGCAGCAGGCCATCGATCAGGTGTTCGATGCCCGCGTGGGCGACATCTCCGGTCGCGGCAAGCTGGCCGCCGACATGCGCGAGATCTGGCTGATGCAGCCGCGCTTCGAGCGCCGCGGCGGCTCCGGCCCCTACAGCCTGGTGGAGCAGCCGCGCTACCGCGCCGGCTTCGACTTCCTGCGCCTGCGCGCCGATGTGGGCGATGCCGATGCCGCGCTGGCCGACTGGTGGGAGGACTTCGCGCTGGGCGACGAGGAGGAGCGCCGCGCGCTGATCGAGGATGCGCGCCAGCAGGAGCGTCGCAACCCGCGCGCCGCCAAGCCGGATGCCGAAAGCCCCGAGCCGCTGATCGACGCCCCCGCCAAGAAGCGTCGCCGCCGGCGCCGCAAGCCGGGCGCGCGCAGCGACGGCGACGCGCCCGCCGCCGCGGAGTGAGCGGCACGGCTTTCATCGGCCTGGGCGCCAATCTGGGCGACGCGCCCGCCACCCTGGGCTGGGCCTGGCAGGCGCTGCAGCAGCTGGGGCCTGCGCGCGTGTCGTCTCTCTACCGCAGCGCACCCTTCGAGGCCCAGGGGCCGGACTTCTTCAACGCCGTGGTGGCGCTCGACACCCCCGAGCCGCCGGAGGCGCTGCTGGAGCGCCTGCTGGCGCTTGAGCAGCAGCAGGGGCGGGAGCGCCCTTACCGAAACGCTCCCCGCACGCTGGACCTGGACTTGCTGGCCTTGGGCAGCGAGCAGCGCATGGGTACGCGCCTGCAGCTGCCGCACCCCCGTCTGCACGAGCGCGCCTTCGTGCTGCTGCCGCTGCTGGAGCTGGCGCCCGAGCTGGCGCTGCCCGGGCTGGGCGCCCTGCAGGCCTACCTGCCGGCCGTGGCCGGGCAGGGCATCGAGTGCCTGGGCGCCTTCGAGCCGCTCACCCGCCAGCAGCCTCCGCGCTGAGCTCGAAGTAGCGCTGGGCGCTGAAGGCGATGGTGGCCATCAGCGCCGTGCCGCCCAGCAGCAGGGCCGCCACGGCGGCCAGCACCGGCAGCCAGCGAGTCGGTGCGGCCGGCTGTTCAGGGTTGTGGCGGGCGTTCCAGCGCTCGTCGCTGCACAGGCCGTAGACGATGGCGCAGAGCGCGCCCTGCGCCAGCATCAGCCCCAGCAGGGGCAGGGTCCAGGCGGCCATGGCGTCGTGCTGGCCGATGGACTGGAAGCGATTCAGGCCCGCCAAACCGATCAGCGTGGGCAGAGGATGCAGCCACAGCCAGCGGTCCCGCAGGCCATAAAGATAGGCGCGATGCACACCCAGGCTGCCCAGCAGCAAGGCCAGCCAGGCGGCCACCCCCTTGTGCTTGATGCTCATGGCGCCGGACTCCCGGCGCCCGGGCCCAGTTCGCGCTGCATCAGCACCACGTCCAGCCAGCGGCCGAACTTCCAGCCGGAGGCCTTGAGGATGCCGGCGTCGGCAAAGCCCAGCGCGCGGTGCAGGCCGATCGAGCCGGCGTTGGCGCTGTCGCCGATCACCGCCAGCATTTGCCGCGCACCCGCCTGGGTGCAGCGCGCGATCAGCTCGGCCAGCAGCAGGCGGCCGACGCCCTGGCCCTGGGCCTCGGGCGCCAGGTAGATCGAGTCCTCGATGCAATAGCGGTAGGCCAGCCGCGGCCGAAAGTAGTTGCCGTAGGCATAGCCGAGAATGCGCCCCTGCTGTTCGGCCACCAGGAAGGGCAGGCCGCGCTCCAGCACCTCGGCACGGCGGCGCGCCATTTCCGAAGCCTCGGGGGGCTCAAGTTCGAAGGTGCCGGTGCCGTGCAGCACGGCATGGGCATAGATGGCGGTGATGGTTTCGAGATCCGCTTCCGTGCTGGATCTCACGCACACACCGGACAGGCCGGACAGGCCGGACAGGGCAGGGGCCACGCTGGCTTCCTCAGGGCTGGTTGACTGAACGCAAAAGTTTATAATCGCAGGCTTTTCGCGCTGGTCACCTGGGAACGGGTGGCGTATCTACAGTGCGAACACTTGGTGGAGTGGCTGCTGAGCAGCTGCCCGCCGTCCGGTTCAAACGCCCCTGACGTGTCCCTCGGAGCGGTGGAACCTACAACTGATTGAACCGAAGGAATTCCCATGGTCGTGATCCGTCTTGCTCGCGGTGGCTCCAAGAAGCGCCCGTTCTACAACATCGTCGTCGCCCCCAAGCAGGAGCGCCGTGACGGCCGCTTCATCGAGCGCGTCGGCTTCTACAACCCGGTGGCCTCGGGCCAGGCCGAGACCCTGCGTCTGGCCCTGGACCGCGTGAGCTACTGGGCCGGCGTTGGCGCCCAGCTGTCGCCCGTGGTCGAGCGTCTGGTCAAGCAGGCCCAGAAGGCCGCTGTGGCCCCGGCCGCTGCCTAAGCTGAGGCGTGGACCAAGCGCAAGCTTGGCCTGAGGACGCGGTCGAAGTCGGCCGCATCCTCGGTGCCTTCGGCGTGAAGGGCTGGATCAAGGTCCAGCCCTTTTCCTTTGATGCGTCCGCCTTGGCGGCCAGCACGACCTGGTGGCTGCACCTGGAGCGCCCCGGCCTGCCGACGCGGCAGGCCCTGAAGGTGCTGGCGCTGCGCGACCACGGCGAGGGCTTGGTGGCCCAGGTTGAGGGAGTGGACGGCCGTGACGAGGCCGAGCGCCTGCGCGGTGGCCTGCTCAGCGTGCCGCGCGCTGTGTTCCCGAAGACGCCGGATGGCGAGTACTACTGGATCGATCTGATCGGCCTGCAGGTCGTCAATACCCAGGGCCAGGATCTGGGGAAGGTGATTGATCTGATCGATACCGGCCCACATTGCGTGTTCCGCATCGCGCCTCCTGGGATCGAGCAGCCCAGCCCCAAGCAGGAGCGCCTGATCCCCTTCGTCGGCGCCTATGTGCTGGACGTCGATCTGGCTGCCAAGCAGATCAAGGTGGACTGGTCGCCCGACTGGGAATCCGAGGCCTGAACCAGGCCATGCGCTTTGACCTGCTGACCCTGTTCCCGGAGTTGGTGGCGCCCTTTCTGACGCAGGGCATCACCCGCCGGGCCTATGCCTCGGGTCAGGTGCAGGTGCAGTGCTGGAACCCGCGCGACTACACCGAGGATAACTACCGGCGCGTGGACGACCGCTGCTACGGCGGCGGCCCCGGCATGGTGATGCTGGTGGAGCCGCTGGAGCGCGCGCTGGCAGCGGCGCAGAGTGCGCGCGCGCAGCCGGGCCCGGTGATCCACTTCAGCCCGGCCGGCCGGCGCATGGATCAGGCCCTCGTGCAGGAACTCGCTCACGGACAGGGCGCGGTGCTGGTGTGTGGGCGCTACGAGGGCATCGACCAGCGCTTCATCGACCGCCATGTCGATCTGGAGCTGAGCCTGGGTGACTTCGTGCTCTCGGGCGGCGAGTTGCCGGCGCTGGCCTTGCTGGATGCCGTGACGCGTCTGCAGCCCGGCGTGCTGGGTGATGCCGCCTCGCATGAGCAGGACAGCTTTTCCGACGGCCTGCTGGACTGCCCGCACTACAGCCGCCCCGAGCAGCTGGGCGCCGACGCCGTGCCGCCGGTGCTGCTCAGCGGCCACCACGAGCAAATTCGTGCCTGGCGGCGCGAGCGCTCGCTGTGGCTGACGCTGACGCGCCGGCCCGATTTGATTGCCGCCGCGCGGGCCGATGGCCGTCTGAGCCGCAAGGACGAGGCCCTGCTGAGCGCCTGGTCGGCCGGTGCCCCCGGGCCGGACGGAAAAACCTGTCTATAATCGCCGGCTTTTCGTCGATCCTCTGCGGGACAGAGGTGCGCGTCTTGAACTTGGCGCCCACGAACAACAAGCGTCCCCGCACGATCCTTAGGAGAACCCTGTGGACCTGATCCAAACCCTTGAGCAAGAAGAAATCGCCCGTCTGAACAAGACGATCCCCTCGTTCATGCCCGGCGACACCGTGATCGTCAGCGTGAATGTGGTGGAAGGCACCCGCAAGCGTGTGCAGGCTTACGAAGGCGTGGTGATTGCCAAGCGCAATCGCGGCCTGAACAGCAGCTTCATCGTCCGCAAGATGTCCAGCGGCGAAGGTGTCGAGCGCACGTTCCAGCTGTACAGCCCGCTGATCGCCTCGATCGAAGTCAAGCGCCGTGGTGATGTGCGCCGCGCCAAGCTGTACTACCTGCGCAGCCGTTCGGGCAAGAGCGCTCGTATCAAGGAAAAACTCGCTTAAGCGAGTTTTCGGCGCAGCCAAAAGCTGGCCTGATCCAGCAGTGCCGGTCCCGCGTGGATCAGCCCTTGAAGCAAAGCCGCCTCCGGGCGGCTTTGTCGTTTGTGCGAGGCCTTTGGTCTCGCTCCCGGAAAGGCAGCCTGCCGGCAGCCTTTCCGGAACTACGGCCCTGGTGGCTGCGCCCTATGCTGCGGGCCATGAGTGGGGCAGGTTTTGATCCGCGTGAGGTACCGGTCAGTCAGGTGGATGAACACCTGCCGGTGCTGCCACCGGACTGGTTGCAGCCGGCGGCGCTGCGTCAGCACTTTGCCGAGGTACCGTTGAGCCCGCCCGAGCGACCCGGGGACGGTGGCCGCTTTGCCGGCCGGGAGCCGCGGGCCGCTGCCGTGCTGGTGCCCCTGGTGATGCGCGAGAGCGGCGTGCAGGTGCTGCTGACGCGCCGCACCGAGCATCTGCGCGACCACGCGGGCCAGATCAGCTTTCCCGGTGGCCGGGTGGAGGAAAGCGACGCTGACGCCTGGGCCACGGCCCTGCGCGAGGCCGAGGAGGAGATTGGCCTGGCCGCCGAGTGGGTCGAGCCGATCGGCCAGTTGCCGCGCTACCAGACCGTGACGGCCTACGAGGTGCAGCCCTGCGTGGCCCTGCTGCGCCCGGACTTCGTGCTGCGCCTGGACGAAGGCGAGGTGGCGGAGGCCTTCGAGGTGCCGCTGGGCTTCCTGATGGATCCGGCGCGGCACCAGCGCCACCGTGTGCGCCTGCCCGGAGTCGACCGCGAATTCCTCTCCATGCCCTGGTGGCACGAGGGGCGCGAGTACTTCATCTGGGGCGCCACGGCGGCCATGCTGCGCAACCTCTACCACCAGCTTCGGCAGGGGCGCTGAAGGGCGCGGCTAACATGCCGCGCCATGAGCTTTTTTGCAGTGCTGCTGGCCTTGTTGTGTGAGCAGCTGAAGCCCCTGCCGCATGGGAATGCGGTGCACCAAGGGGTGATCGGCTGGGCGCGTTGGAGCGGGCGCAATTTCGATGCGGGGCGCGAGCACCACGCCTGGGTGGTGTGGCTGGTGACCGTGCTGGCCCCCAGCCTGCTGGTGCTGGGCGTCTACCTGCTGCTGCGCCACTACTCGCTCTTCCTGGCCTTGGGTTTCGATGTGGTGGTGCTGTACCTGACGCTGGGCTTCCGCCAGTTCAGCCACTACTTCACCGACATCCGCCTGGCGCTGGAGCGCGGCGACGAGCAGGAGGCGCGCAACCTGCTGGCGCAGTGGCAGCACCTGGATGCGAGCGAGCTGCCGCGCGCGGAGCTGCTGCGCCATGTGATCGAGCACTCGCTGCTGGCCGCGCACCGCCATGTGTTCGGCGTCTTCTTCTGGTTCGTGCTGTGTTCGGCCCTGGGCCTGGGCCCGGCCGGCGCGGTGCTGTACCGCCTGGCCGAGTTCGCCAGCCGCTACTGGGCCTTCCGCAACCAGGCGCTCGACACCCATACCCACGAGGGCCTGCGCGAGCGTTCGCGCCAGTGCTTTGAGTGGATCGACCACCTGCCGGCGCGCCTGACCGCGACGGGCTTTGCCATCGTGGGCAATTTCGAAGAAGCGGTGAACGGCTGGCGCCGCGACGCCGGGCTGTGGCTGCACCCGAACGAGGGGATCATCCTGGCAGCTGCGGCCGGTGCGGTGGGCGTGCAGCTGGGCGGCGCGGCCGCGCCGGGCGTGACGCCGGACCGCAGCAAGACCTTCGCCGCCGGCGCCGCACAGGATGCCACCGCAGCCGATGGCTCCACCCCCGGTGAACCGCCGCAAAGCAGCCACCTGCAGTCCGTCGTGCGCCTGGTCTGGCGTTCGGTGGTGCTCTGGATGCTGCTGCTGGCGCTGCTGACGCTGAGCAATCTGATCGGCTGAAACAAAACGGCCCTGCAACGCAGGGCCGTTTGCCTTCTTGGCGGGAACTCAGACCGCGCTGCGCTGCAGCTTGGCCTGCAGGGCCAGGTCCAGGGTTTCGGCCACGTCCTGCAGATGGGCGCGTGCCTCGACCGAGAGTGCCGGCTTGCCCGCACCGGCCTGCACGCGGGCCAGCAGGGTCTTGGCCTCGGCGCGCAGCAGGCTGCGCGTGTCGGCGCGTGCCGTGGGGCTGGGGCGCAGCAGGGCGGCGGCCAGGCGGTTGGCGTGCTCGCGCTGCAGCTCGCGGCGCCCGCGCGAGATGTCCGTGCCGGCCGTCAGCTCGCTCCAGATGTCCTGGCCCAGGCGGCGGTAGAGCTCCGAGAGGCGGAAGGCCTCGCCCTTGGCTAGCTTGGCCTCGCTGTCCAAGATGCGCCCCGCCACGCCGTCGCTCAGCAGCTGGGCCAGCATGGCCTTCTGCAGGTCCACCATCTGGCCGGAGAAGGAGTACTCGGTGGCCGGCACGCGGGTGCCGGCGAAGACTGCATCGGTGCGTTCCTCGAAGTCCGGCGCCAGGCGGCGCTCCAGCGCCGGGCTCAGGGCGTAGGCCCCGGCGGAGAAGAAGTGCTTGCCCAGCACGTCCAGGGCCTCGCGCTGCACCGGCGCGGGGTTGGGTTGCAGCGGGTCGCGGCCGGAGCCCGGGAAGTCGCGCAGGGTCTTCACGCCGCCGATCTGGCGCACCAGCACGCCGGCCGCGCGCCCCAGATCACCGGCCACGAAGTTCAGCGTGCGGCGCAGCACGGCGTAGTCCTCAGTGGGCTTGAGCTGGCGCTTCTCCTGCTTGGCGATCATGTCGCGGGCGATCTCCACCCGCGTGCGGGCGAAGGCGACCGGGTCGTCACCCAGGTCGTCAGAGAGGGTCTCGGGGTCGATGCCCAGCGCGAAGTCCTCGTCGGTGCCATAGGCCAGCCACTTCTCGGCACTGCGGGCGGCAATGCGCTGCAGGCCTTCCGCCTCTTCGTCTTTGCTCAGCGGCTTGTAGCCGTACTCGATGGCCCAGTAATCGTACGGGCCCAGGGCGGGCCGCACGCGCCCGTGGTGGGCCAGCAGGGGCTGGCCCGGGGCGGGCAGGTGGGTGCCGGGGTACTCCATCACCGAGCCGGAGATGCCGTTGGCGGCGGTGAAGGCGGGGTCGTTGATCTGCGCCCAGGTGTAGGCACGCGAGGAGCGGAAGTTGTGGCGCAGGCCCAGGGTGTGGCCCACCTCGTGCATGGCCACGCCGCGCAGCACGTTCAGCACGAACTGCTTGGCCTCGGGGCCGTCGGGCTGGATGTCGCCGCGCGAGGCCAGCACCTCCAGGCCGTAGTGCAGCTGTTCCATCGCCCGGTCGGCGTGCTCGCAGGCCTCGCCATGCACATGGACGGCCGCGTCTTGCGGGGCACCCACCAGGCCTTCGCGCAGGGCGTCGTGTGCCTGCAGCAGTTGGGCCCAGTCGGCCACACCCTGCAGGGTGGCCGAGCGGAACCAGCGCTGGTTGCGCGAGGACAGACCTTCAAAGGCGATGTCGGCGTCGAGGATCTCGCCGGTGCGCGGGTCCACATGGCTGGGGCCGATAGCGCCGAAGCTGGGGTCGATGTTGACCATCCAGCGCACTGAGGCGACGTTGCCGTCCAGGGTGTCGAAGTTCGCGTCATCGGGCTGGATCTTGGCCACCACGGCGTTCTTGAAGCCGATGCGCTCGAAGGCCTTGTTCCACTCCAGGATGCCCTCGATCAGGGTGTCGCGGTATTCCAGCGGCACGTTCTTGTCCACCCAGAAGGTGATGGGCTTGACCGGCTCGGACAGCGCGGCCGAAGGGTCCTTCTTCTCCAGGCGCCAGCGGTTGACCATGCGCTGGCGCGGCGTGCGCGCCAGGTCGTTGCTGAAGTCGTCCACCGAGGTCTGGAAGTAGCCCACGCGCGGGTCGGCCTTGCGCACCGCCGCAGGGGTGTCGGGCAGCTTCATCAGCGTGTAGTGGATGCCCATGAAGAGGCTGCGCGCGTCCGGCAGCGTGCCCGGGGTGCTGGGCTGCGGGCCGGTGGGCATGCCCGGCGGCGTGGGCTGGGGCGCGGCCAGGGTGGCGGCGGCGAAGTGCTGGCTCACTTCCAGCATCACGCCCTCGGCATGGGCGCGTGCGGCCACGATGCTGGAGTTGCCACGGTCCAGCGCGTAGTTCTGGCGGTAGATGCGGCCCAGGTTCATGCCCAGGCCCTGAAGGTCGTTCAGGAAGATGCTGTTGGCCTCGATCAGCACCGACTTGCGTTCGGGGTGCGGCTGCGAGACCACCGGCACGCTGCCCAGCAGGCTGGGCGAGTAGCTGGCCTCTACCGCGCGGGCATTGGGCGTGCCGGCGTCGGCCCGCACCAGGGTGTTCTGCGCCACCAGCTGCACCTGGTTGTGCACGCGGCGGAAGTGGACCAGCTGCTGCTTGCCCACGCCGCTGCCCCAGCGCGAGGCCATCAGGCCGGCAAACAGGCTGTTTTCGCCGATGCCGCGGCTGATCTTGGGAGAGAGCAGCATCGGCTTGTTCAGGTCGGAGGGCGCGAGCTCGATCCAGACCTTGTCGTCCTTCTGCCAGAGCGTGAGCAGGCCGTCGATGCGCTTGGCGTCCTTGGTGAGCGCAGCAAAGGGCTGCGGCGCCCCTGCGCCGGCCGGGGCTGCGGCGGGGGCGCTGGGTGCGCCGGGTGCCGCGTTGGCGGGCGGGGTCTGCGCGGAGGCGGCGGTCGTCAGCGCCAGGCTCAGGACCGCGAGCGAGAAGGCGGAAAGGGTGTGCTTCTTCATGGGAATCTCCATCACAGACCGGTGCGCTGCAGCTTGGCCTGCAGGGCGAGTTCCAGGGTTTCGGCCACGTCGTCGAGGTGGGCGCGGGCTTCGGCGCTGAGGGCGGCACGCGGGCTGGCCTTCACGCGGGTGAGCAGGGCGCGGGCCTCGGCGCGGACCAGGCTGCGCGCATCGGCCCGCGAGCCGGCGGCGGGGCGCAGCAAGGTGCTGGCCAGGCGGTTGGCGTGTTCGCGTTGCAGCTCACGGCGCGCCAGCGGGATGTCGCTGCCGGCGCCCAGCTCGCTCCACACGTCCTGGCTCAGGCGCTGGTAGAGCTCCGAGAGCCGGAAGGCCTCGGCCCTCTTCTCGAACTTGCCCTCGCTGTCGAGGATGCGGGCGGCCACGCCGTCGCTCATGAGCTGGGCGAGCAAGGCGCGTTGCAGGTCCAGCACCATGCCGCTGAGGCTGAAGTCGGTGCTCACCGGCATGCCGCTGCTCAAGGCGTCGCCGCGCTCCAGGTAGTCCGGTGCAAGGCGGCGCTGCAGCGCGGGGGACAGCGTGAAGGCGTCGGCAGCCAGCAGGCCCTTGCCGATCAGGTCGAGTGCCTCGCGCTGGCGCTTGGCCTCCACCGGCTGCATCGGGTCGCGCCCGCTGCCGGGGAAGTCGCGCAGGGTGCGCAGGCCGCCAATCTGGCGGGCCAGCACGCCGGCGGCGCGGGCGACGTCGCGCACGCCGTAGCTCACGGCACGGCGCAGCACCGCGTAGTCCTCGCTGGGCTTGAGGCTGCGGGTTTCCTGCTTGGCGATCAGGTCGCGCGCGATCTCGATGCGCTTCCTGGCAAAGGCCACCGGGTCCTTGCCCAGATCGAAGTGCAGGCTGTCGGGGTCGATGCCCAGGAAGTTGTCTTCATCGGTGCCGTAGGCCAGCTGGGGCTCGGCGCTGCGCGCGGCAATCTTCTGCAGCTCGGCGGCTTCGTGCTCCCTCGGGAGGGGCTTGTAGGCGTATTCGATGACCCAGTAGTCGTAGGGTCCGAGCGTGCTTTGGAAGTAGGTGCCGCGCGGCTGCCCGGGGGCAGGCAGGTTGATGGGCGCGTACTCCATCACCGAGCCGGCCAGGCCGGTGGCGGTGGTGAAGTCGAGCTTGGAGAGCTGGGCGTCGGTATAGACCTGCGAGGAGCGGAAGTTGTGGCGCAGGCCCAGGGTGTGGCCCACCTCGTGCATGGTCACGTCCTTGACGTACTCCATCACGAAGGCGCGGGCCTCGGGGCCGTCCGGGTCCAGCTCGCCGCGGCTGGCCAGCACGTCCAGTGCCAGGCCCAGCTGCTCGGTGGCATGAGCGCCGTACTGGCAGGCCTCGGTGTGGGTGTGTGCGGCGGGGGGGGTGCCGAGCAGGCCTTCGCGCTGCGCATCACGCGCCTGCAGCAGCTCGCCCCATTCGGCCGGACTGGTGTTCGGGAGCACCTGGGCGCGCAGGGCGCGCAGATTGCGCGACGAAAGGCCCTCGAAGCCGATGTCGGCATCCAGGATCTCGCCGCTGCGCGGGTCCACATGGCTGGGGCCGATGGCGCCGAAGCTGGGCTCGATGTTGTTCATCCAGCGCAGCGAGGCGACGTTGCCGTCCAGGGTGTCGAAGCTGTCCTGCTCGCCTTGCACCTTCACCACCACGGCGTTTTTGAAGCCGGCGCGCTCGAAGGCCTTGTTCCACTCCAGCACCCCGGCCGTCATGGCCTCGCGGTACTCGTGCGGCACATTGCGGTCGATCCAGAAGGTGATGGGCTTGACCGGTTCCGACACCGCGGCCGCCGGGTCCTTTTTCTCCAGGCGCCAGCGCTGCAGCAGGCGCTGGGCCGGCGTGCGGGCCAGGTCGTCGCTGAAATCAAAGCGCAGGGTGCGGAAGTGGCCGAGCCGGGCATCGGTGCTGCGCGCCTGCATGGGGGCCTCGGGCAGCTTCATCAGCGTGTAGTGCACGCCCATGAAGAGGCTGCGGGCGTCGGGCACGGCGCGCGGGGTGCTGGGTTGCGGCAGGGGGGAGGGCGGCGCCCCGGGCGTGGGCGGCTGGGCCGCCGCCAGGGTGGCGGTGGCGAAGTGCTGCTGGGTGTCGATGAACACGCCCTCGGAACTGGCGCGGACCGAGACGAAGCTGGTGTTGCCCCGGTCCAGCGCGTAGTTCTGCCGGAAGGCCCGGTTCAGCGCCACACCCAGGCCCAGGGTATCGGCCAGAAAGAGGTTGTTGGCCTCGATGAGGATGGACTTGCGCTCCGGGTGCGGCTGCGAGGCCACCGCCACGCTGCCCAGCAGGCTGGGCGAGTAGCTGCGCTCGATGCCGCGGGCGTTCGGCGTGCCCGTCTTGGCGGTGAACTCGGTGTTCAGCGCCACCAGCTGCACCTGGTTGTGCACGCGGCGGAACTGCGCCAGCTGCGCATTGCCGAGCTGCGGGCCCCAGGTGCCGGTCATCAGGCCGCCGTAGAGCATCTTTTCACCGATGCCGCGCGAGAACTTGGGCGAGAACAGGAAGGACTTGTTCAGGTCCTCGGGCGCGAGCTCGATCCAGACCTTGTCGTCCTTTTGGTACACGGTGAACAGGCCCTCGAAGCGCTGCGCGTCTTTGATGACGGCGGCAAAGGGTTGGGGCTGCCCTGGTGGGCGCGCTGCCGGGGCAGCGGGTGCTGCCGGCGCTGCGCCCGCGCTGGCCGAGGCAGCTGCTGCGGGCTTGGCAGCCGCGGCGGGCGCCGCAGCGGGCTTGGCCTGGCCGGCCGGGTCAGCCGGCGTGGCACAGCCGCTCAGGGCCAGGCCGGCAGCCAGTGCGAGCAGGGAAAGGCGGAGGGGAGAGCCGGCGGAACTGCCGGCCCGGAGGCGAGCCATGGGGTTCATCTGCAGTCCCGACGGCGCGCCGGGTCAGAGTGCTGAAGTGGCGGCGATTATGGAAAGCCAGGGGTCGGCTGCGCCCCCGGATTCGTCCTCTGTGCCCAAGGTCACTGCGCGGGCCCTGGCGGCCGCCGCGCAGGGCTCAGAAGGGCGCGGGGGCGTGCAGGTCCAGCCCTTCCGCCGCCAGTCGCTCTGCGTGCAGCAGCAGGCGTGGCGCCGGCCGCGCGGGGTCGTACAAGGCGTCGCCCACGATGGGGTGGCCCAGCGCCAGCAGGTGCACGCGCAGCTGGTGGGCGCGGCCCGTCACCGGGCGCAGCTCCAGGCGGCTTTGCCCGCTGGGGCAGGGGCCGGGGGCGCTGCGCCAGTCGGTCTGGCTGGGCTTGCCCTGCGCCAGGTCGACCTTCTGCAGCGGGCGGTTCGGCCAGTCGGCCAGCAGGGGCAGGTCGATGCGTTGCCACGCGGGGCTGGCCAGCTCGCCCCACACCTGGGCGACGTAGCGCTTCTCAACCTGACGCGCGGCAAAGCGCATCGACCACTCGCGCTGTGCGGCTGGCCCGCGTGCGAACAGCAGCAGGCCGGAGGTGGCCATGTCCAGGCGGTGCACCACCAGGGCCTCGGGGAACTGCGCCTGCACGCGGCTCCAGGCGCAGTCCTGCTTGTCCGCGCCGCGGCCGGGCACGCTCAGCAGGCCGGCCGGTTTGTCGATGACGATCAGCTCGTCGTCGCGGTAGACCAGTTCAAAAGACATCCAGCAAACCGGACTGCAGCGCCGATTGCGGGTTGGAGCCGGCGGCGCGCACCTGCTGCAGGGCGGCGGCAGCGTCCAGCCCCAGCAGCTTGAGCACGCAGGCGGCGGTGGTGCCGGTGCGGCCGATGCCCGCGGCGCAGTGCAGCAGCACCGATTCACCCTGGCGCAGCGCGTCGGCAATCTCCAGCACCCCCAGCCGGAAGCGCTGCGCATCGGCGTGCAGGCCGAAGTCCTGCATCTCCAGGTGCTGCCAATGCCAGGGTGTGCGGTGGCCCAGGGCCACGGCATAGGCCGGGGCCAGGCGCTCCACCTCGTCCCAGGGCGTCAGGCAGACGATGCGGGTCAGGCCTGCTTCCGTGGCCAGGGCTTCGAACTGGGCCCAGGGTTCCAGCCGGCCGGGCATGGAGTGCAGCCAGAGGCGGCCGGGGACGTGGGCGGGCAGGGGCAGGGAGCGCATCGGCATGCAGGGGATTGTTCCGCAATGCTCCAATCCGGCGCATGAGCAGCGAACCTTCCCACCCCGCCGTCGAGCGCGTGCAGCAGGCCCTGGCCGTCGGTGGCGCCAGCGTGCGGCCGCAATGGCTTGCCGACGGCGCACACACCGCCGCCCAGGCGGCCGAACAACTGGGCGTGCCGCTGGGCGCGATTGCCAAGTCCGTCATCCTGCGCTGTGGCGATGCCGCGGTGCTCTGCATCACCGCGGGCGACCGCCGCGTGCAGGCCGAGCGCCTGCCGCCCGAGCTGGGCCCGCCCGGCCGCGCCGATGCCGACTTCGTGCGCCGCCACACCGGTTTTGCCATCGGCGGCGTGGCGCCGCTGGGCTTTGCCCCGGCCGAGGCCGCGAGCGCCCCGCGCGTGCTGATGGACCCGAGCCTGTGGCGCTTCGCCACCGTCTGGGCGGCGGCCGGCCACCCACGTACCGTCTTCGGCCTGCCCCCCGATCAACTGCAGCAACTGGCCGCAGCCACCGTGCACCCCTTCACCGATGAATCCTGAGTCCTTGCCTTCCCCGTGCATCAACGTCTGCAAGATGGACGCCGCCGGCCGCTTTTGCCTGGGCTGCGCGCGCCGTATTGATGAGATCGCCGGCTGGGGCCAGGCCAGCGAGGCGCGCAAGCGCGAGATCTGGCAGCAGCTGCCCGCGCGCCGCGCGGCGTTGGGGCTCAAGCCCGTGGCGCTGCCCGAGGGCCTCTGATGCACGCGTTGCGCTTCTACTTCGACCCGATCTCGCCCTATGCCGCGCTGGCGTTCTGGAACCTGCCCGAGGCGCTGCGGGGCCACAACCATGTGGTCGACTACGTGCCCGTGCTGTTCGGCGCCCTGCTCAAGGCGAATGGTCAAAAAGGCCCGGCCGAGATCGAGAGCAAGCGCGCCTGGACCTACCGCCAGGTGCTCTGGCTGGGCCGCGAACAGGGCCTGAGCCTGCCGGCTCAGCACCCCTTCAACCCCCTGGCCCTGCTGCGCCTGGCCTGGGCCTGCTGCGATGAGGGCTCGACCCCTTCGCGCTGGGTGGTGGAGCAGCTGCTGAACCATGTCTGGCAAGGGCAGGGCGCGGACGCCAATGAGCCCGCCCGGCTGCAGGCCCTGGCCGAGACCCTGGCGCCGCAGCGCCGCGCCGATGAGGAAGCCGCCAAGCGCCGCCTGCGCGAGGCCACCGACGCGGCCCTGGCCGCCGGCGTGTTCGGCGTGCCGACCATCGCGTGGCAGGGCAAGTTGTTCTGGGGGCAGGACGCCCTGCCCATGCTGGTGGCGGCACTGGATGGTGACCCCTGGTTCCAGTCGGGCGCTTGGGAAGATGCGGGCCAACGACCGGCAGGCATTCAGCGCAGCTGACACACTGCGCGGCTTCACAGCCTTCGCAGCCCAGTCATGCCGCGCACCCTCAAGCCCTTTGATGTCGATGCCCTCTGGGCCCTGGCCCGCATCGGTGAGCCCAGCCTCAGCCCCGACGGCGCCCAGGCCGTGGCCAGCGTCACCCGCCACGACATGGAACAGAACCAGGCGCGCAGCAGCCTCTACCTGTTCTCCACCCTGGGCGGCGAGCCCCGCCGCCTGACCGAGGCCGGCGACAAGGACGGCCAGCCCCGCTGGAGCCCGGACGGGCGCTGGATCGCCTTCACCGCCAAGCGCGAGCAGGGTGGTGTGAAGGACGAGGAGCCGCAGCTCTACCTGATTGCCCCCGATGGTGGCGAGGCGCAGCGCCTGGGCAGCGTGCCCACCGGCGTCGAGGCCTTCCGCTGGGCGCCGGACAGCCGCAGCATCATCTTCATCTCCTGGGTCTGGCCCGAGCTCAAGGGCATGGAGGCGCAGGCCAAGGCGCTGAAGGACTTCAAGGCCCGCAAGGAGAGCGCCTATGTGACCGACGAGGCCCTGTACCGCCACTGGGATCACCACATCCCCATGGGCCGCCAGCCGCAGCTGCATGCCATCGAGCTGAAGACCGGCAAGGTGCGCAACCTGATGCAGGGCAGCGGGGTGTCGCTGGACTGGCGCGAGCCGGGCGTGAACAGCTTTGCCGTCTCGCCTGACGGCCGCCGCATCGCCTTTGCCTTTGACCCAGCGGCGGAGAAGCGCCCCGACAACTGCTTTGCCTTGGCCGAGCTGGAGATCAAGACCGGTGCCGTCCGTGTGCTCTTGCAGGAGGCCGAGTGGAGCTTTGACGCGCCCGCCTACAGCCACGGGGGCCAGCACCTGGCTTTCGTGGCCGCCCAGCAGGGCAAGCGGCACACCGCGCCGGCCCAGCTGGCGGTGCTGGACACCCAGGGCCAATGGGCGGTGCTGAGCGCCGACTTCGACCGCGAAGTCGAAGCCCCGCTGCGCTGGCGCGCCGACGATCTGGCGATCCGTTTCGCCGCCGAGGACCAAGGCCGCCGCCACCTGTGCGAGTTCGATTTGCAGACGCGCGCCGAGCCGGCCCTGCTGTTCGAGGGCGGCCATCTGGCCGCCTTCGATGCCCAGGCCGATGCCGTGGTGGTGCTGCACGACGCCGTGCAGTTCCCGCCCCGACTCTCGGTGCTGGGGGCGGACGGCCCGGTGCGCATCGAGCAGCTCAACGACGCCCAGCTGGCCCAGCACGCCTTCGGCGCGCACGAGGAGGTCTGGCTGCAGGGTGCCCAGGGCGATGCGGTGCAGATGTGGCTGGTCTACCCGCCGGGCTTTGACCGCAAGAAGAAGTGGCCGGCGATGCACGTCATCCATGGCGGCCCGCACACCGCCTTTGGCGACAGCTGGCACTGGCGCTGGAACCACCAGGTCTTTGCCAATCAGGGCCAGGTCGTGGCCTGCGTGAATTACCACGGCTCCTCCAGCTTCGGCTTCGCGTTCAAGGACAGCATCACCCACCGCTGGGGCGAGCTGGAGCTGCAGGACGTGGAGGCCGGCACCGACTGGCTGCTGCAGCAGCGCTGGGTGGACAAGAAGCGCATCACCGCCACCGGCGGCAGCTACGGCGGCTACATGGTGGCCTGGATGAACGGCCACACCGGGCAGGGTGTGGCGCCAGGCCGCTACCGTGCCTATGTGTGCCACGCCGGCTGCTACGACTGGCAGGCCATGTTCGCCACCGACGGCTACACCTGGTTCCCGCGCGAGCTGGGCGCCGCCTACTGGGACGACCCCGCCAAGGTGGCGGCCCAGAGCCCGCACGCCTTTGCCCAGCACTGCCAGACGCCCACGCTCGTCATCCACGGCCAACTGGACTACCGCGTGCCCGATGCCCAGGGCCTGGCCTACTACAACACCTTGAAGGCGCGCGGCGTGCCGGCCCGCCTGGTGTGGTTCCCGGACGAGAACCACTGGATCCTGAAGCCGCGCAATTCCAAGCTCTGGTACCAGGAGTTCTTTGCCTGGATCGAGCGCCATACGAAGTGAGTGCGCCATGAAAAAGGGCCGGTCGATGACCGGCCCTTTTCATTCAGGTGTAGCCGTTCAGTGGCCGGAGGCTCCAGCGGCACCCAGGCCGGTTTCCGAGCGCACCTGCTGGGCGTCGAAGGCGGCGCGTTCCTTGGCGGCCTGGCTGGAGCGGTCCAGCAGCGAGACCAGCCAGATCACCAGGAAGGCGGCCGTCATCGAGAACAGCGCCGGCGAGGTGTAGGGGAACAGCGCCGAACCCTTGGGGTTGCCGAGCGTGGCTTCCCAGACCGAGGGCGACACCACGGTCAGCGCCACCGAGCTGATCAGGCCGACGAAGCCGCCCGTCACCGCACCCTTGGTGGTGCAGTCCTTCCACAGCACGCTCATGAAGAGCACCGGGAAGTTGGCGCTGGCGGCGATGGCGAAGGCCAGGCTCACCATGAAGGCGATGTTCTGCTTCTCGAAGGCGATGCCCAGCACCACCGCCACGAGGCCCAGGGCCAGGGTGGTGACGCGCGAGACCTTCAGCTCGGCGGCGGAGTCGGCCTTGCCCTTCTTCAGCACGGTGGCGTAGAGGTCGTGGCTGACGGCCGAGGCGCCCGAGAGCGTCAGGCCGGCCACCACGGCCAGGATGGTGGCGAATGCCACGGCCGAGATGAAGCCGTAGAACACATTGCCGCCCACCGTCTTGGCCACCAGCACCGCCGCCATATTGGCCGTGCCCGCGCCGCCCTTGATCACGCCCTTGGCCGTGTCGGCCATCTCCGGGTTGGTGAGCACCAGGGTGATGGCGCCGAAGCCGATGATGAAGATCAGGATGTAGAAGTAGCCGATCCAGGTGGTGGCCCACAGCACCGACTTGCGGGCTTCCTTGGCGTCCGGCACGGTGAAGAAACGCATCAGGATGTGGGGCAGACCGGCGGTACCGAACATCAGCGCCATGCCGAAGCTGATGGCCGAGATCGGGTCCTTGATGAAGCCACCCGGGCCCATGATGGACAGGCCGGCGCTGGCCGCCGCCTCGGCGTCCTTGCCACCTTGGGCGGCGATGTCGGTCTTGACCTGCACGGCCTTGGCGAACAGGGCCTCGGGGCTGAAGCCATACTGCGCCATCACCATGAACGCCATGAAGGTCACGCCGCTGAGCAGCAGCACGGCCTTGATGATCTGCACCCAGGTGGTGGCCGTCATGCCGCCGAACAGCACGTAGACCATCATCAGCGCGCCCACCAGCACCACGGCGACCCAGTACTCCAGGCCGAACAGCAGCTTGATCAGCGCGCCCGCGCCAACCATCTGGGCGATCAGGTAGAAGGCCACGACGACGAGCGTGCCGCTGGCCGCGAAGGCGCGGATCGGGGTCTGCTTGAAGCGGTAGCCGGCCACGTCGGCAAAGGTGAATTTGCCCAGGTTGCGCAGGCGTTCGGCCATCAGGAAGGTGATGACGGGCCAGCCGACGAGGAAGCCGATCGAGTAGATCAGGCCGTCGTAGCCGCTGGCCATCACGGCCGCCGAGATGCCCAGGAAGGACGCGGCCGACATGTAGTCACCCGCGATCGCCAGGCCGTTCTGGAAGCCGGTGATGCCGCCGCCGGCGGTGTAGAAATCGGCCGCCGAGCGGGTGCGTGCGGCCGCCCACTTGGTGATCCACAGCGTGCCCACCACGAAGAGCGCGAACATGGAGATCGCGGTCCAGTTGGTGGCTTGCTTGGCGGTTTGGCCGAGGTCGGCGCCGGCCGCGAGGGCGGCGCCACCGATCAGGCTGCTGAGCAGCACAAGGAGCTTGGCGTTCATGACTTGGCGTCCTTCAGGATGGCTTGGGTCAGCGCGTCGAACTCGCGGTTCGCGCGGCGCACGTAGATGCCGGTGATGACCACGGTGAACACGATCACCGCCATGCCGATCGGCACGCCCAGCGACGTCACCCCGGTGCTCAGGGGCTGGGCCAGAAAGGCCTTGTTGAATGCGATCAGCGACACGTAGCCGTAGTACACGGCCAGCATCAGCACCGTCAGCAGGGCCCCCAGGGCATTGCGCTTGCGCTTGAGCTCCAGGTACTTGGGGTGGTTCTTGACCTTCTCGACAACCGAATCGCCCATGGCAGTCTCCTAATGGCGGTGGGAATGCCGCGGATTCTTTGGAGATGGGCTGACCGAGCTCTGACGCCTAGCTTGCGCGAATCTTTCAAGCGGCCCAAAAACAAGCGCCGCCCATAGGGGCGGCGCGGTCTTGGGGGGACTTTCCCTTAGTGAGCGTCCGATGCGCTGGGGGCGGGGTGCAGCAGCCGGTCGGTGTAGGCAATGGCCAGGGCCGAGATCAGGAACACCGCGTGGATGATGGTCTGCCACATCACCACATGCGTCGAGTAGCTCTGCGCGTTGATGAAGGTCTTGAGCAGGTGGATGGACGAGATGCCGATGATGGCCGTGGCCAGCTTGACCTTCAGCACCGAAGCGTTCACATGGCTCAGCCATTCGGGCTGGTCCGGGTGGCCTTCCAGGTTCATGCGCGAGACGAAGGTTTCGTAGCCGCCCACGATCACCATGATGAGCAGGTTGCTGATCATCACCACGTCGATCAGGCCCAGCACCACCAGCATGATGACGGTTTCGTTCAGCTTGGGCGCCAAGGCCTGTTTGGTCACTGGATCGATCGTGACGTAACCGATGCTGGAGACCAGGGTGTTCAGTGCGTCCTGGCTGCCAAAGGCCGCCTCGATCAGGTGCACCAGTTCGACCCAGAAGTGAAAGACGTAGACCGCCTGAGCCAGGATCAGGCCGAGATAGAGCGGCAGTTGCAGCCAGCGGCTGGCGAAGATCAGATTGGGCAAAGGGCGCAGGTTGGACATGGCTTGCAGTGGGCGGAAAGGCGCGCGATTCTAGGGATCGACCCTAGTGCAGGCGCGAATCGAGGTAAGCACATCGTCAGCGAGGATGCGCACCATTCGTGTCAACCCTGTTTCGCTTCCATCGGAGAGACCCATGAGCACGCTGTTCCCGCCCCTCACCCAGGCCCGCATCCAAGGCATGGCCGCCTACCAGGCGCTGTGCGACGAGGCCGAGCGCGATTACGCCGGCTACTGGGCCCGCCTGGGCCGCGAGTACATCAGCTGGAAGCAACCCTTCACGAAGAGCCTGGACGACAGCCAGGCCCCGTTCTTCAAGTGGTTCGAGGATGGGCTGCTGAACGTCTCCTACAACTGCCTGGACCGGCATGTGGAAGCCGGCCGCGGCGACCGCACGGCCATCATCTTCGAGACCGATGACGGCCAGGTGCGCAACACCAGCTACAGCCAGCTGCTCGCGCTGACCTGCCGGCTGGCCAATGCGCTCAAGGCCAAGGGCGTGAAGAAGGGCGACCGCGTCGTCATCTACATGCCGATGTCGGTGGAGGGCGTCGCCGCCATGCAGGCATGCGCGCGCATCGGCGCCACGCACTCGGTGGTGTTTGGCGGCTTCTCCGCGCAGAGCCTGCGCGACCGCATCCAGGACGCCGGCGCCGTGGCCCTGATCACCGCCGATGAGCAGTTGCGCGGCGGCAAGGCCCTGCCGCTGAAGGCCATCGTCGACGACGCGCTGGCCGACGGCGCTTGCCCGACGTTGAAGGACGTGATCGTCTACAAGCGCACCGGCGGCGCCATCAACTGGACCGCGCACCGCGACCACTGGCTGCACGAGCTGACCGAGCAGCAGCCCGAGACCTGCGAGCCCGAGTGGGTCGATGCCGAGCACCCGCTGTTCCTGCTCTACACCTCCGGCTCCACCGGCAAGCCCAAGGGCGTGCAGCACAGCAGTGGCGGCTACCTGCTGCATGCGGCGCTGACCACCAGCTGGACCTTCGACCTGCAGGACAGCGATGTGTTCTGGTGCACGGCCGACATCGGCTGGGTCACCGGCCACAGCTACATCGCCTACGGCCCGCTGGCCCTGGGTGGCACCGAGCTGGTGTTCGAGGGCGTGCCCACCTACCCGGATGCCGGTCGCTTCTGGCAGATGATCCAGAAGCACAAGGTGACGGTGTTCTACACGGCGCCGACGGCCATCCGCTCGCTCATCAAGGCGGCCGAAACCACGCCGGCGGTGCATCCCAAGAACTACGACCTCAGCAGCCTGCGCATCCTGGGCAGCGTGGGGGAGCCCATCAACCCGGCTGCCTGGCTCTGGTACTACGAAAACGTGGGGGGCAGCCGCTGCCCCATCATGGACACCTGGTGGCAGACCGAGACCGGCGGCCACATGATCACGCCGCTGCCCGGTGTGACGCCGCAACTGCCCGGCTCCTGCACCTTGCCCTTCCCGGGCATCCAGGCCGCCATCGTGGACGAGACCGGGCACGATGTGCCGAACGGGCAGGGCGGCATCCTGGTCGTCAAGAAGCCCTGGCCCAGCATGATCCGCACCATCTGGGGCGACCCGGAGCGCTACAAGAAGAGCTACTTCCCCGAGGAGCTCAAGGGCTACTACCTGGCGGGCGACGGCGCCAGCCGCGCGGCCGACACGGGCTACTTCACCATCACGGGCCGCATTGACGACGTGCTCAACGTCAGCGGCCACCGCATGGGCACGATGGAGATCGAGTCGGCGCTGGTGTCGCACACCGAGCTGGTGGCCGAGGCCGCCGTGGTGGGTCGCCCCGACGACCTGACCGGCGAAGCCATCTGTGCCTTCGTGGTGCTCAAGCGCAGCCGCCCCACGGGCGATGAGGCCAAGGCCATCGCCAACGAACTGCGCAACTGGGTGGCCAAGGAGATCGGCCCGATCGCCAAGCCCAAGGAAATCCGGTTCGGCGACAACCTGCCCAAGACCCGCAGCGGCAAGATCATGCGGCGCCTGCTGCGCTCGCTGGCCAAGGGTGAGGCAGTTACGCAGGACACCTCGACCCTGGAAAATCCCGCAATCCTGGATCAATTGGCCAAGGCCAATTGATCCAGGGCGCCCGCAGGGCAGCATGCGCCAGCATGCCGGAGGGATTTGGGGTCCGCTCATATCGCGCAGCGATGTGAGCGGGCACCAGAATCCCGCAATCCTGGATCAATTGGCCAAGGCCAACTGAGGCGCCAGCGCCAAAGCAAACGGGCCCCGCGGGGCCCGTTTTTCATGGACGCGTCGGCGTCCGCTTCACTTGGTCGTCAGGATCCAGGTGGCCAGCTTCTTGGCTTCGTCGGCGGTGACCTGGTTCGGCGGCATCGGCACCTCACCCCAGGCGCCCTTGCCGCCCTTGATGATCTTCTCGGCCAGCATGTCGGCAGCCTTCTTGTCCTTGGCGTACTTGGCGGCCACGTCCTTGTAGGAGGGGCCCACCACCTTCTTGTCCACGGCGTGGCAGGCCATGCAGTTCTTCTTCTGCGCCAGTGCCAGATCGGCCATGGCGGCGTTGGCGGTCATCATGCCGGCGGCGGCCAGCAGAACGGAACGCAAGATCGTCTTCATCGAGAGGTCCTTGTCAGGGGGAGGGAGGAGGGGAGTGGCCAGGATTGTGCGGGCAAGCGGGCCGTTCGAGACTACAGTGATGGCGGACTGAACAGCGAGGTTTGCCATGTGGCTGGTGATCGTGGGCGTGTTGTTGATTCTGCTCAAGTTTGCGGATGTATCGCCGGTGGCGGGCTGGTCCTGGCTCTGGGTGCTCTCTCCGCTGGTGGGTGCCGCCATCTGGTGGGTTTGGGCCGACAGCTCCGGCTACACGCAGCGCAAGGCCATGCAGCGCATGGATGAGAAGAAGGAAGAGCGCCGCCAGCGCGCCCTGGAGGCCATCGGTCAGGCGGACCCCCGCAAGCGCAAGAAGTGAGCGGCGCAAGCCTGGCTGGCGCTTACTCGAACTTGTCCAACACCGCGCCGCTGCTGGCCGAGCTGGCGTTGAAGGCGAACTTGGCCAGCACCCCGCGCGTGTAGCGCGGCGCCGGGCGCACCCAGGTCGCCTTGCGGCGCGCGATCTCTTCGGCCGGCACGTTCAGCTGCAGCAGCAGTTGGTGGGCGTCGATGGTGATCGAGTCGCCTTCCTGCACCAGGGCGATGGTGCCGCCCTCGTAGGCCTCGGGCGCCACGTGGCCGACCACCATGCCCCAGGTGCCGCCGCTGAAGCGGCCGTCGGTGATGAGGCCGACCGATTCGCCCAGACCCTGGCCGATCAGCGCGCCGGTCGGGGCCAGCATCTCCGGCATGCCGGGGCCGCCCTTGGGGCCGAGGTACCGGAGCACCATCACGTCACCCGCCTGGATCTTGCCGGCCATGATGGCGGCCAGCGCCGATTGCTCGTCGTCGAACACCCGCGCCGGGCCGGTGATGACGGGGTTCTTCAGGCCGGTGATCTTGGCGACGCAGCCCTCTGGCGAGAGATTGCCCTTCAGGATGGCCAGATGGCCCTCGGAGTAGATCGGCTGGCTGACCGGGCGAATCACGTCCTGGTCGGCGCGCAGGTCCGGCACCTCGGCCAGGTTCTCGGCCACCGTCTTGCCGGTGATGGTGATGCAGTCACCGTGCAGCAGGCCATGCTTCAGCAGCTCCTTCATCACGGCCGGGATGCCTCCGGCGCGGTGCAGGTCGATGGCCAGGTACTTGCCGCTGGGCTTGAGATCGCAGAGAACGGGTGTGCGGCGGCGCACACGCTCGAAGTCGTCGATCGTCCATTCGACGCCGGCCGCGTGGGCAATTGCCAGGTAGTGCAGCACGGCGTTGGTGGAGCCGCCCGTGGCCATGATGACGGCCACGGCGTTCTCGATCGCCTGCTTGGTGACGATGTCCTTGGGCTTCAGGTCGGCCTTGACGGCCTCGACCAGGATGGCCGCGGCTCGTTTGACGTTCTCCACCACCTCGTCCTCGACGTTGGCCATGGTGGAGGAGTAGGGCAGGCTGATGCCCAGCGCCTCGAAGGACGAGCTCATGGTGTTGGCGGTGTACATGCCGCCGCAGGAGCCGCTGCCGGGGATGGCGCGCTTCTCGATCTGGCAGAAGTCCTCTTCGCTCATCTTGCCGGCGCTGAACTGGCCGACCGCCTCGAAGACCGAGACGATGTTCAGGTCCTGGCCCTTGTACTTGCCGGGCAGGATGGTGCCGCCGTAGATGTAGAGCGAGGGCACGTTGGCGCGCAGCATGCCCATCAGGCCGCCGGGCATGTTCTTGTCGCAGCCGCCGATCACCAGCACGCCGTCCATCCATTGGCCGCCCACGCAGGTTTCCACGCAATCGGCAATCACCTCTCTGGAGACGAGCGAGTACTTCATGCCCTCGGTGCCCATGGCCATGCCGTCGCTGATGGTGGGTGTGCCGAACACCTGCGGGTTGGCGCCGGCTTCCTTGAGGCCGATCACGGCGGCATCGGCCAGCTTCTGCAGGCCGGAGTTGCAGGGCGTGATGGTCGAGTGGCCATTGGCCACGCCGATCATGGGCTTGCCGAAGTCGCCCTCCTGGTAGCCCATGCCGTAGTACATGGAGCGGTTGGGCGCGCGGGCCACGCCTTCGGTGATGTTCTTGGAGCGGCGGTTGGCGGCGGTCATGGTGCGGTCCGGTGCAAGAAAGGGGAGGGCAGTATTCCAACCCGAATCCATTCGATCAAGACTGCTTATTGCGCGTCAATAATTCCAAAATGGAATCAATCGACCCGCAGACCGCGCGCCTCTTCCTGGTGTTGGCCGAGGAGCTGCACTTCGGCCGCGCCGCCGAGCGCCTGGGCTGGCGCCAGCCCCAGGTGTCCAAGACGCTGCAGGCGCTGGAGGCGCGCTGCGGCGTGGCCTTGCTGGAGCGCAGCAGCCGCCGCGTGCGCCTGACCGCCGCCGGCCAGGCCTTGCGCGAGCCCTTGGCAGATTGGCTGCGCCAGGCCGAGGCGCTGCCACAGCTGGCGCGTGCGGCGGCCAGCGGGCTGCAGGGGCGGCTGCGCGTGGGCCTGGTCTCGCCTGCCGGCTTTGGCCCCTTGCCGCAGTGGCTGCGCAGCTTTCGCGATGCCCACCCCGGTGTGGAACTGGTGCTGCGCGAGGCCACGCTGGACCTGCAGCTGCAGGCCCTGCAGGCCGGCCAGATGGACGTCGGCCTGGTGCTGCAGCCCGCGGGCGCGCCGCCGCTGGGCCTGGCCCACCAGCGGGTGGCCAGCGAACCCTTCGTGCTGGCCCTGCCCAGCGCCATGCGCGAACGGCTGGGCGAGCGCCCGGCGCTGGCCGAGCTGCTCGCCCAGCCCCTGGTGCTGTTCCCGCGCGAGATCGCCCCGGCGCTGCACGACGCCGTGCTCGACTTCTACCGCGCCCAGGGCGTGCAGGTGCAGCCCGTGCAGCGGGCGGTGCAGATGGCCACGCTGATCCATCTCGTGTCGGCGGATTTCGGCCTGGCCTGGGTGCCGGCTTCGCTGCAGGCCCTACAGCGCGACGGCGTGGTGTACCGCCCGGCCCCGCGCGGTGCGCCGACCTGCGAGACCTGGCTGATCTGGCAGGAACCCGCCGCGCCGGTGGTGCAGCGCTTCATCGATCATCTGCCGCTGCGGCGATGATGCGCGCCGTCCTGGGCAACCCCAGTCAACCCCGGACCCCTGCGCCTCCGTTTTCGCCTGCCTCTGTCACTCCTCGCGCCATGCGGACCCTGCTCCTCACCCTTGTGCTGACCTGCTCCAGCCTGCCCGCTGCCGCGGCCCTGTTCCAGGATGCGGCGCTGCAGCGCCTGTTCGACCAGGGCAAGGATGACGAGCTGCTGCGCGAATCGCGCAGCCGCAGCGGCCCCGACGGCTGGGTCGGGCAGGCCTTGGCCCAGGCCTTGCCCAACGACGCCGCGGCGTTGGCCCGGGCCGGTCAGGCCGCCGAGCAATGCGTGCAGCTGCACCCGCAGTCCGCCCCTTGCCAGGTGGCCCAGGGGGTGGTGCTGGGCGTGGAGGCCTTGCGCGGCGGTTGGCTGCGGGGCCTGGGGCTGCTGGGGCGCATCCGCGGTGCGTTTGAGAAGGCGGTGGCACTGGACCCCGCGCTCTTCGAGGCACGCAGCCATCTGCAGCAGCTCTACCTGTTGGTGCCCGGCCTGGTGGGCGGCGGGCGCGATCGGGCCGAGGCCCTGGAGCGTGAGATCCGGGAGCGCCACCCCGAGCAGGCGCGCCTGCTGCGCGCCCGTTTGGCCTCGCGTGACAAGCGCTGGGAAGAAGCCGAGCGCGAGCTGGCGGCCATCCAGATGGGCGATTCGCTGAGCTTCCAGAACGATGTGCTGCAGGCCTGGACCACGCTCTCGCGCCAATGGATGAAGGCCAACGACCACGCCCGTGCCCGCGCCCGCTTCGAAGCCCTGGCCAGCCAGCTGCCCGGGCTGGCCCAGCCGGTCTACCTGCTGGGCCGTGTGGCGGCCGATGCCGGCGAGCACGAAGAGGCCATCAAGCACTACATCCGCGCGCGCACCTTGCTGGGCGCGGAGGCCTTGCCGCTGGACCATCGCATCGGGCTTGCGCTGGAGGAACTGGGCCGCAAGGAGGCCGCGCGCGAGCATCTGCGTCGCTTCCTGAACGACCGCCACGCCGCGCCCAACGCGCTGGAAGACGCCCGCAAGCACCTGCGTGCGCTGGAGAACTGAAAGGGCCGGCTGACTACACTGCCGGCCCTCTTTCCTCTCTCCCTGCCGCCCATGTGGGTCCATCCGCAGTTTGATCCCGTGGCCCTGCGCCTGGGGCCCCTGGCCATCCACTGGTATGGCCTGAGCTACCTGCTCGCCTTTGCGCTGTTCTTCTACCTGGTGCGCCGCCGCATGGCCGCCGCGCCGCAGGCGGGCTGGCAGGCGCGCGATGTCGACGACCTGCTGTTCTTCGGCGTGCTGGGCGTCGTGCTGGGCGGGCGCCTGGGCTATGTGCTGTTCTACAAGCCGGCCTACTACCTTGCGCACCCGCTCGAGGCGCTGATGGTCTGGCAGGGCGGCATGTCCTTCCACGGCGGGCTGCTCGGGGTCATCGTGGCGCTGGCCCTGTATGCGCGCTCGCGTCAGCGGCCCTTTCTGCAGGTGACCGACCTGGTGGCGCCCTGCGTGCCCACCGGCATTGCCGCAGTGCGCCTGCTGGGCAACTTTGTCAACGGCGAGCTGTGGGGCCGGGTGGCTGCGGCAGACGTGCCCTGGGCGATGGTCTTTCCGCAGGCCCCCGACCGCCTGCCCCGCCACCCCTCGCAGATCTACCAGGCGCTCGGCGAGGGCCTGCTGCTTTTCGTCATCCTGTGGTTCTATGCGCGCAAGCCGCGGCCCCTGGGGGCGCTGAGCGGCCTCTTCCTGGTCGGCTACGGCTGCCTGCGCTTCGTGGCCGAGTACTTCCGCGAGCCCGATGACTTTCTGGGCCTGCGCTGGCTGCAGCTCAGCCAGGGCCAGTGGTTGTGTGTGCCCATGGTGCTGGGGGGCGTGGCCTTGATGCTGTGGAGCGCACGCAAGGGGAACAAGGCATGAGACAGATCTTCTTCGACACCGAAACCACCGGCCTGGAAGCCGAGGGCGGCGACCGCGTCGTCGAGATCGGCTGCGTGGAGATGGTCAACCGCCAGCTCACCGGCCGGCATCTGCATGTCTACCTGAACCCGCAGCGCGACATGCCCGAGGAGGCCTTCAAGGTTCACGGCCTGTCGGCCGCCTTTCTGGCCGACAAGCCCCTGTTCGCCGACAAGGCCGACGAGGTGATGGACTTCCTGGCCGGCGCCCAGCTGGTGATCCACAACGCCGCGTTCGACATCGGCTTCATGAATGCCGAGCTGCGCCGCTGTGGCCGCCCGCCCGTGATGGAGCGAGTGGCCAGCGTGCTGGACACCTGGCAGCTGGCCAAGGAGCTCTTTCCCGGCAAGGCCAATTCGCTCGATGCCCTGTGCCGCCGCCTCGAAGTGGACAACAGCGGCCGCACCTACCACGGCGCCTTGCTGGATGCCGAACTGCTGGCCGAGGTGTACGTGCGCCTCACGCGCGGCCAGCACAGCCTGCTGGGCGACGAGCAGCAGTCCAACAGCCAGGGCGAGGACGAGCAGCTGGAAGCGTTTGACTTCGCCAGCCTGAATCTGCCGGTGCTGAGCGCCACGGAAGCCGAGCGCCAGGCGCATGACAAGTTGCTGGTCGGCCTGGACAAGGAAAGCGGTGGCAAGACGATTTGGCGGAGCTTGCAGGAAGCCGCAAAAGCCGTGGCATAATGGCGAGCTTTCCCGGGCACAGCGATTCAGCCGCTGAAAACCGGGCGGTTAGCTCAGCGGTAGAGCACTGCCTTCACACGGCAGGGGTCGCAGGTTCGAACCCTGCACCGCCCACCAAAATCAGGCTGAATCCCGCAACCGGGCGGTTAGCTCAGCGGTAGAGCACTGCCTTCACACGGCAGGGGTCGCAGGTTCGAACCCTGCACCGCCCACCAAAACAAAACGCGACCCCTGGTCTTCCAGCGGTCGCGTTTTTGTTTGCTGCGCTTCATTCCTGTGCTGCATAAGCAATGCCGGGAAACTTCGTTGGCCTGCGCAAGCGGCTTGCGCACACTGCGCGGCTCAGCGCAACTCCGTGGCTCCCATGAACTTCCAGCAACTGCGCTCCGTCCGCGAGACGGTCCGCCAAGGCTTCAACCTGACCCAGGTGGCCGAGGCCTTGCACACCTCGCAGCCCGGCGTGAGCCGCCAGATCAAGGAACTGGAGGACGAGCTGGCCGCCGAGCTGTTCGTGCGCGCGGGCCGGCGTTTCCTGGGTCTGACCGCCACCGGAGAGCTGGCCCTGCCCATCATCGAGCGCCTGCTGCAGGAGGCCGAGAACCTGCGCCGCGTGGCGGCGGATTTCGTGCAGTCCGACAGCGGCATGCTGACGGTTGCGGCGACCCACACCCAGGCCCGCTATGTGCTGCCCGGCGCGGTGCGCGACTTCCGCGCCAGCCACCCGCGCGTCTCGCTGCATCTGCAGCAGGGCTCGCCGCGGCAAATTGCCGAGCTCGTAGCCAGCGGCGCGGCCGACCTCGGCATCGCCACCGAGGCGCTGGCGGACTACCCCGATCTGGTGACCCTGCCCTGCTACCGCTGGAGCCACGTCGTCGTCGTGCCGCGCGGCCACGAACTGGCCCACTTGCAGCAACCGCTGACGCTGGAGCAGCTGGCGCAGTTCCCGCTGGTCACCTACGAGCCTGGCTACACCGGTCGCCGCCACATCGACGAGGCCTTCGAGCGCGCCGGGCTGGACATCGACGTGGTGCTCTCCGCCATGGATGCCGACGTCATCAAGACCTATGTGGACCTGGGCATTGGGGTGGGCATCGTGGCCTCGGTCGCCTTTGATGAGGCGCGCGACGACCATCTGGTGGCCTTGGACGCGCGCCATCTGTTCGCCCTCAACACCACGCGCGTCGCGATCAAGCGCGGTGCGGTGCTACGCAGCTTCGTGCTGGAGTTCATCCAGACCTTTGCCCCTACGCTGACGCGCGAGGTGGTGGCCAGCGCCCTGGCGGCCAAGCCGGCTGAAGACCCCGAGGGCTGAGCCTCAGCCCCAGACCAGGAAGCCGGCGAAGCGCTCGGCGGCCAGCGAGGCCGCGAAGAGCGTGATGCCCATGATGAAGCTGCCGCGCAGGAAGCCGCTGCGCCAGCACAGATGACCCAGCCACTCCAGCGCCAGCAGCACGCCGAAGACCGAGAGGATGCTGCCGATGACCTTGAAGTCGGCCAGGTGGTAGGCCGCCAGCGCGGCCCCCAGCACCAGCAGGAACAGCGCCAGGTAGCTGAGCCGGCGCGGCATGAAGCGGAAGGGCGAGGCGCCGATCAGGAAGCCCGTGCCCATGGCGATGGTGCAGTAGTACTGCAGGCCGGTGTCGAACACCCGGGCCACCGGGGGCCAGTGGCCGCTGAGACGGGCGGCGCTGTAGGCCAGCAGCACCAGCAGGTGGCCGAGCACCACCGCCGCCAGCGCCTTGTCGCGCACGTGCAGGGTCAGCAGGCCGGGGCTGTAGCTCATGCCAAAGCACAGCATCGAGGAGAGGCTGACCGCGGCGAAGAAGCCGAACACCTGTGATTCGTAGGCCAGCGCCAGCGCGCCGAAGTACAGCAGGGCCAGCGTGGACGACAGCGCGGTGGCCAGCAGGCCGGTGCCGAACCAGCGCTGCAGCGCCTCGCGCAGGGCGGCGTGGCTCTCGATGATCCAGCCGAGCACCATCAGGTTGCCGAAGGCGCCGAACAGGGCCAGGTAGAAAGCCTGGCTGGGCCAGATCGAGTCCGGCCGGATCGTCAACACCAGGCCCAGCAGCAGGAAACTGGCCTGGTAGACCTCCTTGGGCAGCAGGGCCACCACGTACCAGAGCCCGGCCGCAAAGCGCCTGAGCATGCCGCGCGCCCAGATCAGCAGCAGGATGACGGCGAGCAGCTTGAAGAAATTCGCCAGGGTGACGAAGCGCTGCACGAGGCCGGGTTCGTTGCTGCTGCGGGCCTGGCTGGCCTGCGGCCCCAGGTACTTCTGCCGCACTTCCTGGGCCTGGGTGGGGCTCAGATAGCCGTCGCGCTCCAGCTGGTCGATCAGCTCCTGCCGCGCCTGCTCGGGCGCCGCCTCGGTGGCGTGGGCGGCAGCGCCGATCAGCAGCAGGCACAGGGCCAGGACGCGCAGCAGAATATTCATGGGCCTCCGAGGCAGGCAGTGCCCCGAAGGGCGGCCGGCGATTGTTGCGGCCGCTGTGCCAACCGCTCACCCGTCAGGCGGCGTGCCCCTCAAACCGGGTGATGCGCCGCGCCCGCAGCCAGACCTTGCTGCCCCGCGTCAGCGTCAGCCGCTCGCGCAGGGCGCTGAACTCGGCGCGCGGCAGTTCCACGTCCAGGTAGCCGCCTTCGCTCATGCCGTCACTTTCGCGCTGGAACTCGATGCGCGTCTGCGCCCCTACGGTGAGCGTCTGGGAGAGCGTGGCCGGCCAGGCCCCCTCAGCCGGCTCGGCCAGGATCTCCAGCTCGTGCGGGCGCACGTACACCACCTCGCCCGACGCATGCACGCTGCGGCCGTGGAACAGGTTCACATCACCCAGAAACTGCAGCACGAAGGGCGAGGCCGGGTGGTCGTAGACCTCGTCCGGCGTGCCCACCTGCTCGATGCGGCCCTCGTTCATCACGACGATGCGGTCGGCCACTTCCATCGCCTCTTCCTGATCGTGGGTGACGAACACCGAGGTCACATGCACTTCATCGTGCAGGCGGCGCAGCCAGCGGCGCAGCTCCTTGCGCACCTTGGCGTCCAGCGCGCCGAAGGGTTCGTCAAGCAGCAGCACCTTGGGCTCCACCGCCAGCGCGCGGGCCAGGGCGATGCGCTGGCGCTGCCCGCCGCTGAGCTGGTGCGGGTAGCGCTCGGCCAGCCAGTCCAGCTGCACCAGCTTCAGGAGCTGCATGACCTTGGATTTGATCTCGGCTTCCTTGGGGCGCTGGTCCTTGGGCTTGACGCGCAGACCGAAGGCGACGTTCTCGAAGATCGTCATGTGGTTGAACAGCGCGTAGTGCTGGAATACGAAGCCCACATGGCGCTCGCGCACGTCCGTGCCCGTGGTGTCTTCACCGTTGAAGTGCACCGAGCCGGCGTCCGGCATCTCAAGCCCGGCCAGGATGCGCAGCAGCGTCGTCTTGCCCGAACCCGAGGGCCCCAGCAGGGCCACCAGCTCGCCCGAGGGAATGTCCAGGTTGAGGTGGTCGCAGACGACGGTGAGGCCAAAGGCCTTCTGCAGATTGCGGACTTCAATGCTCATGGACGGACCTCAATTCCTTCTTCACGCGTTGCTCCACCAGGTACTTCAGCACCAGGGTCACCAAGGCCAGCGCGGCCAGCAGCGAGGCCACGGCAAAGGCGGCGGCGAACTGGTACTCGTTGTAAACAATCTCGATGTGCAGAGGCATCGTGTTGGTCTGGCCGCGGATATGGCCGCTGACCACCGACACCGCGCCGAACTCGCCCATCGCGCGGGCGTTGCACAAGATGACGCCGTACAACAGCGCCCACTTCACGTTCGGCAGGGTGACGCGGCGGAAGATCTGCCAGCCACTGGCCCCCAGCACGCGCGCGGCTTCCTCCTGCTCGATCCCCTGCGCCTGCATCAGCGGAATCAGCTCCCGCGCTACGAAGGGGAAGGTCACGAAGACGGTCGCCAGCACGATGCCGGGCAGCGCAAAGATGACCTTCAGGTTGTGGTCGCGCAGCCACTCGCCAAACCAGCCCTGCAGGCCGAACACCAGCACATAGATCAGGCCGGCGATCACCGGGCTGACCGAGAAGGGCAGGTCGATGAGCGTGAGCAGGATGTTCTTGCCGCGGAACTCGAACTTGGCGATCGACCAGGCCGCCGCGATGCCGAACACCAGGTTCAGCGGCACGCTGATGGCGGCGGCCAGCAGGGTGAGCTGGATGGCCGAGAGCGCGTCCGGGTCCACCAGGGCCGCCACATAGACATCCCAGCCCTTCTTGAAGGCCTCGAAGAACACCGTGCCCAGGGGCACGAAGAGGAATAGGGTCATGAAGGCCAGCGCCAGGCTGATCAGCGTGCGGCGCACCCAGGGGGCTTCGGTGGTGGCTTCGCGCAGCCGCCGCGGGTTTGCGGCGGCAGATGTCTGGCTCGGTGCAGGCAGGGCGACGGTGTTCATGCAATGCCTCCTTGGCGGCGGCGCGCCCAGGCCTGCAGCAGGTTGATGGTGAGCAGCATCGCGAAGCTCGCCACCAGCATCACCACGGCGATGGCGGTGGCGCCGGCGTAGTCGTACTGCTCCAGCTTGGTGATGATGAGCAGGGGCGTGATCTCGCTGACCAGGGGCATGTTGCCGGCGATGAAGATGACGGAGCCGTACTCGCCCAGCGCGCGGGCGAAAGCCAGCGCAAAGCCGGTCAGCAGGGCCGGCATCAGGATGGGCAGCACCACCAAGCGCACTGTCTGCCAGCGGCTGGCCCCGAGGGTGGCGGCAGCTTCTTCCAGTTCGCGGCTCAGGTCTTCCAGCACCGGTTGCACCGTGCGCACCACAAAGGGCAGGCCGATGAAGACCAGCGCCACCCACACCCCCAGCGGCGTGTAGCTGACCTTGAAGGGCAGGTATTGCCCCAGGCTGCCGTTCTGGGCCCAGATGGCGGTGAGCGCAATGCCGGCCACCGCGGTGGGCAGGGCGAAGGGCAGATCCACCAGCGCGTCCACCAGGCGCTGGCCCGGAAAACGGTAGCGCACCAGCACCCAGGCCACGATCATCCCGAACACCACGTTCAGCAGCGCGGCCATGAAGGAGGCCCCGAAGGTCAGCCGGTAGGAGGCGAGCACGCGCGGCGTGCTGACGGCCTCGACGAACTGCGGCCAGGTGAGCGTGAAGGTTTTGAGGAAGGCCGCCGAGAGCGGCACCAGCACGATCAGGCTGAGGTAGAGGATGCTCAGGCCCAGCGCCAGGTCAAAGCCCGGCAGCACGGTGTGGCGCTTGAGCAGAGTGCGCGTGAACAGCATCGCCGCTCAGCGCCGGGTGTAGATCTGGTCAAACACCCCGCCGTCATTGAAGTGCTCCTTCTGGGCTTTCGTCCAGCCGCCGAACACCTCATCGATGGTGAAGAGGTTGATCTTCGGGAAGTGCTTGGCGTAGGCCGCCGCCACCTTGGGGTCGATCGGGCGATAAAAGTGCTTGGCCACGATCTCCTGGCCCTCCGGCGAGTACAAGTGCTCCAGGTAGGCCTGGGCGGCGGCGCGGGTGCCCTTCTTGTCGACGTTCTTGTCCACCACGGCCACGGGCGGCTCGGCCAGGATGCTGATGGGCGGGTAGACGATGTCGAACTTGTCGGTGCCGAATTCCTTCAAGGCCAGATGGGCCTCGTTCTCCCAGGCCAGCAGCACGTCGCCGATGCCGCGCTCTGCAAACGTCACCGTGGAGCCGCGTGCGCCGCTGTCCAGCACCGGCACGTTCTGGAACAGCTTGGTCACGAAGTCCTTGGCCCTGGCTTCGTTACCGCCGGGTTGCTTCAAGGCAAAGCCATAGGCGGCCAAGTAGCCCCAGCGCGCGCCGCCCGAGGTCTTGGGGTTGGCAGTGATGACCGAGACGCCGGGCTTGACCAGGTCGTCCCAGTTCTTGATCCCTTTGGGGTTGCCCTTGCGCACCAGGAAGAGGTAGGTGCTGGTGTAGGGGGAGCTGTTGTGTTTCAGGCGCTTCTGCCAGTCGGCCGGGATCAGCTTGGCCTTGGCGGCCAGTTCGTCCACGTCATAGGCCAGGGCGAGCGTCACGACATCGGCGTCCAGACCGTCGATGACGGAGCGGGCCTGCTTGCCCGAGCCGCCGTGGCTCTGTTTGACGGTGACGACATCGCCCGTCTTGGCCTTGTAGTGGACGGCGAAGGCCTTGTTGAACTCGACGTACAGCTCACGGGTCGGGTCGTAGCTGACGTTGAGCAGGGTGATGTCCTTGGCCCAGGCGGCGGAGGTCAGCAGGGTGGCGGCGGCCAGGGTGAGCAGGCGGCGGGGCAGGGAGGCGGGCATGGTGTGGTGGGCAGTGATGAACTGACCGCCACTGTGAAAGCGAAGGCGCTTGCGGGGAACGAAGGAATTCGCAGCAGCTGATGCGCCGGCCGCACGGGCCCGCAGGCGGGCGTGGCCTTAGCCGCGCTGCCAGCTGCCGTTGCGCAGCACCTCGTGGGGCTGGAAGCGCGACTTGTAGGCCATCTTGGGGCTGGCCTCGATCCAGTAGCCCAGGTAGAGGTTGGGCAGCTTGAGCTGCCGCGCCTGCTCGATCTGCCAGAGCACGTTGTAGGTGCCGTAGCTGGTATCCGGCTCGGGCTCGTAGAAGGTGTACACGGCCGAAAGGCCGTCGGTCAGCATGTCCAGGATGGACACCATCTTCAACGCGCCCTGTTCGCGGAACTCGATCAGGCGGGAGTTCACCCGGCTTTGCAGCAGGAACTGCGAGTACTGGTCGACGCTGTCGTGGTCCATGCCGCCGCCGCTGTGGCGCGCGGCCTGGTAGCGCAGGTAGAGCTCGTAATGCTCGCCGCTATAGCCCAGGCGCATCACGCGCGCCTGCAGATTGCGGTGCTGCTTCCAGGCGCGGCGCTGGCTGCGGCTGGGCTGGAAGCTGGCCACCGGAATGCGCAGCGGCACGCAGGCCTGGCATTGCTCGCACTGCGGGCGGTAGGTGAACAGGCCGGAGCGCCGGAAGCCCTGGGTGACGAGCTGGGAGTAGGCGTCGGCGTGGATCAGATGACTGGGCGTGGCCACCTGCGAGCGCGCCATCTTGTTTTCAAGATAGCTGCAGGCATAGGGTGCAGTGGCATAGAACTGCACTTGGGTGAAGGGCAAGTCCTTGAGTTGCGTCACGGCCGCTCAAACAGGTGGGTCCAGGCCTCGGAATCATAGGTCCAGGGTGGCAGCGCCGGCTGGTCCACGGTCGCGCTCAGGTGCGCCAGAAAGCCGTTCAGCGGAACCTCGGCTGCGCCCAGGCTGGCCAGGTGGCGGGTGTTCTGCTGGCAGTCGATCCAGCTGATGCCATCGCGCCGGCACAGGGCCACCAGCTGGCACAGGGCCAGCTTGGAGGCATCCGGCCGGTGGGCGAACATCGATTCGCCGAAGAACATGCGCCCCAGGCGCAGGCCGTACAGCCCACCCACCAGCTGCCCGTCGACCCAGGTCTCGACCGACTGCACGATGCCCCGCCGGGCCAGTTCGGCATAGGCCTGCTGCATCTCGGGCACGATCCAGGTGCCGCTCTGGCCCTCGCGCGGCGTGCTGGCGCAGGCGTGGATCACGGCCTCGGGGGCGTGGTTGACGCGGACTTCGCAGCCCGGCGTGCGCAGGAAGCGCCTCAGGGTCTTGCGCAGCGAGGGGTGGAGCTTGAAGTCGGCCGTCTTGAGCACCATGCGCGGCGACAGGCACCACCACAGGATGGGCTGGCCCGGCCCGAACCAGGGAAAGATGCCGTGGCGATAGGCCTCGACCAGGCGCTCCGGGCGCAAATCGCCCCCCACGGCCAGCAGGCCGGGCGCGTCGCTGTCGGGCCCAAGGGCCTGGTGCGGGTCAGGGAACTGCAGGGAATGGGGGTGCAGACGGAGAATCACCGCCTCATTCTCTCGGCTCCCCCATGCAGCTCTACGGCATTCCCAATTGCGACACGGTCAAGAAGGCCCGCGCCTGGCTGGACCAGGCCGGTCGCCCGCACGAATTCGTCGACTTCAAGAAGACCCCGCCCACCGTGCCTCAGCTCAAGGCCTGGGCGGCCCAGCTGGGCTGGGAGAAGCTGCTGAACCGCGCCGGCACCACCTGGCGCAAGCTCGATGAAGCCACTCAGGCCCTGGCGGTGGACGAGGCTGGCGCCCTGGCTCTGATGGCCACCCAGCCCAGCCTGATCAAGCGCCCGGTGGTGGACTGGGGCGATGGCCGCCTGAGCGTCGGCTTCAAGCCCGAGCAGTTCGAGGCTCTGGCAGGCGGGGGGCGCTGATGTTCACCGGCATCGTCCAAGGCGTGGCCACGGTGCTCGCCATCGAAGTCAAGCCCGGCCTGCACACGCTCACCCTGCAGCTGCCGTCCGGCTTCGATGCCGAACTGGCGATCGGCGCCTCGGTGGCCTGCGACGGCGTATGCCTGAGCGTGACCGAACGCCCGGCACCTGATCAGGCCTGCTTCGATGTCATGGCCCAAACCCTGAGCCTGACGACGCTGGGCAACTTGGGAGTCGGTTCGCAGCTGAATGTGGAGCGCGCCGCCAAGGAAGGCGCCGAAGTGGGCGGCCATCCGCTCTCCGGCCATGTGGACATCAGCGGTCACATCACCGAGCTGCGCCGGCCCGAGAACAACCATGTGCTGCGCGTGACCCTGCCGGCGCCCTGGATGCGCTACGTGTTCGCCAAGGGCTATGTCGGCGTCAACGGCTGCAGCCTCACCGTGGCCGAATGCCACCGCGCGGCCGATGGCTCGGGCTGGTTCGAGGTCTGGCTGATCCCCGAAACCCTGCGCATGACCACCTTCGGCGCCAAGCAGGTGGGCGATGCGCTGCACATCGAGATCGACCGCAGCACCCAGGTGGTGGTGGACACGGTGCGCGAGGCGGTGGCCGAGAAGCTCGGGCCCCTGCTGCCACTGCTGGAAGAGCTGGCGCGCGAGCGCGGCATCGCCTGGGAGGCCGGGCTGCTGAAATGAACGAGCTCCGTGTCCTCCCCGGCGTGGCCACGGTGATCCGTGACCCGCTGCGCTTCAAGGCCCGGCTGGCCATCGGCGAAGACGCCTATGCCGAGCTGCGCACCACCAGGTCCTTGCGCCAGTGGTGGGACGTCCTGGGTGCGGCCGGCACCGGTGCGGCGCTCACCAAGGGCGCGCTGGCAGCCGCCGTGGGTGCCAGCCCGATCGGCTGGGTGATGCTGGGCGCGCTGGCCAGCGGCGGCGCCTGGTACGGGCTGCACCGCCACCTGGCCGGTCAGCAGGCCGAGCGCGTGACGGTGATCCCCAACTGCATCCAGACTCCGCTGGACCTGCTGGGCCTGATGCTGTTCGACCTGGTGGCCCCGCTGAGCCTGAAGCTGGCCGCGCTGGACCGCCAGCTGGATACCGACACGCGCCAGCGCCTGAGCGACTGGCTGGTGGAGGGCTGGGGCTACGAGCCCGCCTTCGTGGCGCAGGGCCTGGCCCTGCTGGAGCCGCAACTGCAGCAGGTGCAGATCCGCGACCTGGCGCAGGCCTTGGCGCAGCTGCTGCACGGCAACCCCGACTGCCAACCCGAGGCCATGGCCAAGGAGCTGCTGCGCTTCCAGCGCGAACTGCTGGGCCCCACGCCCACGGAGATGCAGGAGCTGGCGCTGGCCCATGTCGAACAGGTGCTGCGGGCGCCGCCGGCGGGCAGCCTGGGTGCGGCGCTCAGCCAGGCCGGGCAGGGCCTGGGGCAGGCGGCGCGCATCGGCGCCCAGGAGGTGAGCGAGCTGGCCCGCCAAGGCCTGCAGGCCGTGCGCGAGCGCGCGCCCGGCAAGGAGGAGCTGCGCGAGCTGGCGCAGCGCGGCCTGCAGCAGGCCCAGCGCCTGGGGGACCGGCTCGGCACTCAGGCGCGGCAGCGCCTCAAGCGCCTGCGCGATCGCTGAGCAGGCGGGGCGTGAGCTCGGCGGCCGGCAGCGGCCGGCCCACCAGATAGCCCTGCACCTCGTCCACGCCCATGGCGCGCAGCTGGGCCAGCTGGTCCTCGCTCTCCACGCCTTCGGCGTTGACGCGCAGGCCCAGGCTGTGGCCCATCTGGATGACGGCGGCGGCGATGGCGCGGTCGTCGGGGTCGCTGATGAGGTCGCGCACAAAGCTCTGGTCGATCTTGAGCTTGCCGATCGGGAAGCGCTTCAGGTAGGCGAGGCTGGAGTAGCCGGTGCCGAAGTCGTCCACCGCCAGGCGCACACCCAGCGCGTGGATGGCGGACAGGCTGGCATTGACCTGCTCGACGTTCTCGGCCAGCAGGCTCTCGGTCAGTTCCAGCTCCAGCAGGCTCGGGTCCAGGCCGGTCTGGGCCAGCAGCTCGCGCACGCGCTCGTGCAAGGCCTGCTTCATCAGTTGCCGGGCCGAGACGTTCACGGCCACGCGCAGGCCTTCGATGCCCTGGTCCGCCCAGGCCTTGGCCTGGCGCATGGCCTGCTCCAAGCCCCAATCGCCCAGCGCGGCAATGAAGCCGGTCTGCTCGGCCACCGGAATGAACTTGGCGGGCGAGACGTTGCCCAGATGCGGGTGGCGCCAGCGCATCAGCGCCTCCACGCCGCGAATCTGGCCGTCGGGCATGCGCATCAGCGGCTGGTAGTGCAGCTCGAACTGGCCGGCCGGCAGCCCCAGGCGCATCTCGTGGTCCAGCAGCGCGCGCTCCTGCACGGCCTGGTCCATCTCGGGCGTGAAGAAGCTCAGCTGGTTGCGTCCGCCTTCCTTGCTGCGGTAGAGCGCGGTGTCGGCCGCCTTCAGCAGCTCGGGGTAGCTGCTGCCATCGCTGGGGAAGAGGGCGATGCCGATGCTGGCCGTGAGCGTGAACTGGGCGTTGTCCACCTGCAGGCGTTCGGCCAGCGCGGTCTGCACGCGCTGCACCAGGGCGGCCAGGGCGCCGGCTTCATTGGTGCGCAGCAGCACCAGGAACTCGTCGCCGCCCAGGCGGCCCACCAATTCGTCGGCCCGCACCAGCGCACGCAGGCGCTGGGCCACGCCCTGCAGCACGCGGTCGCCCATGGCGTGGCCGAGCGAGTCGTTGATGTGCTTGAAGTGGTCCAGGTCCAGGAACATCAGGCCAAACTGGCCCTGGCCGCGGCGCGCCTCGGCCAGCAGGGCTTCGGCGCGTTCCTGCAGCTGGGTGCGGTTGGGCAGCTCGGTCAGCGGGTCGAAGTAGGCCAGGCGGCGGATCTGCGCGGCGGCCTGCTGCTCCAGCGTGATGTCCTCCAGCAGGGCCACCAGGTTCAGCACCTGCTCGGCCGCGCCGCGCACGGCCAGCAGGGTCATGCGGGCGGGGTAGGGCGCCTCGCCCTGGCGCCGCACCCAGACTTCGCCCTTCCAATAGCCCTGGCGCTGCACTGCCTCCCAGCGGCCGGACCAATCGACGCGCGTGCCCGCCGGTGCGGCCTCCAGGCCTTCCAGTGCCTGGCCCAGCAGCTCGGCCTCGCGCAGGCCGGTGCTGTGCTCGAAGGCGGGGTTGACGCGCAGGATGCCGCCCTCGGGCGCGGCGATGACGATGGCCTCGTGGCTGACTTCGAACACCGAGGCGGCCAGGCGCTGCTCGGCCTCGCCCTGCTTGAGCGGGCCGATGTCGGTCAGCGTGCCCAGCAGGCGCAGGGGCCGGCCGTCGGCGTCGCGCTCGACCAGCCGGCCTTGGGCCAGGGTCCAGGTCCAGCCGCCTTCGGGCTTGCCGAGGCGGAACTCGGCACGGAAGCCCTCGGCCTCGCCCCGCAGATGGGCCTTGAGCGCGGCCCAGGTGGGCTCGCGGTCGTCGGGGTGGATCTGCTCCAGCCAGCGCTGGCGCAGGCCCGCGCCGCTCCAGTGCGGGCGAAGGCCGTCGCTGAGCCATTGCGCGTCCAGGCGCGGTTGGCCGTTCACCCATTCCAGCCCCCAGGTGCCGGTCTGGCTGCCCTCGATGGCCAGGCGCCAGCGCAGATCCTGGCGGCGCATCTCGGCCGTGCGCACGCTCACGAACCAGCTGGTGATGTAGAGCCCGATGATGAACAGGCAGGTCTGCAGCGTCGTGGCCGGGTTGTCCAGCCCTACCAGCATGGGGCTGCCCTGGGCGGCTGCCAGCACGGCCAGCCAGGCGGTGACGAACAGGCTCAGCGAAAGCAGGCGCTGGCTGGCGCGCAGGGCCAGCCAGACATGCAGCAGCAGGGGCGCAAACAGCAGGGTGTGCGGCCAGCCGCGCGTCAGCGGGGAGAGCAGCAGGAAGGCGCTGCCACCCACGCACAGCAGCGCCAGCGGCAGGCTGCGCAGCGTGGAGACGGGCTGCGCGCCGCGCGCGCTGGCGGGCTTGGCAAAGGCCAAGAGCACGGGCGCCACCACCATCACGCCCAGCGCATCGCCCAGCCACCACACCAGGCCGGCGCCCAGGGCGCTGTGGCCGTCCAGCTGGTGGTGCAGCATCAGCTGGGTCGCGCCATTCACCGCGCTGATGAGCGAGCCGCCCAGGCAGCCCACCAGCAGGAACAGCAGCAGGTCGCGCGCCGAGGCCAGGGGTTCGTGGATACCCAGGCGCTGCAGGCTGCGCGCCGCCATCCAGGGCCCGAGGGTATTGCCCAGCGCAATGCCCAGCACCAGCTCGGGTTGCGGGTTCACGGTGCTGTTTACCGCCGCCGAGGCGGCAAAGATCGCCACCGCCTGCAGCGGGCCCCAGCGCAACAGGGCCGCCAGGGCGATGCCGGTGGGCGGCCAGATCAGCGCGACATGCTGGCCCAGGTAAGGATTGCCCAGCGCCAGATAGCCCGCGCCGAAGTAGGCCAGGCCCACCAGCAGCCAGCGCAGCAGCAGGCGCAACGGGTCGCTCGCTGCCTGGCCCAGGGGGCGGCGCAGCAGGTCGGGCAGATCGAGGGCGGGCATGCCTTCAGAAGCTCCTGACGCGCAAGGGCGCGAAGGGCGACATTCTGGTGGCGCCCGGGCCCGTGGTCCGGGGGCGCGGCGCGAACAATGTCACTCGTTGGCGGGGCTTGCGCCCTCACCCTGCAGCGGCGCCACGCGCGGCAGGCGCAGCTCGAAGCGTGCGCCCTGGCCGGGCTGGCTGTGCGCCGTGATCTGCCCGCCCAGCACCGTGGTGGCCAGGGTGTGCGAGATGTGCAGGCCCAGGCCGGTGCCGCCCTGGCCCAGCTTGGTGGTGAAGAAGGGCTCGAAGATGCGCCGTACCGCCTCGGGCGAGAGGCCCACGCCGTCGTCCTGGTAGCTCAGGCCGACCTCCTCGCGCTCGCCGTGCGCTTCGATGCGGATGCAGCCCTGGGCGCGGCCCTCGAAGCCGTGCACCAGGCTGTTGCTGATCAGGTTGGTGAGGATCTGCTCCAGCGCACCGGGGTGGCTGTTGAGCGTGATGCCCTGCGGGATGGCGATCTCGAAGCGGTGCTGACCGCGCCGCAGCGTATGGGCCATGGTGGCGCAGACCTTGCGCACGGTTTCATCGAGCAGGAACTCGCGCCGGCGCATCGAGGTCTGGTCCACCGCCACCTGCTTGAAGGCGTCGATCAGTTCGGCCGCGCGGGCCAGGTTGTCCTGCACCAGGCGCGCGGCCTCGCGCGAGAAGTTCAGGAACTCGTCCAGCACCGAGCGGCGCAGGCCGCTGCGCGCCTCGGCCTCGAACTGGGCCACGCGGTCCAGGAAGGTGGAGGCCGCCATCACGCTGTTGCCGATCGGGGTGTTGAGCTCGTGCGCCACGCCAGCCACCAGCTGGCCCAGCGCCGCCAGCTTTTCCGACTGCGCCAGCTGGTCGATCGCCTGCGAGAGGTGGGACTGTGCGGTGTCCAGCGCCGCGCTGCGTTCGGCCATGCCGGCGGCCAGCTGGTCGTTGGCGCGGCGCAGTGCCTGCTCGGTGGTCTTCTGTGTCGTGATGTCGGTGTAGGTGGTGACGAAGCCGGCCAGGCGGCCATCGAGCTGGATCGGCCGGCCCTCCACCAGATGCGTGCGGCCATTGGGGCGTGTGCGCTCGAAGCGGTGCGCCTGGAACTGGCGCGCCAGCGCCAGGCGTTGCGCCACCTGCTCGGTCGGGTCGCCGGGGCCGTAGTCGCCGCGCCGGGCCATCAGGCCCAGCAGGTCTTCGAAGCGCGCGCCGCGGAAGACGGCCTCGGGCGGGAACTCCAGCACCTCGATGAAGGCCTGGTTCCACAGCTGCAGCACCAGCTGCTCGTCGAACAGGCTGATGCCCTGCGGCAGGTGGTTGACGATCTGCGTGACCAGGGCGTCGTGGCGGTGCAGCTCGGTTTCCAGCCGGTGGTGCTCGGTCACGTCCACCCAGGTGGTCACAAAACCGCCCTCGGCGATGGGTTCGCCGCGGATCTCGATCACCCGGCCGTTCGGCCGCACGCGGGTGAAGGCGTGCGGTTCGAAGCGCAGCGCGCGCTCGACGAAGCCGGCCACCAGCGCGTCCGGGTCCTGCACCGGGCCGAACTCGCCGCGCGCGATGTTGAAGTGCCAGAGCTGCGGCAGGCTGATGGACTGCGCGAACAGCTCGGGCGGCAGCTCCATCATTTCCAGGAAGCGGCGGTTCCACAGGCGCAGGCGCAGCTCGTGATCCATCACCGTCACGCCACCGGGGAAGTGGTCGCACAGGGTCTGCAGCATGCGCGCCTGCTCCTGGGGGCCGGAGTCCGGGCAGGCGGGGGGTGGCAGGGTTTCGGGGGCTGACATGGGCCGGCCGAGTGTGACCCTGCCCCTGGGGCCTCACAAGCCAGCGAAACCCCAGTGCGGGCCGGGTGGGCGGTCAGATGCCACGCCGGAACAAGAAAAAAGGCGCCCGAAGGCGCCTTTTGGATGCTTGCGAGACCGATCAGGCGGCCAGCAGCAGACGGAAAACCCCGCCGCGCGGTCAGCGCGGCGGTCCTGTTCCGGCAGGCCCTGCCTGCAGTGCTCAGGCAGCGAGGAGCTGACGGAGCACGAAAGGCAGGATGCCGCCGTGGAAGTAGTAATCCACCTCGATGGCGGTGTCGATGCGCAGCTTCAGGCTGACTTCCTTCTTGCTGCCGTCGGCGCGGGTGATCACCATCTTGGCGTCGCCCTGGGGCTTGATCTCCTTGGCCAGCTCGATGTCGATGGTCTCGTCACCCTTCAGGCCCAGGCTCTCCCAGCTGTCGCTGCCCTTGAACTGCAGGGGCAGCACGCCCATGCCGATCAGGTTGGAGCGGTGGATGCGCTCGAAGCTCTTGGCCACCACGGCCTTGATGCCCAGCAGCTGGGTGCCCTTGGCGGCCCAGTCGCGGCTCGAACCCGTGCCGTACTCCTCGCCGGCGAAGATCACGGTGGGCGTGCCTTCGGCGATGTACTCCATGGCGGCGTCGTAGATGGCCTTCTTCTCGCCGTTCTTCAGCGTGTAGCCACCCTCTTCGCGGCTGCCATCGGCCTTGGCCGGCAGCATCAGGTTCTTGACGCGCACGTTGGCGAAGGTGCCGCGCATCATCACGTCGTGGTTGCCGCGGCGCGCGCCGTAGCTGTTGAAGTCGGCCTTCTGCACGCCGTTCTCGATCAGGAACTTGCCCGCGGGCGTGGTTTCCTTGAACGAGCCGGCCGGGCTGATGTGGTCGGTGGTGATGGAGTCACCGAACAGCGCCATCACCTTGGCGCCTTGCACGCCGGTCGTCACGGCCTTGGGCTCCATCTCGAAGTCGCCGAAGAAGGGCGGCTGGGCGATGTAGGTGCTCTTGGGCCAGTTGTAGACCTGGCCCTTGACGCCCTTGATGGCATCCCACAGCTTGCCGGGCTTGTTCTTGACCTTGTCGTAGTTCTCCTTGAACGCCTTGGCGTTCATGGCGTGCTTCATCAGCTTGTAGACCTCGTCGCTGGTCGGCCAGATGTCTCCCAGGAAGACGTCCTTGCCGCCCTTGCCCTTGCCCACGGGCTGGGTCATCAGGTCCTTGGTGACGTTGCCGGCAATGGCGTAGGCCACCACCAGCGGCGGGCTGGCCAGGAAGTTGGCCTTCAGGTTCGGGTGGATGCGGGCCTCGAAGTTGCGGTTGCCCGAGAGCACGGCCGCGCAGACCAGGTCGTTGTCCTGGATGACCTTGTTCAGCTCCGGCGTCAGGTCGCCGGCGTTGCCGATGCAGGTCGTGCAGCCGTAGGCGGCGACGTTGAAGCCGAGCTTTTCCAGGTAGGGCAACAGGCCGGCCTTTTCCAGGTACTCGGTGACGATGCGCGAGCCCGGGGCCAGCGAGGTCTTGATGTGCGGGGCCACCTTCAGGCCGGCTTCGACGGCCTTCTTGGCCAGCAGGCCGGCGGCCAGCAGCACGCCCGGATTGCTGGTGTTGGTGCAGCTGGTGATGGCGGCGATCAGCACGTCGCCGTTCTTCACGTCGATGCCGTTGTCGGCCTTGAAGGTCTGGGCCAGCTTCTCGGCCGGCTGGTTGAAGCCGTTCTCGGCGGTGGGCTTGCTGAACAGCTCGCCGAACTTCGAGCTCAGATGGGTGATCTCGATGCGGTCCTGCGGGCGCTTGGGGCCGGCCAGGCTCGGGGCCACGGTGCTCAGGTCCAGCTTGACGACGCTGGTGTAGTCGATCTCGCCGGCCTTGGGCACGCCGAACATCTTCTGCGCCTTCCAGTAGGCCTCGAAGGCTTCGATCTCGGCCTTGCTGCGGCCGGTGCCCTTGAAGTACTCGACGGTCTTCTCGTCGACCGGGAAGAAGCCCATGGTGGCGCCGTACTCGGGGGCCATATTGGCGATGGTGGCGCGGTCCGGCAGGGCCAGGGTGCGGGTGCCTTCGCCGAAGAACTCGACGAACTTGCCCACCACCTTGTGCTTGCGCAGGATCTCGGTGACGGTCAGCACCAGGTCGGTGGCGGTCACGCCTTCGCGAAGCTGCCCGGTCAGCTCGAAGCCCACGACGTCGGGGGTCAGGAAGTAGACCGGCTGGCCCAGCATGCCGGCCTCGGCCTCGATGCCGCCCACGCCCCAGCCGACCACGCCAATGCCGTTGATCATGGTGGTGTGGCTGTCGGTGCCGACCAGGCTATCCGGGTAGTACACGCCGGCCTTGGTCTTGTGCACGCCGCGCGCCAGGTACTCCAGGTTCACCTGGTGCACGATGCCGAAGCCCGGGGGCACGACGCCGAAGGTGTCGAAGGCCTGCATGCCCCACTTCATGAATTCGTAGCGCTCGCGGTTGCGCTCGAACTCCAGCTTCATGTTCAGGTCCAGCGCCTTCTTGTTGCCGAAGTGGTCGATCATGACGCTGTGGTCGACGACCAGGTCCACTGGCACCAGCGGCTCGATGGCCTTGGGGTTCTTGCCCATCTTGGCGGCGACGTTGCGCATCGCGGCCAGGTCGGCCAGCAGGGGCACGCCGGTGAAGTCCTGCAGCACCACGCGGGCGACGACGAAGGGGATCTCATCGCTGCGCTCGGCGGTCGGCTTCCAGTTGGCGAGCTGCTCGACGTGCTCCTTGGTCACCTTCTTGCCGTCGCAGTTGCGCAGCACCGACTCCAGCACGATGCGCATCGAAACGGGCATGCGGCTCACGTTCGGGAACTGCTTGGCCAGCTTGGGCAGGCTGAACAGCTGACCTTCCTTGCCGGAAGCGGTCTTGAAGCTGGCCTGGGTCTTGGCGAAGGGGTGCGAGGGCGCGCGGGTGGGCTTGGCCATGGGGTGTTGTCCTAGGGAAAAAACGGCGGCCGAGACGATACCGCGTTTATCCCAACGCCCAGCTGACAGCGCCTAGAGGCTGTGGTGAAAACGCGAGGTTTGGCCCTCAGGGCGCTGCATATAGTGGCCCGACCCACCCCCAGCCTTCGCGAGGATGCGCCTGCCCTTCGTGTTGCATGTTGCGCTTGTTGCTTCATCGTCCGCCTGGGCGCAGCCCGCGGCAGTCGGCGCGGCCGCAGCCTGGGCCGCGCCCCTGCTGTTTGGCCTGGCCCTGCTGCTGGCAGTGGCCTGGGGCCTGCGCAGCGCCCGGCGGGCGCGCAGCCTGAGTGATGCATTGGCCCAGGCGCAGGCCCGGCTGGGCCAGCATGAGGCGCAGGCCCTGCGCCGCCAGCAAGCGCAGGAGATCGCGGCCCATATGCAGCAGGCCGATTCGCCGCAGGGCCTGGGCGAGCGCCTGCTGGCAGGCCTGGCACCCATCCTGGGCCTGGGCGCGGGCCTGGTGGCGCGCTGGGACGCCGAGCAGCAGCAGCTGCAAGCGCTGGCGCGCTGGGCCGGTGCGGGGGCCGATCTGCAGGCCGCCAGCGCGTCCAGCCTGGGGCTGATGAGCGATTGCGCGCGCCGCGGCGAGCCCTTGGTGCTGGGGGCGCAGGAGGCGGGCGGGCTGCGCATCCAGTCCGGCCTGGGCGGCATGCCAGCACGCACCCTGGTGCTGCAGCCCGTGCGCCAGGGCGGCCGGGTGCATGCCGTGTTGGAGCTGGCTTCCACGCGCGAGTGGACTGAGGGCGATCACCAGCTGCTGGCCGACCTGGAACCCCTGATCGCGCTCAGCCTGGCGCTGCAGGCGCGCGCCCAGCGCGGCCTGGTGGGCGGCGAGGACCAGAAGGACCAATGGCTGCTCGATGCCCCGAGCGCGTTCACCGCGCAGGACGCCGCCGGGGCGCTGCACTACGCCAACCGCGCGTTCGCGCAGCTCATCGGCCTGGAGCCGCAACAGCCGCTGCCCGGCCATCTGCGCTCCACCTGGGCCGATGTGGAGCAGCTGAACGATTTCCTGCACAAGGCGGCCGAACAGCCCGAGCTGCGCGGCTTTGCGGCGCAGCTGCTGCGCCAGGACGGGCGCCGCCTGCAGGTGCTGATTGACGCCCGCTGGTCCCATCACGAGGGCCGGCGCAGCCTGCTCGCCGTCTACCGATGCGTCTAGGCCGCCTGCACCGCTGGACCACGGCCGGCCTGGCCCTGCTGCTGAGTCTGCAGGCTTTGGGGCTGAGCCTGGCCTGGTGGAGCGGCCAGCGCGCCGAGCAGGCCCAGCAGCAGCTGGCCGGCGTGGCGCAGGGCCAGCAGCGCTGGCTGGAGGGACTGGCGCGCATGCAGGCCGCGCTGCGGGCCCTGGGGCAGGGCGCACCCGCCCAGGCCGACGCGCTGCGCCAGTTCGACGCCGAGGCCCATGTGCACCGCCGCCGCGAACAGGCGCTGGGCCTGCTGCAGGCCGCCGGCCTGGAGCCGGCCGAGCTGGCGCTGCTGGAGCAGCTGCGTGAACAGGCCGAGGGCCTGCAGGAGCGCCAGTTCCTGGCCCTGCGCCAGGGCCAGGGGGGTGACGAGGCTGCCGCGCTGGCCGCACTGCAGCAGGACCTGGCGGCGCTGAGCACCCGCCTGGAGCAGCGCCTGCAGGCCGAGCGCGACCGCTGGCAGGGCCTGCGCGGGCGCGTGGAGCTGGGCCTGCTGCTGATGCTGCTGGGCAGCGCGGTGCTGGCCTTGTTCTGGGTGTTCGGGGTGCAGCGCCGCCTGGTGCTGCGGCCCTTGCAGCGCCTGAATGAGCAGGTGCGCGCCATGCTGGCCGGGCAGCTGGAGGGCACCCTGGAGGGCCAGGACCAGCCCGGTGAGCTGGGCGAGCTGGCGCGTTCGCTGGCCGCCTACCGGGACATGGCGGCCAACCTCGCCGACCAGCAGTGGATCAAGAGCGAGCAGGCGCGCCTGGCCGCCGAGTTGCAGGGCGCGGCCGATTTCACCGAGCTGGCCCGCCGCGTGATGACCCAGCTGGGCGCCTTGCTGCACCTGGGCCACGCGGTCTTCTACATCCACCATGAAGACGAGCGCCAGCTGCGCCTGCTCGCGCACTTCGCGCTGGCCTGCCGCAAGGCCCTGCACCAGTGCGTGCGCTATGGCGAGGGCCTGGTGGGCCAATGCGCGTTGGAGCGCGGCCCGCTGCAGCTCACCGAGGTGGCGGCCGACTACGTGAGCGTGCAGTCCAGCCTGGGCCAGGCCGCGCCCACGCTGATCCTGGCCCTGCCGGTGCTGGCCGGGCCGCGCGTGCTGGCCGTCATCGAGCTGGCGCGCTTCGCCGCCCTGCAGCCGCGCGAGCAGGGCCTGCTGGATGCCCTGATGCCGCAGCTGGCGGCCAGCATGGAAATGCTGGAACGCCGCCGCAAGACCGAGCGCCTGCTCGAAGCCAGCCAGGCCCAGGCCGAGCGCCTGCAGGAGCAGGCCAGCCTGCTGGGCACGCAGACGGGCGAGTTGGCGCAGCAGCGCGAGGCCATTGCCGGCCTGCTGGCCACGCAGAACGCGTTGTTCGACAACGCGCCGCTGGGCATCCTGCATGTCGTCGAGGGCCATGTGGAGCGTGCCAACGCGCACCTGCTGGCCCTCATCGGCAGCAGCCTGGAGACCCTGCGCACCGCCGGCGTGGTGCGCCTCTTTGCCTCCGCCAAGGAGCAGGTGCGCTTCAGCACCACCATTGCCAACGACCTGGCGGCCGAGCTGCCGGCGCAGCGCGAATGGCAGCTGCGCCGCGCCGATGGCAGCCTGTTCTGGGCCAAGGTGGCGGTGCGCGAGCTGCAGGGCCTGGGCGACCAGACGATCTGGATCGTTGAGGACATCAGCGAGCGCCGCCGCACCGAGGCGCTGGTGAGCCAGATGCTGGACGAGCAGCAGGCGATCTTCGAGGCCGTGGGCAGCGGCATCGCACTGGTGCGCGAGCGCGTGGTGCAGAAGTGCAACCGCCAGCTCGAACTGCTGTTCGGCCAGCCGCCCGGTGCGCTCGAAGGCCAGCCCACCCGCTTCTGGTACCGCGACGACGCCACCTACGAGCGCATCGGCGCCCAGCACGCCGGCATGTGGCGGGGCGAAACCGTGCGCATCGAGGAAGAACTGCTGCGCCTGGATGGCTCGCGCTTCTGGTGCCGACTCAGCGGCCGCGCCATCGACCCCGCGCGCCCCGAGCGCGGCAGCGTCTGGACGCTGGACGACATCAGCGCCGAGCGCGCCAGCGCCGATGCGCTGCGCCAGGCCAAGGAACTGGCCGAGCAGGCCACGCGCACCAAGAGCGACTTCCTGGCCAATATGAGCCACGAGATCCGCACGCCCATGAACGCCATCATCGGCATGGCGCATCTGGCCCTGCGCACCCAGCTGGACCCGCGCCAGCAGGAGTACATCGGCAAGATCCAGCAATCCGCCCAGCACCTGCTGGGCATCATCAACGACATCCTGGACTTCTCGAAGGTCGAGGCCGGGCGCCTGGACATCGAGGCCATCGAGTTCAACCTCGATGAAGTGCTCGACAACCTGGCCAATCTGGTGGCCGAGAAGGCCCAGGCCAAGGGGCTGGAGCTGATCTTCCGCGTCGCCCCCGACGTGCCGCGCGCCCTGCGCGGCGACCCGCTGCGCCTGGGCCAGGTGCTCATCAACTACGCCAACAACGCCATCAAGTTCACCGAGAAGGGCGAGGTCGAGATCGACCTGCGCCGCCTGCCGGACGAGGGCGGCGCCGTGCACCTGCGCTTCGCCGTGCGCGACACCGGGGTGGGCCTGAGCCCCGAGCAGATCGCGCGCCTGTTCCAGAGCTTCAGCCAGGCTGATGCTTCCACCACGCGGCGCTACGGCGGCACCGGGCTGGGGCTGGCCATCTGCAAGAAGCTGGCCGAGCTGATGGGCGGTGAGGTGGGCGTGGAAAGCCAGCCCGGCCAGGGCTCCACATTCTGGTTCACCGCCCGGCTGGCGCGCGGCAGCCAGAACCTGCCCCTGCTGCAGCCCGAGCCCGATCTGCGCGGCCGGCGCGTGCTGGTGGCGGACGACAACGCCCAGGCACGCCAGGTGCTGCAGGAGCTGCTCGAATCCATGCACTTCCGCGTCGGCCTGGTGGAGGACGGCGAGGCCGCGCTGCACGCGGTGGCGGCGGCGCAGGGGCGCGGCGAGCCCTTTGACGTGGCCCTTCTCGACTGGCGCATGCCCGGGCTGGACGGCGTGGCCGCCGCACGGCGCCTGCGCGAGCTCCCCGGCGCGCCGCGCTGCATCCTCGTCACCGCCCATGGCCAGGGTGAGCTGGGCGGCGCCACCGAGCAGGCCGGTCTGAGCGCCGTGCTGCACAAGCCCGTCAACGCCAGCGAGCTGTTCGATGCCCTGATGCAGGCCCTGGCCGGCGACGGCCGCTGGCGCGCCACCCCGCAGCGTCGCGCCGCCACGGCCGCGCCCCTGCTGCGCGGCCTGCGCGTGCTGCTGGTGGAGGACAACGAGCTCAACCAGGACGTGGCGCGCGGCCTGCTGGAGGAGCTGGGCGTGCGCGTGGAGCTGGCGGCCGATGGTGCGCAGGCGCTGGCCAGCCTGGCACGGGGCCCGCTGCCCGATCTGGTGCTGATGGACATGCAGATGCCGGTGATGGACGGCCTGGAGGCCACGCGGCGCATCCGCGCCCACCCCGAGTGGCAGGCCCTGCCCGTCATCGCCATGACGGCCAATGCCATGGCCCAGGACCGCGCCCACTGCCTGGCCGCCGGCATGAACGACCATGTGGGCAAGCCCATCGACCCCGAGCACCTGCTGCAAACCCTGCAGCGCTGGGCGCCGGCCGCCTTGCGGCCGCGCGCGCTTGCCGCGGCGCCGGCGGGCGAGCGCCTGCAGGTGCCCGGGCTGGACCTGGACGGCATGCGCGATCGCGTGCGCGGCAGCGAGTCGCATCTGCGCGAGCTGCTCGGCAAGTTCCTGCGCGGCCAGGCCGACACGCTCGAACGCCTGCAGGCCGCGGTGCAGCAGGGCGCGCTGGGCGAGGCCGAGCGCATGGCCCACACGCTGCGCGGCCTGGCCGCCACCATCGGCGCCCCGGCGCTGGCCGAGAGCTGCCGCAGCCTGGAGCAGCAGCTGCAGGCCGGCCACACGCCCGACGCGGCCACGCTAACGCAGGCCCAGGCCGCACTGGCCGCGGTGTGCGCCGCGCTGGCGCAGGCCCTGCCAGCCGCGGCGGCGCAGGAAAGTGCGGCCCTGGCGCACGAGCAGGCGCTGCCGCTGCTGCACCAGCTGCAGGCCCTGGTGGCCGACGACGATGCCGAGGCGCAGCAGTTCTGGGCCGAGCACGCCGCCGGCCTGCGCGGTCTGCTGGGTGAGCAAGCCGCCGCGCTGGAGGGCGCGTTGCAGGGCTATGACTTCGACCGCGCCCTGCAACTGCTGACGCAGTGGCTGGAAGCGGCCGGCGCCGGGGAGGGCGAGGCATGAGCCGGCGCGGCGCTGCCGATCTGCTGCAGTCGCACCGGGCCTGGCTGCGCGTGGGCGTGGTGCTGGCCGCGCTGCTGGTGGGCCTGCTGGCGGCCGCGCTGGCCTGGGAATGGGAGGCGCGCAAGGCTGTGGCGCAGCTGGCGGTGCAGACCCAGCGCGAGGCCGATGCGCTGCAGGCGCGCACCCTGGGCGGCCGGGCGATGGGCGCGGTGCTCATCGCCGGCCAGCTGGATGTCACCGTGCAGGAGGCGGCGCGCTCGCGCGAGGTCCTGCGCGGCCTGGCCAGCGAACGCCTGCGCGAGGTGCTCGAAACCCTGGCGCGCGGGGTGGAGGCCGATGGCGCCTTCGTCGTCAACGACGAGGGCCGCGTCGTCGGCCAATGGGACAACGGCGTGCGCTCGCTGCTGGGGCAGGATTTGCGCCAGCAGCCCTATGTGCAGATGGCGCGCGAGCGCGTCGAGAACATCTATGCCGCCGTCTCTGCCAGCGGCGCCGAGCGCTTCATCATGCTGGCCGCGCCCATCTACGCCGAACAGGGCAACCACGGCGAGGTGCGCGGCGTGCTGGTGCTGCGCCTGCTGATGGGGCAGATCGACCGCGCGCTCGCCGTCAGCGCCGATGAAGCGCTGCTGCTTTCACCGCAGGGCGTCGTCTATTCGGCCAGCCGGGCCGACTGGCTGTTCGCGCTCAGGCCCGGTGGGCCGCGCCAGGAGCGCCTGCAGGCCTTGGCGCGCAGCGGCCAGTACGGCCGCCTGTTCGAGGGCGGGCGCGAGGTGCCCGAGCTCGGCTTCCTGGCCCAGGGCGAGCGTGTGTGGGTCGATGGCCGCCCCATGCTGCGGGGCCAGGCGCCGGTGCAATGGAACGATGTGGACGGCGACTGGCAGGTGCTGCTGCTGCGCAGCGCCGGCCTGCCCTGGCCCGCCATGCTGGCCGCCGGCGTGCTGGGCGCGGCGCTCACGGCCCTGCTGCTGGCCGCGCTGTGGCGCGCCGCCGCTCACGAACGGGCACGCCGCCGCGTGGTGGAAGAACAGGCCGCCACGGCCGCCCGCATGGCCGAGCAGGCCGAGTGGCAGACCCGCGTGGCCGCACTGGGGGCCAGCCTGCAGCTGACGCGCGACGTGCCCACGCTGGCGCAGCGCTTCTTCGACGGCCTGGCCACCCTGATGCCCGTGCACCAGGCCACGCTCTACGCCGGCGGCGCGCCCCTGCGCCTGCTGGCTGAATACGGGGCCAGCGGCGCGCCCCAGACCATTGAACTGGGCAGCGGCCTGGTGGGCGCCTGCGCGCGCGACCGCGCCCCGCTCTGGCTCGATCGCCCGCCCGAAGGCTTCTGGCGCGTGCGCACCGGCCTGGCCGAAGGCCCGGCCCAGGCCCTGGTGCTGCTGCCCGTGCTGCGCAGTGACACCCTGGTGGCCGTGCTCGAACTCGCCAGCCTGCAGCAGACCCTGCTGGAGCAGCGCAGCACGCTGGAAGCCCTGCTGCCCGTGCTGGCCCTGAACCTGGAAGCCGCGCTGAATCAGACGCCCCACCCAGCCGAGTCGCAATCAACCGAGGGAGGACCGGATGCTGCCCAAGCCCACCGTGCTCGTGGTCGATGACACCCCGGACAACCTCAGCCTGATGAGCGCGCTCTTGCGCGACGAATACCGCGTCAAGGTCGCCAACCATGGCGAGAAGGCCTTGCGCATCGTGCAAGACGACCCGCCCGACCTGATCCTGCTCGACGTCATGATGCCGGACCTCGACGGCTACGAGGTCTGCCGCCGCCTCAAGGCCATGCCCCAGGCGCGCGAGCTGCCGGTGATCTTCCTCACCGCCAAAAGCGAGGTGGCCGACGAGACCCTCGGCTTTTCGCTCGGCGCGGTGGACTACATCACCAAGCCCATCAGCCCGCCCATCGTGCTGGCGCGTGTGCGCACGCACTTGCTGCTCAAGCAGAGCCAGGATTTCCTGCGCGACAAGGCCGAGTACCTGGAGGCTGAGGTGGCGCGCCGCGGCGCTGAACTTGCTGCCATCCAGGACGTCACCATCCTGGCCATGGCCAGCCTGGCCGAGACGCGCGACAACGACACCGGCAACCACATCCGCCGCACCCAGCACTACGTGCGCGCGCTCGCCCTGCACCTGCGCCAGGACCCGCGCTTCGCGCCCCAGCTCAGCGATGCCGCCATCGAGCTGCTCTACAAGTCCGCGCCCCTGCACGACATCGGCAAGGTCGGCATTCCCGACCAGATCCTGCTCAAGCCTGCGCCCTACGACCCGGCCGAGTTCGAGGTGATGAAGCAGCACCCGCGCCTGGGCCGCGCGGCCATCGAGGCCGCCGAACGCCAGCTCGGCCGCGCCGTCCCCTTCCTGTCGGTGGCCAAGGAGATCGCCTACAGCCACCAGGAGAAGTGGGACGGCAGCGGCTACCCCGAAGGCCTGAAGGGTGAAGCCATCCCTCTGAGCGCGCGGCTGATGGCGCTGGCCGACGTGTACGACGCCCTCATCAGCGAGCGCGTCTACAAACCCGCCTTCAGCCACGCCGAGGCAAAAGCCATCATCCGCGGCGGCAGTGGCAGCCACTTCGACCCGGCGGTGGTGGAGGCCTTCGAGGCGATCGAGGCGGAGTTTGTGGGGATTGCGGGGCGGTATCGGGATTGAGTGGATCGACGGCGCGGAGGCCAGGTCGCGGGAGCACTAGTCCGGACGCTTCGGCATGATGTTCCAGATCAGCGCGTGGACAAGTCGAAGGCAATCGTCAGGCCGAGCCAAGAACCTGCGGCCGCCAAGGCCAGCGCACCGCGGGCTCGGTTGCTCAGCGTGTGGGGTGATTCGGTGCCCGAAGGATCCTCTTCAAGTCGGTAGGACTCCGAGTACTTTCCTGGGCCCAACAGCGGAAAAGCCACGAACGCCAGGCCGATTGCGACCAGGGTGGCCAGATCCACCAGTTCACGGGCAGTGGCGATGTGTCTGTACCAAGCCAGGCCGGCGGTGAGGACAGCGCTTCCACAGAGGGCCAAGAGGTAGAAGCGAATGGCGGTGCGCGGGATCATGAGGAACTGCCCATCGGGCGGGCTGTAGGTGGAGCAATGCGCGACGGTGGTCTGGCTGGGCTGCGAGCGCCCCTGGCGGCCGCGCCTGGAATAGCTTCTCGCGTTGCTCAGAGCCATTCCAGGCGCGACGGTGGCAGGCTTGAATTGCCGCCGGTTCGGTTTCCTTCAACCGCTCTTTTTGAGGAACCGCTCCAGATTCCCCCGCGCCTGTTTGCGCACCTTCTGCCGCAAGAAGCCGCTCCACCCCAGCAACAGTCCCGGCGCGCCCAGTGCCTGGCGTGACCAGGCCCAGAAGTCGAAGCGGTCGCGCTGCTTGCGGATCAGGCCCTGGGCGTTGAACTCGAACTGGCTGTCGATCTTGTTGTGCACCATGCGGCCGGTGGCCGAGAAGCGGTAGATCGGCTCCCAGTGCGCGGTGTTCGGGCCTATGGGGCCGACGCGCAGCTCCCAGTCCTTGGCGCCCTGCGCCTTGACGGCGCTGCAGAGCATGGCCCACATGCCGGCGACCTCGCGCTTGCCGCGCAGGCTGAAGGCTTCGTCGTCAAACTCGGCGTCTTCGGCATAGCAGGCCGCCATGGCATCGGCGTCCAGGCGGTTGAAGGCGGCGTACAGGGCTTCGAGGGTGGCTTGGCTCATGGCGGCGATTGTGGGCTGCGGGTGCCAAGGGGCGCCTGCGTGCTTCCAGGGGGGCGGCCCGGTGCCTCAGAGGTCCGGAAACCGCCGCTTGCGCTCCGCCGTGAAGGCCCACCAGGCCTTGGCCGGCCCGCCTTGCATGAATTCCACCGCCGCCATGTAGGTGTCCAGCACGCACGGGTCCTGGCGCTGGCCGCTCAGGCGGCACATGCGCTGGTAGTGCGCCAGCGGATCCTGGCCGGCCAGCTCGCGCGGGTGCACGAAGCCGAGCTGGCGGAAGTCTTCCGCCATGGCCTTGCCGATGTTGGGGATCTGCTCGAAGCGCTCGCACTCGGCGGCGCTGGCGGCCTTGGTGGCCATGGCTTCAGTGCAAATCGCCGCGAAGCAGGCCCACCGCCAGGCCTTCGAGCGCGAAGGGCTCTTCGGGGTTCACGCGGATGGGTTGGAAATCGGGGTTCTCGGGCAGCAGCCAGAGGCCGTCGGCGTCCTGTTTCCAGCGCTTCACCGTGACCTCATCGCCGATGCGGGCGACGACGATCTGGCCGTTGCGGGCCTCGCTGGCCTTGCGCACGGCCAGTAGGTCGCCGTCGAGGATGCCGGCGTCGCGCATGCTCAGGCCCTTGACGCGCAGCAGGTAGTCGGGCGTCTGGCGGAACAGCTCGGGGCTGACGGCCATCTGGGCTTCCACATGCTCCTGCGCCAGGATGGGGTGGCCGGCGGCCACGCGGCCCACCAGGGGGAGCATCAGCTGCGCCAGGCCGGGGATGGGCAGGCTGAGCTGGCCTTCCGGGGCCGGCTTGCCGCGGCGCAGGCTGCGCAGCTCACTGCTCTTGAGCCGGATGCCGCGTGAGGTGCCGCTGACGAGTTCGATGACGCCCTTGCGCGCCAGCGCTTGCAGATGTTCCTCGGCGGCGTTCGGCGATTTGAAACCCAGGGTTTGCGCAATTTCGGCCCGGGTGGGCGGCGCACCGGTGCGCTCGATGGAGCGACGCACCAGGTCGTAGATTTCCTGCTGGCGGGGGGTCAGGGCGATCTTGGTGTTGCTCACGGGGCCTCGCTCACAATGGCTGGATTGGGATGGCTGGATGGGTATCCAGCCCCTGCATTTTTATCCAGGAGTTCAAGGAATGCCAAGCCAGGTCTTCATCGTCGGCACCGGAGGCACGATTGCCGGCAGCGCGGCCAGCAGCACCGACCATGTGGGCTACCGCGCCGGCGCGGTGGGCATCGACCAGCTGGTGGCGGCCGTGCCGGCCCTGCAGGGGGTGCCGCTGGCCTTCGAGCAACTGGCCCAGCTGGACAGCAAGGACATGGACTTCGGCACCTGGGCGCGGCTGGCGCGGCGCGTGCAGGCGCTGCTGGACGACCCGGCGGTGCAGGGCGTCGTCATCACCCATGGCACGGACACGCTGGAAGAGACGGCTTACCTGCTGCACCGGGTGCTCAAGCCCGCCAAGCCGGTGGTCTTCACCGCCGCCATGCGCCCGGCCACGGCCCTGAGTGCCGATGGCCCGCAGAACCTGCTGGACGCCGTGAACGTGGCGCGCACGCCCGGTGTGCAGGGCGTGCTGGTGGTGTTTGGCGGCGCGGTGCACCGGGCGGACCGGGTGCGCAAGGTGCACAGCTACCAGGTGCAGGCCTTTGCCTCGCCCGATGGTGGGCCGGTGGCGCTGGTGGAAAGCGGCAGCCTGCGCGCGCTGGCGCCCTGGCCGGCGGGCGATGGCCTGGGGGCCGAGCGCCTGCCGCTGGAGCCCGCCGCCTGGCCGCGCGTGGAGCTGCTGTGGAACGCGGCGGGTGTGGATGGCGCCCAGGTGCCCCTGTTGACGGAACTGGCGCGGCGCGAGGGCCGGCGCCTGGGCCTGGTGGTGGCGGGCACGGGCAATGGCACCCTGGCGAACCCATTGGAAGCCGCCTTGCGCGAGGCGCAGGAGCAGGGCGTGGCGGTGCTGCGCAGCACGCGCTGCGCGGCCGGGCCGGTGATTGGCGGCGAGCTGCCAAGTGCCGGCGCGCTGAGTGCGCCGCAGGCGCGCGTGGAGTTGCTGCTGCAGCTCTTGATGAAGTAGCAGCCCGAGGAGCGCGCCATGCAAAGCAGCCGGCCCGTGGTCATCGTCACCGGTGCGAGCAAGGGCATCGGCGCGCACACCGCGCAGCGCTTCGCGCGCGCCGGCTACGCCGTGGTGGCGACGTATCACCACGATGCGGCGGGTGCCGCGCAGCTGGCGGAAGCGATCCGCGCCGAAGGTGGCGAATGCCTGACGGTGCCGGTCGATGTGGGCCAGGAGCCCGAGGTGCTGGCCCTGTTCGACGCCTGCCAGCTGGCCTTCGGCCCGCCCACGGTGCTGGTGAACAACGCCGGCATCCTGATGACGCAGGCGCGGCTGGAGGACCAGTCGGTCGAGCGCATGCGGTCGGTGCTGCAGACGAATGTGATCGGCACCCTGTTGTGCTGCCGCGAGGCGGTGCGGCGCATGTCCACGCGGCGCGGCGGCAGCGGTGGGGTGATCGTCAACCTCTCGTCGGTCGCGGCGCGCAGCGGCTCGCCCGGCGAGTACATCGACTACGCCTGCAGCAAGGGCGCCATCGACACGCTCACGAAGGGCCTGGCCGCCGAGGTGGCGGAGGAGGGCATCCGCGTCAACGCGGTGCGCCCGGGCTTCATCCACACCGGCATCCACGCCCTGGGCGGCGAGCCCGGCCGCGTGGAGCGCCTGGCGCCGCGCGTGCCGATGAAGCGCGGCGGCCAGCCGCAGGAGGTGGCCGAGGCGATCCTCTGGCTGGCCTCGGATGCGGCCTCTTACGTCACCGGCTCGGTGCTGGACGTGACCGGTGGGGTCTGAGGCAGGGGTTCTTGCTCCAAGCGCTGCAGCAGCGCTTCCATGAAGCGACGTTTGGCGTCCAACGCTGCGTCTTGCGCGCTCCAGGCCAGCACGCGCTCGCGGTAGCCCGGTGTCAGCAGCCAGCCGAACAGCTCGGCCTTGTCTTCCTCCGGGCCGTAGAGCGCGTAGCGGCTGACGAAGCCGGCCTGCGGGTGGCCCAGGTTCTGGAAATTCTTGCCATAGGCCGTGGCGCCACCGGCGCCGTACGGCGCGCCGGCCGGATTCAGGGCCTGCCAGGCCGGATCGCGCGGGTAGTAGTGGCCGAACAGGCGGTGGTCGATGAAGTGGTAGAGCTCGTGGTGGGCGCGCAGCTCGATACCGGCCGGGCAGGCGGGCGGGCCGCCGACATCGGCATACACCACGCTGTCGCGTTCGGCGGCCGGCATGGCGCGGCGCAGCTGGCCGGCCACGCTGAGGTTCTTGACGAACTCCAGGCGCTTGAGGCCGATGTGGCGCAGCAGGGCGGGGCGGTAGCGCTCGTAGGCGGGGATGACGATGGCCAGCAGGCTGCGCAGGCGCTCGCGGTCTTCATCGCTGTCGGTGAAGGGCTGGCCTTCGGGCGCCTGCCACTGGGCTTGCAGGCCGATGGCTTGGAGGCGTTGTTCGGCTCGCTTTTTCAGGTCGGCGAGGGTGTCGGACTCGGTGCCGAACGGGGCGTACTGGACTTCATGCGGGCATTCGGCGGCCAGGCTGTCGTTGGGGATGGGCGGGGTTGGCGCGGCGCAGGCGGCGAGGAGCAGCGGGGTGAGGGCGAGCAGTGCTTTCATGGTTTGGAGTGTCTTGTTGTATGGGTGAAGGCTGATCGTGAAAGCCCTCGGGGGCTTCACCCCCGAACCCCGACCCGCATTTCTTTGTCTTGCCAAAGAAACGCGGGGCAAAGAAAGGCGCTCAAGAACACAGTCGCCCTAGGGGCGAACTGTGATGGCGGTGCTTGGGCTCACACTGACACGAGCCCTCATCTGACTGCGCCGGTCAGGACGACGAAGGCGCCCGGGGTACCGGTCGTCCCGGGCAGCCAGGACCATGGCCTCCGAGCGACGAAGAACTGAGCCCCAACCAGCGCCAAACCAAGCCAAAAGGCTCGTTGGGGCTCCATTCATCGCAGAGAGCCCGCGATGGTTTGCGGTGGTCTAGTCGGCCGGTACTCCGGCCAGCTTAGCGGGCAGGTTTTCGCAGTCCCAGGAGGGCTGTGGGAGCCATGTGAACCAGCCGTGCAGTCGCGGCCGACCCTAGGTCGGCTGCGTGTATTCAGCGCCTTTCTTTTCCCCCCTTTTCTTTGGCGCAGCAAAGAAAAGGGGGTCGGGTGCTGGGGTGAAGCCCCTGCGGGCTCCTACTCAGAAGAACAAGCCGATCACCAGAACTTGTACTTCACAGACAACTGAAAGTACCGCCCCAACTGGTTGTGATACGCCGGGTTGAAGCCCTGCAGATACGCAATCCGGTCCGCATCAAACGGCGCCTCGGCGTCGTCCACATTGCGCACCGAAAGCCCGACCTCCAGGTCCTTCACTCCACGCCAGCCCAGATAGGCATCCGCCGTCAGCCAGGACTTGACGCGGCAGTAGTCCGGCCGCGGCGTGGCCTGGCTGGCGTAGCTGCAGTTCACGCTCGAATCGGACGCCAGCTGGTAGGCCCCGGTGTGGTTCCAGTTCAGGCTGAACTGCCACACGCCGCGGTCCCAGGCCAGGCCGAAGCGGTTGCGTTCCTTGGGGCGCAGGTAATAGCCGACGGTGTCTTCCAGCGGCGAATCCGGCGCATTGGCCTGGGCGTAGCGGGAGAGCCGGTTGTGCGTGAACTGCAGATTCATGCGCCCCAGGCTATCCGGCAGCATGAACTGGAAGCGGGCCTCGGCGTCCAGGCCGCGCACTTCGGTCATGGCCAGGTTGGTGGCGGTCAGGTAGATCTTGTCGATCTGGCCCGAGGCCGCGCCGCGCACCACCTTGCCCGGGAACTCGGCCTCGTGGTCGAGCAGGTAGCTGGTGCTCATCGAGGCCACTTCGCCCTGGCGCTTGATCTCATAGGCGTCCAGCGCCAGGCTGATGTTGCGCGTGGGCTGGAGCACCAGGCCGAGCGAGCGGCTGCGCGAGGTCTCGGCGCGCAGGTCGCCGGCATTGCCGTAGACGCCCACCACATAGCGGTCGCAGTCGGGGTTGGCGGTGTCGAACTGCGGGCAGCGCTTGGGGTCGCGCACCTTGATGTAGTAGGTCTGCACGCCCATGTGCTGCTCGGGCAGGGTGGGGGCGCGGAAGCCCTCGGCCCAGGTGCCGCGCAGCAGCACTTGCTGCAGCGGTTGCCACTTCAGGCCGAGCTTGGGCGTGCTGGAGCGGCCGAAGTCGCTGTTCTCGTCCCAGCGCGTGGCGGCCGAGAGTTCCAGGCCTTTGCGCAGCGGGGCAATGGCCTCGGCGTAGGCGGCGCTCACTTTGCGGCTGCCGCTGGCGCCCTGGATGTTCCAGAGCGAGATGGCGCCCTCGGAGAACAGGCGGTCGGGCACCGAATCCACCTTCTCGCGGCGGTACTCGGCACCCAGGGCCACGGCCAGCGCGCCGCCGGGCAGCTGCAGCAGCTCGCGGCTGGCGCGCACATCGAAGGAATCGGTGGCGGTGCGGCCGATGTTGAGCATGCGCGGGTACAGCCGCGCCATCAGCTCGGGCGGGTTGGCGGCGGCGTTGCCGAGCGTGAAGCCGGGGCGTACCTTGCCGTTGGCGTCCAGCACCTCTTCCAGCAGCACCTTGTCCTGCAAGAAGCCCTGCACCGAGCTCTCGGTGCGGGCGCGCGAGAGCATCAGCGCGCTCTCCCAGTCCCAGCCGACCGTGCTGCCGCGCAGGCCCAGGGTGTAGCGCTGGTTCAGGGTGTCGCTGCCCATGGCGGCGGGCACATCGTTGAAGAGGTAGCGCACACCCACCTCGGCATTGGGCAGCGGGTTCTGGCGGTGGCCCACGGGCAGGATCAGGTAGGTGATCTGCGCGCCGGGGGCGTTGCCGTACTGGCCCAGCTTGTCCACCAGGTCGTAGGTGTAGTAGCCGTAGGAATCGGTGGCGTAGCTGAAGCTGCGGGTGTTGTAGGTGGTGCGGGTGAGCGCGGCGTCTGCAAAGGCCTCCAGGCCGCCGGGCAGGGCCAGCACGCCGGCGCTGTACAGGCTGTCGCTATCCCAGCCCGCCACCAGGTTCACGGCCTGGGTGTTGTCGTTCACGCAGCGGCCGTTCAGCGCGGGCGTGCTGCCGCTCACCGGGGTGCAGGGCTGGTCCAGGCCGGTCAGCGGGCCGATGAAGTTGGCGGGGTCGGTGTTGTAGGTGCCGGACGTGGGCGTGAGCTTGTAGACATTGCGGTAGAAGCTGGAGCGCCGATCCGCCAGGTTGAAGCGGCGGAAGTCGGCGTTCTGGGTGCGCCAGCGGTCGGCGGCGCGCACCGGGTCCTGCTCGCGGTGGGCAGCGGTGACGAAGAGGTTGTAGCCCTGGCTGGCCAGATTGCCCTGACCCCAGCTCAGGCTCAGCGAGGCCGAGCGGCCGTCGCTGCGCGAGCTCTGGCCCGCGCCGGCCGTGGCCACCAGGCCTTCGAAACCTTTGCGCAGGATGATGTTGACGACGCCGCCGATGGCGTCGGCGCCATAGATGGCGGAGGCGCCGTCCAGCAGGGTTTCGATGCGCTCGATCGCGTCCACCGGGATCGAGTTCGTGTCGACGAAGGAGGCGGTGCCGAAGCCAAAGGGCGCCACACGCCGGCCATTCACCAGCACCAGGGTGGAGCCCACGCCCAGGCCGCGCAGCGAGATGCCGGCGCTGCCGAAGGTCGAATCCACCGGGCCATCGGTGGCAATGCCGCCGACATTGCCGGCCGGCAGGTTGCGCAGCAGATCGCTGAGGTTGAGCGCGCCCGAGCGCACGATGTCCTGGCGGCTCAGCACCTGCACGGCCGAGGCGGTTTCGGCTTCCAGGCGCTTGATGCGCGAGCCGGTGACTTCCACGCGTTCCAGCGTGCTGGGAGATTCCTGGGCCAGGCAGGGCAGCGCGCAGCACAGCGCCAGGGCCAGGGGATGAAGACGGGGCAGGGGGTTGGGCATGGGCCGGCAGAAGGAGGGGGTGGTGGGCGGGTGATCAGGCGGCGCGATTCTTCGCAGCCCCCCGCCGCCCTGCGCGCCCATTCCTGCCCGACCGATACAAAGCTGCTGCGGCCGCAGCCCGCTGCGGGAAGACCCCGATCAGTGCGGCGCCTCTCCGCGCCCCTGTTCACGCCGGTAGCGCGCCGGCGGCAGCCCATAGCGCGCCGCAAAGCAGCGCGCGAAATGGCTGGGGCTGCTGAAACCCAGGTCCAGCGCGATCTGCGTGACCGGCGCATCGCCCTCGCGCAGCGCCTGGCTGGCGCGCTCCAGGCGCAGCTTCAGCAGGTACTGGTGCGGCGGCAGGCCCATGGCGGCGTGGAAGGCGCGCGAGAAATGCGATTCGCTCATGCCGCAGTGCCGCGCCATCTCGGCAATCGGGATCTCGCGCGCCAGCTCGGCTTCCAGAAAGGCCAGCAGTGCGCGCAGCCGGCTGCCGCCCAGGCCGGCCGGCGTGGCGCCGCCGCTTTCGGTCTTGCCATAGCGCTCCAGCAGGTAGCAGAGCAGGGCGTTCACCAGGCCGTCGCAATACTGCGGCGCCAAGGTGCCGGCCAGGGTCGGGGCGTCGAGCATCTTGCCCACCAGGTCCAGCACCAGGCGGTCGGGCGCGAACAGGGTGGCGGCCAGCTGCGGGCCGGCCGGCAGGCCGCCATGCTCGGCCAGGGCCTGCACGGTGCTCACGGGGATGAAGAGGTTGACGATGTCGCAGCCGCTCAGCTGGCGCCAGCGGCTGGGCGTGCCGGGCGGGCAGATGCGGAAGCGGTGCGCGCCGATCACCCCGCCCCACACCGCGCGCTCACCCACCCAGATCTGCGATTCCAGGGGTTTCAGCATCAACGCGATGCGGTAGCTGTCCGGGTGCGGTTGCACCGCCTGGATGCGCGGGTCCGGCTCGGCGCGCGCCCAGCGCGCGATCGATGCGCCCGTCTGCGGCAGCGGCCCCATGCAGGCCGCCAGCGGCGCGCGCACGCCGCTGCGCTGGAACCATTGCTGCAGGGCTTGGGTGCTGTCGATGGCGGGCATGCAGGCCGCCAGTGTGGCGCCGCCCTGGCGCGGCGGCTTTCGTCAGCAGCCAACGCGCGCTCCGTGCCGGCATGGGGGATGCCAGCTTGCGCGCGGCCGGGCCGGTGCGCAGACTTGGCGCCACTGGCAGCCCTGGGAGGCCCCATGCATGCACTCGTCACCGGTGGCAACGGCCACCTCGGCATCAACCTGGTGGACGAACTGCTGGCGCATGGGCACCGCGTGCGCGCCAGCGTGCGCGCGCTGGCCGATGGCGCCAAGACCGCGCCGCTGCGGGCCCTGGGCGCGGTGGAGCTGTGCCAGGCCGATGTGCGCGAGCCCGCCGCCATGCGCGCCGCCCTGCAGGGCGTGGACCAACTCTTCCATGTGGCGGCGGTCTACTCGATCACCCAGCGCGGGCGCGAGGCCGAGATGCTGGACACCGCGCTCAGGGGCACGGAGACGGTGCTGCGCGCAGCGGCCGAAGCCGGGGTGAAGCGGGTGGTGATGACCTCGTCCGTCGTCACCCTGCCGCTGACCGAACCCGGCGCCGCGCCGGTCACCGAGGCCGACTGGAACCCCGACCTGCGCGTGCCCTACTTCCGCGCCAAGTGCGAATCCGAGCAGCTGGCCTGGCGGCTGGCGCAGGAGCTCGGCCTGCAGCTCGCCACCATCCTGCCGGCCGGCATCATCGGCCCCGGCTTTGCGCAATCCACGCCCACCATCGACCTGATCCAGGCCTGCCGCAAGGGCGCCTTCCGGCTCGGTGCGCCGCAGGGCAATTTCGGTTTCGTCGATGCACGCGATGTGGCGACGGCGCATCGCCTGGCGGCCGAGCGCGGCGCCGGCGGCCGCTTCATCGTGGCCTACGAGCCCGCGCCCAGCTTTGCCGAGCTGGTGCGTGCGCTGGGCCGCGTCGACGCGCGCATCAAGGCGCCGCTGATGGAACTGCCGCGCTTGGCCGCGCCGCTGCTGCCGTGGGTGGACCGGCTCAACCACCATCTGCTCGGCTGCCCGCGCATTGCCACACCGGAGGTGATTGCCACCAGCGTCAGCGGGCGGATCTTCAACTTCAGCAGCCAGCGGGCGCGCCAGCAGCTCGGCTGGGCGCCGCGGGTGCCCTTCGAGCAGAGTCTGCGCGAGACCCTGGAGACGCTGAAAGCTCAGACCGGGTGAACGCGCCCGCCCAGGCCGGCGTCGGCCGCCACGCGCAGCATCCAGTCGGCCAGGCCGTCCTCGCGGGTGACGAACAGCTCATCGAAGCGGGCGATCTGTTCGGCCTGGAAGGGGGCGGCGGGCTCGCCCCAGAGCGGCAAGCTGAAATGCGTGGCCTGGGGCGCGAGCGGACGGGTGCGCGCCAGGCCGGTGCCGCTGCCCAGCAGCGCCGTGCGCGCCGGCGCGGCTTCAGCGCGCAGCGGCACCCACTGGCCCAGCTGCACCGTGGGTGAGGCGCCGCGCAGGGGCTGGGTGCCATCGGGGCCGAGGCGCAGCCAGCTGGGTTCGCCACGCGCCAGCAGCTGGCGCAGGCTGGCCAACAGTTCCTGCGGACAGGCCGGTGTGGCCAGCAGCCAACCGGGCAGCTGGTGCGGCAGGGGCTCGTTGCTGTCGGTCTCCACCACGATGACGGACTGCCCGGGCAGCAGCTCGCGCAAGGCGGGGAGCAGGCGCGCGCCCTGGCGGCCGGCGTGCAGCACCACGCGCTGGCCCTCGCTGGCCAGGCCGGCGGCCACGCCGGCCAGGGCCTGATCGGCCAGGCCCAGGCTGATGAAGCGCGTGGGGTGCGCCATCTCGAAGGATTCGACCAGGCCATAGCCCTGGTCGCCGGTGAGCAGCAGCAGCTCGGGGCGCTGCGTGGCCACCTGGTTCAGCAGGTGCATCCAGCTCTTACGCATCGCCGCCCTCCAGTTCGGCCAATGCCTGCGCCAGCTGCTCGGCGTTGGGCGCGCGGTGGTGCCAGCTCACGCTGTCTTCCATGAAACTCACGCCCTTGCCCTTGGTGGTGCGGGCGATCAGCACCAGCGGTTGGTTGGGGTGGGCGTGGTCCAGTGCCGCGCGCAGGCGGGCCGGGTGGTGGCCATCCACCTCCAGCACCGCCACGCCAAAGCTGCGCAGCTTGGCGTCCAGCGGGTCCAGGCGCACGGCGCCATCCAAGGGCCCCAGGCCCTGCAGGCCGTTGGCATCGATCACGATCGTCAGCCCCTCAAGGCTGTGCTGGGCGGCGCAGAGCAGGGCCTCCCAGGCAGCACCGCACTGCCACTCGCCGTCGCCGCACAGCACCACGGTGCGCCAGTAGGCGCCGCTGCGCTTGGCGGCCAGCGCCTTGCCCACCGCGAGCGGCAGCGCCAGGGCGGGCCCGCAGGGTGGGCACTCCAGCCCCGGTGGCTGTGCGCGCCGGCCGAGTTCCTGCACCGGGAAGAAGCCGCGCTCGGCCAGCGCGGCTTGCAGCGCCAGGCCGGCGTGCGCCTTGGAGAGCAGGAAGCGGTCGCGCGAGGGGTCGCGCGGCCGTGCCGGGTCGAGCCGCAGCCAGCCGCCCTCCGGGGCGTAGAGCACGGCCAGCAGATCAGCGATGGAAAGCGCCGAGCCGATGCCCGGCGCCTGCAGTTGGTGCGCCAGGCGCACGCTGTGCTGGCGAATGCGGCGGGCGAACTCGCTGGCCCTCACTGCGCCTCCTCGGTTTCGAGGGCCTCGATGGCTTCGGCGTGCGCCTCGGGGTGCAGGAAGACCGCGAAGCGGCAGCCAGCGCCGTCTTCTTCCGCTTCCATGCGCCGCGGGCCGTACTCGCCCAGCGCCCAGCCGGCATAGCCCTGGGCGGCGAACAGCGCGTGCACCTGCGGCTCGGGCAGGCGGGTGAACACGCGCGGGCGCTGCTCGGCCAGCAGCGCCTGGGCGCCCTGGAACACCGCCAGCGCAGCCGGTGCGGCGCAGCGGATGAAATCCGGCCGCTGGCCGCCCGCGCGCGCCCAGGCGTCCAGGGTCTGGCTGGGTCCGGTCTGGGTCGCATCGGCCACCAGCGCCAGGTTGTGGCAGCGCACGCGCTCGGCCAGCGCGTTCAGCGCCAGGTTGCGCCACAGCAGCTCGAAGCGCGCGGCATCCGGTTCGAACGCATGCACGATGACCAGGGGCTCGCGCTGCGCCAGGCGCAGCGCGTGGTAGCCCAGGCCGGCGCCCACCTCCACCGCGCAGCGGGCGCCTTCGGCCAGCCGGTTGATGACGCGGCTCTCGTCGGCCTGGTAGGCGCCGAAGTTCAGCGCCTCCAGCGGCGCGGCGCGCGGGTCGTCGGGAGGGCACCACAGGGCCACGGCCTCGTCGCCCATCACGAAGCGCAGGCCCTCGCCGTCGATCAGGATCTGGTGCACCTCGCTCTTCACCAGCGGCGGCACCAGGGCGGCCAGCAGCCGGTGCAAGTCATGGGCCTGGGCCACGAAGCCGGCTTCGTCCAGGCGGCCGGCTTCCCAGTCGGCCTGCAGTTCGCTCAGGGTGCGCATCAGGAAGCGTTCGGTGGTGGGGCCGGGATGGTAGGGCCTGGCTCGGGGCTCGCTGGGGTCTGACAGCGGCTATCGTCGGCCCATGGAACCCACCACCTGGCTGCTCTACCTCCTGGCGTCCATCGGCCTGTCGGCCTCGCCCGGCCCCAACGGCCTGCTGGCGTTGACCCATGGCGCGCTGCATGGGCGCCGACGTGCGCTCAACACCATCCTGGGCGGGGCCCTGGGCTTCGTGGTGCTGATCGCGCTGTCGATGTTCGGCATCGGCGCGCTGCTGCAGGCCTCGGCCCAGGCGCTCACGGTGCTGAAGTGGGCCGGCGGCGCCTACCTGGTGTTCCTGGGCGTCCAGGTGTGGCGCTCACCGCCCATCGAGCTGGAACTGGGCGGCGACGCCCGCCCTTTGAGCGGGTTGGCAATGTTCCGCCAGGGCCTGCTCTCGGCGCTGACCAACCCCAAGGCCCTGCTGTTCTTCGCCGCCTTCCTGCCGCAGTTCATCGACCCCGCACGCAGCCTGGCGCTGCAATTCGCCCTGATGGCCGGCACCTTCGCGGTGGTGGAGATCGTCACCGAGTTCCTGCTCGCCAGCCTGGCGCAGCGCCTGCGCCCCTGGCTGAAGCGGGTGGGGCGGCGCTTCAACCAGGCGTGCGGCGGGGCCTTCATGGCGATCGGCATCGCCCTGCCGCTGCGCGGTTAAGAGCCGCGATGGAATTCCGCCTCATCTACGAAGGCCCGTTGCACGGGCAGGGGGCCAAGTCGGCGCACAAATGGGCCATCCGCCGCGCCCTGCACCCGCAGCTGGAGCGGCTCTGGCAGTCCTCGCCGCTGCGCGAGGCGGCACCCAGCCTGCTGGCGCACCCGGCGCGGCCGGGGGCGGTGTCGGTGGTGGTCGAAAAGGGCGGGTTGCTGTTCGCACCCCTGGTGACGCAGCGGCTCAAGCTCTATGCCGAGGTCTCGGTGCTGCTGTTCCGCCGCCAGGCGCGCGGGGCCCTGATCACCGACGGCGGCGACCTCGACAACCGCCTCAAGACCTTGCTCGATGGCCTGCGTGTGCCGCATGGCTCGCTCGAAGGCCGCGTCGAGTTGCCGAGCGAGCCCGATCCCTCGCCGATGTTCTGCCTGCTGGAAGACGACTCGCTCGTCACCAAGGTCACCGTCGAATCCGAACAGCTGCTGCGCCCGGCGCAGCCGGATGAGGTGGTCGCCATCATCGGCGTGCACGTCAAGCGCACCGTGCTGACGCCGGACAACCTGGCACTTTGAGGAGGCTTGGCACGCATGCAGTGGTTGCTTCTGTTCCTGGCTGGCCTGCTGGAGGTGGTGTGGGCCATCGGCCTGAAGTACACCGAGGGCTTCACGCGCCCCTGGCCCACCGCCATCACCTTGGTGGCGATGGGCCTGAGCGTGGGCCTGCTGGGCCTGGCCATGCGCGGCCTGCCGGTGGGTACGGCCTACGCGGTGTGGGTGGGCGTGGGCGCGGTGGGCACGGCCATCCTGGGCATCTACCTGTTCAATGAACCCGCCACGCCGGGGCGGCTGATCAGCCTGGGGCTGATCGTGGCCGGCATCGTCGGCCTGAAGCTGGCCAGTGGAGACGCTTGAATGGATCTGACGCATCTGCCCGACGAAGCCGCCGCCGTGCTGCGCTTCTGGTTTGAGGAATGCCAGCCCGCGCAGTGGTGGAAGGTGGACGCTGGCTTTGACGCCGTGATTGCCTGCCGCTTCGGCGCCCTGCACGAGCGGGCCAGTGCCGGCGAGCTTTGGGCCTGGCGCGCCAAGCCGGCCGGGCGGCTGGCGGAGATCCTGGTGCTGGACCAGTTCTCGCGCAATCTGTACCGCGGCCAGGCGCGCGCCTTCGCGCAGGACGCCATGGCCCTGGTGCTGGCCCAGGAGGCCGTGGCCGCCGGGGCGGCCGAGGCCCTGGCGCCCGAACCGCGCCGCTTTCTGCTGATGCCCTATATGCACAGCGAATCCGTCGCCATCCATGCCGAGGCTGAAGCCCTGTTCGCCCGCCACGGCCCGCCGGATGCGCTGGACTTCGAGCGCCGGCACGCCGAGATCGTGCGACGCTTCGGCCGCTACCCGCACCGCAACGAGGTGCTGGGCCGGCCCTCCACGCCCGAAGAGCTGGCCTTCCTGCAACAGCCCGGTTCTCGGTTCTGAAGGGTGTACCGTTCGGCCGTTCTGCGATTCCCGTGACTGCCATGCTGAAGCGTTCCCTGCCCCTGTGGGCCGCCCTTGTGTTGACCCCGGCCCTGGCCGACAGCTTCACCTCCTCGGTCGCCAGCTCGGCGTCCAAGTCGGTCGGCAGCCTGTCGGATTCAATCGGCAAGAGCAGCGAGAGCTCCAGCGGCGAGACGCAGGTGCAGGCCGGGCCCTATCAGGTGCTGGCCTTGGCGCCTGCACCTGAGCGCCCGGGGCGGGTGCGCCTGAGCCTGCAGGGCCAAGCCCCGCTGGATGCGCAGCAGACCCTGTGGCTGGAGCTGCCGGCCACGCTGGTGGCCGCCGAGCAACTGCAGGCCGGCGCGCAGCTGCGCCTGAGCCCGCGTAGCTACGGCCTGGCGGTGGCGCGCGAAGGCGCGGCCGAGCCCTTCTTCCTGGCGCTGCGCGACCCGCGCGACCTGGCCACGCACAAGCTGTGAGCCGGGGCGGGGCCCTGGCGGCGCTGCTGCTATGCGGCGGCGCGCAGGCCGGCTCCTGGCCGCAGCTGTGCAACAACGGTGCCGAACTCAGCGCCGCCCAGCACGACCGCCTGCTGCAGCTGAGCGACCACATCCGCGCCGATCTCGACCGCCGCGGCGTGCAGGCCGCGCTGGTGGCCCGCTCGGGCACCAATCTGCGCCGCTTCGGCCTGCGCTACAGCCACGCCGCCCTGGCCCTGCGTGAGCACCCGCAAGGCCGCTGGGCGGTGCGCCAGCTCTACCTGGCCTGCGACGAAGGCGTGCCGCGCGTGTTCGACCAAGGCCTGGCCGCCTTCCTGATGGGCACCGACGACCCCGACCAGGGCTTCGTGGCCGTGCTGCCGCTGGCAGGCGAGGCGGGCGCGCGCCTGGCACAGCGCGCCTTGGTGCGCGAGGCCGCGCTGGCCGTGCTGGCGCCGCGCTACCAGGCCAATGCCCAGCCCTTTGATCTGCAGGCCCAGAACTGCAACCAGTGGCTGGCCGAGCTGCTGGCCCAGGCCTGGGCGCCTGAACCCCTGGCGGGCCGCGCCGAGGCCCAGGCCTGGCTGCGTGTCCAGGGCTATGCCCCCGCCGCGCTGCCCCTGCGCAACCCGTTGTGGTTCCTGGCCATGGCCTTCGTGCCCTGGGTCAGCCTGGCCGGCCACGCGCCGGAAGACGGCCGCGCCGGCTGGCACCGCACCACCTTGCCTCAGCACCTGGAGACCTGGCTGCACCAGCGGCAGCCGGGCTTGCAGCGCGTCGAGTGGTGCCACCGGCGCGGCCAGGCGCTGAAGGGGGAGGGTTGGGCCCAACAGCTGCCCGAGGACTGCCGCCCCGCCCCGGGTTTCACGGCCCTGGCCTTGGATGAGCTGCCGCCAAACGGTATATTGGATCCAATAACGCCCGTCTCACCGAACACTCAAGCGCAGGAGCCCCCATGACCGCAGTCGCCCGCATCATCGATTCCCACACTGGCGGCGAGCCGACCCGGGTGCTGGTGTCCGGCGGGCCGGACCTGGGCACGGGCCCCATGGCCGAGCGCCTCGCCCGGCTGCGCAGCGAGCACGAGGCCTGGCGCCGCGCCCTGATCCTGGAGCCGCGCGGCTCCGAGGTGTTGGTGGGCGCCTGGCTGTGCCCGCCGCAGCAGCCCGGTGGCAACTGGGGGGTGATCTTCTTCAACAACGTGGGGTATCTCGGCATGTGCGGGCACGGCACCATCGGCGTGGTGGCCACGCTGGCGCACCTGGGGCACATCGGCCCCGGCACCGTGAGCCTGGACACGCCGGTCGGCACCGTGCAGGCCACTTTGCACGAGGACGGTTCGGTGACCGTGGCCAATGTGCCCGCCTACCGCCTGGCTCGCCAGATTGCGGTGCAACTGGACGACGGCCAGACCGTGCACGGCGACGTGGCCTGGGGCGGCAACTGGTTCTTCCTCTGCAGCGACCACGGCCAGGCCCTGCTGCCGCGCCACACCGCTGCGCTGACCCAGTACGCGCTGCGCGTGCGCGCGGCGCTGGAGCGCGCGGGCATCACCGGGGCGGATGGCGCCGAGATCGACCACATCGAACTGCTCGGCCCGGCCGCCGACCCCGCCAACCACGGCCGCAATTTCGTGCTCTGCCCGGGCGCCGCCTACGACCGCTCGCCCTGCGGCACCGGCACCAGCGCCAAGCTGGCCTGCCTGGCCGCCGATGGCGACCTGGCACCCGGCCTGGAGTGGCGGCAGGAGTCCGTCATCGGTTCGGTGTTCCGTGCGCATTACCAGGCCGGGGAGGGCGGGGCGGTTCACCCCTTCATCCGCGGCCGCGCCCACCTGACGCTGGACGCGCAGCTGCTGATCGACCCGGACGACGCAATGGCCTGGGGCTTCGCCACCCAGCCCTGAGTGGCGGAGAGGGGGCGCCTAAAGGCTCCAAAAGGCTCCTGACGGCGCCCCAAGGCGCCTAAAAGCTCGTCCACTCGTCGTCGGTGCCCGTGCGGGCCCCGGCGGGCTGGGGGCTGGCGGCGCGCAGGCCGAACGCGGGGCGCACCACATTGGTGGCGCGCTGTGGGCTGCGGCGCTCGGGGTTGGCGGCGGCGGTGGCGGAGCGGGGCGAGCCCGAGCTCGCTTCGGTCCGCAGGCTTGGCAGCTTGAACCGCTGCACCGCCGCCAGCAGGCCCTGGGCGCGTGAGCTCAGGCTCTCCGCCGCGGCCGAGCTTTGTTCCACCAGGGCCGCGTTCTGTTGCGTCACCTGGTCCATCTGGCTGACGGCTTCGCCGATCTGCCGCACGCCCTCGCTCTGCTGGTGGCTGGCGTTGCTGATCTCGCTGATCAATGTGCGCACCTCTTCAATGGTGCGCACCACCTCGGCCATGGTGTGGCCGGCCTCCTCGGCGCGGCGCACGCCGGCTTCGGCGCGCCCGGTGCTGTCGGCAATCAGGCCGCGCACTTCCTTGGCGGCGCTGGCAGAGCGCTGGGCGAGGCTGCGCACCTCACTGGCCACCACGGCAAAGCCGCGGCCCTGGTCACCGGCCCGTGCAGCTTCCACGGCGGCGTTCAAGGCCAGGATGTTGGTCTGGAAGGCGATGCCGTCGATCACGCTGAGGATCTCGGCGATGCGCTGGGCACTGTGCTGGATGCCGTGCATGTCCTCCACCAGCTGCTGGACGGCGCCACCTCCCGCATGGACCACCTCGGTGGCGCGCTCGCTGCGCTGGCGGGCCAAGGCGGCGTTGTCGGCGTTGTGCTGCACGGTGCTGCCCAGCTCTTCCATCGAGGCGGCGGTCTGTTGCAGGGCCGAGGCCTGTTCCTCGGTGCGCTGGCTCAGGTCCTGGTTGCCGGCGGCGATCTGGAAGGAGGCGGTGGCCACGCTGTCGGCGTCATCGCGCACGGCCTGCACGGCTTGGCGCAGTGCGTCGCGCATCTGCACCAGGGCGGCCATCATGCTGTCGCGGTCCCCGTTCCGCAGCGGGATGTCCACGCAAAGATCTCCGGCGGCCACGGCGCGGGCCACCTCGGCGGCCTGGGCCGGCTCGCCCCCGAGCTGACGCGTGAGGCTGCGCACGACCCAGGTACCCGCGCCGACGCTGAATGCCAGCCCGACAACGAGGGCCAGGCTGCCCCAGAAGCTCAGTGATTCGAAGCGGGCCACGGCGCTGCCGTATTCGGCCTTTGCCACCCGGGTCTGCAGTTCCATCAGGGCTTCGAACTTCTCGTCCACCGGTGCAAACAGCGGCCCTGTGGCTTGCCGCAGCCGTTCGCGCGCGGCATCGGGCTGGTTGGCCTGCAAGGCCTGCACCACGCCGTCCATGGCTGCGCTGTAGGGGCCCAGGGCCGTTTGCAGTTCACGCACCAGCGCCTGTTCTTCGGGCGTGAGGTAGGTCGCCAAGTAAGCCTTCCAGAGAGCGGCCAGCCGGAGCTGCTCGCGCTGCAGTTCGCCCAGGGTCTCGGCCAGGCCGAGCTCGCCGGCAACGGTGCGTTGCAGGGCCTTCTGGCGCAGCAGCTCCCGGTGCTGCATGTCCCCAAGCTGTTCCATGGGCACCAGCCGGTCGGCGTACACGGTGTGCAGCGTGGCGTCGGTGCGCCAGACACCCCACATGCCGGCGCTGGTCAGCGCCACCATCAGGGCGCACAGCAGGCCGAGCAGCAGGGTCAAACGGGTGGAAACCTTCATCGCGTGCATGGTGCTCTCCGGTGGTTCAGTGCAGGGCGGCGTCGCTGGCCAGGGCCATCGGGTCCAGCAACTGCAGCGGTTGGCGTCCGGTCTGGTACAGGCCCAGCAGGTGCGCGGCACGGCCCTGGGGGAACGGTGGTGGGCGCAGGTCGCCGGCGTCCAGCTCGCGCACGTCCTGCACGGCGTCGACCAGCAAGCCCAGCAGGCCGCGCGGCAACTGCACCACCACCACGGCGCCGCTGCCCTGCGTGGGGGCGGCTTGCTGCAACTGGGTGCGAAGACACAGCAGCGGCACCATGTCACCCCGCAGATTGGTCACGCCCAGCACGGCCGGGGGCTGGCCGGGCAGCGGCGTGGGCGTTTCGGGGGTGCGGATCTCGCGCACCCAGCGCAGGTCCAGGGCGTAGTCGGCCCCGGCCAAGGAAAAAGTCAGCACCCGGCGCGGGTCGTCGGGCAGGGTGTCGGTCTCAGGGACGGCGGACGAAAACATGCGTGCGGCTCACAAAGGACTGTGATCCGCATATTTGCTCGAAATGATAGTTTTGGCAATTGGCAAATTGAAGCCAATGCGCGCGGTGTGGCAAACCGCACGCCCTGCGTTCAGGCGCCGGGCTCCTGCGGGTGGGAGGCCAGCACTTGCTGCAGGCCGGCTGCCAGCGCCGCCCAGGCACGGCGGCTCGCCGCCGCATCCGCGGCGCGGGCACTCAGTTCCAGCTGCCGCGCCCAGTCGGCCAAGGGCTCGTCACCAATCAGGCGCAGCACCGTTTTGAGGCTGTGCCCGAGATGCATGAGGCCATCCAGCTGCTCCTGCTGGGCACTACGCTCGCCCTCGGCCAGGTCGATCACAAACTGCTGCAGACAGTCCTGGCGGAAGCGGCGGAAGAAGACGAGGTTGCCGCGAAAGTAGGCATCCGCCACCGCCTGCTCGTGCGCGATCGCGGCTGCCGATGGGGGGGCAGGTGTAGGGGCCGGTGGGGGGGCAGGGCTCATGCCGCGCGCAGCTGGGGTGGGACTGACGCGCGCCGCCCGACGCTCAGGACGCCAGCGCTGCGCCGGACGCTTGCAGCAACGGCTCCAGCAGCGGGGGCAGCTCGACCATCAGGCGCGCCTTGTGGATGACGGGCACCCCCTGCAGCGCGTGCTGGAAGGGCCGGCGCTCCTCTTCATCCAGCGAGGTCACCACCACCACGTGGCTGTGAGTGAAGAAGGGCAGCTTGCGCAGGCTGGCGATGAGCATGGCGCCATCCATGCCGGGCAGCAGGATGTCGACCAGCAGCACATCGGGTTCCAACCGCCCGGCCAGCGCCAGACCGGCATAACCGTCGTCGGCGGCGTGGAACTCGGCGTGGGGGAACTGCTGCTCCATCAGCAGGCGGATCAGGTTCTGGTAGTGGCGTGAGTCTTCGATCAGCAGCACGCGCGGCGCGCGCCCGGCGGCAGCCGCCCGTGCGGCAGCGGGGAGGGCGGAAGGCCCTGCGGCATCGGCGGGGGTTGAGGGTGCGAGTGCCGGCGTGCCCGCCATGCGCCGCGCCAGCCAGTCTTCCACCGAGCGCCGCGAGACCCGCCGGTGTCCCCCCGGCGTCTTCCAGGCTTGCAGCTCGCCGCGGTCCACCATCAGTTGCACCGAGCGCACCGCCAAGCCAAGGCGACGCGCGACCTCGGCCGTGGTGCATTCGTCGTCGCGATCGGGAAGGAGGGGTGCGGAATTCACGTTCGACCCAGGCGTGGTGACTGCTTCATCTCAAAAATATCAAAAAACTGATACCTTTGCGAAACGTCGCGAATTCTACCCGGAGCTGCCCTGATGAAGATCCTGCTTGTTGAAGATCACGCGGACATCCGGCGCCTGGTGCGCATGACCCTGGAGTACGAGCCCTGCGAGATCCGCGAGGCCAGTCATGTGGAGGAAGCCGAGGCGGTGCTGCGCGACTTCCGGCCGGAGCTGATCTTGTTGGACGTGATGATGCCGGGCGCGCGCAACGGCCTGGACCTGTGCCGCAGCCTGCGGGCCGACCCGCGCAACGATGCGGTGCGCATCGTGATGCTCTCGGCCCTGGACGGCTTGGACGACCAGATGGCGGGCTTGGCGGCCGGCGCGAACGACTACCTCGTCAAGCCCTTCAGCCCGCTGCAGCTGCTGGAGACCCTGTGCAAGCGCCCCACGCCGCCCGCCGCCGCCCGCAAGCAGGGGGCCTGGGCGTGAGCGATCCCGTCGTGGATGCCTTCAGCGACGCCGCCGCCGCCCAGATGGAGCGCTTGGTGGCCGATTTCGGGCGCATGTACCGCGAGCGCAATGAAGCCCTGGAAGAGGTGACCCGCGCGCACCACGATGCCTTGCTGCGGCTCTCCCGTGCGGCCGAGTTCCGCGACGACGACACCGGGGTGCACATCGTGCGCATCGGCTTCCTGGCCAGCGCCCTGGCCCTGCGGCTGGGCGAGCCCGAGAGCTGGGCGTTGCTGCTGCGTCAGGCGGCGCCCATGCACGACATCGGCAAGATCGGCGTGCCCGATCAGGTCTTGAAGAAGCCCGGCCCGCTGACGGCCGAGGAGCGTGTCGTGATGAACGGGCATGCCCGCATCGGCGCTGAGATCCTGGGGCGCTCCCGCATCCCTTTGTTCCAGCTTGCCGCGGAGGTGGCGCTGTCGCACCACGAGCGCTGGGACGGCAGCGGCTACCCCGATGGCCTGCGGGCCGAGGAGATCCCGCTCTGTGGTCGCATCGTCGCGGTGGTGGACTTTTTCGACGCTCTGACGATGGACCGTTGCTACCGCCCGGCCCTCGGGGTCGAGGAGGCCGCGCGCATGCTGCACGCGCAAAGCGGCAGGGCGTTCGATCCGCGCGTGGTGCGCGCCTTCCTGAGTGACTTGCCCCGCTTTGACGCGCTGCGCGCGCAGGTGGACCGGGAGGGCTGGGGCTTCGAGGCCCTCTCGGCCCAGGGCCCGAGTCTGGCCGAATTCAAGCTGGTGGCCGGGGCGTTGGTATGAGTGGGCCGGCTCTGGGCCGGGTGGCCGTGCGCTGGCGCGCGGGCGCCGGGTGCGATGCGGCGCCGCTGCGGGCCACGTGGTGGAGGGTGTTGGGGGGTGCTGCGGGCGTGGCTGCGGGAGTGGCTGCGAGATTGGCGCTGGCGGCTGCCGTGCTGGCGCTGGGGGGGGCCGGCCCTGCCACGGCGGGAACGCTGGAGACCGTGCGCAGCCGCGGCAGTGTGCGGGTGTGCGTGTGGCCGGAGTACTACGGCATCAGCCTGCGTCACCCCCGCACGCAGGCCTGGGAGGGCTTGGACATTGACCTGTCACGCGAGCTGGGGCGGGACCTCGGGGTGGCGGTGGAGTACGTCGATTCCTCCTTTGCCACGCTGGTGCGCGATGTGCTCGGCCGGCGCTGCGATGTCGCCATGTTCGCGGTCGCCATGCTGCCGGCCCGGCAGGAGCAACTGCGCTTCACGCGGGCCTACCTCCAGAGCGACATCTATGCCGTCACCTTGCGCGGCAGCCGTGTGGTGGCACGCTGGGAGGACATCGACCGCCCCGGTGTGGTGGTGGGCGTGCAGGCCGGAACCTTCATGGAGCCGGTGATGGCCGCGCGACTGCAGCAGGCGCGCCTGGTGCGGGTGCAGGCCCCGCACACGCGCGAGCGCGAGCTGGAGAGCGGGCGCATTGACGTGTTCATGACCGATTACCCCTACAGCCGCCGCTTGTTGGACAACGCGGATTGGGCGGTGCTCATCAGCCCGCCCCAGCCCTTCCAGGTGATGCCTTACGGCTACGCCGTGCATCCGCACGACGCCGTCTGGTGGTCCGAGCTGGATGGGTTCGTGGCGCGCATCCAGCGCGACGGACGCCTGCGTGCCGCGGCGCAGCGGCACCGGCTGCTGCCGATTGCCCAATTGCCATGACGAGCCCTCAGAGCGCCAGTGCTCGCTCGGTCGGACTCGTGGTGGCCGGCGTGGTGCTGAGCATCTCCGTGGTGCTGGGCCTGGCCCTGCTGTGGGTCTACGAGCGGCAGGAGCACACGGATCGCGAGCTTGCGCGCAACGAGTTGATGAGCGCCCTGTTTGCCGATGCGCTGGGGCGCCAGATCGACGGCGTCGCCCTGGCCTTGGATGGGCTGGAGGATTGGGTTCGGGCCGGCGCGGCGGGCGGGGCGGATTTCCAGAGCCTGCCGCCCCTGCTCTTGCAGACCGAGCGCCATCTGCCCTTCCTGCGGGGCTTGCTGCTGGTGGATGCGCAGGGCCAGGTGCGGGCCAGCGCGCAGCCGCGCGACGCGGGGCGGCACGTCAACCTGGCACGCCTGGGGCCTTTGCCAGCGCCGGGTGTGACGGCCTTGCTGGCCTTTCAGCCCGGGCGCGACTTGTTCAGCTCGGCCAGTGCCGGGATGCCAGAGCTGGGCTTCATGCCCTTGGTGCGCAGCGTGCCGGCCGGCGATGCGGGCCCGCACTACCTGGTGGCGCTCGTGCAGCTGGCCTCGCTCACTGCCATGCAGCACGCCAGCGTGCGCGATGAACGCACCAGTGCCCTGGTGGTCGGCTTGGATGGACGGCTGCTGGCGGCCCCGCGCGACGCCGGGCGCCGCCTGGGCGACAGCCTGCTGCAATCGGTGCCTTTCCAGCGCGACCTGCCGGCACGCGAGCAGGGCAGTTGGACGGGACCGGGTGTGCGGGAGGGCGATCAGATCGCGGCATTTCGCCTGCTGCGCAATTGGCCCCTGATGGTGTGGGTGGAGTCCGACAAGGAGGCCGTGCACGCGCAATGGGCCGACACCGCCCGGTGGTTGATGGGCGCCGGCGGGCTGGCCCTGCTTTTTCTGGCGTGGACCACGCGCGGTGCCGTGCGCAGCCTGCAAGACAGCCTGCGCGCCCAGCGCGAGCGCGATGCCGCCCAGGCCCGCGCCCTGGCGCGCGAACAGGAGCTGGACCAGACCCTGCGCAGCTTGCAGGAACTGGTGTTCCGCACCGATGCGGCCGGCCACGTCACCTTGGCGAACCAGCACCTGGGTGAGTGGCGGATCGAGGGTCCGAAAGGCGGACGGCGCAGCCCCAGCATCTGGGACTACTTCGACGACAGCAGCAAGCAGCGCCTGCAGGCCTACTTCGCTGCGCCACCCGTGGCCCCCATCAAAGGCCTGGGGCTCAGCCGCCGCGACGCCGCCGGCCAGGAACGGCTGTTCGAGGCGCATCTGCAGGCCCTGTGGCGCGATGGGCATTTCATCGGCATGGCCGGCAGCGCGGTGGATGTGACCGAACGGACCCACATGCAGCAGCGCCTGCAGGCGCAGCTGGAGTTCAGCCGGCAGCTGATGGAGGTGAGCCCGCTGCCGAAGTCTGTGTACGACCAGGCGCGGCGCTACCGGGTGGTGAACCGCGCCTGGGAGCAGTTCACCGGCCGTCCGGCAGCGGCGGTTGTGGGCCAGGCGGTGTGCAGCGCCGCACCAGCCGAGCAACGTGAGCTGCATCAGCAGAAGGACCAGGAGCTGCTGCGGACGGGGCAGCCCGTGCGGTATGAGATGCAGGTTCAGCGCGCCGACGGCTCTTTGCGCGATGTGGTGATCAACAAGCTGCTGGTACCCGCGGCCGGGGGCGAGGAGCCGCTGATCATGGCGGTCTTGCTCGACGTGACCGAGTTCCGTGAGGCCGAACGCGCCATTGCCCAGGCACGCGATGCCGCGGAGCAGACCCTGCGCGCGCGCACGGCCTTCGTGGCCAACATCACCCACGAGCTGCGCACGCCGCTGCAATCCATCCTGGGCTTTTCTGAACTGGGCAGCGCCCGCGCCGGAGACCAGGGGCGCCTGGGGCAGATGTTCGAAGCCATCCAGGATGCCGGTCAGCGCATGCTCAGGCTGGTGTGCGACCTGCTCGACCTGGCCAAGGCCGAGCGCGGCGAGGTGCTGGGGCCACGCTGCGCGGTGGACCTGCGCAAGCTGGTGGACGCTGCACTGCGCGAGCTGGAACCCCTGGCCCAGCGCCGCGCGGTGCACGTGCGCTGGCTGGCGCCGGCACAAGCCCTGCGCGTGGAGGGCGACCCGGAGCGCCTGCTGCAGGTGCTGCGCAATGTGCTGGCCAACGCGCTGCGCCTGGCGCCGCCCGACTCCTGCGTGGAGCTGGACGCGCAGTGCGAAGCCGGAACGCTGCGCCTGTGCGTGGCCGACCGCGGCCCGGGCATTCCCGAGGCCGAACTGGAGCGCATCTTTGAACCCTTTGTGCAGTCCAGCCGCACGCGCACGGGCGCCGGCGGCACTGGGCTGGGCCTGGCCATCGCCCGCGAGATCATGGCCGCCCACGCGGGCTCCATCCATGCCCGCAACCGGGCGGGCGGCGGCTCGGTGTTCGAAATCAGGCTGCCGCTGGACGTCGACGCGGTTTGCCCGGCGCCGTAGCCTGAGCGCTGGCCTGCATGAAGGCCACGAAGCGCTCGCACGCGCCCAGGATGTGCTGGCGCGTGAGCTTGGCGGCGGTCTTGGCGTCGCCCGCCACGCAGGCCTCCAGGATCGCCAGGTGCTCGGCGCGCGCCTGTGCGCGTCCATCGGTCAGCTGCAACTGATCCACCAGGTAGCGCTCGGTCTTGTCCAGCGCGGCCACCACGGCCTGCAGGTGGTAGGGCAGCTCGGCTTGCTCATAGAGGGCGCAGTGGAAGTCGCGGTTCAGCGCGCCCCAGCGCACCGCGTCGCTTTCCTTGGCGAAGGCCTGGCAGCGCTTCTTGGCCTCGGCCAGCACCGGGCCGGAGAGGCGTGGCACCGCGTGCAAGATCAATTCGCCTTCCAACAGGGCGCGGAAATTGCAGATCTCCACCACCTCGGCCTGGCTCAAGCCGCTGACGGTGTAGCCGTGGTAGCGCTTGATCTGCACCAGGCCGTGCTGTTCCAGGCGGGTCAGGGCTTCGCGCACCGGGATGCGGCTGGTCTGGAACTGGCGCGCCAGCTCCTCCTGCCGCAGCGGTTCGCCGTCCTTCAGCTGGCCGCTGATGATGGCGCGGTGCAGGGCCTCGTACACCTGATCGGTGGCAGACGGGGCGATCGTGGTCGGGGTCAGCTGAGGCAGGGCCATGGGTGGCGCGCAAGAGGCATGATGCGGCGAAGCCCTGATTGTGGCCGCGCGTAGGGATGCGGATCCTTTGCTTGAACATTGGATCCAATATGCAATATGCTTCGGCCATCAACCCGCGCATCCTGCGCCAACCGGAGTCCGACCATGTGGCAAGGCGTCATCCCAGCAGTCACCACCAAGTTCACCCCTGAAGGCCGGCTCGACGCCGCCGAGATGCAGCGCTGCTTCCAGCTGCAGATGGAGGCCGGCTGCGACGGCTTGATCGCCTGCGGCTCGCTGGGCGAGGGCCCGATGCTGAGCCACGAGGAGCGCCTCCAGGTGCTCAAGCTCACCAAGGAAGTGACGGGGCCCAAGCCCGCGCTGCTGACCGTGGCCGAGGCCGGCACCCGCGAGGCCTGCCAGCTGGCCGAGGCCGCTGCCAAGGCTGGCGCCGACGGCCTGATGGTGGTGCCCAGCACCATCTATCACACCGACGCCCGCGAGACCGCCGCCAACCTGCGCGCCATTGCCGCTGCCGCCGACCTGCCGGTGATGATTTACTCGAACCGCATCGCCTACCGCGTCGACGTGACGACCGACCTGCTGGAAGAGCTGGCCGACGACCAGCGCTTCGTGGCGGTGAAGGAAAGCAGCGACGACATCCGCCGCTGCACCGAGATCCTGACCCGCTTGGGCGACCGCTACGACGTGCTGACCGGCGTGGACAACCTGGCCTTCGAGGCCCTGTGCGCCGGCGCGCATGGCTGGGTGGCCGGCCTGGTGGTGGCCTTCCCGGCCGAGACGGTGGCGATCTACCGCCTGGTCAAGGCCGGCCGCATCGACGAAGCGCGCAGCATCTACCGCTGGTTTCGCCCGCTGCTGGATCTGGACGTCTCCACCTACCTGGTGCAGAACATCAAGCTGGTTGAGGCGCTGGCCATTGGCTCGAATGACCGCTGCCGCGCCCCGCGCCTGCCGCTGGCGGGTGAGCGCCGCGCCCAGGTGGAGGCCGTGGTTCGCAAGGCGCTGGAAACCCGCCCGGCCCTGCCGAAAGTCTGAACGATGCAGTTCCGCAGCCTGATCGGCGGCCGCTGGTGGGAAGGCGGCCGCGCCACCGTGAATGAGAACCCCTCGGATCTGGACGATCCGGTGGGCACCGCCTATGAGGCCGACGCCGAGGCCGTGCATGCCGCCGTGAACGCCGCCGCGGCGGCCGCGCCGGCCTGGGGCCTGAGCGGCCCGCAGCAACGCTTTGATGTGCTGGACCGCGTGGGCAGCGAAATCCTGGCCCGCCGCGAGGAACTGGGCCGGCTGCTGGCGCGCGAGGAGGGCAAGACCCTGCCCGAGGCCATCGGCGAGGTGGGCCGCGCCGGCCAGATCTTCAAGTTCTTCGCCGGCGAGGCGCTGCGCCAGGGCGGCCAGGTGCTGGATTCCGTGCGCCCCGGCGTGGGCGTCGAGGTGCGGCGCGAGCCGCTCGGCGTGGTGGGCCTGATCACGCCCTGGAACTTCCCGATCGCCATCCCGGCCTGGAAGGTGGCCCCCGCGCTGGCCTTCGGCAACGCAGTGGTGCTGAAACCCGCCGAACGCGTGCCGGGCAGCGCCTGGGCGCTGGCCGACATCCTGCACCGCAGCGGCCTGCCCGAGGGCGTGTTCAACCTCGTGCTGGCGCGCGGTTCGGTGGTCGGGCCCATCCTGGTGGAGCGGCCCGAGGTGGCGGCGATCAGCTTCACCGGCTCGGAAGGCGTGGGCCGGCGCCTGGCGGCGGACTGCGGGCTGCGGCTGAAGAAGCTGCAGCTGGAGATGGGCGGCAAGAACCCGCTGCTGGTGCTGGACGACGCCGATCTGGACCAGGCCGTGAACTGCGCCATCCAGGGCGCCTTCTATTCCACCGGCCAGCGCTGCACGGCGTCGAGCCGGATCATCGTCACGGCTGGCATCGCCGAGCGCTTTGCCGCCGCGCTGCGCGCCGCCACCGAAAAGCTGGTGGTGGGACATGCGCTGGAGGCCGGCACGCAGATCGGCCCGGTGGTGGATGGCGTGCAACTCGAATCCGTGGAGCGCGAGCTGGAACTGGCGCGCCAGGACGGCGCCAGGCTCATTTGCGGCGGCCAGCGCGTGGCGCGCGCCACGCAGGGCCACTTCCTGCAGCCCGCGCTGCTGGAGGTGACACGCCCCGGCACGCGCGCCGACCGCGTCGAGGTCTTCGGCCCGGTGGCCACGCTGGCGGTGGTGAAGGACTACGAGGCCGGCCTGGCCCTGGCCAACGACACCGAGTTCGGCTTGGCCGCCGGCATCTGCACCACCTCGCTCAAGCACGCCCAGCACTTCAAGCGCCACGCCCAGGCCGGCATGGTGATGGTCAACCTGCCCACCGCGGGCGTGGACTATCACGTGCCCTTTGGCGGCCGCAAGGGCAGCAGCTTTGGCCCGCGCGAGCAGGGTGCGGCGGCGGCGGAGTTCTACACGACGGTCAAGACCGCCTACCAATGCGCGTGAAAGTGCTGGCATGAACGCGCGCGACCTGGACTTCCTGCCGCCGCTGCAGGCCGAGGCCGCGCGCTCGGTGCAGACCCTGGTGCTGGGCGCCGGCATCGTCGGCCTGGCCTGCGCGCTGCGCCTGCAGTCGGCCGGCCTGCAGGTGACGGTGCTGGACCGCAGCGGCGTGGCCGCCGGGGCCAGCCGGGGCAATGCCGGCGCACTGGCCTATTCGGACGTGCTGCCGCTGGCCTCGCCCGGCATCCTGCGCCAGGCACCGCGCTGGCTGCTCGACCCGCTCGGGCCACTGAGCCTGCGCCCCAGCTACGCGCCGGCCATGCTGCCCTGGCTGTGGAAGTTCTGGCGCGCCAGCACGCACAAGCAGGTGGCGCTGAGCGCGCGTTCGCAAGCGGCGCTGCTGGCCCTTTCGGCCGCCGAATGGCCGGCCCTGCTGGCCCTGGCGGGTGCCGAGAAGCAGCTGCGCAAGGGCGGCAACCTGCATCTGTACGAAAGCGAGGCGCAGTGGCGCGCCGCGGCGCCCGGCTGGGCCCAGCGCATGGCCCTGGGCGTGGGCTACGAGCTGCTGCAGGGCGCGGACGCGATTGCCGACCTGCAGCCCGGCGTGGACAAGCAGTTCCAGTACGGCTGCTTCGTGCCCCACTGGCACACCGTGGACGACCCGCTGCGCCTGAGCCATGCGCTGGCCCAGGCCTTCATCGCCCGCGGCGGCGTGCTGGCGCGCGCCCATGCGCTGCGCCTGCACCCCGATGCGCGCGGCCTGCTGGTGGAGCTGGAGCAGGGCCCGCCGCTGCTGGCGCAGCGCCTGCTGGTCTGCGCCGGCGCCTGGTCGCACCAGCTCGCCGAGACCCTGGGCGAGCGCTACCCGCTCGAAACCGAACGCGGCTACAACACCACGCTGCCGCCCGGCGCCTTCAACCTGCGCCGCCAGCTCACCTTCCCCAACCACGGCTTCGTGGTGACGCCGATTGCCGGCGGGGTGCGCGTGGGTGGCGCCGTCGAGTTCGCCGGCCTGCAGGCCCCGCCCAACTTCGCCCGTGCCGATGCGCTGCTGGCCAAGGCCAAACGCTTCCTGCCCGAGCTGCGCACCGAGGGCGGCACGCAATGGATGGGCTGCCGCCCCTCCATGCCCGACTCACTCCCCGTCATCGGCCCGGCCCCCGCCGACGCCCGCGTGTTCTACGCCTTCGGCCATGGCCATCTGGGGCTGACGCAGGCAGCGGCGACGGCCAAGCTGGCGGCGGACTGGGCGCTGGAGCGCAAGCCGGGGCTGGCAGATCTGGCGGCGTTCCGGCCGGGGCGGTTTCTCTAGCGGCGCGTGGCGAGCACGATGCCCAGCAAGGCCAGGCCCAAGGCTGCGAGGTGGATCAGGCCCGCGTGTTCGCCCAGGAACAGGATGCCCACCCCCGCGCTCGCCACCGGAATCAACACTGCAAATACTCCAGCCTTGTTCGCCGGGTAGCCCTGCAGGCCGCGCATCCACAGCCACACCGACACCACGCTGGCGGCCAGCGCGTAAAAGACCAGCAAAGCGGCGTCCTGAACGCGCACGCTGCTCCATTCGAATCCCCAGCCCTGCCAGAGCGCCAGCGGCGCCATCAGGGCCAGGCCCCAGAGGTTGATGAGGGCCGAGATGCGGCGCGGACCGAGCTTGGTGCCCAGGCGCTTGCCCACCACCACGTAGGCGGCCTCGCAGAACACCGCGCCGAGCAGCAGCAGGTGGCCGAGCAGGGAACCACCGCCTTCGCCACCGCGTGCCCATGCCAACAGCGCGATGCCGGCGCCCGCGCAGACGATCGCCAGCAGGATGCGCGGGCTCACACGTTCGTGCAGCCACAGCGCGCTCAGCAGCGCCACGGCGGCCGGAATCAGGGCCATCACCACGCCGGCCGACAGCGCCGAGGTGGCCTGCACGCCCAGCAGCATGCAGATCGAGAAACCGAAATTGCCCAAAAAGCTGCCGAGGAACAGCCAGCCTTTGTCGGCGCGATCCAGCGGCGTTTCATCCGCCGGCCGGCGCAGCCAGCCGGCCATGGCGACGGCCGCGATGCCGAAGCGCAGCCCGGCCAGCAGGAAGACCGGAAACACGGCCACCAGGGCCTTCGAGAGACCCACATAGCTGCCCACCAGCGCCATGCTGGTGGCGAGGAAGACCCAGGCCGGAATCAAGCGGCGTGACTGCGTTTGAAGGATGGGTGCAGCAGCGGCAGCAACTGCACCGCCAGCAGCGCGAACAGGATCAGGCCGCAGCCCAGCAGGCCCTGGGTGCTGAGGCGCTCGTCCAGCAGCCAGTAGCCGAACAGCGCGGCGAACAGGGTTTCGCTGCTGAGGATGATGGCCGCATCGCTGGCCTGGGCGTGGCGCTGCGCCACCACCTGGGCGGTGAAGGCCAGGCCGACGCTGCAGATGCCTGTGAAGGCCACCGCCGGCCAGACCTGGAGCACCTGGGCCAGCGTGAAGGGCTCGGCCATTGCGGCATAGGCCAGCGCCAGCACGCCCACCACCGCGAACTGGCCGCAGGCCACGCTGAAGGGGGCATCGAAACGGTCCGCCAGGCGGCCCACCCACAGCACATGGGCGGCCCAGGGCAGGGTGGAGGCCAGCACCCACAGGTCGCCGGTGTTGAAGCTCAGGGTGTGCGCGCCGCTGAGCAGGAAGGCGCCGGCCACGCAGGCCAGGGCGCAGGGCCACACGCTCCAGTGCGGCGATTCCTTCAGCACCAGGGCGGCCAGCAAAGGCACCAGGGGCACGTAGAGCGCGGTCAGGAAGCCGGCGTTGGTGACGGTGGTGGTCTGGATGCCGATCTGTTGGAAGCCCGCGCCGGTGAGCATCAGGGCGCCCAGAACCAGCACCGCCGGCGTCATCGGTTTGGCCCGCGACGCGGCCTTGCGGCGCGGTTGTTCCCACAGCGCCAGCGGCAGCACCACCAGGGCGCCCAGCAGGAAGCGCACGCCGGTGAAGGCCATCGGGCCGAGTGCCGCCATGCCCTGGGCCTGAAACACGAAGGCCGAGCCCCAGATGATGGCCACGACGGTGAGCAGCAGGTCGGCTTGGAGACGAGTCATTCCACGGGTCATAGAGCAGTCAATTCAAGAGCGGCCAACTCTTCGGGCGTGAAGCCGGCCAGGGCGCGAGCGCCCAGGTTCAGGGGTTTGCGCGGGCGCGGCGCCTGGTACTGGGCGCACAGGGCGGGGAAGTCCGTTTCCGGGTCCACGCCCTCGTGTTCGCAGGCCCAGCGGTACCAGCGGTTGCCGATGGCGACATGGCCGACTTCGTCGCGCAGGATCACGTCGAGGATCTCGACCGCGCGTGGGTCCCCCGCGGCGGCCAGCTTCTTCTGCAGCGGCGGGGTGGCGTCCAGACCGCGCGCCTCCAGCGTGCGCGGCACCAGGGCCATGCGGGCGCGGAAATCGTGCGCGGTGCGCTCGCACATGGTCCACAGGCCGTCGTGGGCGTCGAAGTCGCCATAGCGGTGGCCCAGCGTGCCCAGGTGCTCGCACAGCAGCTCGAAGTGCAGAGCCTCTTCGGCCGCCACCTGCAGCCAGTCGGCATAGAAGGCGGGCGGCAGGCCGGCAAAGCGCTGCACGGCGTCCAGCGCCAGGTTGATGGCGTTGAACTCGATGTGCGCGATGGCGTGCAGCAGCGCGGCCCGGCCTTCGGGTGTGTGCGGGCTGCGGCTGCGCACTGCCAGGTGCTCGACCAGGCGCGGCTGCGCCGGCCGACCGGGCAGGGGGGCGTTGGTTTGGGGCGTGGCCTGCGGGTCCAGCGGCACGGCACCGGCCTGCCAATCGCGCCACAGCGCGCGTACGCCGTCTTGCTTGGTCTTTGGGTCGGGCTCGCCGAGCAGGCTCAGCGCCTGGTGGCGGAGCTCGACAATCATGGGTCGCGATTATCCTTTCGCGTTTTCCCCAATCCCTTCGCAGTGAGGCGACAAGCATGAGCATTTACCGCCTGGGTGAGCATGAGCCCGAGGTTCCCGCCAGCTGTTGGGTGGCACCCAGCGCCACCGTGGTGGGGCGCGTCCGCCTGGGTGAGCAATGCTCGGTCTGGTTCGGCGCCGTGGCGCGAGGCGATTCCGACCAGCTCACGCTGGGCGATCGCGTGAACGTGCAGGACAACGCCGTGCTGCATGCCGACACCGGCTTTCCGCTCGTGATCGAGGACGACGTCACCATCGGCCACCAGGCCATGGTGCATGGCTGTCATGTGGAGAAGGGCTGCCTGGTGGGCATCCAGGCGGTCATCCTGAACGGCGCGCGCATCGGCGCCGGCAGCCTGGTGGGCGCGGGCGCCCTGGTGACGGAAGGCAAGGCCTTCCCGCCGCGCAGCCTGATCGTCGGCAGCCCGGCCAAGCTGCTGCGCGAGCTGACCGAGGAGGAAAGCGCGCGCCTGCTGCAATCCGCCGCGCATTACGCGCGCAATGGCGCCCGTTACGGCGCTGAACTGGAAAAGATGGAATGAGCGAGATGAATATCGAAGCGCGGCCGGCCGAGCGCCGGGCCGCCCCAAGCCGGACGGCCATCCCCTTGGGGGATCGGCTGGCGTACTCGCCGGGCGAGGGGCTGGCATGAGCGAGTTTCAGAAGTTCATGTTTGAGGGGCTGCCGGTGCGCGGTGTGGTGGTGCGCCTGACCGATTCCTGGCAGGAGCTGCAGTCGCGCCGCCAGGAGCCGCTGCCGGACGCCGTGATGGCGCTGCTGGGCGAGATGAGCGCCTGCGCCCTGCTGCTGCAGGGCAATCTGAAATTCCAGGGCGCCTTGGTGATGCAGATGTCGGGCGATGGCCCGGTCAAGCTGGCGGTGGCCGAAGCGCGTACCGACCTGAGCTACCGCGCCACGGCCAACGTCACGGGGGCGGTGCCACGGTTGGATTCAAAAGGGCAGTTCGATCTGGCCGACCTGCTGAACGTGCATGGCGGCGGGCGCTGCGCCATCACCCTGGATGCGGACGACCGCCCGCCCGGCGTGCACCCCTACCAGGGCGTGGTGCCGCTGAACGACGAGCATGCGGCACGCTTCTCGCGCCTGGCCCAGGCGGTGGAGCAGTACATGAAGCTCTCCGAGCAGTTGGACACCAAGATCGTGCTGGCGGCCGACGCACACAGCGCGGCCGGCATGCTGATCCAGCGCATGCCGCTGGAGGGCGAGGCCAATCTGGAAGGCCGGGTGGGTGCGGAACAGGCGGCCGAGCTGCTGGACGCCTTTCCGCGCATCGCCATGAAGGTGGCCACGCTCCAGCCCGAGGAGCTGCTGCGCCTGCCGATGGACGAGCTGCTGCACCGCCTGTTCTGGGAGGAGCCGCTGCGCCGCTTCGAGCCTGCCACGCCGCGCTTCGCCTGCACCTGCTCGCGCGAGCGTGTGGGCCGCATGCTGGTGGGCCTGGGCCGCGAGGAGATCGAGTCCATCCTGGCCGAGCGCCCAGACGTCGAGGTGGCCTGCAACTTCTGCGGCGCGCCCTACCGCTTTGACGCGGTGGATTGCGCCCAGCTCTTCCAGGCGGCGGGCAGCGTGGCGCCGCCGCAGGGTTCGGTGCAGTAGGGCTTCAGTTGAGGCGCTGGATGCGGTCCATCGTCGCCGGCGGCTGCAGCATCGGCAGGCTGCGCACATAGGCTTCCAGCGCGTCGATGTCCTGCACGCCCAGGCGCGAGTCGCGGCCCTTCTTCAACGCCGGGTAGCCATCGCCGCCCGAGGCGATGAAGCTGTTGACGGTGAAGCGGTAGTCGCGTGCGGGGTTGAGCGGCTCGCCCTGCACCAGCACCGAGCCCGGCACCACGCGCTGGCCGCGTGGGCGTTGGGCGTCCCAGCGGTAGCTGAAGCCCTGCGAGGGCTGCAGCGGGTAGTACTGGCCGTCTTCCCGCCACTGCTGCTCCAGCAGTTCCAGCAGCTCGGCGCCACTCAGGGTCAGCGTGACGAGCTGGTTGTTGAAGGGCTGGGCGGTGAAGAGGTCGCCGAAATTGAGGCGGCCGCCATCCTTGAAGCTCAGGCCGGCGCGTACGCCGCCGGTGTTGGTCAGGGCAAACAGCGCGCCGCCGTGCTCGGGTGAACGGGTGGCGGCGAGGTGCGCGTCGGCCACGATGTAGCCCATCGGCCAGTTGCCGGCTTCGTCCACCTTGCCATGCGGCACCTCCTTGGACAGGCGGCCGACGGCGCGCTCAATCAGCGGGCGCGCCTTCTCTTGGTAGGCCGCCAGCAGCTGGGTCTGCTCGGGGTCCTTGCCGTACTGGTCCAGGCGCACCAGATGGTTGAGCGCCTTGGCTTCCAGCACATCGCGGCTGCCGCGGTCCAGGCTCAGTTCGATTTCGGTGACCATGGAGCCGAACTTGTCGCCGCTGGTGACGAGCTTGCCGTCCAGGCGGCAGTTGTAGGCGCGGTGCGTGTGGCCGGTGACGACCACGTCCACCGCCGGGTGCATGCGCTTGACGATGTCGACGATGGGCCCGCTGATGCCCGGGCATTCGTTGTGGCCGCCGCTGGGGTAGCCGCCCTCGTGGATCAGCACCACGATGGCCTGCACGCCTTGCGCTTGCAGTTCGGGCACCAAGCGGTTGATGGTCTCGGCCTCGTCGTCAAAGCGCAGGCCGGCTACGGCCTCGGGCATCACCAGCCCGGGCGTGCCCTTGAGCGTGAGCCCGATGAAGCCCACTGGCACGCCTTCGAACTGCTGCACGTGGTACGCCGGCAGCAGGGTCTGGCCGGTGCGGCTGTCCACCGTGCTGGCGGCCAGGTACTTGAAGCCGACACCCTTGTAGGGCTGCGGACCGCGGCAGCCCTCCTTGGGCGCACAGCCGCCGCGGATGCGGCGCAGCAATTCGTCCGCCCCGCGGTCGAACTCGTGATTGCCCACGGCCGACACATGCAGGCCCATGGTGGTCAGCGATTCCAGCGTCGGTTCATCGAAGAACAGTGCCGAGAGCAGGGGCGTGCCACCGATCAGGTCGCCCGCCGCCACGAAGATGTGGTTGGCCTTGTCCTTGCGCAGTTGCTTCACCGCCGTGGCCAGGGCTTCCGAGCCCCCCACCGGCACCTGCACCTGCTGGCCGGGGTTGGCCGGGTCGGGCATGCGGAAGGGCGCGGGTGGCAGCAGATTGCCGTGGAAATCGTTGATGGCCAGCACCTGGACCTTCACCGGGCCGGCCGGCGCGGTGGGGTGTGGCGGCGCGATGCTGCTGCAGGCGGCCAGACACAGGGCGGCGGCCAGGGCCAGTGGGCGGGTGAGAAGGCGCATGGTGGGCTTGGACGGTACGGGGGGCAATTGTCGGTGCGCGGCCATCAGCCGCGCGCGCGCTCAGCCGCCCAGGCCGGGTGGGGGCGGCGCAGCGTGGGCAGGGATCGGATCAGCATCTCGGCCAAGGCGGCGCGCTCATCCAGCGGGCCACTCAGCACGGTGAAGGGCAGGCCCTGGGCCTGCAGCAGGGCCACCAGGGCTTCGTGCGCCTGGCGGCGCACGGCCGGCGATTCGCGCAGCCAGCCATCGGCCTGCCAGGGGATGCCTTCTGGGCAGCACAACAGGGTCAGGTCGAAGGCCTGCTGCGCGCGCACCGCATCGGGCAGGGCGGTGGCGTCCTCGAAGTAGTGGATCGAGTACAGCGCCGTCATCAACGCGGTGGTGTCCGCCACGACGAGACGGTGGTTCTGGGCGGCTGCCGCAATTCGGCGCGACTGCTCCGCCGCAATGGGCGCCTGCTCTTCGCGCCGTGGCGTGCGCCCGCTGGCCAGGCACCATTCGCGCAGGTATTCGCCCACCGTGGCCACATCCAGGTCGGCCAGGCGCAGGCCCAGCAGCGTGGTCAGGCTGCTCTTGCCGGTGCATTCCGCGCCCAGCAGGGCCACCTTGCAGGGTGTCTTCATGCGGCGCGCACGCCCCGCTCGGCATGCGCCCACTCGCGCCAGCCCCATAGGGCCAGCGGAATGAAAGCGGCGTAGAGCAGCACCGTCAGCCAATAGGCCTTGAGCGCGAACAGCACCACCGAGACGGCGTTGACGGCCACCCAGAAGCCCCAGTTCTCGATGAACTTGCGCCCCAGTTGCACGGTGGCCACCACGGAGGCGACGGTGGGCAGCGCGTCCCAATAGGGCAGGGGGGAGTCGGTGTGGCGGCTCAGCCACCAGCCCAGCAGCGGCCAGCCCAGGGCGATGGCGCCCAGGCTCCAGCCCCAGGCCTGCAGCGGCATGCGACGCACGGTGAGCGCACTTTGAGAGCGCCCGCGCCACCACTGCGCAAAGCCCCAGGCCGCCATGCCCACGAAGAAGAGCTGCAGGGCGGCTTCGCCGTACAGCTTGCCCTCCCAGAACAGCAGGGCGTAGAGCAGCGAGGCCGCGGCGGCCAGCGGCCAAGCCGCCAGCCACTGCCGCATATTGCCCAGCACCATGGCCACGGAGAGGGCAAAGGCCAGGATCTCCAGCCAGGTGAAGGGGCTCCCCCAGGCCGTGAAGGCGGCCGCCAGCAACCAGTCCTTCACGGGCGCGAAGGGGCGGAGGCCGGCGGGGACGGCTGGCCATCCAGCTTCACGAAGATCTCGTCGGGCTTGACCATGCCGAGCTCCAGACGGGCCTTCTCTTCCACCATCTCCAGGCCTTCGCGCAGGTCCTTCAGTTCGGCGCGTGCCCGCGTCTGCGCCTCGCGCGCCTTGGTGTTGGCGGCTTCCTGATCCTGCAGTTGCTGCTGCAGTTCGGTGACCCGCGCAGCCGAGCGCTGGCCGAACCAGGTCTGGGCCTGCACCCAGAGCAGGCCCGCAGCCAGCAGCACGGCAATGAAGCGCAAGGGCTTACTTCAGGTTGTAGAAGGCGGCGCGACCAGGGTAGACCGCCACATCGCCCAGGTCTTCTTCGATGCGCAGCAACTGGTTGTACTTGGCCATGCGGTCCGAGCGCGACAGCGAGCCGGTCTTGATCTGGCCGGCATTGGTGCCGACGGCGATGTCGGCAATCGTGCTGTCCTCGGTCTCGCCCGAGCGGTGGCTGATGACGGCGGTGTAGCCGGCCCGCTTGGCCATCTCGATGGCGGCGAAGGTTTCGGTGAGGGTGCCGATCTGGTTGATCTTGATGAGAATCGAGTTGGCGATGCCCTTCTCGATGCCTTCCTTCAGAATCTTGGTGTTGGTGACGAAGAGGTCGTCGCCGACGATCTGCACCTTCTGGCCCAGGCGCTCGGTGAGCAGCTTCCAGCCGTCCCAGTCACCCTCGGCCATGCCGTCTTCGATGCTGATGATGGGGTACTTGTCCACCCAGGTGGCGAGCATGTCGGTCCACTGCGCGGCGCTGAGCTTGATGCCGCCTTCGCCTTCCAGGGTGTAGACGCCGTCGGCATAGAACTCGCTGGCGGCGCAGTCCAGCGCCAGGGCGATCTGCGTGCCCGGGGTGTAGCCGGCCATCTCGATGGCCTGCAGGATCATCTGGATCGCGGCCTCGTGGTTCTCGACGTTGGGGGCAAAGCCGCCCTCGTCGCCCACGGCGGTGCTCATGTGCTTGTCGTGCAGGATCTTCTTGAGCGCGTGGAAGGTCTCGGCGCCCCAGCGCAGGGCCTCGCGGAAGCTGCTCGCGCCCACGGGGACGATCATCAGCTCTTGCAGGTCCAGGTTGTTGTTGGCGTGCGCACCACCGTTGACGACGTTCATCATCGGCACCGGCAGTTGGGTGGCGCCCATGCCGCCGAAGTAGCGGTAGAGCGGCAGGCCGGACTCTTCGGCGGCGGCGCGCGCCACGGCCATGGAGACGGCCAGCATGGCGTTGGCACCCAGGCGGCTCTTGTTCTCGGTGCCGTCCAGGTCGATCAGGGTCTTGTCCAGGAAGGCCTGCTCGGAGGCGTCGAGGCCCATCACGGCCTCGCTGATCTCGGTGTTGATGAACTCCACCGCCTTCAGCACTCCCTTGCCCAGGTAGCGGCTCTTGTCGCCGTCACGCAGCTCGATGGCTTCGCGGCTGCCGGTGCTGGCACCGCTCGGCACGGCCGCACGGCCCAGGGTGCCGGACTCCAGCAGGACGTCGCATTCGACGGTGGGATTGCCGCGGCTGTCGAGGATCTCGCGGCCGACGATGTCAACAATGGCGCTCATGGCGTTCCTTGAATGAAGAAGAAATCGGGGAGGACTCTAGGTTGGTAACCCGCCGTATTCAGGCCGGCAGGTAGCCTTCAACCAGCGTCATATCGAAATACTCGGTTGCGCCCTGGCGCAGCGCGCGCGCGGTTTGGTAGCCCGGGCCTTCGTACCAGGCGCGCGCCTCGATCATGCTCGGGAAGCGGATGACGGTCAGGCGCGCGGGGCGCCAGTCGCCCTCCAGCACGTCGATCGCGCCGCCGCGCACCAGGTATTCACCGCCAGCCGCGGCAATTGCGGCGGGGGCGGCGGCCATGTAGGCCTTGAAGGCTTCGGGGTCGCGGATCTTGCTGGCGACGATCAGGTAGGCGGGTTGGCTCATCAGCAGGAGAAGTCGTTCTCGAGATAGGGCTGGGTCTTGACCACCCGGTCGATGGCCACCAATTGCTCCAGCAGGGTGCGCATGTGCTTGAGCGGCACGGCGTTCGGGCCGTCGCTGAAGGCCTCGGCCGGGTTCGGGTGGGTTTCCATGAAGAGGCCCGCCACGCCCACGCCCACGCCGGCGCGGGCCAGCACCGGCACCATCTCGCGGGCGCCGCCGCTGCTCGTGCCCTGGCCGCCCGGCTTCTGCACCGAGTGGGTGACGTCGAACACCACCGGCGCGCCGGAGTTGCGCATCTCGGCCAGGCTGGTCATATCGGCCACCAGGTTGTTGTAGCCGAAGCTGACGCCGCGCTCACAAGCGAGGAAGCGGTCTTCGGAAAGCCCCGCTTCTCGCGCTGCCGCGCGAGCCTTGTCGATGACGTTCTTCATGTCCCAGGGCGCAAGGAACTGGCCCTTCTTGATGTTCACCGGTTTGCCACTCTGGGCCACGGCGCGGATGAAGTCCGTCTGGCGGCACAGGAAGGCCGGGGTCTGCAGCACGTCCACCACGCTGGCCACCTCGGCGATCTGGCTGTTGTCGTGCACGTCGGTCAGCACCGGCAGGCCGGTCTGGCGGCGCACCTCGTCCAGGACCTTCAGGCCAGCCTCGATCCCGACGCCGCGCCGGGAGCTGCCCGAGGAACGGTTGGCCTTGTCGAAGGAGCCCTTGTAGATGAGGGGGATGCCCAGGGCCGTGCAGGCTTCCTTCAGAAGGCCAGCCACGTCCAGCGAGAGCTGCTGGCTCTCAATCGAGCAGGTGCCGGCGATCAGGAAAAAGGGCTTGTCGACGCCGACCTCGAACCCACACAGCTTCATTTGGCTTCCTTGTGCTGGAGCGCAGCCTTGATGTAGCTGATGAACAGCGGGTGGCCGTCCCAGGGCGTGCTCTTGAACTCGGGGTGGAACTGCACGCCGACGAACCAGGGGTGCTGGTCGCGCGGCAGCTCGACGATCTCGGTCAGCTTCTCGCGCTGGGTGATGGCGGAGATCACCAGGCCGGCCTGCTGCAGCTTGTCGAGGTAGTGCTCGTTGGCTTCGTAGCGGTGGCGGTGGCGCTCGGTCACCACGTCGCCATAGATGCCATGGGCGATGGTGCCGGGTTTGACGTCGGAACTCTGCGCGCCCAGGCGCATGGTGCCGCCCAGGTCCGAGCTGGCGTCGCGCTTCTGGATGGAGCCGTCGGCATCCTGCCACTCGTCGATCAGGGCAATGACCTTGTGCTTGGCCTCGGGGTCGAACTCGGTGGAGTTGGCGCCTTCCAGTCCGGCCATGTGACGGGCGTACTCGATGGTGGCCACCTGCATCCCGAGGCAGATGCCGAGGTAGGGGATCTTGTGCTCGCGGGCGTACTGGGCGGCGCGGATCTTGCCTTCCACGCCGCGCTTGCCGAAACCGCCGGGCACGAGGATGGCGTCGAACTGGGCGAGCTGGTCGATGTCGCCCGTCTCCAGCGCTTCCGAATCGACGTACTCGATGTTGACGCGGGCGTGGTTGTGGATGCCGGCGTGGCGCAGCGCTTCGTTGAGCGACTTGTAGGAGTCGGACAGGTCGGTGTACTTGCCGCACATGGCGATGCGCACCTCGTGCTGCGGGTGCTCGACCTCGCGCACCAGGGTGTCCCAGCGCGTCAGGTCGGTGCTGCGGGTGCTGAGCTGCAGCTTGGTGCAGATCAGCTGGTCCAGCCCCTGCTCGTGCAGCACGCGCGGCACCTTGTAGATGGTGTTCACGTCCCACATGCTGATCACGCCGTATTCGGGCACATTCGTGAACAGCGAGATCTTTTCGCGCTCGTCCTCAGGGATGCGGCGGTCGGCGCGGCAGAGCAGCGCATCGGGCTGGATGCCGATCTCGCGCAGCTTCTGCACCGTGTGCTGGGTCGGCTTGGTCTTCAGCTCGCCGGCGGCGGCGATCCAGGGCACATAGGTCAGGTGCACGAAGGCGGTGTTCGTCGTGCCCATGCGCAGGCTCATCTGGCGTGCGGCTTCGAGGAAGGGCAGGGACTCGATGTCGCCCACCGTGCCGCCGATCTCGACGATGGCCACGTCCACCGCGTCATCGGTGCCCGCGCCGGCGCCGCGCTTGACGAAGTCCTGGATCTCGTTGGTGATGTGCGGGATCACCTGCACCGTCTTGCCGAGGTAATCGCCGCGGCGTTCCTTCTCCAGCACGGACTTGTAGATCTGCCCGGTGGTGAAGTTGTTGGCGCGCTTCATGCGCGTGGTGATGAAGCGCTCGTAGTGGCCCAGGTCCAGGTCGGTCTCGGCGCCATCGTCGGTGACGAAGACCTCGCCGTGCTGGAACGGGCTCATCGTGCCCGGATCCACGTTGATGTAGGGGTCCAGCTTGATCAGCGTGACCTTGAGGCCGCGGCTCTCCAGCAAGGCCGCGAGAGAGGCGGCGGCCACACCCTTGCCCAGGGAGGACACCACACCGCCGGTGACGAATACGTATTTGGTCATGTCGCGCCGCGTTCCCACGCGCCGCACCCCCTTGGCATCACTGCGGGGGGCCATCAGGCCGAGAACGCTCAAGAGGAAAGGCGAAGTATATCGGCGCGGGTTTACCCGGCCAGTGTGGAACCGGCCTGCGGGATGGAACAAGGCCGAGGCGGGTGCGGGTTCAACCGGCCGTTTGGGGTCGCTCCGCCAGCTCCTTCAGCAGTTGCAGCGCGAGTGCCGCCGTGGCCTCCGGGTGCTCGAAGGGGAACAGGTGCGAGCCCTCGATCTCGCGGTACAGCGGCCCGACGAAGCGGCGAGTGGCCTCGATGCCGCCCATGCGCATCTCGCGGCTGTGCGTGCCGGCGATGAAGGCGCGCGGTACGCACAGGCCGCGGGTGGCGCGCGTGAGCGCATGGGGCAGGGTGGCGTACACGGCGGCTTCCACTTCGCGGCGGAACGCCAGGCGCAGACCGCCGCGCTCTGGGTCGGGCTCGAAGCCGCAATCCAGGTAGTCCTGCAGCACGCGTAGGTCCCAGGCCTGGAACAGGGCCTTGGAGCGGAAGTGCGCTTCCAGCGTGGCGCGGTCGGGCCAGTGCTGGCGGCGCTCCTGCGCGATGCTGGCAGGTGGCTGTCTGTGGATGCGACCGCTGAGTTTGCCGAAGGCCACGAAGCCCGCCCGCCAGCCGCGGATGTAGGGCGAGTCCAGCATCAGCACGCCGCGCACCTGCTGCGGGCGGCGTGCGGCTGCCATCAGGCTCAGGAGTCCGCCCAGCGAATGGCCGACCAGATAGACCGGCTCACGCGGCTGCACCACCTCGTCCACATAGCGCAGCAGCTGGCTGACCAGATGCGGCCAGTTGCTGCTCACCGGGTGCTGTGGGTCGTGCCCGTATTTTTCGAGGGCATGGACCTGATGGCCGGCCGCGCGCCAGGCGTCAAAGATCAGTCGGTAGCAACCAGCGGGGTAGCTGTTGGCGTGGGAGAAGACCAGGGTGGACATGGCGCGCAGTGTGCCGCCGCACTCCGGCACAGAATGCGGGCCTCCTCCACCAAACCTAGGGAGAGTTCTCCATGAAGACCGTTCTGATCGCCACCCTCGCCCTGCTGGCCGGCGCCGCCCAGGCCGCCCCCAAGGCCTGCGAAGAGCTGAAGACCGAGATCGCCGCCAAGCTGGATGCCAAGGGTGTCAAGGGCTACACGCTGGACATCGTGGCCACCGACCAGGTAGCCGACCAGACGGTGGTTGGCAGCTGCGAGGGCGGCAGCAAGAAGGTCGTCTACAAGCGCGGCTGATTCATTCCCTGCCCAGCAGGGACTTGATGCGGTACAGCTGCTCCAGCGCCTCGCGCGGACTGCAGCTGTCCAGGTCCAGGCCGCGCAGCGCCTTCAGCGCCGGCGGCTCTTCGGCCTGAGGTACGGCTGGCGGCGCCGCGAACAGGTCCACCTGGGCCTGGGTGCCGGCTTTCTGGGCCTCCAGCGCCTCCAGGCTGGCGCGTGCCTGGCGCAACACCGGCGCGGGCATGCCGGCCAGGCGCGCCACTTGCACGCCGTAGCTGCGGCTGGCTGGGCCGGGTTGCAGCTCGTGCAGGAAGGCGATGTCGTCGCCGGCCTCCACGGCCGAGACATGCAGGTTGTGGGCCTCGCTCTTCTGCGCCGGCAGCTCGGTCAGCTCGAAGTAATGCGTGGCGAACAGGGTGAGCGAGCGGTTCTTGTCGTGCAGGTGCGTGGCAATGGCTCCGGCCAGTGCCAGGCCATCGAAGGTCGAGGTGCCGCGGCCGATCTCGTCCATCAGCACCAGGCTCTGTTCGGTGGCGGCGTGCAGGATGGCCGCGGCCTCCGTCATTTCCAGCATGAAGGTGGACTGGGCGTTGGCCAGGTCGTCCGCCGCGCCGATGCGGGTGTGGATGGCGTCCAGCGGCCCGAGCCGGCAGGCCTGCGCCGGCACGTAGGAGCCCATCGAGGCCAGCAGCGCAATCAGCGCTACCTGGCGCATGAAGGTGCTCTTGCCGCCCATGTTCGGGCCGGTGATGACCAGCAGGCGGCGCTTGGCGTCGAGCCGGCAGTCGTTGGGCTGGAAAGCGATGCCCCTGGTTTCGGCCAGGCGCGCTTCCACCACCGGGTGGCGGCCGGCCTGGATGTCGATGCAGGGGTAGCCCACAAACTCGGGCGCGCACCAGTTCAGCGTGGCGGCGCGCTCGGCCAGCGCGGCCAGCACGTCCAGGCTGGCCAGGGCGCGCGCCACCGTGGCCAGGGCCTGCACGAAGCCGCCCAGGTCATCGAGCAGGCGCTCGAACAGGAACTTCTCGCGCGCCAGGGCACGTTCGCTGGCGGAGAGTGCCTTGTCCTCGAAGGCCTTGAGCTCAGGCGTGATGAAGCGCTCGGCGTTTTTCAGGGTCTGGCGGCGCTGGTAGTTGTCCGGCACCTTGTCCTTCTGGCCATGGGTGACCTCGATGTAGAAGCCGTGCACCTTGTTGAATTGCACGCGCAGGTTCGGGATGCCGGTGCGCTCGCGCTCGCGCAGCTCCAGGTCGAGCAGGAAGGCGTCGCAGTTGGCGTTGATGGCACGCAGCTCGTCCAGTTCGGCATCGAAGCCGCTGGCGATGACGCCACCATCCCGCAGCCACACCGCCGGCTGTTCCGCCAGCGCGGCGCGCAGCAGCTCGGCCACCTGGGGCGGCGCGGCCAGGTCCTGGCGCAGCTGGTTCAGCAGCGCAGCACCGGGCGGCACGGCGGCGGCCAGTTCGGGCAGCAGCAGCAAAGTTTCGCGCAGGCCGGCCAGCTCGCGTGGGCGCACCTGGCGCAGCGCAATGCGGCTGGTGCTGCGCTCGACATCGGACACGCGTCGCAGCGCCTCGCGCAGGGGCTCGAAGCCCAGCTCCAGCAGCGTGGCAATGGCCGCCTGGCGCGCCTGCGCCAGGGAACGCTCGCGCGCCGGCGTCAGCAGCCAGTGGCGCAGCGCGCGGCTGCCCATGCCGGTGCGGCAGCTGTCCAGCAGGGAGAGCAGGGTGGGGGCCTCTTCGCCGCGCAGGGTCTGCGTCAGCTCAAGATTGCGCTGGGTGGCGGGCGGCAGGTCGATCAGCTCGCTGGCGCGCAGCACGGCCAGCCGCTTCACATGCGCCAGCGCGCGGCCCTGCGTGTGCTCGAGGTAGGCCAAGAGCGCCCCGCCGGCGGCCTGGGCCACCGGCAGATCCTGGGCGTTCAGGCCCTGCAGACTGGCCACGCCGAGTTGTTCGCACAGCTTGCGCTGGCCCAGGGCGCTATCGAATTGCCAGGGCGGACGGGCGGTGGTGGGCGCGCGCACCACGCTCAGGGCCTCGGGCTGGCCGGGGGCGGAGTGGTCGCGCGCCAGCAGGATCTCGGCCGGGTTCAGGCGCGCCAGCCAGCCGGGTAGCTCGGTGTGGCTGCATTCCAGCAGGCCGATCTCGCCCTGTGCGAGCGTGACCCAGGCCAAGCCAAAGCGGCCCGCGGCGGCATGCAGTGCAAGGAGTGGGGCGTCCTGCTTGTCGGCCAGCAGCTCGGCGTCCGTCACCGTGCCCGGGGTGACGATGCGCACCACCTTGCGCTCGACCGGGCCCTTGCTGGCGCCCACCTCGCCCACTTGCTCGGCAATGGCGACCGATTCGCCCAGCTTCAGCAGCTTGGCCAGGTAGTTTTCCAGCGCGGCCACGGGCACTCCAGCCATCACCACCGGCTCGCCGCCGCTGCTGCCGCGCACGGTCAGCGTGATGTCCAGCAGCGCATTGGCCTTGCGGGCGTCGTCGTAGAAGACCTCGTAGAAGTCCCCCATGCGGAAGAACACCAGCAGGTCCGCGTGGTCGGCCTTGATGCGCAAATATTGCTGCATCAAGGGGGTGTGCGTTTCGAGCGGGGCGAGGGGCGCAGAGGACAAGGTGATCGGGGGCGGGCGCGCGAGGGGGCCGGATTATCCCGACCCTGCCCCCGCACGGCTGGGAATCAGCTGGCGCTGCGCTTGCGGCGCGAACCCGCCGCAATCAGACCCACGCCGGCGAGTGCGAGGGCGGTGGGTTCGGGGACGTCGTAGAGCGCAAACGCGCGGTCACCGCCACGCGCGGCGAAGGTGCCGGTCACGACCCCATTGGCATAACTGTTCTGGAACGTGACGTCTCCCGCTTCATAAGGACCGGCCATGGTCCAGCCGAAGAACGGCGAGAACCCATCCGCGTTCGAGCGCACCGAGAACCAGTAGTTGATGCCGGCTTCGGCGGCAAACGCACTGCCCAGGGCGAGGTCGAAGTCGTACACATCGACCGGGTTGCCGGCGAAGACGCCGTCGGTCGCGTTGCTGCGGTGGACCGCACTGTCCGCATAGGTCTTGCTGAAGGCCAGCGCACCCGGGGTGCCGCCATCGTCCTGTCGGAACTCCACTGTCCAGGAGTTGGTGTTCGGTGCGCCATTGCCGCAGCAGGGTGCTTCATTGGTCAGGTAGATCCCGCGCCAGGTGACGCGGCTGATGGCGGCGTTGGCCCCGAGCGAGAAGTCGTCCTGGGCTTGCCAGCCGCTGTTGCTGCTGTTGAAGTGGCTGGTCCAGACGGCACCGACATTGGGGCCCGCCACCGGCGCCTGTTCATACACCGGGGCTGCGACGGCGTGGATGGAGAGGCTGGCGAGCAGCAGCAGGGCGAGGCGGGGGATGCGGGGGGTCATCGAAGGCTCCTTGAGGGGATTGGGCTCAGGCGCGCGCCGTGCGGGTGCGGTGCAGCGGGCTGATCAGTCCGACAAGGCCAACCAGCAAGGCGGCCAGCAGCCACAAGGGGTTGATCGACAGACGGTGTTTCATCGCGTGCTCCTGAGCCCCTTGGGTTGGGGTGCAGTCAGCATCGCGGTGGGCTGTTTCGGCCGGGTTGCAGCCGGGCGGCCGCTGTGTTGCGTTTGTTGCAGGGCCCCAAATGCCGACGCCCCGCGGGGCGGGGCGCCGGGGCTGGGGGAGCCGGGGGCTTAGAAGGGCGCGTCTTCGGCGCCGGCACTGCGCGTGCTGGTGATGCGGCGCGACTTGGGCTGGGCCGCCGCCGGCGCCGGGGCGGGCGCGGCTTCTGGTGCTTCGCCGGTTTCTTCGGTATTGATGACACGGCTGTAGGGCTGCAGCAGGGGCACCAACTGGGCGTAGATCTTGGGCGTGCCGGCCAGCACCTCGCGTTGGTGCAGGAAGTCGCTCTCGCCGGTGAAGTTGCCCACCAGGCCACCCGCCTCGGTGATGATCAGCGAGCCTGCCGCCACGTCCCAGGGCGACAGACCGGTCTCGAAGAAGGCGTCGTAGTAGCCGGCGGCCACGTAGCAGAGGTCCAGCGAGGCCGCACCGGGCCGGCGCACGCCGGCAGTCTGCTGCATCACATCCTCAAAGAGCTTGAGGTAGCGCTTGAAGTTGTCGCCGCGGCGGAAGGGAAAACCGGTGCCCACCAGGGCGTCGGACAGGCGCGTGCGGCGCGAGACGCGCAGGCGGCGGTCATTCAGGTAGGCGCCGCGGCCCTTGCTGGCGTGGAAGAGGTCGTTGCGGGTCGGGTCATAGACGACCGCCTGCTGCACCTGGCCGCGATGGGCCAGCGCGATCGACACCGCGTAGATCGGCAGGCCGTGGATGAAGTTGGTGGTGCCGTCCAGCGGGTCGATGATCCACTGGTAATCGGACTTCTGGTTGCCATGCTCCTTGCCCGATTCCTCGGCCAGGATGGCGTGCTGGGGATAGGCTTCCAGCAGGGTTTTGATGATCACGGCCTCGGCCGCGTGGTCGACTTCGGTGACGAAGTCGTTGTACGCCTTGGCGCCCACCTTGATGATGTCCAGGTCCAGCGAGGCGCGATTGATGATGGCACCGGCGGCGCGGGCGGCCTTGATGGCCACGTTCAGCATGGGATGCAAAGCAGCAGATGACATGCGGTCGTCTTCCTGGAAGTTGGGTGGGCTGGCGATAAAAAAGAACGCCCGGCAGCAGCCGGGATAATCACGGGATTCTACTGAGTCCTGCGGGGCGCGCCGTCGTGCATTCCACACGCTTCATCCTGATGAACACCAGTCACCCCGGCAATGTCGGGGCCACGGCGCGCGCGATGAAGGTGATGGGCTTTGACGATCTGGTGCTGGTTCGGCCGCGCTTTGCCGATGTGCTGCAGCAGGAGGAGACCCTGGCCTTTGCCAGCGGCGCCACCGAGGTGCTGGAGCGCGCACGCGTGGTCGACAGCCTGGCCGAGGCCCTGGACGGCGTGCAGTTCCTGGTGGGCACTGCCATGACACCGCGCGACTTCGGTCCGCCCTGCAGCGCCCCTCGGCCGCTGTTCGAGGGCTTGGCTGCCCGGGCGCCGCGACCCAGCCTCGGTCTGGTGTTCGGCAGCGAGCGCTTTGGCATGAGCAATGAGGACGTGTACCGCTGCCATGCCCTGGTCTCCATCCCCACGCATCCCGACTACGGCTCCCTCAACCTCGCGCAGGCCGTGCAGCTACTGGCCTACGAATGGCGCCAGGCCCTGGGCGGCTTCCCGGTGCAGGCCCGAACCAAGCCGCCCGAGCTGGCCGATGCACAGGCGGTACAGGGCCTGCTGACTCATTGGCAGCAGGCGCTGGTGGACATCGGCTTTCTGGACCCGGCGGCCCCGAAGAAGCTGATGCCGCGCCTGAACCAGCTCGTCAACCGCGCCGGGCTGCAGTCCGAGGAGCTGCACATCCTGCGCGGTATCGCAAGGGCGATGCAGAAGGCGGCGGCGCAAGACAAGTCCCCTTGTTGACGCTGGCCTTGCCCTGAGCCGAAGGCAAGCGCCTCTCGCCTGCCTACACTCGCCGCCCCCAAGAAGGATTTGCCCATGTTTGCCCGTCTGCGCGAAGACATCGCCTGCATCCTGGAACGCGACCCCGCCGCCCGCACGGCCTGGGAAGTGTTCTGGTGTTACCCGGGCCTGCACGCGCTGATCCTGCACCGTCGCGCGCACTGGCTGTGGACGCATGGCTTCAAGACGCTGGGCCGCTTTGTTTCGCACCTGAGCCGCTGGCTGACCGGCATCGAGATCCATCCCGGCGCCCAGTTCGGTCGGCGCGTCTTCATCGACCACGGCATGGGCATCGTCATCGGCGAGATGGCCGAGGTGCACGACGAAGTCACCATCTACCAGGGGGTGACGCTGGGGGGCACCACGCTCATCAAGGGGGCCAAGCGCCACCCCACGCTGGAGCGCGGGGTGGTGGTGGGGGCCAACGCCTGCGTGCTTGGCGGCTTCACGGTGGGAGCGGGCGCGCGCATCGGCTCCGGGGCGGTGGTCACCAAGCCGGTGCCGCCGGGCGCCACGGCGGTGGGCAACCCGGCCCGCATCATCGAGGCCAAGGACCCGCAGCGGGAGGCTGCGGCCAGCAAGATGGGTTTCAGCGCCTATGCGGTGACGCAGGGCGACGACCCGGTGTCGCAGGCCATGAAGGGTCTGATCGACAACGCCGCCGGGCACGAGCACCAGATCGCGCTGCTCTGGGCCGCCATCAAGGAACTGAGCGAAAGCGGCAAGAAGAACTGCGTGCCCTCGGACGCGCTCAAGGACGAGTGTTTCGACGCCGAGCAGCTCAGCCGGCTGGTGAAGTAGGGCGACCGAGCCCCGCTCAGGGTTCTACCCACCCCGCAGCCGGGTGGCGGGGCCGTTGGGTGTTGCCTCTGCTTACAAACAGGCGTCCCACCCGCGCGGCCCTGGCCCGAGGATGCGTGCCTGGCCCATCGTGGAACACCCCCACAGCAAGGAGCGCCCGCATGAAGATCCATTCCCTCCTCGTCGCCGCCCTGTTGGGCGTCGGTCGCCTTGGCGTGCAGGCCGCGCCCGTGCTGGCCAGCTTTGACGACCTGCCGAGCCTGCCGGCGGTGACGGGGGCGACCGGTCTGTACTACGCCAACGGCGCCAGCCTGAGCTATCGGAATGTGATCTGGGACGAGCGCTTCAGCGTGGTGGGCGATGCCTACCGCGTGGCGCCGCCGGATGGCCCCCTGTTCGGCCTGCCGCAGTCGGGCCATTACTTCGTCACCAATGTCGCGGCGCAGTTCGGCGGCGAGTTCACCAACGACCACCTGTTCATCAGCACCGACCAGGTGCTCACCGAGGCCTGGTTCGGCCAGAACGAGTACTACGGCTACGGCGGCGGGGCCGACGAGGTCACCGTTCACGCGCTGCATGGCCTGGACGTGCTGGCCTCCGTCAGCCTGGCCCTGCCGGATGACGTGGACGGCCAGCCCGAGCTGCTGCGCCGCATGGACACCTCGGTCTTTCTCTCCCTGAGCGGCATCACCGGCTACCGCATCGATCGCCATGAGCGCGGCAGCCTGTCCGGCAATTGGGTGGGTGACAACTTCGTGTTCCAGCCGGCCCAGCAGGTGCCCGAGGCGCCAACGGGCTGGCTGGCCCTGCTGGGCCTGGCCGCCATCGGCGCCCGGCGCCGCACGCGGAGTTAAGCAGGGTTGCGCTGGGCGCTTTTCGGCCGGAAGGCCTTGCAGACGGCCGGGTCGGTTTCCAGGTAGGGTCCGCCGATCAGATCGATGCAATAGGGCACGGCGGCGAAGATGCCGGGCAGTTCCAGGCCGCCATCGGCGCCGCGCAGTCCTTCCAGTGTTTCGGCGATGGCCTTGGGTTGGCCGGGCAGGTTCAGGATCAGGCAGCGCCCGCGAATCACGCCCACCTGACGCGACAGGATGGCCGTGGGCACGAAGCGCAGCGATATCTGGCGCATCTGCTCGCCAAAACCGGGCATGACGCGCTCGGCCACGTCCAGCGTCGCATCCGGGGTCACGTCGCGCGGGGCCGGGCCGGTACCACCGGTGGTCAGCACCAGGTGGCAGCCGGTCTGGTCCACCAGTTCGCGCAAGGTTTCGGCGATGGTGGCGCGCTCGTCGGGGATCAGGCGCGGCTCGAACTCGATGGGGTTGCGCAGCGCCTTGCCCAGCCATTCGCGCAGTGCCGGCAGGCCCTTGTCCTCATAGACGCCGGTGCTGGCTCGGTCGGAGCAGGAAACGATGCCGATGCGGACGCTCTCCATCAGGCCTCGTCCTCGGCCTCGGGCTGCTCCTTCAGGAACTGGAACAGCTCGCGGAAGCCCCGGCCGCTGCGGGCCTCGGGGTTGGCGGATGCATCCTTGCGCGCCGAACGCACCAGGCTGCGCAGCTGCTGCACATCCACGCCCGGGTGCTGCTCAATGTAGGTCTGCAGGGCCTCATCGCTGTCGATCAGCTGGGTGCGCACATGCTCCAGCTTGTGCAGGCGCAACTGGTCCTGCGCGTGCCCCAGCCGGAAGGCCGCCACGGCTTCGTGCAGCGGCTCGGCCTCGACACCCCGCATCAGCTTGCCGATGTACTGCAGCTGGCGGCGCTTGGCGCCGTGGGCGGTGATCTTCTTGGCGTCGCGCAGGGCGAAGCGCAGGGTTTCGGGCATTTCGAGCGCGTTCAGCCGGCTGTCGGGCAGGGTCAGCAGGTCTTCGCCAAGCTTTTGCAGCGCATCGGACTCGCGCTTGAGCTGGGTGCGGCTGGGGCCGTACTCATCGCTGTCGGCGTCGTGCTGCAGGTGCGAGAGCGGGCCCGGGCGAGGGCGCTTGGGGCGGTCATTGAAGGACATCGCCTCATCATAATGAGCGCCCCTGTTTCCTGGCCCTGTGCCGGCCCCATCCATGAGCACCCCAGCCCAAGGCTTTGCCCATTCGCGTGACGAGTTCCAGGACCTCGTGGAGCGCACCCTGCAACTGGCGCGCGAACGCGGCGCCAGCGACGCGGCGGCCGAGGTCAGCGAGGGCGCGGGCCTGTCGGTCTCGGCGCGCCTGGGCAAGCTGGAGAACGTCGAGCGCAACCGCGACAAATCGCTCGGGGTCACCGTCTTCCTGGGCCAGCGCCGCGGCCATGCCAGCACCTCGGACTTTTCCGACAAGGCCCTGGCCGACACCGTGCAGGCCGCCTACGACATCGCCCGCTTCACCGCCGAGGATCCGGCCGCCGGCCTGCCCGATGCGGAGGATCTGCTGCTCGAACCCGCGCCCGATCTGGACCTGTTCCATCCCTGGGCCCTCGATGCCAGCCAGGCCTGCGAGCTGGCGCTGCGCTGCGAAGCCGCCGCCTTGGCCACCGACCGGCGCATCAGCAACAGCGAAGGCGCGGCCGTGTCGGCCCAGCAGTCGCACTTCTTCGCCGGCAACAGCCGCGGCTTTCGCGGCGGCTACGCCAGCAGCCGTCATTCGATCTCCGTTGCCCCTATCGCCGGCCGTGGCGCCGACATGCAGCGCGATGCCTGGTACAGCTCGGAGCGCAGTGCCGCCGACCTGGCGGCGCCCGAGTCCGTCGGGCGCTATGCGGCCGAGCGTGCGCTCTCACGCCTGAAGGCGCGCAAGGTCGCCACGGCCGAGGTGCCGGTGCTGTTCGAGAACACCGTGGCAGCCGGCTTGCTGGGGGCCCTGGTGCAGGCAACCAGCGGCGGCGCGCTCTACCGCAAGGCCAGCTTTCTGGTGGACAGCCTGGGCCAGCCGGTGCTGGGCTCGCACATCGACATCGACGAGGACCCGCTGCTTCCGCGCGGCAAGGGCAGCTCGGCCTTCGATGACGAAGGCGTGCGCACGCAGGCACGCAGCGTGGTGCAAGGCGGGGTGCTGCAGGGCTACTTCCTGTCTAGCTACTCGGCGCGCAAGCTGGGGCTCAAGACCACCGGCCATGCCGGTGGTTCGCACAACCTGGTGATGAAGAGCCGCTGCACGGCCGCCGGGGATGATCTGCCGACCCTGATCCGACGCATGCAGCGGGGCCTGTTCGTCACCGAGCTGATGGGGCAGGGCGTCAACTACGTGACGGGCGATTACTCGCGCGGCGCCAGCGGCTACTGGGTGGAGAACGGCGAGATCGCCTTCCCGGTGCAGGAGGTGACGATCGCCGGCAATCTGCGCCAGATGTTCCAGGACATCGTGGCGATCGGTACCGACCGCTACACGCTCGGCACGAAGACCGTGGGCTCCGTGCTGGTCTCGCGCATGAAGCTGGCGGGCTCCTGATTCATCGAAGGCTCGCGCCGGGTTTGCCCGCAGAGGGAATTTAGAGGCGACTTCCTAGACTCCGCGGGTCTCAGGTTTTCCCTCATTCAAGGAGAGCAATCGATGGAGCGTCGTTCCTTTGTCGGCCAGGCAGGTCTGGCCGGCATCCTGGCCGCGGGCGTGGCCCCGGCTGTGCAAGCCCAAACCGTGCTGCGCTGGCGCCTCGCGTCCAGCTTCCCCAAGGCGCTGGACACCATCTATGGCGCCGCCGAAGTCTTTGCCAAGAAGGTGGGCGAGATGTCGGGCGGCAAGTTCCAGATTTCCGTGCATGCCGGCGGCGAGCTGATGCCCGCTTTCGGCGTGGTGGATGGCGTGCAGAACGCCACCGTGGAGATGGCGCACACGGCGCCCTATTACTTCTTCGGCAAGGACGAGACCTTTGCCATCGGCTGTGCCATCCCCTTCGGACTGAACAGCCGCCAGATGACGGCCTGGCAGTACGAGGGCAACGGGCTGAAACTGATGCGCGAGTTCTACGCCAACTACAACATCGTCCATTTCCCGATGGGCAATACCGGCGCGCAGATGGGCGGCTGGTATCGCAAGGAAATCAAGACGGTCGCCGACGTCAAGGGCCTGAAGATGCGCATCGGCGGCTTTGCCGGCCGTGTGCTGGAGCGCATGGGCGGCGTGCCGCAGAACATTCCGGGCGGCGAGATCTACCAGGCACTGGAAAAAGGCACCATCGACGCGGCCGAGTGGGTCGGCCCCTACGACGACCTGAAGCTCGGCTTTTTCAAGGTGGCGCCCTTCTATCACTACCCGGGCTGGTGGGAGGGTGGCCCGCAGCTGGACCTCTACATCAACACCAAGGCTTTCAATGGTCTCTCGGCCGAGTACAAGGCCATCGTGGAAGCCGCGGCCGCCTATGCGCACACCGAGATGCAGGCCAAGTACGACGCCCGCAACCCGGCCGCGCTGACGCAGCTGCTGGCCAACAAGACCAAGCTGGTGCAGATGCCGGTGCCGGTGATGGATCTGGCGTTCCAGGAGTCGATGGGCCTGTACAGCGAGCTGATGGCCAAAAACCCGAACTGGAAGAAGGTCTACAGCGACTACGCGGCCTTCCGCAAGGAAAGCAACCGCTGGTTCCGCTACACCGAAGCCTTCTTCGACAACTACATGCAGAGCAAGGTCAACAAGCTCTGAGGCCGCACCGGCAGCAAATGTGACAAGGGGCCCCGCGAGGCCCCTTGTCGTTGCAGCGTGGCGCCTCGTCTCATTCGGAGGCCGCGCTGGCCGGCGCCGAGGCGCCACTGTCCTCCTCGATCGGCGGCGGTGCGAACGTGGGTGTGGCCGGCTCCATGTCCTTGTAGATCTGCTCGGTGTCCACGTCCTTGACGTTGGTAGTCTTGTCGCGGGTGACGAGACCCGGGAAGGCAATGATGAGCGCCACCATCACGATCTGGATCAGCACAAAGGGCACGGCACCCCAGTAGATCTGGCCGGTGCTGACCTTGGCCACCGTCTGCCCGGTCACGCGATCCTTGTAGTCCTCGGTCGGCGCCACGCTGCGCAGGTAGAACAGCGCAAAGCCGAAGGGCGGGTGCATGAAAGAGGTCTGCATATTGACCGCCAGCAGCACGCCGAACCAGACCAAGTCGATGCCCAGCTTTTCGGCCACCGGGCCCAGCAGGGGCACGACGATGAAGCTGAGCTCAAAGAAGTCCAGGAAGAAGGCCAGCACGAATACCAGCACGTTCACCACGATCAGGAAGCCCAGCTGGCCGCCCGGCAGCGAGGTCAGCAGGTGTTCCACCCAGCGCGGGCCGTCCACGCCCTGGAAGGCCAGGCTGAAGACGGTCGAGCCGATCAGGATGAAGACCACGAAGCAGCTGAGCTTCATGGTCGTGTCCATGGCCTGCTTGAGCAGTGGCAGCTGCAGGCGGCGGCGCGCCAGGGCCATCACCAGGGCGCCCACGGCGCCCATGGCGCCACCTTCCGTCGGCGTGGCGATACCGAGGAAGATCGTACCCAGCACCAGGAAGATCAGCGCCAGCGGCGGGATCAGCACGAAGGTCACCCGCTCGGCCATGCGCGACAGCAGCCCGAGCTTGAACAGCCGGTTCAGCACGGCGAGCGAGAACGCCACCGCGACGCCCACGCACATGGACAGCACGATGGTCTCGTCCAGCGGAGCTTCGGCCGGGCGCTGCTTCGCAAACAGCACGGCCAGCGCCACCGTGAGCAGCACCAGCACGCCCAGCGAACGCAGGCCGCTGGCGCCGCTGTCCTCGCGAATGGTGCGGGCGCTCAGGGGCAGGGCGGGCGCCCAGGCCGGCCGCCACAGTGTGACGAGCAGCACGAAGCCGACATAGAGCGCCGTGAGCACGAAGCCCGGGATGAAGGCGCCCTTGTACAGATCGCCGACCGAGCGCCCGAGCTGGTCGGCCAAGATGATCAGCACCAGCGAGGGCGGGATGATCTGCGCCAGCGTGCCCGAGGCGGCGATCACGCCCGAGGCAATCCGACGGTCGTAGCCGTAGCGCAGCATGATGGGCAGCGAGATCAGGCCCATCGAGATCACCGATGCCGCAACCACGCCGGTCGTGGCCGCCAGCATGGCTCCCACCAGGATCACTGCAAAGGCCAGACCGCCGCGTACCGGTCCGAACAGCTGGCCGATCGTGTCGAGCAGGTCCTCCGCCATGCCGGAGCGTTCCAGGATCAGCCCCATGAAGGTGAAGAAGGGGATCGCCAGCAGGGTCTCGTTCTTCATGATGCCGAAGATGCGCAGCGGCAGCGCATGCATCAGCTGCTCCAGGCCGGGCACGCCCAGGGCCACGCCCAGGTAGCCGAAGAACAGACCGCAGGCCGCCAGCGAGAAGGCGACCGAAAAGCCCATCAGCAGGAACAGGATCAGCCCACCGAACATGATGGGCGCGAGGTTGGCGACGATGAACTCGTTCATGCGGCGCTCCCACTTTGCTTGCGAATCGCCTCGGCCAGTTCCTCTTCGGCGGTCTTGGCCTGCTGGCGTGCGCTCGGGTCAGGGGCACGGCCGGCGAGGAAGGCCAGCCGCTTGACCACTTCGGAAAGCCCCTGCAGGCCCAGCAGCGCCATGCCCACTGGCAGCAGCGCATACACCGGCCAGCGGATCAGGCCGCCGGCGTTCTCGCTCACCTCGCCCGACACGAAGGCCTTGTGAACTTCAGGCCAGGACAGTGCGCTCACATAGACCACGAAGGGCAGCAGGAACACCAGCAAGCCGAAGATTTCGACCTTCACCTGCGTGCGGCGCGGGAAGCGGCCCAGCACCACGTCAATCTTGACGTGCTCGTTGCGCAGCAGGGTGTAGGCCGAGGCCAGCAGGAAGATGGCGGCGAATAGATACCACTGGATCTCGAGAAAGGCGTTCGAGCTGTTGCTGAACACCTTGCGCACGATGGCGTTGCCCGCGCTGATCAGCACCATCAGCAGCACCAGCCAGGACAGCCAACGCCCCACCCAGGCATTCAGGGCGTCGACGCCCTGCGAGAACTTCAGCAATCCATTCATGCGAACCCCACTGAGAGGGGCCCGACTGTACGGAGCGGGGCCGCGGCGACGGCCGCGACCCCACTAGGGATTGCCCGCGTTCAACCGAGCTGGCAAGCCTGGGCGTACAGGTTGGCGGAGCGCGCGCCCGAGCGGCAGAACATCAGCAAGGGGCGCGGCAGATCCTTCAGCAGTTCGGCCATGGCCGCCACCTGCTCCGGCGTCTGGAAGCCGCCCGACACCGGGAGGTAGCGGTACTCCAGCCCGGCGGCCCGGGCGGCCGTCTCGATGTCGGCCTGGGCGGGTTGATCCGGGCCATGCTCGAAATCAGGGCGGTTGTTGACGACGCTGCGGAAGCCCATACCGGCGAGTTCGCCCATGTGCTCGGGGGCAAGCTGCGGTGCCACGCAGACGTCGGCGGCAATCTGGCGGATCTGGATGCTCATGGCCTTCAACCCGCCAGGGCCTGCTTGACGGCGGCGGAGGCCTGGCTCATGTCCGCCTTGCCGGCCAGACGGGCCTTGACGGCGCCCATCACCTTGCCCATGTCGGCCGGGCCGCTGGCGCCCAGCTCCGCCACGATGGCCTTGACTTCCGCGAGCAGGGCTTCGGCGGAGAGGCGCTCGGGCAGGTAAACCTGCAGCACCGCCACTTCGGCCTCTTCCTTGCTGGCTAGATCCTCACGGCCGGCGCCACGGAACTGTTCCATGGCGTCCTTGCGCTGCTTGATCAGCTTGTCGACGATGGCTACCAGGGCGGTGTCGTCCACCACCACGCGTTCATCCACTTCCTTTTGCTTGACGGCGGCCAGCAGCATGCGGATGGTGCCCAGGCGCTCGGTGTCCTTGGCGCGCATGGCGGTTTTCATGTCTTCGGTGATGCGGTCTTTGAGGCTCATCGTCGGTAATGCGGCGGGGGTGAAAACAAAACGGCCCGCGACACCAGGTGGCGCGGGCCGTCAGGGCAGGGCGTCGAAGCGAGCCCGGGCCGGTGATCGTTGCCGATCAGTACATGCGCTTGGGCAGCTGCATGCTGCGCACGCGCTTGTAGTGGCGCTTGACGGCGGCAGCCTTCTTGCGCTTGCGCTCGGCCGTGGGTTTCTCAAAGAATTCACGGGCGCGCAGGTCGGTCAGCAGACCGAGCTTTTCGATGGTGCGCTTGAAGCGACGCAGGGCAACGTCGAACGGCTCGTTTTCTTTGACGCGGATGGTGGTCATGTGGGGAAGCTTCCTTCGGTTTCGCTCGGTGTTCGTGGCGGGTGTGCAGGGCTGGCTAGTTGGCGAACTGTCTTGCGAACTGTTTCACCGGTGCTCCGGGGTCCGGACCTGAGTACCGGCTGCCCTTTGCATACCTTGTGCCGACAAATCGACGCGGGGTTTGCTAGCAAAGCGCGCGAGTATATACGAATCTTTTCGACTTACTGTGCGGCGCTCTCGGGTTGCGCCAGCTCGGCGGCTTTCATGGCTTCCAGTTCGGCGGTCTGCGCGGTGTGCAGGCAGTTGTCCGCCAGGCGCTGACCCAGCTTGGCATTCATCAGCATCGACTTGATCGGCACCTGCAGCCAGACCAGGCCCGCCTTGGCGTTTTCCAGGCGAATGACGCCGGTGCTGGTGGGTTGCGGCGTCAGGATGTGCTGCTGCTTGCCCAGGGTCAGCATGAAGCGGCCGGCCAGGCTGGGGTGGGGGGCGACCCGAACGCTGCGGCCGAACTCGCACTGCGAGTCACCCACGAGCACGCGTGGCACCACTGCCATGCGCTCGTCGTCCAGGGTTTCCGGCTCGGGCGGCTCCACGGGCAACGCGGGCTTGGCCTTGCTGACCTTCTTGATCGGCTTGGGTGGCGTGGGGTTTGCGTGGGCGGGCGCAAAGGCCAGGCAGATGGCCGAGCAAGAGGCCGCAAGCAGAAGCGTGCGCATCGGAGGTTTCCGCGGAGTCAGGCTGCGATTGTCGCGCCGAAGTAACGCAGGCGCACCTCCGCTGGCAGGTCCTGGCCAGTGCGCTGGGCGCGCTCCAGCAGGCTCCAGAAAAGCCGGTAGCTGGCGCGGTCGTGCAACTGGTCGCGGTGCCGAATCGGGCCCCATCCCGCGGCCTGGGCGGCGTCGAGGATCTCGATGGCCTCGTCCACCTCGGCTGTACTGGGGGCGAAGGCCTCCAGGATGGGCTCGATCTGATCGGGGTGGATGCTCCACATGCGCGTGTAGCCGAACTCGCGCGCGGCGCGCCGCGCCGCTTCCTGCAGGCGCGAGCGCGAGCGCAGTTCGGTGACGACGCAATGCGAGGGCACGATGCCATGGCCGTGACAGGCCGCGGCAATGGCCAGCTTGGCTTGCCGCACCAAGGGGTGGTCGAACTGCCCGTCCAGCGTCAGCGCCTCGCGCGGAATGGCGCCGTGGTGGGCGGAGACGAAATCCATCAGGCCGAATGAGAGGGACTGCAGCGCCGGATGGGCGGCGATGGCCTCGACCTCGCGCAGGCCGCCGTGGGTTTCGATCAGTGCCTGCAGCGGCGGCGCCGACCGCGTTCCCCACGCAGCCCGAACCGCCGCTGCGCCGCGTACCAGTTGAGCGTGCGACTCGATCTTGGGCAGCATCAGGTAGGCCGGTGCCACCGGAGCGGCGGCCAAGGCCTGCAGCTCCAGCTCGAAGGCCGGGTGATCCACCGGGTGTACACGCACGCCCACGCGGCCATGGCGGTTCTCCGGGCTGGCCAGCAGCTCGGCCACCAACTGCACATGCTCGGTCTCGGCGCCCACCACGGCGCCGTCCTCGCAGTCCAGCGTGACGTCGAACACCGGACCGCGCGCGGCCTGCAAGGCCAGGCTCTTGCGCATCAGCTTCTCGATGCCGCAATAGTGGTCCACCACCGGCAGGCTCAGGGGCTGGGTTTCACCGGCAAAGAGGGCGAGGCGTGGGTGCATGGCAGGGGTGAAAAGCAAAAGGGCCGGTCGAAACCGGCCCCGGGTCGAGTCAGGCTGGCTTATTTGAGCAGGTGCTCGATGGCGGCCTTCTCTTCCAGCAGCTCGTTCAGGGTCTTGGTCATGCACTCGCGGCTGAAGGCATCGACTTCAAGGCCCTTGACGACCTGGTACTCGCCGTTGGCGCAGGTGACGGGGAAGCCGTACATCACGCCTTCGGGGATCTCGTAGTCGCCGGCCGAGGGGATGCCCATGGTGACCCATTCGCCATTCGTGCCCAGCGCCCAATCGCGCATGTGGTCGATGGCGGCATTGGCGGCCGAGGCGGCGCTGGAGAGGCCGCGCGCGGCAATGATGGCCGCGCCGCGCTTGCCGACGGTGGGCAGGAACACGTCCTTGTTCCAGACCTGGTCGTTGATCAGGTCCTTGACCGCAGCGCCGTCAATGGTGGCGAAGCGGTAGTCCGCGTACATGGTGGGCGAGTGGTTGCCCCACACGGTGAGCTTCTTGATCGAGCCCACGGCCTTGCCGGTCTTGGCGGCGATCTGGCTGGCGGCGCGGTTGTGATCCAGACGCAGCATGGCGGTGAAGTTCTTGGCCGGCAGGTCCGGAGCCGACTTCATGGCGATGTAGGCATTGGTGTTGGCCGGGTTGCCCACCACCAGCACCTTGACGTTGCGGCTGGCCACGGCGTTCAGGGCCTTGCCCTGGGCGGTGAAGATCTGGGCATTGGCAGCCAGCAGATCGGCGCGCTCCATGCCGGGGCCGCGCGGGCGGGCGCCAACCAGAAGCGCGTAGTCGGTGTCCTTGAAGGCGGTCATCGGGTCGGAATGGGCTTCCATGCCGGCCAGCAGCGGGAAGGCGCAGTCTTCCAGTTCCATCATCACGCCCTTGAGCGCGTTCTGGGCCTTCTCGTCCGGGATCTCCAGCAACTGCAGGATCACCGGCTGGTCCTTGCCCAGCATTTCGCCCGAGGCGATACGGAACAGCAGGGCGTAACCAATCTGGCCGGCGGCGCCGGTGACGGCGACGCGAACGGGCTTCTTGCTCATGGGGAGGCTCCGAAGGGAGAGTTGAGAAAACGGGATGGAAATGGCGCGGGAGTTTAGGGCAGGGTTCCCCCGGATTTCTGCGAGTGTTTCTGTCGCACATCAAGAGCCCACGTCAGGGTGGCGCCAGGGAGGGTGCCTAGAATCGCCGGCCGTTGTTTACAGCCGATTACGTCAACCCGACGCACCAAGGCGAATCAATGAACACCAAAACACGCCCTCAATACACCAACCTCAATGTCTTCACGGACTTGACCAGCTACCGGCTGCCGCCGGCCGGCTTTGTCTCGATCCTGCATCGCATCAGTGGCTTGCTGCTCTTCATCCTGCTGCCCCTGCTGGTCTGGTTCTTCGACAAGAGCCTCACCAGCGAGATCAGCTACGAGGAGTTCACGAACGCCTTCGTGGCGGGAATCGGCGCGGTGCCGGGCTGGTTCATCAAGCTGGTCTGCCTGGGGCTGATCTGGGGCTATCTGCACCACTTCTGCGCCGGCCTGCGCCATCTGTGGATGGATGCGACGCATAGCGTCAGCAAGGAGCAGGGTCGCTCCAGCGCCTTGCTGGTGCTGGGCCTGAGCCTGCTGCTGACGGCGGCGCTGGGTGCCAAGCTGTTTGGCCTGTACTGAGGAGTTCCCATGTCTACCTATGGCAACAAGCGCCTGGTCACGGGCGCCCGTTACGGTCTGCGCGACTGGCTCGCGCAGCGCATCACCGGCGCGCTGATGGCGTTGTTCACGGTCGTGGTGCTGGTGCAGATGCTGCTGCCCGGCGCCATCGGCTACGACCGCTGGGCCGGCATCTTTGCCGCCCAATGGATGAAGGTGCTGACCTTCACGGTGATTCTTTCGCTGGCCTACCACGCGTGGGTCGGTGTGCGTGACATCTGGATGGACTATGTGAAGCCGGTCGGCATCCGCCTGACGCTGCATGTGTTCACCCTGGTCTGGCTGGTGGGCTGCACCGGCTGGGCGCTTCAAGTGCTCTGGAGGCTGTAAGCGATGCAAACCCAAAACCTGGCTCGTCGGAAGTTCGACGTCGTGATCGTCGGCGCCGGCGGCTCCGGCATGCGCGCCTCGCTGCAGCTGGCGCTGGCTGGCCTGAACGTGGCCGTGCTCTCCAAGGTCTTCCCGACCCGCTCCCACACCGTGGCCGCCCAGGGCGGCATCGGCGCCTCGCTGGGCAATATGAGCGAGGACAACTGGCATTACCACTTCTTCGATACCGTCAAGGGCTCGGATTGGCTGGGTGACCAGGACGCCATCGAGTTCATGTGCCGCGAGGCGCCGAAGGTCGTGTACGAGCTCGAGCACTTCGGCATGCCTTTCGACCGCAACCCGGACGGCACGATCTACCAGCGTCCCTTCGGTGGCCACACCGCGAACTACGGCGAGAAGCCGGTGCAGCGTGCCTGCGCGGCCGCCGACCGCACCGGCCACGCGCTGTTGCACACCCTGTACCAGCAGAACGTCAAGGCGCGCACGCAGTTCTTTGTCGAATGGATGGCGCTGGACCTGATCCGCGACGCCGACGGCGATTGCGTGGGCGTGACCGCACTCGAGATGGAGACCGGCGAGGTCTACATCCTGGAAGCCAAGACCGTGCTGATGGCCACCGGCGGCGCCGGTCGCATCTACCAGGCCTCGACCAACGCATTCATCAACACCGGTGACGGCCTGGGCATGGCGGCGCGCGCCGGCATTCCGCTGGAAGACATGGAGTTCTGGCAGTTCCACCCGACCGGCGTGGCCGGCGCGGGCGTCCTGCTGACCGAGGGCTGCCGTGGCGAGGGCGCGATCCTGCGCAACTCCAATGGCGAGCGCTTCATGGAGCGCTATGCGCCGACGCTGAAGGACCTGGCGCCGCGCGACTTCGTTTCGCGCTCGATGGACCAGGAGATCAAGGAAGGTCGCGGCTGCGGTCCGAACAAGGACTACGTGCTGCTGGACATGACCCACCTGGGCAAGGAGACCATCCTCAAGCGCCTGCCTTCGGTGTTCGAGATCGGCCACAACTTCGCCAACGTCGACATCACCAAGGAACCGATCCCGGTGGTGCCGACCATCCACTACCAGATGGGTGGCATCCCCACCAACATCCACGGTCAGGTGGTGGTGCCGAAGAACGGCAACCCCAACGAGGTCATCAATGGCCTGTACGCGGTGGGCGAGTGCTCCTGCGTCAGCGTGCACGGCGCCAACCGCCTGGGCACGAACTCGCTGCTCGACCTGGTGGTGTTCGGCCGCGCGGCCGGCAAGCACATCGTCGACTACAACCTGAAGAACCGCGAGCACAAGCCCCTGCCCAAGGATGCGGCCGACCGCACCCTGGCGCGTCTGGCGCGCCTGGACTCCGCCACCGGTGGCGAGTACGCGCAGGATGTCGCCAACGATCTGCGCGCCTCGATGCAGAAGCACGCCGGCGTGTTCCGTACCCAGGCCATGCTGGACGAAGGCGTCAAGCAGATCGCTCAGATCCGTGAACGCGTGAAGTCGATCGGCCTGAAGGACAAGAGCAAGGTCTTCAACACCGCCCGTGTCGAGGCCCTGGAAGTCGAGAACCTGATCGAGGCGGCCCAGGCCACCATCGTCTCGGCCGCGGCCCGCCCGGAAAGCCGTGGCGCCCACGCGCACAACGACTACCCGAATCGCGACGACGCCAACTGGATGAAGCACTCGCTCTGGTACAGCGAGGGCTCGCGTCTGGACTACAAGCCGGTCAAGCTGCAGCCGCTGACCGTCGAGAGCGTTCCCCCGAAGGTTCGCACCTTCTAAGGCCGAAAGAAGAACATGAGCGACAAGCGCATCTTCAACATCTACCGCTACGACCCGGACCAGGACGCCAAGCCGCGCATGCAGACCATCGAGATCGAGCTCGATGGCAGCGAGCGCATGCTGCTGGACGCCCTGGTGAAGCTCAAGTCGGTCGATCCGACGCTCTCGTTCCGCCGCAGCTGCCGCGAAGGCGTGTGCGGTTCGGACGCGATGAACATCAATGGCAAGAACGGCCTGGCCTGCCTGACGAACATGCGTCAGCTGCCCAAGACGATCACGCTCAAGCCCCTGCCCGGCCTGCCGGTGGTGCGCGACCTGATCGTCGACATGACGCAGTTCTTCAAGCAGTACCACTCGATCAAACCTTATCTCGTCAACGACACGCCGCCGCCTGACAAGGAGCGTCTGCAGTCGCCGCAGGAGCGCGAGGAGCTCGACGGCCTGTACGAGTGCATCTTGTGCGCCAGCTGCTCCACCAGCTGCCCGAGCTTCTGGTGGAATCCGGACAAGTTCGTCGGCCCGGCCGGCCTGCTGCAGGCCTACCGCTTCATTGCCGACAGCCGCGACCAGGACACCGCTGCGCGTCTGGACAATCTCGAAGACCCGTACCGTCTGTTCCGCTGCCACAGCATCATGAACTGCGTCGATGTCTGCCCCAAGGGTCTCAATCCCACGAAGGCAATCGGCAAGATCAAAGAACTGATGGTCCGCCGCGCGGTGTAAAGATGGAACTGCTCGATGAACGCGCGCTCTCGAAGCTGCACTGGCGCTGCCGCCGCGGCCTGCTGGAGAACGATCTCTTCATCGAGCGCTTCTTCAAGCGTCACGGTTCGGGTCTGACCGTGGCGCAGGGTGAGGCGCTGAACCAGCTGATGGATCTGAGCGACAACGACCTGCTCGATCTGCTGCTGGCGCGTCGCGAGCCCGAAGGGGAGCTGGATCAGGCTGAAGTTCATGCCTTGCTGGCATTGCTGCGCCAGCCACCCGAATCGCAGAATCTCTCGTAAACCCCAGGAGCCCCACGATGATGACCCCCTCCGACGTCAAGGCCACGCTGGCCTTCAGCGATGGCAGCCCCACCATGGAGCTGCCGATCTACAAGGGTTCGATCGGCCCGGATGTGATCGACATCCGCAAGCTGTACGCCCAGACCGGCAAGTTCACCTATGACCCGGGCTTCCTGAGCACGGCCTCCTGCAACTCGACCATCACCTACATCGATGGCGACAAGGGCGAGCTGCTGTATCGCGGCTACCCGATCGAGCAGCTGGCGGTGAACTGCGACTACCTGGAAACCTGCTACCTGCTGCTGTACGGCGAGCTGCCCAACGCCGCCCAGAAGGAGGAGTTCAACCACCGTGTGATGCACCACACGATGGTCAACGAGCAGATGCAGTTCTTCCTGCGCGGCTTCCGCCGCGACGCCCACCCGATGGCGGTGATGACCGGCCTGGTGGGGGCGCTGTCGGCCTTCTATCACGACAGCACCGACATCAATAACCCCGAGCACCGCGAGATCGCGGCGATCCGCCTGATCGCCAAGATGCCCACGCTCGTGGCCATGGCCTACAAGTACACGATCGGTCAGCCCTACATCTACCCGAAGAACGATCTCTCGTACGCCGGCAACTTCATGCGCATGATGTTTGCCACGCCTTGCGAGGAGTACAAGCCGAACGATGTGCTGGTGCGCGCGATGGACCGCATCTTCACGCTGCACGCCGACCACGAGCAGAACGCCTCGACCTCGACCGTGCGCCTGTGCGGTTCGTCGGGCACCAACCCGTTCGCGGCCATCGCGGCCGGCGTGGCCTGTCTGTGGGGCCCGGCGCACGGCGGCGCCAACGAGGCCTGCCTGAACATGCTGGGCGACATCCAGCAAAACGGCGGCGTGGCCAAGATCGGCGAGTTCATCAAGCAGGTCAAGGACAAGAACAGCGGCGTCAAGCTGATGGGCTTCGGCCACCGCGTCTACAAGAACTACGACCCGCGCGCCAAGCTGATGCGCGAAACCTGCCACGAGGTGCTGGGCGAACTCGGCCTGCAGGACGACCCGCTGTTCAAGCTGGCGATGGAACTCGAGAAGATCGCGCTGGAAGACGAATACTTCGTCGCCCGCAAGCTCTACCCGAACGTCGACTTCTACTCGGGCATCGTGCAGCGCGCCATCGGCATTCCGGTGCCGCTGTTCACGGCGATCTTTGCGCTGGCCCGCACGGTCGGCTGGATTGCACAGCTGAACGAGATGATCGGCGACCCCGAATACAAGATCGGCCGTCCGCGTCAGCTCTTCGTCGGCGCCAAGTCGCGCGACGTCAAGCCCATCGGCCAACGCTGATCCCGGCTGAGCCCGTCACAACGCCCCTGCGGGGGCGTTTTTCTTTGGCGCGCACCACACAATGCGCAGCACCATGCATGCCCACATCCTGATCCTTGGCAGTGTCAATCGCGACCTGATCGTGCACGCGCCCCGCCTACCCCATCCTGGCGAGACCCTGCGCGGCCAGCGCTTTTCCAGCTGCCTGGGCGGCAAGGGCGCCAATCAGGCGGTGGCCGCCGCGCGCCTGGGGGCGCGGGTGGCGCTGGCGGCGCGCATCGGCCTGCGCGAGCAGGGCGCCGTGCTGCTGGAGCAGCTGCGCGCTGAAGGGGTGGATGTGCAGGCGGTGCAGCAGCCGGTGGACGAGACCCCGGGTGTTGCGCTGATCGTGGTGGGCGCCGAGGACGGCGAGAACCAGATCGTCACCGTGGCGGGTTCCAACGCGATGGTGGGTGCGGACCTGGTCGAGCACCTGCCGCTGGCCGGCCTGCGCTGGCTGGTGGCCCAGCAGGAGCTGCCGATCCACGCGCTGCGCCGTGCCTTCAGCCGGGCCCGCGACGCCGGCGTGCGCACGCTGCTGAACGCCGCCCCTTTCCGCGAAGAGGGCCGCGAACTGCTGCCCTTGTGTGATGTGCTGGTGGTGAACGAGGGCGAGGCGGCGGCTCTGCTGGGGCGCCGCGAAGACCCGGTCGCCGCCGCGGCGGCGCTGCGGGCTCTGGGCCCTACCGCCGTGCTCATTTCATTGGGGGCCGCCGGCTGTGTCTGGGCTGATGCGCAGCAGACGCTGAGCATGCCGGCGCGCGCCGTCCGGGCCGTTGACACCGTCGGCGCCGGCGACACCCTGGTCGGCGCCCTGGTCACTGCCCTCAGCGAGGGCCAGGCCCTGCCCGACGCGCTGCGCTTCGCCCAGGCCGCCGCCGCCTGGGCGGTGGCCCGCACCGGCGTGCAGGACGCGATGCCGCGGCGTGCCGAGCTGCAGGCCTGGCTGGAGGAGGGCGCATGAAGGTCTGGCTGGACACCGACCCCGGCGTGGACGACGCGCTGGCCCTGGGCCTGATCCTGGCGCGCCCCGAGTTCGAGCTGGTGGGGCTGTCCACGGTGTTCGGCAATGCCAGCGTGCAGCAGACCACCCGCAATGCGCTGCGCCTGCTCAGCCTGTTCGCCCGCCACGACATTCCGGTGCACGCCGGCGCCGCCCAGCCGCTGCAGGGCCAGGCCCGCTACGCCGCCGCGGTGCATGGAGACGATGGCATGAGCGGCCTGGCCGAACGCCTGCCGCCGGCGCGCGCGCTGGCGCAGGCCCAGCACGCGGCCGAGGCCCTGCTGGCGGCCAGCCGGGCGCATGCGGATCTGCACCTGCTGGCCGTGGGCCCCCTGAGCAATGTGGCGCTGGCCCTGCGCCAGGACCCGGCGCTGGCGGGCCGGGTGGCCAGCCTCACGGTGATGGGTGCGGCCTTCGGTTGTCATGGCTACACCGGCAACGTCACGCCCTGCGCCGAGGCCAACATCCACAACGATGCGCGCGCCGCCGCGGAGGTTCTGGCGGCGCCCTGGCGCGCTCTGCGCGTCATCGGCCTCGATGCGACCCAGCGCGTGCGCATTGCCCTGCCGGAACTCGAACCCCTGCGCCAGGCCGGGGCGGCGGCCGAGCTGCTGTGGCAGGCGGCGCAGCCCTACGCCGGCTACTACCAGACCCGCGACGGCCTGGCCGCCCTGGTGGCGCATGACGCAATTGCCGTGGCGGCCCTGTTGATACCCGAGGCCTTCAGCTGGCGCCACGGCCCCATGCGGGTGGTGGAGGGCGGTCTCGCCCATGGCCAGACCGTGCAGGACTGGCAGGGCCTGGCGCGGGGCCAGGCCGAGTGGGACGCACTGCCCGCGCACGCCGCCGCCGTGGATGCCGACGCACAGGCCCTGACCGAGCTGTGCCTGCAAGCCTGGGCCCGCCACTGAAGACTGACCCATTCCAAGAAGGAGACGAAGGATGAGCAAGAACAAGACCCTGCTGCTGCCCCGCTGGTTGTTGAGCATGAAGCCTGGCGAAGGCGTGCTGGAAGGCCAGGCGCTGCTGATCGAGGGCGAGCGCATCGCCGCCGTCGGCGCGCGCGAGGCCCTGCTGGCCGCGCATGCCGATGCGGCCCGGGTGGATCTGCCCGAGCATGTGCTGATGCCTGGCCTGATCAACAGCCACACGCACAGCGCCATGAGCCTGCTGCGCGGCGTGGCCGATGACCTGGGCCTGATGGACTGGCTGAACCATCACATCTGGCCGCTGGAGAAGCGCTGGGTCAGCCACGCCTGGACGCGCCTGGGCTCGCTTTTCAGCGCCGCCGAAGCCCTGCGCGGTGGCGTGACCACGCTGAACGACATGTACTTCTTCCCCGAGGCCATGGCGGAGGCGGCGCTGCAGGCCGGCATCCGCTGCGCCGTCTCCATCAATGTGATCGACTTCCCGACCGGTTACGCCAGTGGCCCGGACGACTACATCGCCAAGGGCTTGGAGGCCTACCAGAAGTTCAAGGGCGAGAAGCTGCTGCAGTTCACCAGCAGCCCGCACGCGCCCTACACGGTGAGCGACGAGACCTTCGTCAAGCTGCGCGACATGGCCGAGCAGCACGACATGCAGATCCACTGCCACATCCATGAGACGGCCGACGAAGTCGACGGGGGACTCAAGCAATTCGGCGTTCGCCCCATGGAGCGCCTGGACCGCCTGGGCCTGCTGAACGAACGCATGATCGCCGTGCACATGGTCCACCTGAACGACGCCGAGATCGAGCTGTGTGCCCAGCGCGGCGTGCACATCGCCCACAACGCCAGCTCCAACCTCAAGCTGGCCTCGGGCATCGCGCGCATTGCCGATCTGGACCGTGCCGGTGTGAATGTGGCGCTGGGCACCGACGGTGCGGCCAGCAACAACCGCCAGGACATGTTCGAGGAGATCCGCCAGGCTGCGCTGCTGGCCAAGGGTTCGACCGGCCAGCCCACCGTGCTGAACGCCCGCCGCGCCCTGGAGATGGCCACGCTGGGCGGCGCCAAGGCCCTGGGCCGGGCGCACGATCTGGGCTCACTGGAAGTCGGCAAGCTGGCCGATGTGATCGCGGTGGACCTCTCGGCGCCCGAATGCCGGCCGGTCTACCACCCCGATGCCCAGTTGGTCTACGTAGCCGCGCGCGAGCACGTCAGCGATGTGTGGGTGCAGGGCGAGCGGGTGCTGCAGGAGCGCCGGCTCACCCGCTTCGAGCTGGGCGCGGTGATCGCGCAGGTCGAGGACACCGTCGCCCAGATGAAAGCCGGGCAGGGCGCCTGATCAGCCGACCGGCCGCACGCCCCAGGCCGGGGCGTTGGCCAGGGCGGCCATGAACTGCGGCCAGGCCGGGTCGGTCGTCATGCGTTGACGGGCCTCGGCCGCCCCGACCACGCCATGCTCCACGGCATAGGCGAGCGCGGGCTGCAGATTGCCCCAGTAGCTGGTCGGGTCCGGGAAGTAGGCGCCGCGCAGGCTGTCGCCGCTTTGGGCCACATTGGCCTTGCCCAGTGTGGCCTGGTAGATCTGGCCCCAATGGGCGTACCACGGGCCGCTGCCGTCTTCGTAATTCAGGGTGTCGGACGGCGCAATGGCCAGCGTGTACTGCGCGGCGTCGGCATAGTGGAACGCGTTGGCATCCCCCGGCGCCCCGAAGCGCCCGACGATGCTGCGCGCCTTCCAGGCAAAGAAGGCGTCGAGCTGCTGCTGGCTGGTGGGGCTCAGGGGCAGGCGCGCAGCCTTGACGTATCCCCAGGCGGCAGTCAGGAAGTCCTCCATCCAGGCCGCGTGCATGTACTTGCTGTCGCCGCTCGTGTAGTCGCTGTAGGGCTTGCAGAAGCCTTGCGGGTGGCTGGGCCGCGCCACATAGCGCTGGTGCATGGCCTGAATATTGGCCTCCAGCACGCCCAGCCACGCCTCGCGCTGGGCATCGCCGTCGGGGCTCACCAGGAAGGCCTGCAGCAGGGTGCGCAAGGCCCAGGCGGCGCCCCGCGTGGTGTTGGCACCGGCTTCGCTGAGCAGCAGGCCTTGCGCGCCCTGGCGTGTGGTGTCGGTCTGCTTGAAGTGGTGAACCGCCGCCGCGAACTGTGTGGCCTCGCCGAAAAAGTGCCAGCCGCTGAGCAGGTAGGCCAGGTAGCCCAGCGAAGGGTGGTGGGTACTGGTCCATGTGGGGGCAGCCACGCCGCTGACGGCCGGTGTGAACGCGCCGGTGCTGCTGCTGCCCGTGCCCGTGATGCCGGCGCCGCCGCGCAGCACCAGGTTCGGGTACTGCGCGGGTCTGGGGGGCTGCAGCGTGACGGAGTCCCGTTGAACCAAGGGGTAGCGTCCGCTGCCCAGGGCATGCGCCATCACGGCATCCCAGGCGCGCGCATCGCCTTGGCTGACGAGGTAGCTCACATCCCATTCGGGCAACAAGCCGATCGACGGGTGATAGCCCGCGGTGCCCATGGCGGTGGGGTAGCCGAGCTGGCTCATCGGGGCATAGCTGCGCACCTGGCGGTCCAACAGGCTCGCGCTGCTACCGGGGTGGTAGCTGGGTACCAGACCGGTGCGCTGCAGGGCCTCGGTGTCGTGGCGCACCGCTGCCCAGGCATTCGGCTGGCGGCGGTAGGGCTGATTGCCGCTCAGCAGCGGCACGCGGCAGTGATGGGGCAGCTCGACGGTCTGGCCAAAGCGCTCCTGCCCCATCAACTGCAGGCTCAGGCGCCCTGCGAACGAGGTCGCACCGGGCCGGTCGAACCAGCTGTTCTCCAGCCAGGGCAGCAGCTCCCATTCGCCATCGGCCATCAGGCGAACCTCGATCCAGGCGCTGAGCTGGTCGGAGCCTGGCAGGGTTGCACGGTAGAGCCAGGCCGACATCCAGGGGCCGCGGGCCAGTTCGCGCACGCGGCCGGCGGACCACTGGCCATCCGCGGCACTCCGCGTGGCGGTGCGGCCGTGCAGGGCGTCCCAGGCCACCTCGCCCTGGCCCTCGAAGCGCATGCGCAGGTCCAGGGTGCTCAGAGCGCTGTCACCGACGGCGCTGCCTTCGGCTGCGGGCGCACGGGCCACCAGTTCAATGATTTGGCTTTGCCCTGCGGCCATCTCCAGGCGTCCCGCCAACAGCGCAAAGCGCACGCTGCCATCGGGCCAGCGGTTCAGCACGGCGGCCTGGAACTGCGTCAAGTTGCTGGCAGGCACTTGGCCGACGGGGATGGCGCCGGGCCGAAAGGCCTGGCCAGCGCTGAAATAACGCGCCCCGGCATTGCCCCGGTTTTCGACCCAGAGCCGGGCCACGACCGAGCCGGGCGCCGGAGTGGGTGCCGGACTGGGCGCCGGAGTGGGTGCCGGACTGGGCGCCGGACTGGGCGCCGGAGTGGGTGCCGGAGTGGGTGCCGGAGTGGGTGCCGGAGTGGGTGCCGGAGTGGGTGCCGGAGTGGGTGCCGGAGTGGGTGCCGGAGTGGGTGCCGGAGTGGGCGCCGGAGTGGGTGCCGGAGTGGGTGCCGGAGTGGGTGCCGGAGTGGGTGCCGGGGCCGATCCGCCGCCCCCGCATGCGGGCGTGACCGCCGCTCCCATCAGTCCGGCCGCGGTGCCAAGCAGCAGGCTGCGGCGGTCGATTTCAGGGGGGCGAGGGCAGTCGGAGGGAAGGCGGGACATCGAACCATGGCCGTGCCGGGGGCACGGTCGGAAATGCGGAGCAGGGCGGCATCGTAGGCTTCGCGGCGGCGGGGCCCGTCCCCAGATGTAAACCGCCCCCGTAGAATCCCGCATCCCCCTTCCAGCTCAGCCGCGCCACTCGCGCGGCTCGCTTTTTTATCGCGCACCCCATGGCTTCTCACCACCATCTGCACGGTTTCGAAGGCGGCAACGCCTTGTCGGCGTTTCGGGCTCAGGCCCTTCTGGGCAAGTTGCAGGCGGTATTGCCGCGCGTGAAGGCGGTGCAGGCGCGCTACTGGCATTGGGTGGCCACGGCCCAGGCCCTGGATGCGGCGCAGACAGAGCGCCTGGCGGCGCTGCTGCGCTACGGCGAAGCGGCCGCGCCCGCGCCGAATGGCGCGGTGGCGAAGGTTCTGGTGACGCCCCGACTGGGTACGGTGAGCCCCTGGGCTTCCAAGGCGACCGACATCGCGCACAACTGCGGCTTCCCGATCCTGCGCGTGGAGCGCGTGACCGAGTACCTGCTGACCCTGGACAAGCCCTTGCTGGGCAGCGCCAAGCCCCTGAACGAGGCCGAATGGCAGCTGGCCGCGGGCCTGCTGCACGACCGCATGACCGAGTCGGTTCTGGTGGACCTGGAAGGCACCCGCCATCTGTTCGACGAGAAGGACGCCCAGGCGCTCGAGCGCGTGGACGTACTGGGCCAGGGCCGTGCGGCGCTGGAAGCCGCCAACCGGGATTGGGGCCTGGCGCTGTCGGATGACGAGGTGGACTACCTGCTGGACGCCTTTGCGCGCAAGCTCAAGCGCAACCCCAGCGATGTCGAGCTGATGATGTTTGCGCAGGCCAATAGCGAGCATTGCCGGCACAAGATCTTCAACGCCCAGTTCATCGTCGACGGCGAACCCCAGTCGCATTCGCTGTTCGGCATGATCCGCAACACCGAGAAGCTGAACCCGCAGCGCACCGTCATCGCCTATGCCGACAACGCGGCGGTGATGGAGGGTTCGACCATCGAGCGCTGGGTGCCCGGCGAGGACGGCGTGTACCGCGCCCGCACCGAGCAGGCCCAGGTGCTGATGAAGGTGGAGACGCACAACCACCCGACCGCCATCTCGCCCTTCTCGGGCGCGGCCACCGGTGCGGGCGGCGAGATCCGCGACGAAGGCGCCACCGGCCGTGGGGCGCGGCCCAAGGCGGGCCTGACGGGCTTCACCGTCAGCCACCTGCGCCTGCCCGGCCTGAGCGAAGCCTGGGAAACGCCGGAAAGCAAGCCGGCGCACATCGCCAGCCCGCTGCAGATCATGATCGAGGGCCCGATCGGTGGCGCCGCCTTCAACAACGAGTTCGGCCGTCCGAACCTGCTGGGTTATTTCCGCGCCTACGAACAGGCCGTGGCCGGCGTGCAGCGCGGCTATCACAAACCCATCATGATTGCCGGCGGCATCGGTGCCATCCGCGCCGACCTGACCAAGAAGATCGAGTTCCCCGCCGGCACCCTGCTGATCCAGCTGGGTGGCCCGGGCATGCGCATTGGCATGGGCGGCGGAGCCGCCAGTTCGATGGCGGCCGGCGTCAACAGCGCCGAGCTGGACTTCGATTCGGTGCAGCGCGGCAACCCCGAGATCCAGCGCCGCGCGCAGGAGGTGATCAACCGCTGCTGGCAGCTGGGCGTGGACAACCCCATCCTCGCCATCCACGACGTCGGTGCCGGCGGCATTTCGAACGCCTTCCCCGAATTGGTGAATGACGCCGGCAAGGGCGCCCGCTTTGACCTGCGCGCCGTGCCGCTGGAAGAGAGCGGCCTGGCGCCCAAGGAGATCTGGTGCAACGAGAGCCAGGAGCGCTACGTGATGGCGATTGCGCCGGAGTCGCTGCCCCTGTTCCAGGCCTTCGCCGAGCGCGAGCGCTGCCCGTTTGCGGTGGTGGGCCGCGTGACCGACGAGAAGCAGCTGCGTCTGGACGACCCCCTGCACCCGCAGGCCACCCCCATCGACATGCCGATGGACGTGCTGCTCGGCAAGCCGCCCAAGATGACGCGCGACGTGGCCCGTGTGGCGCGCGACGCCGGCCGCTTCGTGGCCGACGGCATCGAACTGGAGCCGGCCGCACGCGCCGTGCTGCGCCACCCCAGCGTGGCCAGCAAGCGCTTCCTGATCACCATCGGCGACCGCACCGTGGGCGGCCTGACGCACCGCGACCAGATGGTCGGCCCCTGGCAGGTGCCGGTGGCGGACTGCGCCGTCACCCTGGCGGACTACCAAGGCCTGGCCGGCGAGGCCATGGCGATGGGTGAGCGCACCCCGCTGGCCGCGGTGGACGGCCCGGCCTCCGGCCGCATGGCGGTGGCCGAGGCCATCACCAATTTGCTGGCGGCGCCCATCGAGCTTCGGCATGTGAAGCTGAGCGCGAACTGGATGGCCGCCTGCGGCGAGGCCGGCGAGGATGCGGCCCTGTTTGACACCGTCAAGGCCGTGGGCATGGAGCTGTGCCCGGCGCTGGGCGTGGGCATTCCGGTGGGCAAGGACTCGCTGTCCATGCGCACCAAATGGAACGAGGGCGGGGACGGCCAGCAGGTCACCGCCCCGGTCTCGCTCATCATCACGGCCTTCGCCAGCCTCCCCACGGTGGCCGGCACGCTGACGCCGGAGCTGGCCCGCGAGGGGGATTCGGTGCTGATCGCCGTCGATCTGGGGCGGGGCCAGGGCCGCATGGGCGGCTCGATCCTGGCGCAGACGCAGCAGCAGTTCGGCGGCGCCGTGCCCGATCTGGATTCGCCCGAGTTGCTGGTGAACCTGGTCAACGCCATCAACGCCCTGCGGGCACAGAACCTGGTGCTGGCCTATCACGACAAGAGCGACGGCGGCCTGTGGGCCACTGCCTGCGAGATGGCCTTTGCCAGTCGGCTTGGTCTGGCACTGAACATCGACATGCTGGTGACCGAGAGTACCGGCGTGGACGACAGCAGGGCCGAGATGGGCGACGCCAAGAACTGGGCGGCCCAGGTCAGCGGCCGCCGCCACGAGCAGACCCTGCGGGCCCTTTTCAACGAGGAACTGGGCGCGCTGATCCAGGTCAGCGCCGCGCAGCGCGATGCCGTGTTCGCCATCTTGCGCCAGCACGGCCTATCCGCGCACAGCCATGTGGTGGGCAAGCCCAGCACGGATGGCGCGATCTCGGTCTGGCGCGACGCGCAGTGCGTGCTCAAGCTCAACCTGGCCGAGGCCCTGCAGGAGTGGGAGAAGGTCAGCCATGGCATTGCCCGCCTGCGCGACAACCCCGCCTGCGCCGACGCCGAATACACGCTCGCCACCGATCCGCAGGCGCCCGGCCTGCACCGCCATCTGAACTTCGACCCCGCGCAGGACGTGGCCGCCGCCTTCAAGGCCGCCAGCAAGCCGCGCGTGGCCATCCTGCGCGAGCAGGGGGTGAACTCGCATGTCGAGATGGCCTATGCGATGCACCTGGCCGGCTTCGAGACCGTGGACGTGCACATGAGCGATCTGCAGTCCGGTCGCCAGGCGCTGAAGGACTTCCGCGGCTTCGTGGCCTGCGGTGGCTTCTCCTACGGCGACACCCTGGGCGCCGGCGAGGGCTGGGCTCGCTCCATCCTCTTCGATGACGGCCTGAAGGCCCAGTTCGAGGCCTTCTTCGCCCGCCCGGACACTTTCGCGCTGGGCGTGTGCAACGGCTGCCAGATGCTGGCTGCGCTGGCCGCGATGATCCCAGGCGCACAGGCCTGGCCGAAGTTCGTGCGCAATGCCTCCGAGCAGTACGAGGCGCGCCTGACGATGGTCGAGGTGCTGGACTCGCCCTCGATCTTCTTCACCGGCATGGCCGGCAGCCGTGCCCCCATCGTGGTGGCCCATGGCGAAGGCCGGGCCGACTTCAGCATGCAGGGCGACGCCGCCAGTCTGCAGCGCGCCATGCGCTTCGTCGACGGCGCCGGCCAGCCGACCGAGGCCTACCCGCTGAACCCGAATGGCAGCGCGGGCGGGCTCACGGCCGTCACCACGCCGGACGGCCGCTTCACGGCCATGATGCCGCACCCTGAGCGCGTGTTCCGCAATGCGCAGATGAGCTGGCGCGGCGAGGCGGATCTGGCGGCGCACTCGCCGTGGATCCGCATGTTCCAGAACGCGCGGCGCTGGTGTGCATAGGTCCCCCCCGAAGCGGCCTGGCGGCCGCCCTACGGGCCAGCCAAGGCCTGAGACCTTGGCCTTCGGCAGGCACGCTCAGCCCTCAGGGCTGCCCGTGTCCAGCCTCAGCCCTCCAGGGGGCGCCGCCTGCCGCCCGGCAAAGCCGGTTCCGCGGTGGCACCCTGAAAGACACCCGTCTTTAACCGGTCGCTCGTAGGGCATCGGCGGTTTCGCGGGCGTGCGGGGCCACCAGGGGCAGCTTGAAGATGAAGCTCGTGCCCTGGCCCGGGGCGGAGCGCAGCTCCACCTGCCCACCCAGCACGCCGGTGGCGATGTTGTAGACGATGTTCAGGCCCAGGCCGGTGCCGCCCTGGCCCATCTTGGTGGTGAAGAAGGGGTCGAAGGCGCGCCGGCGCACCTCCTCGTTCATGCCCACGCCGTTGTCGCTGACCTGCAACTCCAGGTGCTCGCCGTCTTCCAGCGCACGCGCCTCGATCCAGATCTGCGGGCTGGCCACGCCATCGAAGGCGTGGACCTGGGCATTCAGCACCAGATTGGTCAGCAGCTGACCGAGCGCGCCGGGGTAGCCGTCCAGGTCCTGCGCCAGCTCGATGCGGGTGTGCAGGCCGATCTGCGAATGCTTGAGCTTGGGCCGCAGCACCGAGAGCACGTCCTCCACCAGCGTGGCAAGCGGAAAGCGGCGCCGCTGCTCGCTGGTCTGGTCCACCGACACCTGCTTGAAGTGCGAGACCAGGTCGGCGGCGTTGCGCAGGCCGCGCAGCAGCAGCTCGCTGGCGCCATGCGCTTCGGCCAGGAAGGAGGCGAGGGCAGACTTGCGCAGGCTGTTGGCCTCGAAGGCGCGATGCACATCGCGGCTGCGTTCCTCCAGCGTGGAGGCGGCTGTCAGGCAGTTGCCGATCGGGGTGTTGAGCTCGTGCGCCACGCCGGCCACCAGGGAGCCCAGGGCGGCCATCTTCTCGGCGCGCAGCAGCTCGTCTTGGGCCTGCTGCAGGGTCTGCATGGCGCTGCGCAGTTCTGCGGTGCGGGCCTGCACGCGTGCCTCCAGCTCGGCGTTCAGCTGCTCCAGCTGGGCCTGCGCGCGCGCCTGCTCGCTCACGTCCAGGCAGATGGCCAGGTAGGCCAGCGGGTGGCCATCGGCATCGCGCATCTCGTTGAAGCGCAGCGCCCCCTGCACGCGCTCGCCGTTCTTGCGCAAATAGACCCAGTGGCTCAGGCTGCTGTGGCCGTCGGCATCCAGATTGAGCGTGAAGAGCTCGTGCTTGTGCACCGGCCGGCCGAGCTCCTGACTCAGGGTGTCGGCGCGGCGCTGCAGTTCCTGGGCGTCGTGGAACATCAGGGCGTTGCGGCCGATCACCTCCGCGGCGCTGTAGCCGAACAGCTGTTCGGCGCCGCGATTGAAAAGCTCCACCCGCCCGTCCAGCGCCACCACGAGGATGCCGACATCCATGGCCGAATCGAGCACGGCCTGCAGGCGCCGGTTGCTGGCGGCCAGGGCATCCTGGGCGCGCAGCTGCTCGCTGATGTCCAGCACCACGGCCAGGTAGCCGATGTGCTGGCCCTGCAGGTCGTGCAGGCGCGTGAAGGTGTGCGAGACGCGCAGGTGCTGGCCGTTGTCGCGGCGCACATAGGTCCAGATGCGGCGGTGCCCGCCGTCCAGGCCGGCGGCCTGGCGTTCAAACACCTCGTGGCGCTGCACCAGCCGGCCCTGCTCGGCGCTCAGGCGCTGGGCCTCCTGCTCGATCTCGTCGCGTGCGTGGAACTCGCGTGCCTGCAGGCCCAGGGCCTCGGCGGCGTTGCAGCCCAGCAGGCGCTCGGCACCGCGGCTGAAGAGGGTGACATGGCCCTGCAGATCGACGGTGATGATGCCGACCTCGATGGCCGAGTCGAGCAGGGCCTGCAGGCGCTGCGCCACCTCGCGCTCGGCGCGCTGGGCGGCGAGCTGGGCGCTCTGGTCGAGCGCGATGCCCAGATGCCCGAGCAGGCTGCCGGCGCGGTCGCGCACCTCGGAGACGGTGAGCGAGACCGTCAGCGCCTGGCCGCTGCGGGTGCGGAAGGTCCACAGCCGCGTCTCACTGCCGGTGCCGCGCGCCGGCAGCACGAAGACTTCCTCGCTTGCCACCGGCCGCCCGAAGCGCGCGCTGAGCTCGCGCGCGCGCTGCTCGATCTCGGCCGGGTCGTGGAAGCGGTGGGGCGAGCTGCCCAGCACCTCGTCGGCGCGCCAGCCCAGCATGCGTTCGGCGCCGCGGTTGAAGACGGTGATGCGGTCGTCGGCATCGGTGGCGATGATGGCCACCTCAAGCGCCGCGTCGAACAGGGCCTGCAGGCGGTCGTGGGCCTCGCCCAGCTCCTCGCTGGAGCGCCGCAGTTCCAGCTCGGCCGCGCGGATCGCCGTCAGGTCCCGTCCAGTGCCGCGGTAGCCGCAGAACTGGCCCTGTTCGTCGAACACCGGTGCCCCCGACACGCTGACGTGGATGACCTGCCGGTCCGGCCCGAGCAGGCTGTACTCGAAGTCCCGGAAGGCCTCGTGCCGTTCCAACTGCGCGCGGTGGGCCGCCCAGTCCGGCCCGGGCAGCAGGTTCGGGGCTTCCCAGCGGCGCAGGCCTAGCAGGGTGTTCAGCGAGCCCAGCACGCTGGCATCGCTCTTGGAGAGGTAGGTCAGGCGGAACTGCGCGTCCTGCTCCCACAGCCAGTCCGAGGCCATGGCCACCAAGCCCTCGTAGCGGGCCCGTGCAGCCTCGGCTTCCTCATGGGCCTGGCGGCGCTGCTCGATCTCACGCGCCAGCTCGGCATTGCGCAGCTGCAGCAGGCGGCGGCGCTGGCCGAGGGCAAAGCTCAGCCCGCAGACCAGCAGGCCACCGGCCGCCACCCCCAGCACCGCGGGGTCGCCCCAGTCGCGTCCGGTCCGCCAGCCCTGCGGCGGGCGACCCAGCAGCAACCACTGCGCGCCCGGCAGGCGCAGGGGCACGTGCGCCGTGTCCTGGGTTGGCAAGCGGGCATCGCCCCAGATCGCCTCACCCGCGCTGCCATCGGGGCGCTGCTGGAACAGGCCCAGCTGCAGCTCTCGCTCGGGCAGCTGGGCCAGGGCCATGAAGCGCTGCAGATCGGCCACCAGCGAGACCGAGCCCCAGTACTGCTCGCCCTCCGGCGTGTTGACGAAGACCGGGTTGCGCTGGATGACGCCCAAGCCGCCCTGCACCAGCTTCACCGGCGCGTAGATCAGGCTGCGGTGGGCGCTGCGCGCGGCCTCGATCTGGGCCCACTGCGCCGGCACGGTGCGGTAGTCCAGCCCCAAGGCCTTTTCATTGCCGCGCAGCGGGTGCACCAGGCGCACCACATCGTCCGGTGCGGCCACCACATTGCGGACCTGCGGCCGCTCGGCCTGCAGGGCCTCGACATGGCGGCCGAAGCGTTCGGCGCTGAGGTCGCCATCCACGCGGATCAGCACCACCAAGCCGGCCGCCGGGCTGAAGGTGGACTCCACCACCAGATCCAGCCGGGCCTGCGCCTCGCTCAGCAGGCGCTGCACCTCGCGGCGCTGCGCCTCGATGCGGTCCGTGGCGCGCAGATCGGCCGTGGCCAGCACCACGCCCACGCACAGCAGGCAGGTCAGCAGGCTGGGCCAGTGGAACAGCCAGTGTTTCAGCGGTGCGCGCGTGGGGCCGGGCATGCGCTTCACGCTAGCACAGGGCCTTCCTGTGCCGGCCTCAATCGCCGGCGCGCACGACCACGCTCAAGCTGCGGTTGCGGCCCTCGCGCCACACCGTCAGGCGCACGGTGTCGCCGGCCTGGCGCTTTTCCAGTTCGGTCAGCAGGTCGTCGAAGTCGTCCACGGCGGCGTCGTTGACCGCGGTGATGACGTCGCCCGGCTCGATGGCCCCCTGGCGGTTCTGCGTGAAGGGCCGCAGGCCGGCGCGTGCAGCCGGCCCGCCGGGTGCCACGCCCACGAGGGCCACGCCCTTGGGCAGGCCCATGCGGCGCTGCAGGGCCTGGGTCCAGCGCTCGTCCAGCGGCGTGATGCCGAGCACCGGCCGCACGAAGCGGCCGTCGCGGATCAGGCGCGGCACGATGCGGTTCACCTCGTCCACCGGAATGGCGAAGCCGATGCCGGCGCTGGCGCCGCTGGGCGAATAAATGGCGGTGTTGACGCCGATCAGCCGCCCGGCGGAGTCGAGCAACGGACCGCCGGAATTGCCGGGGTTGATGGCCGCGTCCGTCTGGATGGCGCCGCGAATGGCGCGGCGCGTCACCGACTCGATCTCGCGGTTCAGCGCCGAGACGATGCCGGTGGTGAGAGTGAAGTCCAGGCCGAAGGGGTTGCCGATGGCATAGACCTTTTGCCCCACCACCAGCTCGCGGCTGCTGCCGATCGGAATGGGCGGGTGCTTGTTGGCGGGCAGATCGACCTTCAACACGGCCAGGTCGCGATCCGGGAAGGCGCCAACGAACTTGGCCGGCAGCTCGGTCTGGTCGGCCAGCGTGACCTTGACGCCTTCCGCGCCCTGGATGACGTGGAAATTCGTCACCACATGGCCCTGCTCGTCCCAGACAAAGCCCGAGCCCGTGCCACGCGGCACCTCGCCAACCGGGCGGGCAAAGAAGTCGCGCTGCACCGCGGTGGTGGTGATGTGCACCACCGAGGGCGAAATCGTCTTGAAGACGCGGATGTTGCCGAGTTCGTCCGCCTCCAGCGGGCCGCGCGGCGTGACGGCGCGCGGCTGCACGTCGGCCCGCCCCAGCGCCAACCCGGGAATCAGGCCGCTGGCGGCGATGCCGCCCAGCAGGGTCAGGGAGAGCAGGGCAGGGAAGAGGGCGCGGCGCAGGGGGCGGGTGGGCGCGGTCATGCGAGGGCGGGTCAGGAAAGGGGATGCGTGAGGTGGGGCTGATGGCGGCGAACTCAAGTCACTCGCCACCCAGGATCCATTTGATGACGCCCTTGATGGCAAAGCCCAGCAGGCCGAAGCCCAGGGCCAGGAAGAGCACGAAGGTGCCGAACTTGCCAGCCTTCGACTCACGCGCCAGCTGGGCAATGATGAAGACCATGTAGAGCATGAAGGCGCTCACCCCGAAGGTGAGGCCGAACTGGGCGATTTCCGCCTCGGTGTAGCCGCCCATCAGCGTCTCTCGGCCAAGGCGCTGGCGTCCACCAGCTCGGTGTAGGCATGCCAGCTGGCATGTGCCAGCCAGGGGGCCAGCACCAGCAGGCCCAGCAGCAGGGGCAGCATGGCCAACAGGCTCAGCAGCACCAGCAGTGCCGCCCACAGACCCAGCACGCCGGGAGCGGCCAGCACCACGCGCCAGCTGGTGAGCACGGCGCTCCAAAGGCCCACGCGGCGGTCGAGCAGCAGGGGGATGGAGACCACCGAACTGGCATACACCGGCGCGGCCAGCAGCGCGCCCAGCGCCATCCAGAGCTCGAACAGATGGCCTTCGCGGGCCAGCACCACCAACTGCAGGAAGTCTCTCGGGCTGTCCACCGGGCCAGGAGCGAAGGCGGTGATCAGCGCGGCCGAGGTCAGCACCCAGCCGGTGCCGGCCAGCGCCAGCAGCAGGCCGAAGCCGATCAGCACCGGCTTGTTGGGGATCCACATGCGCAGCGCCACGGCCAGCCCCGCCGGCTGGCCGCGCGCGCGCGCCCGGCTGATGGCGTAAAGGCCCGTGGCCGCCACCGGCGCCACCAGCAGGAAGCCGCTGAAGGCGCCGGCCAGCAGCCAGAAGCGGTTGCCCGCCAGCGCCAGCAGGGCCAGGCCAAAGGCCGCCATGGCGGCGCCATGCAGCAGGCCGGCCAGGGGGCAGGCGCAGAAGTCCTGCCAGCCGCGGCGCAGCCAGCCGGCGATCTGGCCGGCCTGCACCGGGCGCAGCCGGATCTCAAGCGATTCAACGAGGGCGGGGCTCATGGCGGACAGGGCCTGTTAACACTGCGGGAAGCCGCGCGAAAGGGCGTGGCCGGCTGGCAGCCTAGGCGCACGGCGAACGCCCAGGCTGGCCGCCTGGGCGAGCCGGGCAACGACGGAAGCCGGCCGGCCAGGCCCTTTCCCTGCGGGTTGCCACCAAAAAGGGCGCCCACATCGTTGCGAAGCCTCGCCGGGGGAACCGCCCCGGCCTCGTTTCGCGCCTCGTTGGCGCCCATTTTGGATGGCAACGCGCTGGCTCCCCGCAGTGTTAACAGGCCCTAGCGGATCTTCAACGCCTGCAGCGGCGCCTGGTGGGGATCGATCCCGAACTGCACCGCGCCGATCAGGCAGGGGCCGGGCAAGGGCAGGTGGCGCACCAACTGCTGGCTCAGCTGCTGGGCCTCGGCGGCATCGCAATGCGGCAGGTCCAGCACCAGCAAGTAGCAGCGCCGCCAGGGGAAGGCCTTGACGGTCTTGCAGCAGATCCAGGCGCCGGCGATGGCGGTCTCGCGGCGCAGCGCGTGCACCAGGTCCTCGGTCTCGAACTCGCTCAGGTCCGGTGGGCGGCTGTGCTGCAGCCAGTCGCTCTCCATCAGGTCGCGCCAGGCCTCGTCTTCCACCGCGCTGGCCTCGGCCAGGCGCTGACGCCAGCGCTTCAGGGTCTCGACGTCGTCCACCGGGTGTTCCAGCAGCCCTACCGCATGGCGCGCCGCCCACCAGCGCTGCGCCGGGCCGGTTTCGTACAGATGCTGGTCGATCGCCAGGCTTTGCTCGCGGTCGCTGTCCTGCAGGGCCAGGGCCAGGCCGCGCAGGGCCTCGGCGTGATCGGGTGCGGCGGCCAGGGCGGCGAAATAGGGGCCGCGCACATCGGTCTCAGGGTCCAGGCGGAGGCTCAGGCGCGCCAACTCCACCTGCTCATCGGGGCTGCGGTCGGGCTGCTGCAGCAGGGCGTCGCGCCGTGCGGCCCAGCGCAGCAGGTCCTGGCGGTAGAGCTTCCAGTCGGCCGCGTTGTCGTGCTGCCACTGGGCATCGAAGCGCTCGGCCAGCTGCTCGGCGGTTTCGCGGGTCAGCAGCTTGAGCGCGGAATCGCGCGACCAGTTCGGCAGGGTGCGCAGCGCCTGCGGCTGCAGGGCCTCGATGCGCTCGCGCAGCGCCGGGTGGGTGTCGTCCACCTGGGCCAGGCGGCGCCAGGCCTGCTCCAGGGCGGATTGTGCGAAGCGCGGCTCCGGCGCTTCGTGCAATTTGCGCTTGAGCGCATGCATCGGCCCCTTGGGCTGCTCGTGGCGCTGCGCGCGGCGCCAGTGCCAGGGCCAGAACTCGGAGGCCAGCCAGGCGCCCTTGATCTCGATCTCCTTGAGCGCCGCCTCCATCACCTCGGCGCCCAGCAGCTTCTGCGCCACTTTGTCGGCCTCGTATTCGTCCTGGCGCGCGAGCGCAAAGCTCTTGGCCACGAAGCGCGGCGCATACCAGGCGAAGAAGCGCCGGCTGGCGGCGGCCACCAGGCCGTCGTCGTGCTCCAGGCGCTCGGCCAGGCGCTGCCAGGCCATGCGGGTGCGGTAGATCCAGGCGCTGAAGCTGCCGTGGCCGCCGCGCAGGTGGCCGTATTCATGTGCCAGCACGGCCAGGGCGCGCCGCCGCTCCAGCGCATACAGCAGAGGCAGCCCGATGACCAGGTGGTTCTCGGGCCGGCCCAGCAGGCCCCAGCGCGGGATCTGCACGATGCAGGCGTTGAACTCGGCATTCACAAGCACGCGGTGGATGCGCGGGCCCTTGATGGCCTTGCGGATGCGTTCCAGGCCTTCGAACAGCTCGGGCGCCTGCTCGGGCGTGATGGGTTCGCCCGGCGGCGGCTGCAGGCGAAGCCACAGCGCCTGCACGCTGGTGAGCAGCAGGCTCCCGCCCGCCAGCACCAGAAAGATCAGGTTCCAGCGGCCATGCCCGCTGCTGTAGCGCTGCCAGCTCCAGTACAGCAGGGCCAGGCCGAGCAGCGCGCAGCCCAGTACCCACAAATAGCCCAGGCTGGAAAACCAGGCCACGGCGCGTCGGTAGCGTTTGGCATCGGCAGCGCAGTCCTGCTCGCTGACGCGTACCAGGTGTTGAAAGTCGGCCAGTTCCACGGGGTCCCCCTTTGGGCAGCGCAATGTACAGGGGCACAATGCCGCCCCCCATGGCCAGCACCCCCCGCTTTGCACGACTCGACGCCCTGCGCGCCGGCTGGATGCTATGGATGGCCGCCTTCCATTTCTGTTTCGATTTGGCGCATTTCCGCCTGTTGGACGCCAATTTCTACACAGACGCGCTGTGGACCACCCAGCGCACCGCCATCCTGTCGGGCTTTCTGTTCTGGGCCGGCCTGGGGCAGGGCCTGGCCCTGCAGGCCGGCCAGCCGGCCGCGCGTTTCTGGCGCCGCTGGGCGCAGATTGCTGCCGCGGCGGCCCTGGTGAGCGCCGGCTCGGCCCTGATGTTTCCGCGTTCCTGGATCAGCTTCGGTGTGCTGCACGCCTTCGCGCTGATGCTGCCGTTGGCGCGCTGGGGGGCTGCGCGCCTGCACACCGCGGCCCTGCTGGCCCTGGCCCTGGCCTGTGCCCTGGCCCCCGCATGGCTGCAGCACCCGCTGTTTGACAGCCGCTGGACCAACTGGCTGGGCCTGGTGACGCGCAAGCCCATCACCGAAGACTATGTGCCCCTGCTGCCTTGGCTGGCCCCGCTGCTGCTGGGCCTGGCGGCGGCGCGCAGTGCGGGCCTGCGCCACTGGCTGCAGGGCAGCGCGCCGCTGGGATTGGTGCGCCTGGGGCAATGGCCGCTGAGCTTTTATCTGCTGCACCAGCCCGTCCTGATCGGCGTCGTGCTGGCTTTCATCCATGCCACCCGGGCCGCCGGCCCGTAGCATCCCCCCATGACCGAAAAACCCCGCAGCGTGCTGTTCGGCTTTCACGCCCTCAGCACGCGATTGAAGATCGCCCCGGCCAGCATCGAGCTGATCCTGTTCGACGCCAGCCGCCGCGATGCCCGCATGAAGGGCCTGCTGGCGCGTGCCGCCGAGGCCGGCATCAAGGTGGCCGAGACCGAGCCCCTGCAGCTGGACCGCCTGGCCCGCACCGACCGCCACCAGGGCGTGGTGGCCAAGGTGGAGGCACTGAAACAGCAGCACTCGCTCGACGACCTGCTCGACGAGGTGCAGGCGCGTGGTGAGCAGCCGCTGCTGCTGGTGCTGGACGGCGTGACCGACCCGCACAACCTGGGCGCCTGCCTGCGCGTGGCCGATGGTGCGGGCGCGCATGCGGTGATTGCCCCGCGCGACCATGCCGTGGGCCTGAACGCCACGGTGGCGAAGGTGGCCAGCGGCGCGGCCGAATCGGTGCCCTACTTGATGGTGACGAACCTAGCCCGCACGCTGGGCGAGCTGAAGGAGCGCGACATCGTCTGCGTCGGCACCTCCGACCAGGCCGAGTCCTCCATCTACGCGGCGCCGCTGGCCGGCCCGCTGGCCTGGGTGCTGGGCGCCGAGGGCAAGGGCCTGCGCCAGCTCACCGCCAAGACCTGCGACCGCCTGGTCAGCATTCCCATGCGTGGCGCGGTCGAATCGCTGAACGTGTCGGTCGCGGCCGGCATCTGCCTGTACGAATCCCTGCGCCAGAGAGGTTGAAGCCATGCCCGTGATCGCCGTCACCCACCCGCTCGTCAAACACAAGGTCGGTCTGCTGCGCGAGGCCGACATCTCGACCAAGAAGTTCCGCGAGCTGACCCAGGAAGTGGCGCGTCTGCTGGCCTATGAGGCCACTGCCGATTTCCCGACCGAGAAAGTGACCCTGGAGTGCTGGAGCGGCCCGACCGAGGTCGACCAGATCGCCGGCCGCAAGGTCACCGTGGTGCCCATCCTGCGCGCCGGCCTGGGGATGCTGGACGGCGTGCTCGACATCCTGCCCAACGCCAAGGTCTCGGTCGTCGGCCTCGCGCGGGATCATGAAACGCTCAAGCCGGTGAATTACTTCGAGCGTTTCGTCGGCCAGCTGGACGAGCGCACCGCGCTCATCATCGACCCCATGCTGGCCACGGCCGGCTCCATGATCGCCACCATCGACCTGCTGAAGGCGCGCGGCTGCAAGGACATCCGCGCCCTGGTGCTGGTGGCCGCGCCGGAAGGCGTGGCGGCGATGCACAAGGCCCACCCCGAGGTGCGCTGCTGGACGGCGGCGATCGACAGCCACCTCAATGAGCAGGGCTACATCATCCCGGGCCTGGGCGACGCGGGCGACAAGATCTTCGGCACCAAGGAATGACGCGGCGCTGGCTGGCACGCGGCCTGGCCGCGCTGGCCCTGTTGCTGCTGGCCGCGCTGCTGGCCATCTGGCTGCTGCTGCGCGCCAGCCTGCCGCCGCTGCAGGGTGAGCTGCCGGCGCCGGGCCTGGCGGCACCGGTGGAGCTGCAGCGCGATGCGCGCGGTACCGCCAGCGTGCATGCGGCGAACCGGAGCGATGCTGCCTACGGCATCGGCGTGGCCCATGGGCAGGACCGCTTCTTCCAGATGGACACCCTGCGCCGTGCCGCCGCCGGCGAAATGGCCGCCCTGGTGGGCGCGCCCGGCCTGAAGATCGACCGGGCCACGCGCGGCCACGGCTTTCGGGCGCGGGCCGAGCAGGCCTACGCGGCGCTCTCGCCCGCGGAACAGGGCCTTCTGCAGGCCTATGCGGCGGGGGTGAACCGGGGGCTGCAATCGCTCGGCGCGCGCCCGCCCGAGTACTGGCTGCTGCGCCAGGCGCCGGCCCCCTGGCAGCCGGTGGACAGCCTGCTCGCGGTCTACGCGATGTACCTGAATCTGCAGGCCGACCAGCTGGGCCAGCTGCGGGGGCGCATGGCGCTGCGCGAGCGCCTTGGCGCGCCGCTGGCTGACTTCCTGCTCGCGCCCGGCATCCCCGAGCTGGACGCCCCGCTGGACGGCGTGGCCTTTGCGCAGCGCGGCCCGATTCCGGCGCCACCGCCTGGCTGGGGGCAGGGCGCTGCGCCGCGCCAACAGATGGCAGGGGAGGCCGGCCAGGTCGGCTCCAACGCCTGGGCCGTGGGGGGCGCACGCCGCCCCGGTCAGCCCGGCCTGTTGGCCAATGACATGCATCTGAGCCTGGGGCTGCCCAACACCTGGTACCGCATGGCCCTGCATTGGCGCGGCGCCGATGGCCGCGAGCGCCGCTGGGTGGGAGTGACGCTGCCGGGCATGCCCGCACTGGTGGTGGGCAGCACGGGCCAGATCGCCTGGGGTTTCACCAACAGCTATGTGCGCTCCTTCGAGCTGCTGCCCCTGGAGCCCGCGGGCGACGGACGCTGGCGCGGGCCGGACGGCCGCGAGGCGCCGCTGCAGCGCCAGACCCACACCCTGACCGTGGCCGGCAGTGCACCGCAAGCGCTGGAGCTGGAGAGCTCGCCCTGGGGGCCGGTGGAGCGCCTGGATGGCCGCCCCCATGTGCGGCGCTGGCAGGCCTACCGGCCCGACGCCGTCAATCTGCAGCTGCTGGCGCTGGAAGACGCCGCCGATGTGCCGACCGCCCTGGCCTTGGCCCCGCGGCTGGGCATGCCGACGCAGAACCAGCTGCTGGTGGACCGTCAGGGCCACCTGGCCTGGACGCCGGCCGGCCCGCTGCTGGGCGAGGGGCCTCACCCGCAGCTGCAGGACCCGGCGGATGGCCGGCTCTGGAGCGCCAACCACCGCCATCTGGGCGGAGCCGGCTTCGAGCGCCTGGGGGATGGCGGCTACGGCGCTCCGGGCCGCGCCGCCCGCGTGCGCGAGCGCCTGCGCGCACTCGACCACCCCGACGAAGCGGCCCTGGCCGCCATCGCGCTGGACGACCAGGCCCCCATGCTGCAGCGCTGGCAGGCGCTGCTGCTGCGCCGCCTGGACGCCGCTGCACCCGATTCGGCGCGCGCCGAGTACCGGCGCCTGATCGACGCGCCCCTGCAGGCCCGCCCCGATGCCGTGGCCTACACCCTGGTGCGCGGCCTGCGCACGGCCGCGCTGGAGGCCTTCAATCAGGCGCTGGCCCCGTCGTTGCCCCAAGCGGGTGGCGATGCCAAGGACTTCAGCCTGGCCGCCCTGAACCCGCGCTGGGATGAACCCGTGCTGCGCCTCTACGAGGAACAGCCCGCGGCCTGGCGCAGCGGCTTGCCGGAGCTGCTGGCGCTGGTGGATGCGGAGATGGAGCGCTTGCAGCAGCGCCACGGCCGGCTGGCCGATGCGCGCTGGGGCGAGACGGAAAGCATCCGCGTGCGCCACCCCTTGAGCGCCGCGCTGCCGGCCTGGCTGGGCCGCCACTTGGACGCACCGCCCCAGCCGATGGTGGGCGACACCCTGACCCCACGGGCCCAGGCGCGCAGCTTTGGCGCCAGCGAACGCCTGGTGGTGGCGCCGGGCGAGGAAGCACGCGGCCTGTTCGCCATGCCCGGCGGGCCCAGCGGCCACCCGCTCTCGCCCTTCTACCTGAGCGACCACGCCGACTGGGCGGCCGGGCGTTTCGGGCCGCTGCTGCCGGGTGCGCCGCTGCACCGCCTGCAGCTGCGGCCCTGAAGCGCCGCTAAGTCACCAGAGCCCGAACACCCCGCCCGCGGCGCCGAGCCCCAACCAGGCCAGCGGCGGCAGCTTGCTGCGCGCGCTGCCCAGCGCCACCCCGGCGACCAGCGCCCAGGCGGGCCAGCCGGCCTGCGTGTAGGGCTGTACCAGCACCCAGGCGCCGGATAGCGAAAGCCCCAGCACCAGCGGCGCGCAGCCGCGCTGGAAGGCCTGCAGCAGCGGGTGCTGGCGGTTGGCCTCGGCCCAACGCGCGTAGCGCCACACCAGCAGGGTGGAGGGCAGCAACACCCCGCCCAGGCAGGCCAGCAGGCCGGCCGGCCCGGCGGCCATCCAGCCCAGCACCCCCACCACCATGATGTTCGGGCCTGGCGCCGCCTGGCCCAGAGCCACGGCCTGCGCGAAGCCGGCTTCGTCCAGCCAACCGCGCTGCAGCACCAGGATGCGCTGGGAGTCGGCCAGGATGGCGTTGACGCCGCCGATCGACAGCAGCGAGAGCAGGGCGAACTGCCCGGCCACGGCCGCCAGCTCGCCCCAGCTCATGGGCGCCGCGCCTGGTGCGCCGCCCAGGCCATGCCCAGCCCGCCCACCAGCAGCACCACCGCCACCAGCGGCCAGCGCAGCCAGGCGCTGAGCAGCAGGCCGGCTGCAGCGAGCGCCGCCACGGCCCAGGGCCCCAGGGGGGAGCGGCGCAGCGGCAGCGCCAGCTTCCAGCTCGCGCCCAGCAACAGGCCGGCAGCCACCAGGCCCATGCCGCGCAACGCCCCCTGTACCTCGGGGCGGTGCAGTTGCTGGCTGGCCAGCGCCGCCAGCGCGATCACCAGCAGGCCCGGCACCAGCAGCATGCCGCCCAGCACCGCCAACACGCCGCGCCAGCCGAAGTGGCGCTGGCCGAGCATGATGGCCAGGTTGATGACGTTGGGGCCGGGCAGGACCTGGGCGGCGGCCATCAGCTCCAGGAACTCGGCATCGCTCAGCCAGCGCTCGCGCTCGACGAATTCATGCTGGGCCACCGCCAGGATGCCGCCGAAGCCCTGCAGGGCCAGGCGGTTGCACACCCAGGCCAAGTGCCAGGGCGAGCGCGGTGCGTTCACCGGCTGACCTTCAGCGCGTCCGGGTTCACCAGGTTCTGCGGCTGCCCGCGCAGGAAGGCGACGACGTTGTCGAACGCGGCGCCGAAGTACAGCTCGTAGCTGGCCTGCTCCACATAGCCGATGTGCGGGGTGCAGACGGCGTTCTCCAGGCGCAGCAGCGGGTGGCCTTGCAGGATGGGCTCGCTCTCGAACACATCCACCGCCGCCATGCCGGGGCGGCCCCGGTTCAGCGCCGCCACCAGCGCGTTCTCGGCCACCAACTCGGCGCGCGAGGTGTTGACGAACAACGCACTGGGCTTCATCAGCCCAAAGTCTTCCAGCGTCACCAGGCCGCGCGTGGCCTCGTTCAGGCGCAGGTGCAGGCTCAGCACGTCGCAGCCGGCGAAGAAGGCCTCACGGCTTTCGGCCGCCTGGTAGCCATCGGCCATGGCCTTCAGCCGCGAGGCTTCGCTGCCCCACACCAGCACCTGCATGCCAAAGGCCTTGCCGTAGCCGGCCAGCAGCTGGCCGATCTTGCCGTAGCCCCAGATGCCCAGGGTTTTGCCCTGCAGCAGCAGGCCGATGCCGAAGTTGGGCGGCATCGAGGCCGACTTCAGGCCGCTTTGCTGCCAGGCGCCGTGCTTGAGGTTGCCGATGTACTGCGGCAGGCGCCGCATGGCGGCCATGATGAGCGCCCAGGTCAGCTCCGCCGGCGCATGGGGCGAGCCCACGCCCTCGGCCACGGCAATGCCGAGGCGGGTGCAGGCCTCGACGTCGATGTGCGAGCCCACCCGGCCGGTCTGGGCGATCAGCTTGAGCCGGGGCAGCTTTTCCAGCAGCTGGCGGGGGAAGGCGGTGCGTTCGCGGATGAGCACCAGCACATCGGCGTCGCGCAGGCGCACGGCCAGCTGGCCGATGCCCTTGACGGTGTTCGTGAACACCTTGGCCTGGATGCCCTCGACCTCAAGCTTGGTGGCGCAGTGCAGCTTGCGCACGGCGTCCTGGTAATCGTCAAGGATGATCACGTTCATGGCGGGGCGGGATTGTGCGCCCCGCATCGGCGCGGAATCGGCCGCTCGCACAATCGCAATCCCCAGAACGAGAAGGAAGTCCTTCATGCGCGTGCTCGTCACCGGCGGCGCCGGTTTCATCGGCTCCATCACCACCCTGCAGCTGATCGAGGCCGGCCACCAGCCGGTGGTGCTGGACAACTTCAGTAACAGCTCGCCGGTGGCCCTTGAGCGCGTGGCGGAGCTGTGCGGCCGCAAGCCGGCGCTGGTGGAAGGGGACGTGCGCGACGGCGCCTTGCTGCGCCGCGTGCTGCGCGATGTCGGCATCGAGGCGGTGATGCATTTCGCCGGCCTGAAGGCGGTGGGGGAGTCGGTGGAGAAGCCGCTCGAATACTTCGACAACAACGTCCAGGGCAGCTTGAGCCTGCTGGCCGCGATGCGCGACGAAGGCGTGGGCACCCTGGTGTTCAGCAGCTCGGCCACCGTCTACGGCATGGCCGAGACCATGCCGCTGCGCGAGGACGCCCCCACCGGCACCACCAACCCCTACGGCCGCAGCAAGCTGATGGTCGAGCAGATCCTCACCGACCTGGCCGCCGCGCCGGGCAGTGGCATGAGCCTGTGTGCGCTGCGCTACTTCAACCCCGTGGGCGCCCACCCCAGCGGCCGCATGGGCGAGGACCCGCAGGGCATCCCCAACAACCTGATGCCCTTCATCGCCCAGGTAGCCGTGGGCCGGCGCGAATCGCTGGCCGTGTTCGGCAACGATTACCCCACCGTCGACGGCACCGGCGTGCGCGATTACATCCATGTGATGGACCTGGCCGCCGGCCACCTGGCCGCGCTGCGCCATGTGCATGGCAAGGCGGGCATGCACACCTTCAACCTCGGCACCGGCCGGGGCCACTCGGTGCTGGAGGTGCTGCGCGCCTTCGAGGCCGCTGCCGGCAAGCCGATCGCCCACCACGTCGCCCCACGTCGCCCGGGCGACGCCGCGCAAAGCTGGGCCGACCCCGCCAAGGCCCAGGCCGAGCTGGGCTGGCAGGCCACGCACACCCTGGAACAGATGTGCGCCGACGCCTGGCGCTGGCAATCCATGAACCCCAACGGCTATTGAGGAGTTCGTCATGACCCATGTGCTGGCGCTTGACCAAGGCACTACCAGTTCACGCGCGCTGCTCTTTGACCTGCAGGGCCGGATCCAGGCGCAGGCCCAGCAGCCCTTCGAGCAGCACTTCCCACAGCCCGGCTGGGTCGAGCACGATCCCGAGGCCATCTGGGCCACCCAGCTGGACACCGCCCGCCAGGCCCTGGCCGGCCGGCGCCCGGCCGATGTGGCGGCCATCGGCCTGACCAACCAGCGCGAGACCGTGGTGCTGTGGGAGCGCGCCAGCGGCAAGGCCCTGACGCGCGCCATCGTCTGGCAGGACCGCCGTACCGCCGCCGCCTGCCAGGCCCTGCGCGAGGCCGGGCACCTGGACTTCGTGCGCCAGCACACCGGCCTGACGCTCGACCCCTACTTCAGCGCCACCAAGATCGCCTGGTGGTTGCAGCAGCACCCCGACTGGCGCGCGCGTGCCGAGCGCGGCGAGCTGGCCGTTGGCACCGTCGACAGCTGGCTGCTCTGGCGCCTGACCGAAGGCCGCGTGCACGCCACCGATGTGACGAACGCCAGCCGCACCCTGCTGATGAACCTGCACAGCGGCGCCTGGGACGAGGAGCTGCTGCGCCTCTTTGGCATCCCGCGGGCCTTGCTGCCCGAAATCCGCCCCTCCGCCGCCGACTACGGCCACACCAGCTTGCTGGGGGGCTCCATCGCTATTGGCGGCGTGGCCGGCGACCAGCAGGCCGCGCTCTTCGGCCAGGGCTGCACCCAGCCGGGTCAGGCCAAGAACACCTATGGCACCGGCTGCTTCCTGCTCATGCACACCGGCGAGCGCGCGCTGCCGTCCGAGCACGGCCTGCTGACCACGCGTGCGGCCCAGACCGGCGCGCAGCCCCAGTTCGCGTTGGAGGGCAGCGTCTTCATGGGCGGTGCCGTGGTGCAGTGGCTGCGCGACGGCCTGAAGATGTTCGCGAGCAGCGCCGAGGTCGAGACCCTGGCCCGTTCGGTGCCCGACAGCGGCGGCGTCATCGTCGTGCCCGCCTTCACCGGCCTGGGTGCGCCGTACTGGAACGCCGAGGCGCGCGGCGCCATCCTGGGCCTGACACGCGGCAGCGGCCAGGCGCAGATCGCACGAGCGGCCCTTGAATCGATCGCCTTCCAGAGCGCCGACGTGCTGGAGGCGATGGTGAAGGACGCCAGCGCTGCCGGCATCGCCTTGAGCGAGCTGCGCGTGGACGGCGGCGCCAGCGCCAACGACCTCTTAATGCAATGGCAGGCCGATCTGCTGGGCGTGCCAGTGTGGCGGCCGGCGGTGGTGGAAAGCACCGCTTACGGCGCAGCGGCCTTGGCTGCGGCGCAGGCTGGGGTGACGCTCGCACCGGCTTCGAGTGCGGGGCGACGCTTCGAGCCGCAGATGGCGCGGGCGCAGGCCGCCGAGCGCATGGCGGCCTGGCACGCGGCTGTCAATCGGGTGCTTTGACCGGGGCTGTGAGGTTGGCGCGCGGTGGCACCCACGGATCTCGCATCGGCGCCTGGAACTCCGGCTCCGGCGTGGCCCGCTTGAAGCCCGGCAGGGGCAGGGCACCGGCCTGGTCCGGGTAGGGGCGCTGCGGCGCGGCGGCGGAGGCCTGGCGCTGCGGCCCGCTGCCGGCCGCCGCACCGCGCGCGGCCAGCACTTCGGCGTAGAAGCTCACCAGATCGGCCTTCTGGCGCACCCGGGTGGCGTCGTCCAGGAAGCTCATGTGGCCGCCGGGGTAGTTGCGCACCTGCACGCGGTTGCTGTTCAGGCGCGCCAGGTCCTGCTCGGTTCGGTAGAACGGTGTGGCCAGGTCGTGATAGCCGCTGATGGCAAGCACGCGCAGACGCGGGTTCTGCTGCAGGGTCCAGGCCAGGTCGGGGATGGTGTCCGGCAAGTCGCGGCCGCCGTAGCTGAAGTTCCAGACCTGGATGGCATTGCTGAGCAGCACATAGGTCGAGCCATTGCGGTACTGCAGATCGTTGCTCAGGTGGGTGTTGATGGCGCTGGCGAAGCTGCTGCCGATCCAGGTGCTGGAGGGGTCGCCCTCGGCGGCCAGGGCGCTGCCCACCGGGGCCAGCATGCGGCCGTCGTAGCGGCCGATCAGCTGGCCGGGCAGCAGGTTCTCGCGGTAGTAGGTCGGCGGTAGGTTGAACTGCGCCTGCCAGTGGTTGGCGCCCAGGCCGGTCAGGTTGGCCAGCTGCGGCCACAGTGCCGGGGTGGTGCTGCCGCCGGTCAGGAAGGCTTGCGCGGCCGGTTCGTAGCTCTGGGCGGCGAACTGGCGCGCCTGGATGGTCCAGGCGTCGAGGTCCGTTGGCACCTGTTGGCTCAACCGGTGCCAGGCCCCCACGGCGGCGTAGCTGGGCAGGTAGCCGGCGCAGGAGACGCGCGGCAACTCGAAGATGGCGCAATTGCTGTTGTAGTCCATGGCCGGGCTTTGCAGCACCAGCCCGTCCATGGGCAGATTGGCCTCCTGCAGTCGCCGCGCCAGCACCGCGGTGCGCGGCCCGCCATAGCTCTCGCCGTACAGGAACTTGGGTGAGGCCTGGCGGCCGTTGACCTCGACATAACGGCGAATGAAGTCGCGGAACAGGCTGGCGTCCTCGTTCACGCCCCAGAAGCTGCGGTTGGTGAACGGGGCGATGGCCTGCGAGCGGCCGCTGCCCACCGCGTTGACGAACACCAGATCGCTCTGTGCCAGCAGGCTGTCGGCGTTGTCCACCAGGGGGAAGGGGCGGGCGGCGGTGGTTTCGGGTACGCCGCTGACCAGGCGCTTGGGGCCAAAGGAACCCAACTGCAGCCAGACCGAGGCCGAGCCCGGGCCGCCGTTGTAGAAGAAGGTGACCGGCCGGGTGGCCGCGTTCGCGCCGGGCAAGGTGTAGGCGACGTAGAACACCGCTGCTTGCGGCCGTTGCGCCGCGCCGATCTCGCGCGCGATCAGGTGGCCGGCCGTGGCCTGGTAGTTCAGGGTCTGGCCACCCAGGCTGAGGCTGTGCTGGGTGACCGCCGCGGCCTCGGTGGCGCCGGGCAGCGAGGCATTGGCGTTCGCGGAGTAGACATTCGGATCGTCCAGACCCGGCAGCGTCTGCGGCGGTGGCGGGGGAGTTGGCGCACCCCCTCCGCCGCCTCCGCCGCAGGCTTGCAGCAGCAGGGCCAGGGCCGCCGCGCTGGCGGCCCGGTTCAGACGAGTCTCAGTGCTTACAGACATGGCCGACCCCCATCGAATCGTCAAGTGCGTCCTCGTGCACCGGTACCTGACCCTGCTCGCCGCTCAGGCCCTCGAAGAAGAAGGGCTTGCGCGGCTTGGGTCGGTGGCCGATTTCGTTCATGGTGGGCAGCTCGTACAGGCGCCCGCCCAGCATCACCTGGGCGATGCGGTCGCTCTGGCGGATGTCCTTGAGCACATCGCCGTCCAGCACCACCACATCGGCCAGCTTGCCGGGTTCCAGCGAACCGATGTCCTTGTCCAGGCCGAGTGTCTGCGCCGGGTTCAGCGTGGCGCTGCGCAGGGCTTCCAGCGGGGTCATGCCGCCCAGGCCCAGCATCCACATCTCCCAGTGCGCACCCAGGCCCTCGCGCTGGCCGTGCGCGCCGATGCTGGTGCGCACGCCGGCGCGCTGCAGCTCGGTGGCGGTGCGGGCCACGCGCAGCACATTGAAGTCCTGTTCGGGCGCGGTGAGGCGGCGCACGCTGCGCGGCTCCAGCACCGAGCGCGGCACGAAGCGGCTCAGGATGGGGTGGCGCCACACCTCGGTGTGCGCGTACCAGTAGTGCTCGCCGTCCAGGCCGCCATAGGCCACATTGAGCGTCGGGTTGTAGCCCACGGCGGTCTGGGACCACAGCTGCTTGACGTCCTCGTACACCTCGGCCACGGGCAGCGCATGCTCCACCGTGGTGTGGCCGTCCACCAGCTGGTTCATATTGAGCTGGAACAGCGAGGCGCCCTCTGGCACCACCATCATGTTCGTCTGGCGTGCCGCTTCCAGGATCTGCTGGCGCTGTTCGCGGCGTGGCTGGTTGTAGCTCTTCACACTGAAGGCGCCGGCGGCCTTCAGGCGCTTGAGGTGGGTGAGGGCGTCGTCGTAGTTGTTGATGACAGCCGTCACATCCGCTTTGGCGCCGTACAGGATGGTGCCGGTACTGAAGATGCGCGGCCCCACCAGCTGGCCGACACGCTGCATTTCGCTGACGGTCAGGATGTCTGAGGTGCGGTTGCTGGGGTCGTGCAGGGTGGTGACGCCAAAGGCCAGCGTGGCGTAGTTGACCCAGCTCTGCTGCGGAATGAATTGGCTCTCCGCCATGGCGCCGTGCCAGTGGGTGTCGATCAGGCCGGGGATCAGCGTCTTGCCCTGCACCTCGATCACCTGCGTGCCGGCCGGAATGCTGACCTCAGCCGCCTTGCCCACGGCCAGGATGCGCTTGCCTTCGGTGACGAGCACGCCGTCCTCGATGACCTCGTCGCCCCGCATCGTCACGATGCGCGCGCCGCGGAAGGCGATGCGGCCGGTCGGCGCATCGGCCGCCTGGCGGAAGCCGATCTTGAGCCCCTGCTCGCTGCGCTTGAAATCGGCGCCGTAGGCGGCGGCGCGCGGCACGCTGAAGAGCTCATCACCCAGCGCGTAGTGCAGGGTGGCGCTGTCGCCCGACCAGTGCAGGGATTCACCGGCGTTCACGTCCAGGCGCTTGACGGGCAGGGCCTCCATCTTGGAGCCCACCGTCAGCAGCTTGCCGGTCTGCGGCAAGGGCGTGATGTAGGTATGGAAGCGCTCGATGAAGCCCAGCCAGCGGCCATCGGGCGAGACCGTGAATTCGGAGGCGAACTCGCCCTTGGCGATGGGAGTTTCCTCGCGAGTGGCCAGGTCCAGGCGCACCAGCTTGTGCTCGCTGTCCACCTCGCTGACGGCGCCCGAGCGCGTGAAGAACACCGCCTTGCTGTCCGCGCCCCATTGCGGGCTGTGGCCGGTCTTGCTGAGCTGCTGCAGCTCGCTGCCGTCCACCCGGCTCATGAAGAGGCCCTGGCCCAGGCCCTGCCAGGGCGTGGTGAGGTAGCCGCCCTTGGCCTTCTGGTAGACGACCGAGCGGCCATCAGGCGAAAGGCGTGGGTGCAGGTACTTGCCGGGCGCCTGGGTGACGACCGTTTCGCGCCCGCTGGCCAGGTGGCGCACGCGCACCTGGCCGAGCTTCTCGTCGTTCCAGGTGGTGTAGACGATGGACTGGCCGTCGCGCGAGAAGCTCGGGAACAGTTCGAAATGCTCGTTCTGCTGGGTCAGGCGGCGCGGCATGCCGTTCGGCAGCTCCTTCAGGTAAAGGTGCCCGAGCGCCGAGTAGACGACGCGCTTGCCGTCCGGTGCGGTCTGCACCCAGCGCAGCTGGCGCACATCGAACTCGGGCGGGGCCACCTCCTGGGCGTAGCGGATGGACTCGCGGATCTCACGCGTGTCCTTCACCTGGAAGGGGATCTCGCGTGCCGCGCTCTTGAACGGGTCCACCCGCCACAGCTTGCCGCGCGCCCACAGCACCAACTCCTTGCTGCCCGGCATCCAGGCAAAGGCGGGGTAGACGCCGTAGTAGGACCAGGACTCCTGCAGATCGCGCTCCAGCGGGCCCCATACCGGCCACTCGCGGCCGCTGTGCAGGTCCTTGAGGAAGAGCATGGACTGACCCTGGTCCTGCTCCAAGCGCTGGCGGCGCACGAAGGCCAGGTAGCGACCGTCGGGCGAGGGCGTGGGCCGGATGGCGCCACCCGGGCCGCTGACCAGGGGCTCGCTCGTGCCGTCCTGCAGGTCCTGCCGCACGATGCGGAAGATCTCCTTGTTCGAGTCCTTGTTGTACTCAAACACGCGGCCGGGCGTGGCGTCCATCGAGTAGTAGAGGTAGCGGCCATCGGGCGAGAGTGCGGGCTCGCCCAGGTCCTTCTGCCAGTTCGGCTTCTCGTTGAGCTGCACGCCCTTGCCACCGTCCAGGTGGTAGAGCCAGATCTCGCCCGAGCCCGCTGAGCGTGTGCCGGTGAAGTGCTTGCGCGCGGCGATGTACTGGCCGCTCGGGTGCCAGGTCGGGTTGTTCAGCAGCCGGTAATCCTCGGTGCTGATGGCCTGGGCGCCGCTGCCGTCGCGGTTCATCACCCAGACGTTGTCGCCGCCGCCGGCGTCGCTGATGAAGGCGATCTTCTGCCCGTCGGGCGAGAAGCGGGCCTGCATCTCCCAGGCCACCGAATGCGTCAGCGCCTGGGCCTGGCCGCCCTCAATCGGCAGCACGTACAGATCACCCAGCAGGTCGAACAGCACCTGCTTGCCATCGGGGCTGACGTCCACGCTCATCCAGGTGCCGCTGCGCACATCGATGGCGACGTTGCGGGACTGGCCCGGCGGCTGGTTGACGTTCCAGGCCTTGGGCTTGGCGTCTTGCGCCGTGGCGGCGCAGCTGAAGAGGGCGAGGGCGAGAGGAAGGAGACGGGGCAGATACATGCCCCGCACCATAGGCCGTTCACCCCAAGGGGCGTGAGAGGAACAGTGCCGGGTTACGAACGTCATGCCGCCCATGAAGAAAGGCGCCCGCAGGCGCCTTTGCAGGGGTGCGGTGGGCGCTCAGACGACGGTCAGCACCACGTCAATGTTGCCGCGCGTGGCATTGCTGTAGGGGCAGACCTGGTGGGCCGTGGCCACCAGCTTTTCGGCGGCCTCACGCTCCAGGCCGGGCAGGCTGATCGCCATGCGCACGCCAATGCCGTAGCCGGCGCCCTTCGGGCCAAAGTCCACTTCGGCGTCGATCTTGGCGTCGGCCGGCACGGCCAGGCCCAGCTTGCCGGCCACGGCGCCCATGGCGCCCATGAAGCAGGCCGAGTAGCCGGCCGCGAACAGTTGCTCGGGGTTGGTGCCCTGGCCATTGCCACCCATTTCGACCGGCTTGGCCAGCGTCAGCTCCAGCGGGCCGGTGCTGGACTTGCCATTGCGGCCGCCGGTGGTGGTGGCGTGGGCGGTGTAGACGACTTTGTCGAGAGCCATGGTGTTTCCTTTGAGGGTGATTGCCGGGTTCAGGCGGCGGTGGGGATCTGTGCCTGCAGCAGCTTTTCGCGCAGCTGATGCAGGCGTTGCGTCAAAGCCTGCAATTCGTCCAGCGAACAGGCGCTGGCGCAGGCCAGTTGATGGGGAATGTCCAGCGCCTTGGTTTGCAGCGCCCGGCCGGCCGGCGTGAGGCGCACCAGCACGCGGCGTTCGTCGGCGGCATCGCGGCTGCGCACCAGCAGGCCTGCGGCTTCCAGCCGCTTGAGCAGTGGGGTCAGGGTGCCGGAATCCAGCGCCAGGCGCTCGCCCAGCTGGCTCACGGCCTGCTCGTCCTGTTCCCACAGCAACAGCATCACCAGGTACTGCGGGTAGGTCAGGCCCAGCGGCGCCAGCAGGGGCTTGTAGAGCTTGGTCATGGCCAGCGAGCCGGAGTAGAGCGCGAAGCAGAGCTGGCGGTCCAGGCGCAGCCACTCGGTGGCGGCGGGGCTGGGCTTGGCGCGGTGCTTGGCTGGCATGGGGCGAACTGTAGTTGGCAATTGAATTGTGCGCAATTCAAGTGCGGGACAAGACCGCACGATCCGTGCGGTCTTGCTCAGACACTCACAGACCGGCGGCGGCCGTGGCGGCCTCGATCTGCTCGCTCAGTTCCAGCCAGCGCAGCTCCAGCGCATCGGTCTCGTCGGCAATCACCTTCAGGCGCCGGCCGCAATTGGCGATGGCGCCGGGGTCCAGCGCGCCAGTGGCCAGCTCGGCTTCCAGGCCTTCGCGCTCCTGGCCCAGTTGCACCAGCTTCTTGTCGATGGCCTCGATCTCCTTGCGCAGCGGGCGCGTCTGGTCCGCCAGCTTTGCGCGCGCCTGGGCGGCGGCCTTGCGGTCCTCGCGCTGGCTGGCGGCGGGGGCGTCGTCCGCGCTGGGTGCGGGCGCGGCGGCCGCGCGCAGGGCCTTGGCCTCCTCGCGGGCGCGCTCATTGAGCCAGCGCTGGTAGTCGTCCAGGTCGCCGTCGAAGGGCTTGAGCGCGCCATCGGCCACCAGCCAGAACTCGTCGCAAACCTCGCGCAGCAGCGCGCGGTCGTGGCTGACGAGCATCACCGTGCCCTCGAACTCGTTCAGCGCGATGGAGAGTGCCTCGCGCGTCTGCAGGTCCAGATGGTTCGTCGGTTCGTCCAGCAGCAGCAGGTTGGGGCGCTGCCACACCAGCATGGCCAGCACCAGGCGCGCCTTCTCGCCTCCGCTCAAGGAGCCCACTTCCTGGCTCACCATGTCGCCGGTGAAGCGGAACTGACCGAGGAAATCGCGCAGCTCCTGCTCACGCGCCTGCGGGCTGACTTCCTTGGCCAACCGCACCATATGCGCCAGCGGCCCCTCCTCGGGGCGCAGCACGTCCAGCTCCTGCTGGGCGAAGTAGCCGATCGTCAGGCCCTTGCCCTCGGTGATGCTGCCGCTCAAGGGCGGCATGGTGCGGGCAATCGTCTTCACCACGGTGGACTTGCCCTGGCCGTTCGCCCCCAGGATGCCGATGCGCTGGCCGGCCAACACGGTGCGGTCGATCTTGCGCACGATGGCGGTGTCGCCATAGCCGCAGGCCAGGTCGGAAAGCGCCAGCATCGGGTTGGGCAGGTTGGCGGGCTCGCGGAACTCGAAGGCGAAGTCGGCCGCGGCCAGCACCGGGGCGAGCTTTTCCATGCGCTCCAGTGCCTTGACGCGGCTCTGCGCCTGCTTGGCCTTGCTGGCCTTGGCCTTGAAGCGGTCGATGAAGTGCTGCAGATGCTTGATGCGGTCCTGCTGCTTTTCGAAGCTGGCCTGCTGCAGCACCTGGGCCTGGGCGCGCAGGGTCTCGAAGGTGGTGTAGTTGCCGCCCCAGCGAGTCAGCTTGGCGTGCTCCAGATGCAGGGTCACGCGGGTGATGGCGTCCAGGAACTCGCGGTCGTGGCTGATCACCAGCAGGGTGCCGGGGTAGCGCGAAAGCCAGCCTTCCAGCCACACCAGCGCGTCCAGGTCCAGGTGGTTGGTGGGTTCGTCCAGCAGCATCAGCTCGGCCGGGTTGATCAGCGTGCGCGCCAGCTGCAGGCGCATGCGCCAGCCGCCGGAGAAGCTGTTCACCGGCGCATCCAGCTGGTCCACCTTGAAGCCCAGGCCCAGCAGCAGACTTTGCGCGCGTGGCCGGGCGTCGAAGCTGCCGGCGTCTTGCAGCGCGGCGTGCGCCTCTGCCATCTTCAGGCCGTCATGCGCGGCCTCGGCCGCCGCGAGCTGCTCGCGCGCCTTCAGCAGCGTCAGGTCGCCGTCGAGCACGAAGTCGGTGGCACCCTGCTCGGTTTCGGGCAGGTGCTGCGCCACCTCGGAAAGCCGCCAGGTGGGTGGCATCTCGGCGTCACCGCGGTCGGCCTGCAGGCGCCCGGCCAGCAGGGCGAACAGGCTGGACTTGCCGGCGCCGTTGGCGCCCACCAGACCGATGCGCTCCCCGGGTTGCAGGGTGACGGTGGCGTCGTCCAGCACGATCTTGGTGCCGCGGCGGAGGGTGAGGTTGCGCAGGGTGATCACGAAAATGCTCAAGCAAAAAGCCAAACGCCGCCCGGGGCAGGGCGGCGCGAGGGGTACATCCTACCGGGGGCCCGCCAGCAGGCTCTTAGACTGCCCCGATGGCAAGGCTTCCCACCCTGGTGCTGACCTGCGTGCTCGGCTCGGCCGGGGCGGCGCAGGCGCAGGCGCTGGAGCGCACGCTCACCGTGTGCGTGGACCCGAAGCCGGCTCCCCAGGGCTCTGCAGCCTCGGCCACCCCGCCGGCCGCCGAGGTGCAGCCCACTTTCTCCATGGAGCTGTTCAGCCAGGTGTTCCGCCGTGCGGGCCAGCCGATGCGCTTCGTGACGGACCAGCCCTGGGCGCGCTGCCTGCTCTCGGTGGCACGTGGGCAGGTCGATTTCGCCGTCGGCGGCTACTACAGCGACGCCAGGGCCCAGGTCTACGCCTTCTCCATGCCCTATATGACGCTCACGCCCATGGTCTTCTCCCGCGCCAGCCGCCCGGTGCGGCCCCAGCAGGTGGCCGACCTGCAGGGCCTGCGCGGCTGCGGCCTGAACGGTGCCAGCTACGCCCACTACGGCCTGGCCGCTGGCGCACTCGACACCGGCGTGAACCGCTACCCCAAGCTGTTCGAAAAGCTGCTGCTGGACCGGTGCGACTACGTGCCCGAGGAGCTGGAGGTGGTGGCCGGCATGCAGGTCAACGGGCAGGACATCCTGAGCCACCCCCAGCTGCTGGCCAGCCCGGCCCGCTGGGCCCGCGGGCCCACCAAGCACCTGATGGCGGCCAAGGGGAGCGCTGCGGCGGCGCTGCTGCCGCAGCTCGACCGGGCGCTGGCGCAGCTGATTCGCGAGGGTGTGGCTGGGGAGCTGTGGGCGCGTCATGTAGCTGGTGTGCCCTACCGGCCTTGATGGCAGACGGGCCGCACCCGCTCTGCTCCTGCCTGATCCCTTGGGTTCGCCGGGGCTACAGCCCGAAGCGCTTTGACGCACCGCATTCACACACGCTGACACCTGCGCGGCCCCGGCGCGCGCAGAGTGGCCGCTTCGCCAAGCCGGAGTTGCGCCGTGGAGACTCAAACCCCGCATCCGCCCGCTGAGACGGCCGAAGCCCCGGCAGACCGGCTCGGCCCGGAAGCCGAACTCGCACCCCTGGCCCCGCTGCTGGCCGCCGGCGCGTTGCTGAGCGCGTGTGGCGGCGGTGGCTCGGAGAGCACGCCGCCCGCGCCTACACCGACACCCGGGCCCACCCCGGCACCGACCCCGGCTCCCGCACCGGTGCCTTCGCCGCCACCCGCACCACCTCCAGCGCCGCCGGCGATTCCGCCGACACGCCGCGACGCCGCCCGCTTCCTGACTCAGGCGGCCTTCGGGCCGCGCAGCGCCGCCGAGGTAGATGCCCTGGCGGCCCAGGGCTTCGAGGCCTGGCTGAGCCAGCAGTTCGCGCGGCCCACGGTTTCGCACCTGGCTTACCTGGAAACGCAGCGCGGCCGCGATCAGAAGCCGGGCGAGCGCCCCAGGCTCAGCGAGGAGATGAGCTACGAGGCCGTGTGGCAGCAATGGCTGCAGGGTGAGGACCCGCTGCGTGCGCGCATGAGCTGGGCGCTGCTGCAGATCTTCGTCATCAGCAACATCGCCCCCGACATCCGCCCCGCGGCCATGAGTAGCTACATGGACCTGCTGAACCGCCACGCCTTCGGCAACTGGCGCGAGCTGCTGGAGGCCGTGACCCTGCACCCGGCCATGGGCTACTACCTGAACATGCTGGAAAGTGAGAAGGAAGATCCGGCTCAGGGCACGCATCCGAACGAAAACTACGCGCGCGAGGTGCTGCAACTGTTCTCCATCGGCCTGGTGCAGCTGAACCCCGACGGCACCCTGAAGACCGACGCGCAGGGCCAGCCCATCAACACCTATGGCGAGGCCGAGATCCGCGGCTTTGCCAAGGTCTTCACCGGTTGGGGCCATGGCGGCCTGAACACCGCCGACAGCAAGGCCTTCCACCACCACGACGACGAACTCGATGCACTGTGGAGCGCGCCCATGAAGGCCTGGCCGGCCTGGCATTCCTCGGCCGCCAAGACGTTGCTGGACGGCAAGGTGCTGCCCGCCGGCCAGAGCGCCGAGCAGGACCTGAAGGACGCGCTCGACTGCATCTTTGCCCACCCCAATGTGCCGCCCTTCTTTTGCAAGCAGCTGATCCAGCGCCTCGTCACCAGCAACCCGAGTGCGGCCTACGTGGGCCGCGTGGCGGCGGTGTTCGTGAATGACGGCAGCGGGCAGCGCGGCAATCTGCGCGCGGTACTGCGCGCCGTCCTGCTGGACAACGAAGCCCGCAGCACCGCCCCCAACGCCCGCTTCGGCAAGCTGCGTGAGCCCGTGCTGCGCTTCGCCCATCTGCTGCGGGCGCTGGATGCCAAGAGCCCCAGCGGCCTGAACCGGATCCACTACCTGGACAGCGCCGACGAGGGCCTGGGCCAGAGCCCGCTGCTGGCGCCCTCGGTCTTCAACTTCTACGCCCCCGCCTACCGCCCGGCCGGGCCGCTGACGCAATCGGCCATGGTGGCGCCCGAGTTCCAGATCACCACCGAGACGAGCGCCGCCGGTTCGCTGAACTTCTTCTACTACCTGTTCAAGGGCGGCGGCTATGGCTGGCCCGAGCAGCACCGCCTGAGCCTGGACCTGGCGCCGCTGGAAGCCCTGGCCGCCGACCCGCCCGCTTTGGTGGACCGCCTGGACCTGCTGTTCTTCACCCTGCAGATGAGCCCCAGCACGCGCCAGCGCCTGCTGACCCTGGTGCAGGCCTTGCCGGCCAAGGAGCCCAAGGCGCGGGTGCGCTCCGCATTGACCTTGATGGCGATGTCCCCCGACTTCGTCACTCAGCACTAAGGGGTAGCCCATGAAGCGACGCCACCTGCTGCAACTCGGCGCCAGCGCCGCCCTGACCCCCTGGCCCGCGCTGCAGGCCCTGGCCCAGGCGGCCCCGCCGGCGGGCGACTACAAGGCCCTGGTCTGCCTCTTCCTGTTCGGCGGCAACGACGGCAACAACCTGCTGGTGCCCACCGATGCCCGCTGGGCCGGCTACCAGCGCGCGCGGCCCAATCTGGCCTTGGCTCAGGCCAGCCTGTTGCCGCTGCAGTTCCGCAACACCAGCGGCCAGAGCTATGGCCTGCACTCGGCCATGCCCGGTCTGCAAGGCCTGGTGAACCGCGGTGAAGCGGCCTTCGTCGCCAACATCGGCCCGCTGCTGGTGCCCACCAGCAAGGCCCAGTTCCAGGCGCGCAGCGTGCCCTTGCCCTACAACCTCTACTCGCATTCCGACCAGCAGCTCGGCTGGCAGAGCGCGATGGTTGAGGCGCCTGGCCGCCATGGCTGGGGCGGGCGCCTGCTGGAGCGCACGGTGGCGGCCGGCAGCAGCAACCGCGGCTACGCCTCCATCAGCGTGGCCGGCAGCAACCTCTGGCAGGGCGGCGACCAGGGCCTGACGCCTTACCGCGTCTCATCGAACGGCCAGTTCGGCCTGGACTTCTACAACCCGAGCGGCAGCGACCCGCTCTCGCAGGCCGTCAGCGCCACGCTGGCCGAGGCGCGCCAGGACCCGTTTGAGCAGACCTGGCTGCAGGTGCTGGGGCGTTCGATCGAGAACCAGCGCGTGCTGGCCAGCGCGCTGCAGGCCAGCACGCTCACGACTCCCTTCCCTGACACTGGCCTGGGCCGCCAGCTCGGCACGGTGGCGCGTTTGATCAAGGCGCGCACCACCCTGGGCCTGAGCCGCCAGAGCTTCTTCGCCAGCATCGGCGGCTTCGACACCCACGGCGACGACCAACTGCAGCGCCAGAACGAGTTGTTCGGGGAGATCGACGGTGCGGTGACGGCCTTCCACGCCGCGCTGACTGAACTGGGCCTGACGCGCCAAGTGGCTCTGTTCAGCGCCAGCGACTTCGGCCGCAATCTACCCAGCAACGGCGCCGGCACCGACCATGGCTGGGGCAACCACCAGTTCCTGCTCGGCGGGCCCACGCCAGGCGGGCGCCTGCTCGGTCGCTTCCCCGAGCTGGTGGTGGGCGGGCCGGACGATGCGGGGCAGGGCGTGTGGATTCCCAGCACGGCGACCGAGCAACTCGGGCGCGAGCTGGCGCAATGGTTTGGCGCCGATGCCGACATGCTGGCCGCCACCTTTCCGCATGGGGCGGCGTTTGATCGGATGCAGGGGTGGGAGTAGCGTGTGGGGCAGAGGCGATTTTGGGTGTCGATCTTCGTGCGTTTGAGTCGCCTGATACCTCGCTACTTTGATCTGCTCAATGATTCACGTAACAACTTTTTGAACGAGTCCAAAGTTTCTCTGTCTTTGGTGTTTGCTAATTCTTGCTCAATCTCATTCTGGTTTGCCGTGCACTGCCCAGAGAGAAGACAATACGTTGCCGCAGTCCATTCTGAAAGCGGATCGCCCAATGTTTCACGCGCCAACTGTGCGGCAGCCAATCCGACCAAGCTTTTTAATTTTTCATTCCACTCAATTCGATACCCAGCATTCGATTCGATGATTTGTTTGCCGTAAATTGCGAGCGCCTGCTTGAGTAGCTCAGGTTCTGCGCTCGATAGCGCAGCGCCGATCGCCATTTCTGGGTCAGAAAATTTGTTCTCCGTCAGCTCCCGCGAAAGTGTTCGCAATGGATCTTGCTGCCGATCAGACCTGGCCTCAATATTATTAGCCAGACCTCGAATGCCTCCGAATTGCTCCACCACGCCTTCACAGCGATCCAGCTCCGTGCGAAGTCTGTCATTCGCCAGCGCGTTAGTAGTTGGTGCCCTCTTTGTCAGTTCAACCAATGTGGGTAGGAACTCGCAATGTTGGAGTGCTCGCGTGGAGTAGTAATACCCGCCCTGGGCCGGTCGACGCATCGCCTCATGAACGAATACTCGCAGATTCTTTGAGGAGTAGAAATCTGCCTTGAGTTGTTGCCTTCCAATTTCCTTCGCATTTGAGGGTTTTCGGGCGGTCTCGGCTGAAACTTCGGTACTACTCGGAATCGACGCTCCATCAGTACGCGGCCTGACGGTTACGCTTTCTCGAACTGGATCGGAAGCTGGTTGAATGCGGTCGGAACTGCCTGCTAGCGTGCGCCACCCCAGGCCTGCCACTGCCAGAGCGCCAGCGATGAAATAAATTACTGGGGCTTTTTGCATGCCGAGCCCGCTATGCCATTGCCCTGCGCCGAGGTGCGCTTATAGATCGGGGCACTTCCCATCCCTGCAATAGAGAATTCATCCACAGTCCCGTCAGACCACTTCACGGAGTAATTCCCAGTATTGTACATTCCGTGTTTTGCCATCACCGCCCTGCCGTCGGCAATCCGGACTTCGATCATATCATTTGCAGTAATTTGGCCATACTTCTCCGCATCGGGGCCGGTGAAATTGCAGGGGCTGGCTTCACTGCCTGGAGATGCCGCCGGAAGCTTTGCGGCCAATTCGATGGCTGCGCTGTTGGCGTAACCGATGGCGGCCAGTCGATCGACTGCAGCACTCATGCCTATGAGAATGCCGGTACATGCGCCTTTATCGCAAACTTTGTACTCGTTGCGCACCGCCTGACCTTCAACCACAACACGATCGATTGATTGTCTGAAACTATTCCAATACATCCCTGAAAGAACAGTGCTCCAGCCCGAAGTCTGGCACCCTCCAAGCGAGACCCAATCTCCCTTGTCTAGGCGACCAGACTGAGTATTCTCGATTGTCTGCTCCAAAGTCAAAAATCCCGCTTGGCGACCGGAACCCAGGGGCCATACGTATATCGTGCCGAGGCGCTATTCGCAATGTCGAGCAGAACAATGGGTGTCATCAGGGTCTTAATTTTGTCATTTTCATTGGTGCGCAAGAGAATCATGGCTCTGAGCGAATTATTCATCGTCAGAGCCGGCGGCTACCATGTTTTAATCGGTCGGTATATATTCGCGCAGTGAATCGAATTCAATTGGGGCGGCTACTCTTCGTGGGTTTCTGCATCCGCCTTCTGCGATTGATTGAACTCCAGCTTCACAACCTTGGGTCGTGAGCCATAGGATTTGCACCCACGATCTACGTGTGCAGCCCCTCATGCACTTGCAATGGCCAACCCGCCGGTCGGAGGGGAAGACGGCCTTGGCGTATAGAGTCTCGGCCCAGCCGTGCTGGGCCAAGATGGCGCCGGGCCGCCAGCCCTTCCATTGCAGGTTCAGCAGGATGCGCGCCACAGCCGGTCCGTGCAGCACGGCGTCTTCCGTGCGACGCAGGCAAGTTTGCGGATCGGGCAGTGCGGCTTGTTGCGCAGCAGCGTTAGCTCGGGGCACTGCGGTATGCCTGGGGCGGTGTCGCGGCCGATGGCGATCACATCCCCAACGGGGCGCTTGGTCCATTCGGCGGACATGTGTTCGAACTGGCCGGGGAAGATCAACTGGCGAGCCCGCGTACGACGGGCCGGTCGGAACGAACCCACTTTGAGTGCCGCCGGGGCGAAAGGTGCGGCGGCTAGGCCAGCTGCTCCCGCGTCAGCAGCAGCACCATGTCATGCCCCGCCGAGGTCTCCAACCACACTGGCTCCAACTCGGGAAACGCCGCCTCGAAGAACGGCCGCTCGTGCCCGATCTCCAGCACCAGCACGCCGCCCGCGTTCAGATGGGCCGGCAGTTCGGCCAGCAGGCGGCGGATGAAGTCCATGCCGTCGCTTCCGCCGGCCAGGGCCAGCTCGGGTTCGGCGCGGAACTCGGGGGGCAGGGCTGCCATGGACTGGGCGTTGACGTACGGTGGGTTGCACAGCACCAGGTCGAAGCGCTGGCCGGCCACGGCGGCCAGGCCGTCGCCCTGCACCACGCGGACGCGGCCTTGCAGCCCATGGCGCTCGACATTGCGCGCCGCCACGGCCAGGGCGTCGGCGCTCAGGTCGGCGCCGGTCACCTGCACGTCCGGCCAGGCCATGGCCGCCAGCACGGCCAGCGAGCCGTTTCCCGTGCACAGGTCCAGCACCTGCTGCGTGTGCTCGCCCAGCCAGGCGTCGAAGCTGCCCTCGGCGATCAGCTCGGCGATGAAGCTGCGCGGCACGATCGAGCGCTGATCAATGAAGAAGGGCACGCCCTGCAGCCAGGCCTCGCCGGTGAGGTAGGCGGCGGGCTGGCGGGTGGCGATGCGCTGCCCGATCAGGGCCTCCACCTCGGCCTGCTGGCCCGGCGTCAGCGCATCCTCGGCATGGTCGTCCAGCGCGTCCAGCGGCAGGCCCAGGCGCCAAAGCGTGAGCCAGGCGGCTTCGTCAAAGGCGTTGAGGGTGCCCTGGCCGAAGGCCACGCCAGCGGCTTGCAGGCGCGCGGCGCCGGCTTCGATGCACTCGATGAGTTTCAAGGGGAGCTTGCGGCGGTGAGGCCGCTCAGTGTTCTTCGGGCATCACGTCCAGCGTGATTTCGGTGAAGGTGGCGGTATCGGCCGGGGCGTCTTCCTGCTTGGCCGGCGCGCGCGAGATGGGCTCCTGCGTGTTCTGCAGGCGCCAGAGCAGGTTGGTGGGCGAATCGGCGAAGGCCAGGCCTTCCTCGCGGCTGATGGTGCCGTTCTCGATCAGCTTGGCGAAATGCTCTTCGTAGGTCTGCGAGCCCTCGGCCATGGACTTCTCCATCGCCTCCTTCACGCCGTTGAAGTCGCCCTGCTCGATCAGTTCGGACACGAGCTTGGTGTTCATCATGATTTCCACCACTGGCACGCGCCCGCCACTCTGGGCGCGCACCAGGCGCTGCGAAATGATGGCCTTCAGGCCGGCCGCCAAGTCGCCCAGCAGGGCGGGGCGGCTTTCCGGCGGGTAGAAGGACAAGATGCGGTTCAGCGCGTGGTAGCTGTTGTTGCCGTGCAGTGTGGCCAGCACCAAATGGCCGGACAGCGAGTACGAGATCGCCGCGGTCATGGTCTCGCGGTCGCGGATCTCGCCGATCAGGATGCAGTCGGGCGCCTGGCGCAGGCAGTTCTTCAGCGCAATCTGCAGGCTGGCGGTGTCGCGCCCGATCTCGCGCTGGTTCACCACCGACTTCTTGTTCTGGAACAGGTACTCGATCGGGTCCTCGATGGTGAGGATGTGCCCGGCGATGGTCTGGTTGCGCTTTTCCAGCATGGCGGCCAGCGTCGTGCTCTTGCCGGTGCCGGTGGCGCCCACCATCAGCACCAGGCCGCGCTTTTCCAGCACCAGGTTGCCGAGGATCTCGGGCAGCTTGAGCGTTTCCAGCGCCGGGATGGTGTGCGAGATATGCCGGAACACCGCGGCGATGGAACCCCGCTGGCGGAAGCCGCTCAAACGGAAGCTGCCGACCTTGGAGATCGAGATCGCCATGTTGAGCTCGCCGTGGTCGTCGAGCTCCTGCAGCGCCTTCTGGTCCAGCAGCTCCGCAATCAGCTGGCGCGGCTGGTTGACGGACAGGGCCTGGTCCGACAGCTGCACGACTTGGCCGTTCAGCTTGATCAGCACCGGCATATTGGCCGAGAGGTAGCAGTCCGAGGCTCCCTTTTCGGCCATCAGGCGCAGGATGCGCTCCATGTTTCCCGACATCGCAGTTTTCCTTTCTAGGTCTGCGAGCCGGAGGCCGATTGACCCGGGGCCGCCGTGGAACCGGCTTTGCCGGGCCACTGGCGGCGCCCCCTTGGGGGGGAGGCGCCGCAGGCGCTTCGGGGGTGGGGCTTCAGGCGCGCAGCAATTCGTTGATGGAGGTCTTGGCGCGCGTTTGCGCGTCCACCTTCTTGACGATCACGGCAGCGTACAGGTTATAGCGTCCGCCATCGCGCGGCAGGCTGCCGCTGATGACGACCGAGCCGGCCGGCACACGGCCGTAAGTGGTTTCGCCGGTCTCGCGGTCGTAGATCGGTGTGCTTTGGCCGATGTACACGCCCATCGAGATCACCGAGTGCTCTTCGACGATCACGCCTTCCACCACCTCGGAGCGGGCGCCGATGAAGCAGTTGTCTTCAATGATGGTGGGGTTGGCCTGCAAGGGCTCCAGCACGCCGCCAATGCCCACGCCGCCGCTCAGGTGCACGTTCTTGCCGATCTGCGCGCAGCTGCCCACGGTGGCCCAGGTGTCCACCATGGCGCCCTCGTCCACGTAGGCGCCGATGTTGACGTAGGAGGGCATCAGCACCACGTTCTTGGCCACGAAGCTGCCCCGGCGCGCCACCGCGGGCGGCACCACGCGCACGCCGCTGGCGCGGAAATCGGCCTCGCTCCAGCCGGCGAACTTGGGCTCCACCTTGTCGAAGAAGGCGAGCTGGCCGGCGTCGGCGTTGCCCATCACGCGGTTGTCGTTCAGGCGGAAGCTCAGCAGCACCGCCTTCTTGATCCACTGGTGCACGGTCCATTGGCCCACGCCTTCCCGGCTGGCCACGCGCAGGCGGCCGGCGTCCAGCTCGGCCAGCACATGGTTCACGGCCTCGCGCACCGCGGCGGGGGCGCTCGTGGGGCTGAACTCGGCGCGCTGTTCCCAGGCGGCTTCGATGGTGGTTTGCAGACTGCTCATGGCTGGCTTTCGATGAAGGTGCGAATGCGCTGCGCGGCTTGCACGCAGGCCTCGACTTCAGCGACGAGGGCCATGCGCACGCGCCCCTGGCCGGGGTTGTGTCCGTGGTTCGGACGGGCCAGCAGGCTGCCGGGCAGCACCTGGACGTTGCATTGTCCGAGCAGCGCCTTCGCGAACTCGATATCGCAGCCTCCGCACAGGGTCTTGGGCACGCCGGCCCACAGATAGAAGCCAGCGTCGGGTGCCGCCACGTCCAGCACGTCTTGCAGCAGCGGCAGCACGGCGGCGAACTTGGCCTGGTAGGCGGCGCGGTTTTCCAGCACATGGGCCTCGTCGTTCCAGGCAGCGATGGACGCGGCCTGCACCACCGGGCTCATGGCGCTGCCGTGGTAGGTGCGGTAGAGCGTGAAGGCCTTGATGAGGGCGGCGTCACCGGCCACGAAGCCGCTGCGCAAGCCCGGCACCGAGCTGCGCTTGGACAGGCTGGTGAAGCTGATCAGGCGGCGGTAGTCGTGTCGGCCCAGCTTCGCGGCCGCTTCCAGCCCGCCCAGCGGCGCTTGGTCGCCCAGATAGATCTCGGAGTAGCACTCGTCGGCGGCGATGACGAAGCCGTGGCGGTCGGACAGTTCGAACAGGCGTTGCCATTCAAGCAGCGGCATCACCGCCCCGCTGGGGTTGCCGGGTGAGCAGACGTAGACGAGCTGGGTGCGCGCCCAGGTGTCGTCGGGGATGGCGCCCCAGTCGGCCCCGAAGTTGCGTGCCGGGTCGCTGTCCGCAAAGGCCAGCTGCGCGCCGGCCAGCAGGGCCGCGCCCTCGTAGATTTGATAGAAAGGATTGGGCACCACCACGGTGGCGCCGGGCTGGCTGGCGTCCACCACGGTCTGGGCGATGGCAAACAGGGCCTCGCGCGAGCCGTTGCAGGGCAGCACCTGCGTGGCGGCGTCCAGCTGCAGGCCATAGCGGCGCTGGATCCAGGCCGCGATGGCGGCGCGCAGCTCCGGGTTGCCGGCCGTGGCCGGGTAGTTGGAGAGCCCGGCCAGGTTCTCGCGCAGGGCTTCCAGCACCACGGCGGGCGCCGGGTGGCGCGGCTCGCCCAGGCCCAGGCTGATGGGGGGCAGGGCGGGGTTGGGCGTGATGCCCGCTTGCAGCGCGCGCAGGCGCTCAAAGGGGTAGGCCTGCAGCAGCTCCAGGCGCGGGTTCATGCGCTTGCGCCAGCGTGGCGCAGCCACAGACCGGCCAACAGACAGCTCAATCCGCCAAGCGTCAGGACAACGTTCAGCCAGACTGGGCCGATGCGCAGACCGGTGGAGCTCCGCATGCCCTCGCGTATCGATTGGCTTAGCGGGGCGGGCACCAGGAAGGCGCCCACGCCCAGTGCCAGGAAGCCCACCATGCTGAGCACCCGGTTCAGGCTTGCGGCATCCAAGGCGGCGAAACCCTCAAGAGCGGCAAGCACAGCGAACAGCAGGGCAAAGCTCAAGCGCGAACCCAGGTGTTGGCGCCACAGCGGCGTACCGGCGTCCATCGCTTCAGCCCAGCATGCCGGTTTCACGCGGGAATTCGGCGCCGCCGAATTCCACCGGAGCCTGCGGCTTCCAGCCCTTCTTGCGGTGCTCGACCACCACGTTCGTGTAGATGCCGCCGCGCACATACCAGCGCGCCTTGACGCGGCAGAAGCGCGGATTCGTGGCCTTGACGATGTCGTCCAGGATCTGGTTCGTCACCGCTTCGTGGAAGGCGCCCTCGTCGCGGTAGCTCCACATGTACATCTTCAGGCTCTTGAGCTCGACGCACCACTCGTCGGCCACCATCTCGATGACGAAGTGGGCGAAGTCCGGCTGCTTGGTCAGCGGGCAGTGGCAGGTGAACTCGGGCACCTGGAACTGCAGCAGGTAGTCGCGCTGCGGGGCCGGGTTCGGGAAGACCTGCAGCTCCTTGCTCGGAACCGAGGGCGGGTTGACCGGGGCTTGCCGCTGGGAAGCGGGCGGGCTCTTCTTCTTGCTGGTGGCCATGGCGTGGCATGCGGGTTTGCGAGGGGGCGCGATGCTATCATCCGCGCCCTTTTTTGCCCCGGTTTTCATAGAGAAAACCCGCGTCCTGGACGCACCCCATGCGGCTCAACTCCATCAAGCTTTCGGGCTTCAAGTCCTTCGCCGACAACACGGTGTTCCAGTTGCCGGGGCAGCGCGTGGGCGTCGTCGGGCCCAATGGCTGCGGCAAGTCCAACATCATGGACGCGGTGCGCTGGGTGCTGGGCGAAAGCAAGGCCTCCGAGCTGCGCGGCGAGTCCATGCAGGACGTCATCTTCAACGGCAGCAACACCCGCAAGCCCGCCAGCCGGGCCTCGGTGGAGCTGGTGTTCGACAACCAGCTCGCGCGGGCTGGCGGTGCCTGGAACCAGTTCAGCGAGATTGCGGTGAAGCGCGTGCTGACGCGCGACGGCACCAGCTCCTACTTCATCAACAACCAGGTGGTGCGCCGCAAGGACGTGCAGGACGTCTTCCTGGGCACGGGTCTGGGGCCGCGGGCCTACGCCATCATTGGCCAGGGCACTATCAGCCGCATCATCGAAAGCAAGCCCGAGGAGTTGCGGCTCTTCCTGGAAGAGGCGGCCGGGGTCAGCAAGTACAAGGAGCGCCGCCGCGAGACCGAGAACCGGCTCAAGGACACGCGCGAGAACTTGACCCGCGTCGAAGACATCCTGCGCGAGCTGGACAGCAACCTGGAACGCCTGGAGCGCCAGGCCGAGGTGGCGACGAAATACCGCGAGCTGCAGGGCCTGGGTGAGCGCCGCCTGCATCAGCTCTGGTTCCTGAAGAGCCGCGACGCCGCACGCGAGTTCGAGCGGGTCCAGGCCGCCGGGCGCGAGGCCGTCAATGCGCTGGAAGCGCGCATTGCCGACCTGCGCGCCATTGAGGCCCGCCTGGAGGAGGTGCGCCAGGCGCACTTTGCCGCCGGCGATACCTTGCACACCGAGCAGGGCCGCTTTGCCGAAGCCCAGCTGGCCGTCAGCCGCCTGGAAGAGCGCATCCGCTACGTGGTGGAGGCACGCAACCGGGCCGGCAGCCGGCGCGACGAGATCCGCGGCCAGCAGGCGCTGTGGAACGAGCGCGCCGCCCAGGCCGCCGCCGAGCTGGAGCAGTTGGCCGAGCAGATGGCCGCCGGCGATGAGGAGAAGGAACTGGCCGCCGCCCGCGCCGAAGAGATGGCGGCGCAGCTGCCGGACCTGGAGGACGCCTTGCGCGCCGCGCAGGCGCGGGCCAAAGAGCAGCGCCAGGTGGCCGTGCAGGTGCAGCAGCAGATCCAGGTGCTGGCCGCCGAGAGCCGCGCGCTGGACGAGCAGGCCCGCTCGCTGCGCCAGCGCCGCGAACGCCTGGACGCGCAGAAGGCCACGCTGAGCCTGCCCGATGCGGCGGCGGTGGACGCGCTGAAGGAACGCTCGGCCGAGGCCGATGCGCAGTGGGAAGAAGCCCAGGCCCGCGTGGAGGACCTGAGCGAGCGCGAGCCTGAGCTCGAAGCCGCGCGCCGCGCCGCGCAGGCCAATGCACAGGCCCAGACCGCGCAGCTCGCGCAGATCAGCGCCCGCCTCGAAGCTTTGCGCGCGCTGCAGGACAAGGTGCAGAGCCAGGGCAAGCTCGGCCCCTGGCTGGAGAAGCAGGGCCTGGCGAACCTGACGGCGCTGTGGAAGCGCCTGCACATCGAGCCCGGCTGGGAAACCGCGCTGGAAGCCAGCATGCGCGAGCGCATGGCGGCCATCGAGGTCTCGCGCCTGGACCTGGTGCGAGCCTTCGAGCAGGACGCGCCGCCCACGCGCATGGCCTTCTACACGCTCACCGAGGCCTCGCCCCCGCCCACCCACCACGCGCTGCCCGAGCTGACCTCGCTGCTGCGCGTCGAGCAGCCGGGCTTGCAAGCCCTGTTGGCCGACTGGCTGGACGGCGTGTACACCGCGCCTGATCTGGCCACCGCGCTGGCGCAGCGCGATCAGCTCGGCCATGGCGAGCTGATCGTCACGAAAGCCGGCCACGCCGTCTCGCGCCAGGCCGTGGCCTTCTACGCGGCGGACAGCGAGCAGGCCGGCTTGCTGGCCCGCGCCCAGGAGATCGAGACCCTGGAGCAGCAGCGGCGCGAGCAGGAGCTGCGCGCCGATGACGCCCGCGCCGCCCAAGGCCGGGCCGACCAGGCACACGCCGCCGTGGCCGGCCAGCTGGCCGAGGCCCGCCGAGCCGCCGAAGCCCTGCGCGCCCAGGCCCATGGCCTGCAGGTGGAGAGCCTGCGCCTCTCGCAGGCCTTCGACGCCGCCCACGCCCAAGCCAGCCGCTTGCGTGAGGAGCTGGCCGAGCTGGACGCCGCCGAGGAAGGCCTGCTGGAGCGCCGTGCGCAGGGCGAGGCGCGCTTCGAGGAGCTGGACATCCAGCTCGCCGAGGCGCAGCAGCGCCACGCTGATCTGGAAGAGGCCGTGATCCAGTCGGACCGCCGCCTGAACGACGCCCGCGAGGCCCTGCGTCAGGCCGAGCGCCGCGCCCAGGAGGCGCAGTTCGGCGCCCGCGCCTTGCTGGCCCGCCAGGCCGAGCTGCAGCGCGCCCAGGCCACCGCCGTGCAGGAAGCCAAGGGCGGCGACGACCAACTGGCCCGCCTGGATATCGAGCTGGCCGAGCTGGACGACAGTGCCGCCCAGGCCGGCCTGCAGGACGCGCTGGACGCCAAGCTGGCGGCTGAGGGCGTGCTGGCCCAGGCCCGCAGCGCCTATGACGACCTCAGCGCCCAGCTGCGCAAGGCCGACGAGGAACGCCAGGCCACCGAGCGCGCGCTCGACCCGCTGCGCGCGCGCATCACCGAGCTGCAGCTGGAAGAGCAGGCCGCCCAGCTCGGCGGCGCGCAGTTCCGCGAGCAGCTCGAAGCCGCCGGCGTGGACCAGGAGGCGCTCGCCCAGGGCATCGAGACCGAGGGCGTGCGCCTGACCGGTCTGCAGGGCGAGATCGACCGCATCCAGCGCGAAGTCGCCGCGCTGGGCGCCGTCAACCTGGCCGCGCTGGAAGAGCTGGGCAGCGCACGCGAACGCAAGACCTTCCTGGACGCCCAGATGGCCGACCTGCTGGCGGCCATCAAGACCCTGGAAGACGCCATCCGCCGCATCGACCTCGAGACCCGCGACCTGCTCAAGGGCACCTTCGACCGCGTCAACAGCGAGTTCGGCCGCATGTTCCCCAGCCTCTTCGGTGGCGGCCAGGCCAAGCTGGTGATGACGGGCGACGAAATCCTGGACGCCGGCGTGCAGGTGCTGGCGCAGCCGCCCGGCAAGAAGAACAGCACCATCCACCTGCTCAGCGGCGGCGAAAAGGCCCTCACCGCCATCGCCCTGGTGTTTGCCATCTTCCAGCTCAACCCCGCTCCCTTCTGCCTGCTGGACGAGGTGGACGCGCCGCTGGACGACGCCAACACCGAACGCTATGCCCGACTGGTGAGCGAGATGAGCCGCGGCACGCAGTTCCTCTTCATCAGCCACAACAAGATCGCCATGGAAATGGCCGAGCAGCTGATCGGCGTGACCATGCAGGAGCAGGGTGTCAGCCGCGTGGTGGCGGTGGACATGGAAGCTGCCCTGACCATGGCGGAAGCCTGAAACCCGGCTTGAACCAGAATCCCGCCCCATGACCTTGACTCTGACCCAAGCCCTGATGCTGGCCGGCGCTGCCGTGCTGCTGGCCCTCTTGGTGCAAGGCTGGTGGATCAGCCGCAAGGCTGGCCCGCGCCGCCCCGAGCCCGACAGCCTGCCGCGACAGGAGCCTGGCCTCGGCGGCCAGGGTGAGCGCGGGGGCGACGGCGGTGTCATGGAGTCCGTGTTGGATGTCCTGCATGAGGGCGACGCTGCGGCGGCGCATGCCAATGCCCATGCCGACACCCTGCCCATGGTGGTGCGCAAGGCCCAGAGCACCCAGCGCCGCAGCGGCCCGCGCTTGGATGCGCTGATCGACGTCATCGCCGTGCTGCACGTCGAATCTCCCGTGAGCGGCGATGCCGCCTTGCTGCACCTGCCCGCCAGCCGCCGCGCCGGCACCAAGCCGCTGGCCATCGAGGGCCTGAACACCGAGACCGGTGAATGGGAGCTGCCGGTGGCCGGTGAGCGCTACGGCGAGTTCCAGGCCGGGCTGCAGATGGTGAACCGCGCCGGCCCGCTGGGCGAGATCGAGTACTCCGAGTGGGTGCAGAAGGTGCAGGCCTTTGCCGACGGCGTGGGCGCGATGGCCGACTTCCCCGACATGCTGGAAGCGGTGGCACGGGCCCGCGAGCTCGATCAGTTCGCCAGTGCCAACGACGCCCAGCTGGCCGTGGGCCTGAAGGCCAAGGGCGCCGCCTGGACCCTGGGTTTCTTGACGCAGGCCGCCGCCAAGCGCGGCTTGGTGCCCGGCGCCTTGCCCGGCCGCCTGGTGCTGCCCGGTGCCGAGGAAGGTGCGCCCCCCATGCTGGTGCTGCAGTACGACCCGCAGGCCGCCTTGGCCGAAGAAGGCGAGGCCCCGCCGCTGCGTGAGGCCACGCTGCTGTTCGACGTGCCGCAGACCCCCGAGTCCCAGGAGCCCTTTGCGGCCCTGCAGGAAATCGCCCGCCTGCTGGCGCGCGACCTGGAGGCCGAGGTGGTGGACGGCGGCGGCCGGCCGCTCGGCCCGCACGGCTTTGCCGCCATTCATGAGGAGCTGGGCCGTCTGTACAAGGTGCTGGCCTCGCGCGATCTGGCGGCGGGTAGCGCGGTGGCGCGGAGACTGTTCAGCTAAGCCCGAGCGCAGCTCGCTGCGCGCCCGTACAAACTGCCCCCGCAGGGAACGAGAACCGGAGTGATCCGCGCGGAGAATCCCGCGCCATGCCGACCCCTGCGACCGACCTTTCCAGCCGCGCCGCCGCACTACGCGAGCAACTGCACCACCACGCCCACCAGTACTACGTGCTGGATGCGCCCGAGATCCCCGACGCCGAGTACGACCGCCTGTTCCAGGAACTGCAGGCGATCGAGCGCGCGCACCCCGAGCTGCGCACGGCCGACAGCCCGACCCAGCGTGTGGGCGCCGCGCCGCTGCCCGAGCTGCAGCCCGTGCGCCACGCCGTGCCCATGCTGTCGATCGAGACCGAGACCGACACCACGCCGGCCGGCGCCGAGGCCTTTGACGCCCGTGTGCGCCGCGAACTCGGGCTGGACCTGGCCGACCCTGAGGTGGAGTACGCCGCCGAGCTGAAGTTCGACGGCCTGGCCATCAATCTTCGCTACGAGCTGGGCCTGCTGGTGCAGGCCGCCACGCGCGGCGATGGCGAGACCGGCGAGGACGTCACGCAGAACATCCGCACCATCGGCCAGATTCCGCTGCGGCTGAAGGGCTGCACAGCCCCGGTGCTGGAGGTGCGCGGCGAGGTCTACATGCGGCGCGACGACTTCGAGCGCCTGAACGAGCGCCAGCGCGAGCGCGGCGAGAAAACTTATGTGAACCCGCGCAACACTGCCGCCGGTGCGGTACGTCAGCTCGACCCTGGCGTCACGGCGCAGCGCCCGCTGTCCTTCTATGCCTACGGCCTGGGCGAGGTGCAGGGCTGGGAGCTGCCGGCCACGCATGCGGGCTTGCTGGATGCGCTGCAGCAGCTGGGCCTGCCGGTTTGCGCCGAGCGCGTGGTGGCCCAAGGTGCGGCCGGCCTTGTCGCCTTCCACCAGCGCGTGGCGGCGCTGCGCGACGGCTTGCCCTTCGACATCGACGGTGTGGTCTACAAGGTCAACCGCCGCGCGCTGCAGCAGCAGCTGGGCTTCAAGACGCGCGAGCCGCGCTGGGCGGTGGCGCACAAGTACCCGGCACAGGAGCAGGCCACGCGGCTCAATGGCATCGACGTGCAGGTCGGCCGCACCGGCAAGCTGACGCCGGTGGCGCGGCTGGAGCCGGTGTTCGTGGGCGGCACCACGGTGACGAATGCGACCCTGCACAACCTCTTCGAGCTGCGCCGCAAGGGCGTGCGCGTGGGCGACCGCGTGATCGTGCGCCGGGCTGGCGACGTGATTCCCGAGGTGGTGGGCCGCATGCCCGAAGCCCGCGCGGCCTACGTGCCCAACTTCGCCATGCCCAAGGCCTGCCCGGCCTGCGGCAGCGCCGTAGAGCGCGACAAAGGTTCGATCGAGCACCGCTGCACCGGCGGCCTGGTGTGCCCGGCCCAGCGCAAACAGGCCCTGCTGCACTTTGCCGGCCGGCGCGCCATGGATGTGGAAGGCCTGGGCGACAAGATCGTCGACCAGCTGGTGGATGCCGGCCTGGTGCGCACCTTGCCCGATCTCTACCGGCTCGGCTTCGTGCAGCTGGCTGCGCTGGAACGCATGGGCGAGAAGAGCGCGGCCAAGTTGGTGGAGCGGCTGGAGGCCAGCAAGCAGACCACGCTGGCACGCTTCCTGTTCAGCCTGGGCATCCGCCATGTGGGTGAGGCCACGGCCAAGGAACTGGCGCGGCACTTCGGCAGGCTGGACGCGCTGATGGACGCCGACGAGGCTGCGCTGCTGCAGGTGGCCGATGTGGGCCCGGTGGTGGCGCACAGCATCCACAGCTTTTTTGCCCAGCCCCTGAACCGCGAGGCCGTGAACCAGCTGCGCGCCTGCGGCGTGCACTGGCCGGAAGGCGAAGGCGCGGCCAGCAGCCCGCAGCCCCTGGCCGGCAAGACCTTCGTGCTGACCGGCACCCTGCCCACGCTGAGCCGCGACGAGGCCCAGGCGCTGATCGAGGCGGCCGGCGGCAAGGTCAGCGGTTCGGTGTCCAAGAAGACCCATTACGTCGTGGCCGGTGAGGCCGCCGGCAGCAAGCTGGCCAAGGCCCAGGAACTGGGCGTGGCGGTGCTGGACGAGGCCGGCCTGCAAGCCCTGTTGAAGTCCCCCAGTGAGGAGAAGCCTGATGAGTGAGCCAGCCGAATCCGTCCAACTGCAGCAGTTGCAGGACTACCGCTTCGAGATCCGCTTTGCCGACGGCCTGCCGCCCTTGCAGGCGGACGAGCCGGCGCCGCTCGGTGCAGGCGAAGGCCCTTCGCCCGTGCAGCTGCTGGCCTCGGCCGTGGGCAATTGCCTCAGCGCCTCGCTGTTGTTCGCACTGCGCAAATACAAGCAGGCGCCGGAACCGATTGGCTGCCGCGTTGCCGCCGAGGTGGGGCGCAATGCCGAGGGGCGCTTGCGCGTGCTGGGGCTACAGGCCACGCTCACCCTGGGCGTGCCGGCCGCGCAGCTGCAGCACCTGGACCGCGTGCTGGCCAGCTTCGAGGCCTACTGCACGGTCACGCAGTCCGTTTCAGCGGCCATCCCGGTTCAGGTGAGCGTGCTCGATTCGACCGGCGCGGTGCTCAAGTAGGCCGCGGCCACAGGCCCAGGGCCAGCGCCGTGCCGGCCAGCACCAGCAGGCCACCGCCCAGCATGCCCAGCGTCAGGGCCTCGGCCAGGAAGAGCGCGCCCCAGAGCACGGCGAACACCGGAATCAGGAAGGTGACGGTGATGGCCTGGGTCGGGCCCACACGGGCCATGAGGCGGAAGTAAAGAATGTAGGCCACGCCGGTGCACAGCAGGGCCAGCGCGGCCAGGTGGCCCCAGGCCGCGAGGCTGGGCCCCTGCGCTGGCCAGGCCCACAGGCCGAACGGCAGCAGCCACAGCGCTGCGGCGAGCTGGCTGCCAGCCGCCACCGCCAGCGGCGGCACGCCCGGCAGCCAGCGCTTGGTGGCCACGGCGCCGAGCGCGTAGTTCAGCGTGGCCAGCAGGCAGGCGAGCACGGCGCCCAGGCTGGCGTCCAGGTTCAGCCCGGTGCGTTCGGCCGCCAGCCACACCACACCGGCAAAGCCGATCAGCAGACCCAGGCTGCGCCAGGCACCCGGCGCCTGGGCCAGCCACACCCAGGCCACCAGCGCGCCCCACATCGGCGTGGTGGCGTTGAGGATGCTGGACAGGCCCGCGGGCAGGTGCAACGCGGCGAAGGCGTACAGCGCGAAGGGCAGGGCGGAGTTCAGAAAGCCCACGGCCAGTAGCGCGCGGGCGTGCCCCCGCCACACGCCCAGGCCCTGACGCCAGGCCAGCAGGGGCAGCAGAAAGAGCGCGGCGCCGGCCACGCGCACGAAGGCCAGGCTCAGGGCGCCGAATTCCGGCCCGGCCAGGCGCATGAAGAGGAAGGAGGCGCCCCAGATGGCCGCGAGCAGCAGCAGCTCGGCGAGGTCCTTGAGCCGCATGCTCAAGCCAATTCCAGCGACTGCTGGCCGGGCAGGGCGCTTGGGCGGCGGTAGTCCACGCCCTCGGCATCCAGCAGCGCGCATTTCATGGCCAGGCCGCCGGCATAGCCGGTCAGCGAGCCATCGGCGCCGAGCACGCGGTGGCAGGGCACCAGCACGCCGATCGGGTTGCGCCCCACGGCGGCGCCCACGGCGCGGCTCTTGTTCGGGTCGCCCAGCTGGCACGCCAGTGCGCCGTAGCTGCTGTGGCCGCCGCGGGGGATCTGCAGCAGCAGGGCCCAGACCTGGCGCTGGAAGTCCGTGCCCTGCGGATCCAGCGGCGGGAGCGCGGGGTCGCCACGCAGCGTGGGCCAGTCCTCCAGCAGCTGCAGCGCCTGCTGGAACCAGGGGTGCTGCGGTTCATCGGGCAGGGTCAGCCAGCCCGGGTGGTGGGCCTGGGTGTCGCTCCACAGGCCGGCCAGCCCGCGATCGGTGCGGCGCATCAGCATCGGGCCCCAGCGGGTGGGCAAATGGCATTGGGCGACGAAGGGCGTCTTCATGGGGCGGCATTCCAGAGTTGCAGCACGGCGTAGCTGCGGTAGGGGGCACAGGCCTCGGGCTGCAGCGCGGGCAAGCGTTCGAGCTGCTGGCGCAGGATGACGTCGCCGGGCAGGAAGCGATCCGGGTGCGGCCAGCCGCGCATCAGCAGGTAGGCGGCCGTCCAGGGGCCGATGCCGGGCAGCTCGGTGAGCTCGCGCTCAGCCAGCGCGGGCTCGCCCTGGCGGCGTGCAAAGCGCAGCTGCGGCCAGGCGCGCGCCAGCGCCTGCAGGGCCTGGGCGCGTTTGAGTGGCATGCCCAGCGCGGCGATGTCCTCGGCCGGCACGGTGGCCAGCTCCACGGGGCGCGGGAAGCGGTGCGTGGGGCCGCCCTCCAGGCGCTCTTCGGCTGGCAGCGGCTGCCCGAAGCGTTCCACCAGGCGGGTGGCCAGGGTGCGCGCGGCGGCCACGGTGACCTGCTGGCCCAGGATGGCGCGCAGGCCGAGCTCGAAGCGGTCCGGGCAGCCGGGCAGGCGCAGTCCCGGCAGCACGGGCAGGCCCGCGGCCTGCAGATGGGCGTCGATGATGGCCGGGTTGGCGTCCAGGTCCAGCCAGCTGCGCACGCCCGCCAACACGGCGCCAGGCTGTTGCCACAGCAGCGGGCTCAGCTCCAGCTCCACCGCGCGCTCGCCCAGCCGGGCACGCAGCTGGCCCCAGCGGCCATCGGGCAGCGGCCAGCAGCGCGTGATCGTGCCGGCTGCCTCATCGACCTGCTCGACAGCGGGCACCGCGCGCAGCGCCAGGAAGCGCAGCAGATGGCCGGTGGCCAACGGTGGGCGCAAGCCGAGCTGCAAACGCGCACGCGGTGCACTGCTGCCGGGCTTGGCCTGTCGGCGCAGATCCCCCGGCACCAGGCGGTAATGCTGGGCCCAGGCGGCATGAAAGGCGCGCGCACTGCCAAAGCCGGCGCGCAGGGCTACGTCGGCAATGGGCAGATCGGTGTCGGTCAGCAGGGCCTTGGCGAGCAGCAGGCGCTGCGTCTGCTGGTACTGCAGCGGGCTCACGCCCCAGTGCTGCTGAAAGATGCGGCGCAGGTGCCGGTCCGTCACGCCCAGCTCCGCCGCCAGGTCGGCCAGGCCCTGCAGCCAGCCGGCGTCCAGGCGTTCGCGCGCCGCCTGGGCCAGTTGCTCGCTGGCCACCAGGGCCGAGAACGCGCGCGGCGCCAGTTCGGGCCGGCACTTGCGGCAGGGGCGGTAACCGGCGGCCTCCGCCGCGGCGGCCAGCTCGTAGAAGCTGCAGTTGGCCGCCTTGGGCGTGCGCACGCGGCACACCGGGCGGCAGTACACGCCGGTGCTGGAAACGGCCACGAACCACTGCCCGTCAAAGCGCGGGTCGCGGGCGGTCAGGGCGGCGTAGCAGGCGGTGGGGTCGAGCAGCATGGCGGCATTGTTGGCCGCGCCACGCTCACTCAGGCGCTGTTTTCGGACCTGTCCCCAGCAACCGGGCCAAGAGGGGGTGCTGGATCTTGCGTTCGGCGGCCAGGGCCACGAATTGCTCGTGCACGCCGTCGATGACGGCAATCGGCTCCACGCCATAGCGCTCGCGCAAATCGCCGGCCAGGCTGCTGACGGCAGCAAAAACGCCGAGTCCGGCGGCACCAAAGGTCTTGAGCAAGGCGCTGTCCTGGAACTCGCCGGCGATGCGCGGGCGCAGGCCGTGGCGCTCGAACCAACGCTCCAACCCCAGGCGGATGGCGGCGTGGCCGGTGGGCAGCAGCACGGGCAGGTCCGCCAGGTGGGCGGGGTAGTCCGCACGCGCCGCGGCGGCCAGCGCCGGCGTGCCGAACCAGCTCAGCGGCGCGGTTTCCACGGCGTGGGCGTAGAAGCGCAGATTGGGCTGCGGCGCTGGTTCGCGGTCCGTCAGCACCAGGTCGAGCTTGTGCAGGGCCAGGTCGGCCAGCAGTTCATCCGGCCGGCCCTCCACGCAGCGCAGGTGCAGATGGGCTTCGCCCAGCACTGGATCGAGGAAATGCCGCACCCAGAGCTTGGGCAGGCCATCGGCCAGGCCCACCGCCAGGCGCAGTGCCGGTCCCTCCTGCGCGGCCTGCACGCGCTGAGGGAGTTGGGCGCCGAGTTGGAAGATCTCATCGGCCACACGCAAGGCTTCCTGGCCCGCGGGCGTGAGGGCCAGACCGCGGCCCTGCGGGCGCAGCAGGCTGGTGCCCAGCGCGCGCTCCAGTTCACGCACCTGCGCCGAGACGGTCTGGATCGCCACGCCCAGGCGCTCGGCCGCCCGGGCCATGCCGCCCTCCTTGGCCACCACCCAGAAGTAGTGCAGATGGTGGTAGTTCATCAGGTTCCTTCGAAGTAAGCCTCAGCCACATTCTGCTTTTACGGAAGAACCCCTGCGACGACCATGGCGGCGCCCCAGCGTTCTGGGGTCAAGGAGTGGCGATGGACATTCGATGGGTGGCGCAGGGCCGAGACCTGCGCCCATGGGCAGCGCTGGCAGTGCAGCGCGTACGGCGCAGCCTCGGCCGCTTGGCCTGGTGGGTGGCTGCGGTGCAAATCCGCCTGCGCGACCTGAACGGGCCGCGCGGTGGTTGCGACAAGGAGTGCCAGCTGCTGCTGCGCAGCCGCCAGGGCCAGCACTTGGTGCTCACGGAGCGGGGTGCTGATTGGCCGCGCCTGCTGGCCCAACTGGTCGAGGCGCTGGCCGGGCAAGTCGGCCGCCTGCACGAGCGGCTGCATGAACGGCTGCGGGTGCGCCCGCGTGCCCGGCAGACGCAGCGCGCGCTGCTGGTTGCAGACACCCAACCCTGAATCCGGAGAACCACATGCGCAACTACCCGAAGAACAGTCCCCAAGCCGCGGCGCGCCTGGTGGCCCTGACCCTGATCAGCGACGGCGTGGCCAGCCCGCGCGAGTTCGAGGCCCTGGCCCAGACCACCGCGGCGCAGCGCCTGGGCCTCAGCGATGCCGAACTGCTGGAAGTCCTGCGCACCCTGTGCGAGGACCTGATGCAGCCCCACGCCGGCAGCTGGAACGGCCGCCTGAGCGAAGACCTGCTGCTGAGCCTGTTGGACGAGGTGCAGGACCCGACGTTGCGCCAGCAGGTGCTGGCTCTGTGTGTGGCGGTGGCGGAGGCCGATGCCCACCTGGCCGACAGCGAAGGCCACTTGCTGGCGCTGGCGGCGCAGCGCTGGGGTGCCTGCCCGGCCATCCTGCTACCCGGTGCGCCGCTGGCGCGGTCGCGCGCTGTGCGGGCTACATCGCCTTGAAGCGCGCCACGTAGGCCCGGCTCACGGGCAGCTCGCGCCCATGCCCGTGGAAGCGCACGAACAGGCGCGAGTTGTCGTCGCGCCGCGTGCCTGCGAGGTGCTGCAGGTTGACGATGGTGGAGCGGTGGACCTGCCAGAAGCACTCCGGGTCCAGTTGCTCCACCAGCTCGCTGATGGGCGTGCGGATCAGGTGCTCGCCTTGCGGCGTCTGCACCACCGTGTACTTGTCGTCGGCATGGAAGTAGAGGATGTCGGCGACCGGGATCTGGTGCGTGAGTTCCCCGTTGGAGGCACGGATGAAACGCAGCGGGTTCGTAACCTTGGGGGCGAGCGCCTGCAGGGCGGCGCCGAGCTGGCCATCGGCCTGGCTGGCGGCCTGATCGCTGCCCAGCGAAGCGCGCAGCCGCGCCACCGAGCGCTGCAGGCGCTCCAGTTGCAGCGGCTTGAGAAGGTAGTCAAGCGCCGCTGCCTCGAAGGCCTGCACGGCGTACTCGTCGTACGCGGTGACGAAGACCACGCGGGTCGGGCCCTCGATGCCCTGGGCCACCTCCAGGCCGGTCAGCCCTGGCATCTGGATGTCGAGAAAGGCGAGATCGGGATTCAGCTCGGCAATCTGCTGGGCGGCCTCCAGGCCGTTGCGGGCGCTGGCCACGATCTCGAGCTCGGGCCAGGCCTGCTGCAGCAGGGCCTGCAGGTGGCGGGCCAAATGGGGTTCGTCGTCGGCGATCAGGGCACGGAGGCTCATGGCGTGGGCAGGGGAATTTCAAGCGTGGCCAGGGTGCCACGGGGCGGCGCGGATTGGAGCACCAGGCGGGCGCGCTCGCCGTAGCGGCTGGCCAGGCGCTCGCGGATGTTCTGCGTGGCCACGCCGGCGCCCTTGCGCTTCTTGGGTGCGTCCAGGCCGACGCCGTTGTCGCGCACGCTCAGCACCAGCAGGCCGTCGCGCCGCTCGGCGCGGATCTCGATCATGCCGGCGTCAATGCAGCACTCCAAACCGTGGTGGATGGCGTTCTCGACCAGCGGCTGCAGCAGCAGCGGCGGCACGGCCACGGCGCCCAGCTCGGGATCGGCCTCGATGTGGAAGGACATGCGATCCCCCATGCGCAGCTGCATGAGGCGCAGGTAATGCCCCACCAGCTCCAGCTCGCGCTCCAGCGGCACTGTCTCCGCGCGCATGCTGGTCAGGCTCACGCGCAGGTGGTCGGTGAAGGCGTCCAGCAACTGACCGGCGGCCGGCGGGTCGAAGTCGATCAGGCTGCGCACATTGGCCAGGGTGTTGAACAGGTAGTGTGGCTCGATCTGCGCCTGCAGCAGGCGCAACTCGGCTTCCTTGGCCTGGCGGCGCAGCTGCTCCTCATGCCATTGCTGCCAGGCCCACAGGCCCCAGAGCACGCTGGCGAAGATGGACACCAGAGCGAAGGACCACCAACTGCGCTGCGGCGTCCATACCGCCTTTTCCATGCCGGGTATCTGGCCGATCAGCAGATAGCTAAGTCCCAGCCCCAGGCCCACGCAGAACATCGACACCAGGCCGTAGAACAGCGACACGCACAGGCCGGGCTCGCCATTGACCCAGTCCAGAAAGCCTTGCGGGGCCCGCTGCTCGATCAGCGTGAAGACGACATGGAAGACGGCGCCGACGATGAAGGTGCTGGCGAAGAAGGGCGGTGCCTGGGCCAGCAGCCAGTCCAGGTTGTCCCAGCGTCGGCCCAGCACCGCGATCAGCGCGAGCAGCCCGACCCCCCAGCCCAGCGAGACCAGGCCGGTCATCAGCCACATGGCCCAGGCCGGCGCGGCACGGTGCTTGCGCAGCTTGAAGAAGTCCTGGCGCGCGAGCTGCAAGGCGGAGAAGAGGGTGTTCATGGCGCGGCAGTCTAGGCAGGCCACCCACGCCGGGGGCGGGGGTGCCGACGAATCGACAGCCGGCGCGCTGCAACGCAAGAGCGGGGTGGCTTGCGGCATCATGGCCCGTCACCGCAGGAGATCCGCATGGCCGCCATCGACAACTTCACCCCCTCCGCCGCCAAAGTCATTCAGCTCTTTGCGCAGCTGTTCCGCTCGGCGCCCACGGCCGACTTGGTGGCCTGGGGCAGCTACGAGCTGGGCCTGCCGGGAGCCACGCCGGCCAGCCTGGCGAACTTCCTCTTCAACTACCCGGTACCGCAGTCGCCGTTCACGGCCTACGCCAACATCGCCAGCAACAGCAGCTTCGCGAGCCTGCTGGTCGACACGCTCAGCTTCGGCACGGGGGCCACGGCCGGCGTCAGGGCCGGCTGGGTGGCGGCCATCCAGCCGCTGATGCCCAACTACGCCTCGCGCGGCGACTTTGCGCTCGACATCGTGCGCATGGTCAACGAGTACAGCGGCACGGACGCCGACCTGCTCGCCGTCAAGGCGGCACTGGCCAGCCGGGTGGACAAGGCGGCCGGCTTCGCGCTCTCGCCCGCCGGGGCGGTGTACGACGGCAAGGGCTTCGCGCAACTGCTGGCGCCGCTGCAGCCCGCACCCGACCCCACCTACGCGCTGACGGCCAGCAGCGCGCAGGTGAATGAGGGCAATGGCATCAGCTTCGAATTGCAGACCACGGGCCTGGCCGCCGGAACCAGCCTGCCCTACACGATCAGCGGCGTCAGCACCGCCGACGTGGCGGGAGGCGTGTTGGCCGGCTCGCTCACGCTGGACGCCAATGGCCGCGCCCTGCTCACGCTGGCCTTGGTGGCCGATGCCAGCACCGAAGGGACGGAGACCCTGGTGCTGACGGTGGGCGGCAATCTGGTCAGCAAGAGCGTGACGGTGAACGACACCAGCCTCACCCCGCCGCCGGCGCCCACCTATGCGCTGTCGGCCAGCCTCAGCAGCGTGAACGAGGGCGGCACCGTCGACATCACGCTGAACACCACCCAGCTGAGCGCTGGCAGCACCGTGGCCTACACCTTGCAAGGCATCAGCAGTGCCGACATCGGCGGCGCCCCGCTCTCGGGCTTCTTCACGCTGGACGCACAGGGCCGCAGCGTGGTGCAGATTCCGCTCACGGCCGATGCCCTGACCGAGGGCGCCGAGACGCTGCGCCTGGTGCTCAGCGGTGGGGTGGGGCAGATCGAGGTCGCCGTCAACGACACCAGCCTGACACCGCCGCCGGTGGGCACGCCCGATCTGGTGCTGATCGCCGACAACATGAACAACAGCAACGCCCACCCGCCGGGCTCGCCGGCCGAGGGGGAGATCCCGCTCAATACCTACCTGACCTACGACCTGTTGAACCAGGCCGGCACGGACGACGTGCGCATGAGCGTGGCCGCGCTGAAGGCCTCCGGTGCCGTGGCCGGCGCCCCCCTGGTGCTGACGAACCAGAGCGCCGACCGCGGCAACCTGCCGCAGCTCAGCAACCAGAGTCTCTACACCTTCGACCTGGGGGCGCAGACCGACCGCGTGGACTACAGCGCCGAGACGGGCAAGATCGTGCTGCTGGTGACGAACGAGGCCGCGGCCGGCACGCAGTACGTGCTCGTCAACGACAACGGTGTCGATGACGCCTTCGGTGGCGCCACCGACCGCATGGACACCTTGAAGAACGTCGAAGAGGTCGTGGCGGCGGCCGGTGCCGGCGTCATCGACCTCACCAACTCCGGCCAGGACTGGCTCATCCAGTTCAGCCGCAACTTCAACACCGCCACCGATGTGGACGCCAGTCTGGACCGCGCCACCCACCGGGTGGAGCTCTCGGACCTCAACAGCGGCCAGCCCTACGCGCGCAGCCTGTTCGAGTACCGCGATGCCGGCCTGAGCGGCAGCATCACCCAGGCCAATGCCCTCTGGAGCGTGGTGCAGGGCAGCGATCACAACGAGACCCTGGTGCTCAGCTCGGCCCAGTCGCCCGAGGCCCGCAGCAGCATCCTGCGCGGCGGCACCAACACGGTGAAGTTCAATGAGCTGACACGCAGCATCGTGGTGGATGTGGCCATCAGCGCCTGGGTGCCCAGCAGCAACCTCGCGGACGACAGCAACAGCAGCGGCCGCACCGTGGCGACGGTGACGCCGACCACGGGCGACGGCGTGACGCCGCTGAGCGGCAACACCCATGTGCTGAGCTCGCACACGCCCGACAACGGGGTGGCCGCCGGCCAGCTCAAGCTGGTGGGCTCGCAGGACGCCGAGGACGCCATCAGCTTCAACAGCTCGCCCGCCCCCAAGATCTTCACCCTGGGGCAAAGCCTGTCGGGTCAGGACGGCGCCAGCGTCCGCCTGGCCAGCGGGCCCGAGACCAGCGCGCTGGAATTCAGCGGCTTCGAGTTCCTGCGCGACAACGGCGCCAGCGACGATGTTTATGCCATCGACAACATCTTCCGCGCGACCCAGGGCAGCCCGCGGCTGACGGACGGTGCCGGCAATGACCATGACACCGTGCGCCTGGCCAACGAGGCCCTGGGCTCGGCCGCCGTGGGCGGGGCAATCGGTGCCGTCAACCTGGCCACGCTGAATGGGGCCTCGCCGGGCTTCGGCGTCGATTTCGACGTGCTTGATCTCAGTGCCCTCAGCGCCAGCGGCCTGCAAGCCATGGGCACGGCCGGCAGCGACGATGAGCTGGTGCTCGGCCGCCTGGCCAGCGTCAGCGCCGTGTCCCTGTTCGAGGCCGTGGTGCTGACCCGCAGCTCGACCGACAAGGGCACCGCCCTGGTGTTCGACCTCGATGCCGGGGCCCTCAAGGCCGGCAGCACCACGCTGTTCAGCTATGCCGGCTCGGTGCTGAGCCTGGGCGGGCTGGTGTTCGGCAGCGCCGGCCAGGCCAGCACGGTGGCGCCGATGGACACCGGCATGAGCATCACCGTGGTGGACAGCACGGTGGGGCCGGGCGCCACGGTGTGGGGCGGCGCCGCGGCCGACCTGATCGTCGGCGGCAGTGGCGACGACCTGCTGCGCGGAGGCGGTGGCAACGACACCCTGGACGGCGGCCTGCCCGGTGGCACCGGCAGCTTTGCCGAGACCTGGGCGTTCACGCTCAGCGGCGCGCCGGACGCGGTGGCCGCGGCGGGCAATCGTATCACCATCGCCATGACGATCGATGGCACGGCCCTGACACTGACCGAAGCGGCGGTGGCGGACACCAGCTATGGCGACGGCAACGGCGCGGTGCTGGACGGCGCCAGCGCCGACACCATCGGCGTGGCCATGGCCGGGCTGATCAACGCCAACCTGGCGGCCATCAATGCCGGCCCCGGCAACGGCACGCTGACCGGCGCCAGCTACGACAGTGGCAGCGACACCGTGCTGCTGAGCTTCCTCGCGGGCTTCAATACCAACGATGTGGTGACCTTCGTGCTGAACAGCGGTGCCGGCCCGGACGGCGGCAACTTCGCGCTGTCGGCCGGGGTCAACGTCAACGGCGGCAACGGCGGCGTGGACCGCTTCGTGTTCGAGTCCAATGCGGCGGCGAACGGGCGTGACACGATCCTGAACTTCACCGTCGGCTCCGACAAGCTGGACTTCAGCGCCTTCGCCGGTGCTGCGATTGCCGCCGCCAGCCCGGCGCTGAACGGCGCCACTGGTGGCACGCTGGCCGGTGTGGCCACCACGGCCGAGTTCATCTTCAACAAGGCCCAGGCCCTGCTCTCCAGCGCCGACTTCGCCACCAGCGCGGCGGCCGGCAAGTTCGTGCTGGCCGATGGGGCGCGCTGCGTGGTCTTCGTTACGGCCGACCCCACCGGCGCGCGCGGCGACGCCGCCAACACGGCGGTTCACATCTACTTCGTCGAGAACGGGGCGGCCGCAGGCCTGGACGATCTCAGCGTGGTGCTGGTGGGCACGCTGACCGGTCCGGTCGAGCCGACGCTGGGCGATCTGTTCACGGCTTCGACCTGAGTACCTGCAGGTAACCGGCACTTCCTACAATCCCGCCCCTTTTGACCCCCAGGCACGCCCATGCAAGTCGACGCATCCATCTTCAAGGCCTATGACATCCGCGGCATCGTCGGCAAGAACCTCGACGAGAAAGTGGCCGAGCACATCGGTCGCGCCTTCGGTACCGAGGCGCGCGCCAAGGGGGAGAAGGCCGTGGTGGTGGGGCGTGACGGCCGCGTCTCGGGCCCCAAGCTGGCCGCGGCCCTGATGCGCGGCCTGCGCGCCGCTGGCGTCGATGTGGTCGACATCGGCATGGTGACCACGCCGATGACCTATTACGTGGCCGCCACGCGCGGCCAGCATGGCTGCAACAGCTGCATCCAGATCACCGGCAGCCACAACCCCAAGGACTACAACGGCTTCAAGATGGTGCTGGCCGGCCATGCCGTGTACGGCGAGGAGATCCAGGGCCTGCGCCGCCGCATCGAAGCCGAGGACTACAGCAAGGGCAAGGGACGCGCCGGCCAGATGGACATCCAGGCCGAGTACCTGCAGCGCATCGTCAGCGACTGCAAGCTCGCTCGCCCGATGAAGGTGGTGGTGGACAGCGGCAACGGCATCCCCGGCGCTTCGGCCCCGGCCATCCTGCGCGCGCTCGGCTGCGAGGTCATCGACATCTACTCCAAGGTGGATGGCGACTTCCCCAACCACCACCCGGACCCGAGCAAGCTCGAAAACCTGGAAGACCTGAAGAAGATCGTCCACGCCTGCGACGCCGAGCTCGGCCTGGCCTTTGACGGCGATGGCGACCGCCTCGGCATCGTCACCAAGGACGGCAAGGTCATCATGCCGGACCGCCAGTACATGTTGCTGGTCAAGGACGTGCTGACCCGCGTGCCGGGCGCCGAGATCATTTACGACGTCAAGTGCACCCAGCGCCTGGCCCCCTGGATCAAGAAGCATGGCGGCCGCCCGCTGATGTGGAAGACCGGCCACTCGCTGGCCAAGGCCAAGCTGAAGGAGACCGGTGCGCCGATCGCCGGCGAGCTCAGCGGCCACATCTTCTTTGCCGAGCGCTGGTACGGCTTTGACGACGGCATGTACACCGCCGCGCGCATGCTGGAGATCCTGAGCCGCGAGAAGGACCCCAGCAAGCTGCTCAACAGCCTGCCGGATTCGGTCAACACGCCCGAGCTCAACGTGCCCTGCGCCGAGGGCGAGCACCACGCCATCACGGCGCGCCTGCTCGAAGTGGCGAAGTTCCCGAACGCCAAGGAGGTCATCACCATCGATGGCCTGCGCGTCGAATACAAGGATGGCTTCGGCCTGATCCGCGCCTCCAACACCACGCCGGTGCTGGTGCTGCGCTTCGAGGGCCACACGCAGGAAGCGTTGGATCGCATCCAGGCCGAGGTCATGGGCGAACTACTCAAGGTCAAGCCGGACGCGACCTTCCAAGCCGGACACTGAACCGATGCGCGAGCGCGCCGCGCGCTGGCTCTGGGGCAGCGCGATGCGCCTGGCCGCTCCGCTGCTGCTGGCGCGCTGGTGGTGGCGTGGCCGGGTCGAGCCGGGCTACCGCGCGGCGATGGCCGAGCGCCTGGGCTTCTGCGGCAGCGGTGCAGGGCAGGGCGGCTGGGTCTGGCTGCATGCGGTGTCGCTGGGCGAGACGCGCGCCGCCCAGCCGCTCATCGAGGCGCTGCGCCGGCGCGAACCCGGCCTGCGCCTGCTGCTGACGCACACCACCGCCACCGGGCGGGAAGCGGGCCGGGCGCTGTTGCGCGCGGGCGATGCCCAATGCTGGCTGCCCCTCGACACGCCGGGCGCGGTGCGGCGCTTCTATGCCCACTGGCGCCCGTGCCTGGGCCTGCTGATGGAGACCGAGGTCTGGCCCACCCTGCTGGCCGACCCGCAGGCGCCGCCCATCCACCTCGTCAATGCGCGGCTGAGTGCCAAGAGCCTGCGGCAGGGGCAGCGCTTCCCGAACCTGCTGGGCGCGGCCGCGCGGCGCCTGCGCAGCGCCCTGGCGCAGACCCAGCCTGATGCCGAGCGCCTGCGCCTGATGGGCGTGGCCCAGGTCGAGGTATTGGGCAATCTGAAGTTCGATCTGCAGCCCGATCTGGCCCTGCTGCAGCGCGGGCAGGCCTGGCGCCCGGCCGGCCCGCCGGTTCTGCTCGCCGCCGTCACCCGCGAGGGCGAGGAGGCGGAACTGCTGAAGGCCTGGCAGGCGCTGCCGGAGCCGCGTCCGCGCCTGCTGGTGGTGCCGCGCCACCCGCAGCGCTTCGAGGAGGTGGCGACGCTGCTGGGGCGCCCCGCGCGCCGATCGCTCTGGGGCGACGTCGGCCCCGACGCCTCCGCCCTGGCCCAGCCGCTGTGGCTGGGCGACTCGATGCGCGAGATGCCGCTGTACTACGGCCTGGCGGATCTGGCCCTGCTGGGCGGCAGCTTCGGGCCCTTCGGCGGCCAGAACCTGATCGAGGCGGCGGCCTGCGGTTGCCCGTTGATCCTTGGGCCAAGCACTTTCAATTTCGCGCAGGCGGCCGAGCTGGCCTTGCAAGCCGGTGCCGCGCAACAGGTGAGCGATGTCCGGGCTGCCCTGGCGCTGGCGATGCAACTGCTGAACGACAAAGCGGCCTTGCAACAGATGCGCAAGGCCGCCTTGGCGTTCGCGGCTGCCCATCGGGGCGCCGCCGAGCGGATGGCCGAGCGCGTGCTCGGCTGAGCCGCTTATTCCTCGTTGCGGTACACGAGCTTGACCTCGTGGGTCTCCTTCTGACCCGTCCCTTCGAACTTCCAGCCCTTCAGCGCTTCGATCGAGGCGCGGTCAAACACGCGCTTGGGTTCCGCCTCAAGAATCTCCACTTCCAGCACCGAACCATCCGGCCCGATGGTGAGCTTGGCACGCACCGAGCCCGCGTTGATGGACTTGCGCGCGGCCTCGGCGGGGAACTCCGGCGGCACCTTCTTGATGACCTTCGGCGCGGCCATCGCCAGGCCGGCTGACATCAGGACAGCCAGGGCGGTGCTGCGGACGAACCAATTCATGCGCTTCTCCTTGAGATTTCGAGTTCTTCAGTTGTTCGTGCGGAAGTAGGCCACAGCTTCCAGCAGGCGGGCGGAGCTGTCGGTCAGCGCCTCGGTGCTGCGGTTGAGCTCGCTGACCAGGCCGGCATTCTGCTGGGTGCTGCGATCCAGCTCGTTCATGGCCTGGTTCACCACGCTCACGCCACCCGCCTGTTCCTGGGCGGAGAGCGAGATTTCCTCGATCAGCTGACCCATGTTGTTGACCTCGTCCACCACCTCGCGGATGGTGGCGCCGGCGTTGTTCACCAGGGTCGTGCCGTTCTCCACCTTGACGGTGGATTCGCTGATCAGCACCTTGATTTCCTTGGCAGCATCGGCCGCCCGCGAAGCCAGGGCGCGCACTTCGGAAGCCACCACGGCGAAGCCGCGGCCGTGCTCGCCGGCCCGCGCGGCTTCCACCGCCGCGTTCAGGGCGAGGATGTTGGTCTGGAAGGCGATGCCGTCGATCACGCCGATGATGTCGCCGATGCGGCGCGAGCTGGCGCTGATTTCCTGCATCGTGGCCACCACCTGGCCCACTACTTGGCCGCCGGCCGAGGCCGAACCGCGCGCCTGTGTGGCGATGGTGGCGGCCTTGCGAGTCAGCTCGCTGGCGCCACTGAGGTTGGCGGCGATCTCTTCCACCGAAGCGGCCGTGGTCTGCAGATTGCCGGCCGAACGCGAGGTGCGCTCGGAGAGGTCGTGGTTGCTCGTCGCGATGGCGCTGGCGTTGCTGGAGACCTCATTGGCCGCGGCGTTGACGCTGGCCAGCACCCCCGAAAGGGCCGACTGCATCTCCTGCATCGAGTGCAGCATCTGGGCCAGTTCGTCACGGCCCTCGGTGCGGATCTCGTGCGTCAGGTCGCCGCTGCGGATCGCTTCGGCCGCCTGCTGGGCCACGCGCACCGGGCGGATGATGGTGCCGACGATGGCCCAGCCGCCGCCCACACCGATCAGCACCGCCACCAGCAGCAGGCCCATCGTCATCCAGGTCGCGTTGGTGGCCACCTTAGCGCCATCTTCGGCAAGATCGTGGGCTGACTTGAACTGCAGGTCCACCATGCCTTTCAGGCTTTCCTGGTAGGCCGTCTGGGCCGGGCGGATGTCGGCAATCAGACTCTCACGCGCCTCGTCGGGGCTGCCGTCCTTCTGGATGCCGCGGAACTTCGTGATGGCGGCCACCAGTTTGTCCTTGCGCTCCTTCATCTGCGCGAGCAGCGTGCGCTCCTCATCGCTGTCGGCGGCGGCTTCCAGGGCGGCCAGCTGCTTGTTGCTTTCTTCCAGGGCCGCGTTGATGGCGGCCTGCTGGCGCTTGATCTGGTTGGCCGCATCCAGCAGCAGCAGGTCGCGGCTGGCGCGGGCCAGCACGCTCACCTGAGCTTCCAGGCTCTGCACCGCAGCAATCTTTACCAGGCTGCTGTTGGCCGTGCGATCCAAGCTCTTTGATAGCCGGCTGGCGCTGTTGGCGCCGTATCCCCCGATGACGATCAGCAAAAGGATCAGCAGGCCGAAGCTCAGGGCAAGGCGCCAGCTGATGCGCATTTGGTTCAAAAAACTCATGGACCGGGTCCCTCAAACTAGGGGTTGGCTTGGAAAGACCCGAATGCTACCGGCCGTGGCCTGACGGAATGCCCCTGAAACACCCGAGGAAAACCGGGGGCAGTGATGGAATTCGCAGGCAGCCTTCGCTGGCTCGGGGGGGCTGGTCGGGGGGGGAGGGGGCTTCAAGGCCCCTCGTCCCGCTCGCTGTAACGGCGCCAGGCCGAACTGGCCCGGCTCATCAGCCGCATTTGTCCGGCGAAGCGCTGGCAGCCCTGGCAGGCCAGCAGGTGCAGGCGCACCTGCACACGCGACCACCAGGGCAGGGCCTCGGCCTCCTGACGCACCAGGCGCATTGAGGTCTCGCGGCAGCTCAGCATCCATTTCATCAACCGGCCTCCCGCGACTGGAACCAATTCAGCTGCAGGCACTCGCGCAAGCGCAGGCGGGCACGGTGCAGCATGACCCAGAGGTTGGTCGGCGTGATGCCCAGCGCCTTACAGATCTCGTCGGTCTCCAGTTCCAGCCACTCGCGCATCATGAACAAGCGGCCTTGTTGGCCGGGCAGGTGGTCCACGCAGGCTTCCAGGACCTGAAAGAACTCGGCCTGGTGCAGGCTGTGCTCGGGGTCTCCCCAGTCGGCCGGCTGTTCGCGCCAGTGGCCGTCAGCCGCGAAGAGCTCATCCTCGATCGAGCGCTCGTCGTCAGCCGTGGTGGATATTTCGCGGCAGTTGCGGCGGATCTGATCGACCAGCTTGTGCTTGAGGATGCCGATCAGCCAGGTGCGCAGCTGACTGCGCCCGGCGAAGGCTTGTGGACGCTCCAGCGCGGCCAGCAGGGTTTCGGAGACCGCATCCTCCGCCCATGCCGGGTTGCGCAACTGCAGCTGGGCATAGCGCAGCAGCTGGGGGCGCAAGGCCTCCAGGTCGTGGGGGTTCAGGGGCGGGGCGGTCATCGGAGCGGGCGCAGTGTAAGGATGCGGCCCTCGTTGCGACCACTGTCCGTCTTCACCGAAGATGGCCGCGACCGTCGCGGTCCACCTCCATCCCCAAACAAGGAGTCTGATGATGATTTCCCGCCAACGTCTCGTTCTGGCCGCCGTCGGTGCCGCCGTGGGTCTGTCGCTGAGCCAGCCCGTGCTGGCGCAGGACAAGGCCAAGGAAAAGTGCTTCGGCATCACCAAGGCCGGGCAGAACGACTGCGCCAACCTCAGCGGCAGCCATTCCTGCGCCGGACAGTCCACGGTCGACAACTCGCCGGACGAATGGAAGTACGTGCCCAAGGGCCAGTGCAAGACCATGAAGGGCCTGACGGCGGACGAGGCCAAGGCCAAGTTGAAGAAGTAAGCGATGGCGGGTGCACTTGAGCGCCAGTGCGGCATCGGCTGGCGCCACCCGCATCACGAGGAATTGCTGCAGCGGCTGCCGCCGCTGCCCTTCATCGAGGTGCACAGCGAGAACCACTTCGGCGCCGGCGGCGCTGCGCGGGCCCTGCTGCTGCAGGCGCGCGAGCACTACCCGCTGAGTCTTCACGGGGTGGGCCTGGGGCTGGGATCGGTGGCGGGTGTGGACCCGGATCACCTCGATCAACTGGCCGCCCTGGTCGAGGCCTGCGAACCCGTGCGGGTTTCCGACCATGCCTGCTTCGCGCGGGTACCCGGCCTGGGCGGCTTCCAGCATGCGGCCGATCTGCTGCCGATCGCGTTTGACGAGGCGAGCCTGCAGCGCCTGTGCCAGGCGGTGCAGCAGGTGCAGGAGCGGCTGTGCCGCCCCATCGCGGTGGAGAACCTCAGTGCCTATCTGGGCTGGGCGCAGCCGGGCCTGGCCGAACCGGAGTTCTTCAACGAACTGACCCGGCGCAGCGGGTGTTCGCTGCTGCTGGACCTGAACAACCTGATGGTGAACGCGCTGAACCGGGGCGAGCCGCACGCGCTGCTGGCCTGCCAGGACTGGGTGGACCGGATCCGACCCGGCAGCGTGGCCGAAATCCATCTGGCCGGGCACAGCCAGCCGATCGACGGCCTGGTCATCGACGACCATGGCAGCGCGGTCAGCGAAGCGGTCTGGGCCCTGTACCGCCACACCTGCCGCCGCCTCGGCCCGGTGCCCTGCCTGATCGAGTGGGACACCGAGCTGCCCCCACTCGACACCTTGCTGGCGCAGGCACAGCGGGCCGACCGGGAAGGGGCGTTGGCGTGACGGTGGACGCGCAGGCGCGCCTGGTCCAGGCCATCTGGGGCCCTGAGCCCCCGTCGGCCGGGGCGCTGGAAGCGGCCGGGCTGAGCGGCCTGGGTAGCCATGGCCTGGCGCGTGGGCTCGCGGCCTACCGTGAACATGCCAAGGCGCTCAGCGTGCGCGTGCTGGCGGCCGCCTACCCCCGTGTGCAGGCCTGGTTGGGCGACGAGGACTTCGCCGGCTTGGCCTGGGCCTTCGCGCGGCGCCAACCGCCTCAGGAGGGTGATCTGGCGCGTTGGGGTGGAACCCTGCCGGCCTTCCTGGCCGAACTGCCCGAGGTGGAGCCCGAGCTGCCGGCCCTGGCGAGGCTGGATTGGGCCCTGCATGCGCTGAGCTGGCAGGCCGATGAACACCCGCAGGCAGATCTGCTGGAGCAGTTGCAGGCCCAAGGCGATGGCATGCTCACGCTGAGTGCGCACCTGCACCGCTTGCAGCTGCCCGCCGGCGCCTGGGCGTGTGCCGAGGCTGTTGGGGCGCCCGCCTGGCAGATGCCCGGTGCCGAGGCAGGGCAGGGGGAACTGGTGGTGTGGCGGCAGGGCTGGCGGCCCTGCTGGGCAACGCTGCCAGCGGGTTGGGGCCTGTGGCTGGAGCGGCTTCAGGCCGGCGCGACCCTTGGCGAGGCCATCGAGACCGCGCTGGAAGCGGCCCCCGATTTCAACCCCGGCCAGGCCCTGCATACCGCGCTGGCGGCCGGTTGGCTCTTGGGGCTGCGGCCGTAAGGTCTGGTGGCCTGGCGCGACCACTGCCCATTCCCACTCCAGGCACACACCCATGTCCGCGAAGAATTTCCTGTTGGCGCTCTGGCAAGCGGCCAGCGATGCCGGCCTGCAACCGAGCCGGCTGCCCCTGGGCCTGCGCACGCCGCTGGCCTGGCTGCAATCTCTGCTGCTGCTGGGCGCGCGGCTGCTGCTGGCCAAGGCCTTCTTTTGGTCCGGCCTGACGAAGCTGCGCGATTGGGACAGCACCCTGGCCCTGTTCCAGGACGAATACCAGGTGCCGTTCTTGCCGCCCGAGCTGGCGGCCTATGCCGGCACGGCGGGCGAACTGGTGCTGCCGGTGCTGTTGGCGCTCGGTTTGGGCGGGCGCTTCGCCGCCGCGGGCCTGAGCGTGGTCAATCTGATGGCGGTGCTCAGCCTGGCGGAGATTGCGCCGGCCGCACTGATCCAGCACCAGTTCTGGGGCGCCCTGGCCGTGCTGCTGCTGGTCTGGGGGCCCGGGCGTCTGAGTGTCGACGCCCACTGGCCCGCCGCGCTCACTCGTTCGGCCTGAAGGCCAGCACCATGCTGGCCGGCACGCGGCCATCGGTGTCGCGCGGCAGGCGCTCGGTCTTTTCAACCGCGCGCAGCACCGCCTGGTCCCAGCCGGCGTGGCCACTGCTCTTGAGCAGACGCGCGGCCAGGATCAGGCCATCGGGTGCGCAGCGAACCTCCACCTCGGCAAGCGGGTTGCCGGCCACCGTTTCGGCAAACACGATGTTGGGGCGCACCCGGGCCTTGATGCGGCCGGCGTAGTTGGCGCTGGGCCCGCTGGATTGCAGCGCCGTGCCGGTGGACTGCGGGCCACCGCTGGCGCCGGCCAGGCCCTGGATGCGGCGAAGGTTCTCCTGGCGCTGGGCTTCGCGCCGCGCCTCTTCCTGGGCCTTGGCGCGCTTCTCCTGCTCTTCCTTGAGCTTGTCGGCCTTGGCCTGCTCCTGCCGCAGCTTCTCGGCGGCCAGACGCTCCTGCTTCTTGCGCTCGGCCAACTCGCGCTGCTCCTGGAGCTTTTGCTGCAGCTTGCGCTCGCGCTCGATGGCGATCTGCGCGTCGCGCTGGGGTTCCGGCTCCTGCACCTGCGGCTTGGGGGCGGGCCGCGGCGCGGGTGCAGGCGGCGGGGGCTCGGGCTCCATCGCCTTGGGGGCGGCGGCTTCCGGGACGGCGGACCAGAGTTCCGCCTCCAGGGCCGGTTCGTCGTGGCTGCGCCAATCCAGCCCGGCCTTGAGCGCCAGCAGCAGCACGGCATGCGCCAGCAGCGCCAGCCCCACGCCGCGCCCGAGGCCGACGTTGGACTGCGGCCGCAGCGGCTGCGCCAGCGCGGTGGCCATGGCTTAGCGGGTCGCGCCCGGCTTCACGGCCAGGCCCACGCGTTGCACACCGGCGGATTGCAGCTTGTCCATCACCTGCACCACGGATTCGTACTGCACCTTGCGGTCTGCCGAAATGACGACGGGGATGTTGGCGTTGCCGCCCTGGGCGGATTTCACGCGCTGCACCAGCACGCTGAGTGCCAGCGGCTCGGGCTCTTCCTTGTCGCGCTTGAACTTGAGCTTGCCCTCGGCGTCGATCAGCACCTGCAGCACCTGCTCGGGCTGGGCGCGGCTCTTGCCCACGCTGGGCACATCGATCAGCCCGGTGGTGATCAGCGGTGCGCTGACCATGAAGATGATCAGCAGCACCAGCATCACGTCGATGAAGGGCACCATGTTGATCTCGTTGATGGTGCGGCGGCGGCCGCCGCCGCGCTGGGCCATGGCGGGCATCGCTTACCCCTGTTGCGCCGGTGTGCTGGCGTTGCGCTGCAGGATGTTGGAGAACTCCTCGATGAAGGTCTCCAGCGTGATGGCGCTGCGGTCGATCTGGCGCGCGAAGCGGTTGTAGGCGATCACCGCCGGGATGGCGGCAAACAGGCCGATGGCGGTGGCCACCAGGGCTTCGGCGATGCCGGGCGCCACCGTGGCCAGCGTGACCTGCTGCAGATTCGAGAGGCCGACGAAGGCGTGCATGATCCCCCACACCGTGCCGAACAGGCCCACATAGGGCGAGACCGAACCGACCGAGGCCAGGAAGGACAGATGCGACTCCAGCGCATCGAGCTCGCGCTGGTAGCTGGCGCGCATGGCGCGGCGGGCACCGTCCAGCATGGCGCCGGGGTCGGTGACCCGGCGCTCGCGCAGCTTGAGGAACTCGCGCATGCCCGAGGCAAAGATGCGCTCCAGTGGCGCCCCCTGGGGTTTCTGCTGCGCGCCCTGGTAGAGCTCATTGAGGTTGCGGCCGCTCCAGAATTCCTGCTCGAAGGCCTCGTTGGCACTCTTCACGCGGGCCAGCGCAAAGAGTTTGCTGAAGATCACGCTCCAGCTGGCCACCGAGACGATCAGCAATGCGGCCATGACCAGCTGCACGATCAGGCTGGCCTGGGCCACCAGGGCAAAGATGGAAAGGTCTTGGTTCATGGGGCTTGGCGCAGTGGCTTTGGGTTCAGGCGGGCTTGCTGAGCAGGCCCTGGAGTTGCTCGGTCAGGTCGGGCGGCAGGCGGCGCGGCTTGAAGCTCTGGGCATCGACGCAGGCGGCGCGCACCTTGGCGTCGAGCAACAGTTCTTCCCCGCGCCGTACCTGCTGCCCGAACAGCACGCTGGCGCGTTCCAGCTGCAGGATCCCGGCGCTGATGTCGAGCAGGTCGTCCAGGCGCGCGGGCTTCAGGTAGCGGGCGTCCACATGGGCCACCACGAAGACCCAGCCGGCCTCGTGGCGCAGGCGCTCCTGCTGCAGGCCCAGGCTGCGCAGCCAATCGGTGCGCGCGCGCTCCAGGAAGCGCAGGTAGTTGGCGTAGTAGACGACCCCGCCGGCGTCCGTGTCTTCCCAGTAGACGCGCTGCGTCAGCCGGAAGCTGGGGCTCACGGGCGGCTGGCTTTTTGGCTCGCGCGGCCGGCGCGTGCCGCCTCGACTTCCACTGCACGCAGCTGGGCCGCCACGCGGTCGAGCACGCCGTTGACGTACTTGTGGCCGTCGGTGCCACCAAAGCCCTTGGCCAGTTCCACGGCTTCGTTGATCACCACCTTGTAGGGCACGTCCATGCAGTGCTGCAGCTCGAAGGCGCCGATCAGCAGGGCGGCATGCTCGACCGGCGACAGGTCCTTGGTCGGGCGGTCCACATGGCGGGCCAGCACGGCATCCAGGGCACCGGCTTCGCGGATGCAGCCGTGCAGCAGCAGGTCCAGATGCGCCTGATCGCACTTGGCGTAGCCGCCTTGGTCGCGCAGGTGGGCGTCGATGCTGCCGGCGTCCTCGCCGGACAGCAGCCACTGGTAGAGCCCTTGCAGGGCCACTTGGCGCGATTGGCGTCGGGCCTGACGGGTCTTGCTGGGGGCGGCGCTCACAAACGGTCTCCGGAACGGTTGGAATGGGTGTCGAGTTCGGCGCACAGGCGCGCCATTTCAACCGCCACCTGGGCGGCATCGCGGCCCTTGTCCACGCGCGCCCAGGCCTGGGCCTCGTTCTCGACGGTCAGGATGGCGTTGGCGATCGGCAGGCCGGAGTCCAGCCCGACGCGGGTGACACCGGCGCCGCTTTCGTTGGCCACCAGCTCGAAGTGGTAGGTCTCGCCGCGGATGATGCAGCCCAGCGCCACCAGCGCATCGACGCCGCCGCGCCGCGCCAGGGCCTGCAGGGCCAGCGGCACTTCCAGGGCGCCCGGCACGGTGTGGCGGGCCACCACTTCGGCGCCCAGGGCGACGAGTTCGCGTTCGCAGGCGTCTTGCAGCGCCTGGGTCAAGGCGTCGTTGAAACGCGCCCGCACGATGCCGACACGCAAGCCGCGGCCATCCAGGGCCTTGGCCTGGCCTTGATCAGCGCCCTGCATGAGCCGCCTCCGCATTCATGGGCAAAAAGCCGGTGACTTCAAGGCCGTAGCCCGTCATGCTGGGCATACGGCGCGGGCTGCCGAGCAGCTGCATGCGCTGCACGCCCAAATGGCGCAGGATTTGCGCGCCCACGCCGTAGATGCGCAAGTCCGCCGTGCTGCGTGCGGCGGCACTGGGCTCGGCACGCAGGCCGAACTGGCTGGGGAGATCGGCGGCATCGACATTCAGCAGCACGGCCACGCCGGCCGGCGCGGCGGCCAGGGTGGCCAGGGCGCTATCCAGTGCCCAGCTGTGGCGGCTGCCATCGCATTCCAGCAAGTCGAGCACGCTTAAGGGTTCGTGCACGCGCACCAGCACGGCATCGCCCGCCTGCCACTGGCCGTGGTGCAGGCTCAGGTGTTGGGCGCCGCTGTGGTCGCGGTACAGGGTGGCTTCGAAGCGGCCATGGCGGGTGTTCAGCGGTCGCTGCGCCAGCACTTCGATCAGGCTTTCGTGGCGGCTGCGGTACTCGATCAGGTCGGCGATGGTGCCGATCTTCAGCCCATGCTCGGCACAGAAGTGCTCCAAGTCCGGCAAGCGGGCCATGGTGCCGTCGTCATTCATGATTTCGCAGATGACGGCGGTGGGGCTCAGGCCGGCCATGCGGGCTAGGTCGCAGCCTGCTTCGGTGTGGCCGGCGCGCATCAGCACGCCGCCCTCCTGGGCCTGCAGCGGGAAGACGTGGCCGGGCTGCACCAGGTCCGCGGCCTGCGCATTCGGGGCCACGGCCACCTGGATGGTGCGCGCGCGGTCGGCGGCGGAGATGCCGGTGCTGACGCCGGTGGCCGCTTCGATGGAGACCGTGAAGGCAGTACCGTGCTGGGTGCCATTGCGCTGCGCCATGGGCGGCAGGCGCAAACGCTCGCAGGTTTCGCGGGGCAGGGTCAGGCAGATCAGGCCGCGGCCGAACTTGGCCATGAAATTGATGGCTTCTGGCGTGACGCAATCCGCCGCCAGCACCAGGTCGCCCTCGTTCTCGCGGTCTTCGTCGTCGATCAGGACGACCATGCGGCCGGCCGCCAGCTCGGCCACCAGCTCGGGGATGGGGGACATTGGCATAGGGGCGGGATTCTAGGGGGGCGTGGCGGGCGCCCTAGGGCGAACCCGGGCGTCGCAGCCGCAGGCGCAAATCGCTGCCGACGGGGCAGGCATCGATCCATTGCCAGCGCTGTGCGTCGTCCAGTGGCACGGGCCCGGGCAACTCGGCGCAGCCCAGGCCCGGACCCAGCAGGCGCGGCGCCAGGTACACCAGCAGCTCGTCCACCTTGCCTTCGGCCAGCCAGCTTCCGTTCAGCCGGGCACCGGCTTCGACATGCAGCTCATTGATCTGGCGCTGCCCAAGCCGATCGAGCAGCACGGCCAAGTCCAGCCGGCCCTGTTCATTCAGTGGCAGTTCCAGCAGTTCCACGCCCCGGTCCAGCAGATCGGGGCGCGTGCCGTTGGCGGCGGCGCCGTGGGCGATCAGGATGGGTTCGCCTTGCAATATGCGCGCTTGCGCAGGCAGACGCAGCTGACGATCCAGCACCACCCGCAGGGGCTGGCGGGCAGTGGCGACTTCACGCACATCCAGGCGAGGGTCGTCTGCCAGTACGGTGCCAATGCCGGTCAGCACCGCACCGGCGCGCTTGCGCCAGGCATGTCCGTCGGCGCGCGCTGCGGGCCCAGTGACCCACTGGCTGCGGCCGTCCGGGTGGGCGGTGCGGCCATCCAGGCTGGAGGCCCACTTCAGCCGCACATAGGGCCTGCTGGTGCGCATGCGCTGCATGAATCCGCAGTTGAGCGCCTCGGCTTGCGCGGCTCCGGGGCCGACTTCCACCTGCAGACCCGCGGCCCGCAGACGCGCCAGGCCCTGGCCGGCCACCAGGGGGTTGGGGTCCTCCAGGGCGACCACCACCCGGGCAAGTCCGCTGCCGATCAGCGCCTCACAGCAGGGTGGGGTGCGGCCATGGTGAGAGCAGGGTTCCAGGCTCACGTACGCGGTGGCGCCCTGCACGTCCTGCCCGCGTGCTTGCGCGTCGCGCAGCGCCATCACCTCGGCGTGCGGTCCTCCGGCCTGCTGGGTATGACCCAGCCCGAGCAATTCGCCCGCGGGCGACACGATGGCGCAGCCCACCCGGGGATTGGGATCACTGAGCCCGATCGCCCGTGCGGCAAGGTCCAGCACGGCCGCCATGGCCTGCTGCGGGTCAAGCCAATTGACGGCAGCGGAGGGGCTGGATTCAGTCATCGCGCCAGTCTAGCCAGCGCACCGGGTCGCTTGTTCAGGGCTGGTGAGCCGCCGTCGCAGTGTTGGTGAACACCCCCGCATCCAGGTCCACGGCCTGGCCGGCTGGACAGGCCTCATCGAAGCGCACGACCAGGAAGTTCTGCTGCGCCAGCGAGGTATTCAAGCGGACGTAGCGCGCCGGGTGTTCGGCGTTGTCGATGCTGCCATTGCCGTCATAGTCGGCGCTGTAACGGCACACGCGGTAACCGCCCGCCGCGAGGCTCAGGCCGGTCAGGTTGGCCGTGCCGGACCAGTAGAGCTCCGCATCACCCGCGGAAGGTTCGCGCGCCGGGATGCGGCAGTAGTAGTCCACGGCTTGGATGCCCACTGCGACGTTCTCGCTGCTGTCGGCCACGCATTCGGGGCTGCCGATGTGCACCGCACTGTCAAGCACGATCTCCACGCCGAGGGCATGCACGGCATCGTTCGGGGTGGCGGAGTTGGGCGGGCTGCCGAGCGAGAAGCGCACCTGGCCGCGCAGCAGGTAGGAGCCGGAACCCTGGTTGCTCACGCAACTGGCTACATCGGCCAGGGTGAGCGACGCGTGGGTGCTGGCGGCGCTGACCGTGCAGACGCCGGTGAGCACGCCCGAGATGTTGTTGAACACCCAGGCCACGGTGCCGTTGGCGATCGGCTTGAACACGCTGACCGTGGTGTCCAGACTGCGCGCGCGCAAGGGGATGGCGGGGTGGCGATCAAGCGGCCGCCGCTGGCTGACCTGGTTTTCGGGCGGGGCGTACAGACTGGCCACCAGCTTCGGGTCCTCAGCGGGCAGCAGCATTTCGTACTGCAACTTGTTCGGGTTGTTGCTGTCGGTGCTGCGGCGGTCCAGCCAAGTCACAGCGACGCGAACCACCCGCGCCCCCGCGGGCGCCTCACTGACGGCACGCGAGACGGAGTAGGTGGTGCTGGTGCCCGGTACATCCCAGGTGCCGTCGACGATCTCGTCGAAGACCAGGGCGGTGGGTGCATGCGAGGCATCCCGCGTGAGGGCGACGAACCCCCGCAGACGCTCCATCTCACTGCGCGCCAACTGGCTGGCTTCGCCACGCTGCTTGGCGAAGTCCCCGCTGTGTCGCAGCTTGGCATTGATACCGGCAATGGCCAGCATGCCAAAGCCCATGACGAGCAGTGCCACCAAGGCTTCGATCAGGGTGGCGCCACGCTGACGGCGCTGACGACGGGGCGAAGCGGGGGAAGGGTCACAGGTCATTGCTCGCTCCAGGCGCCACCAGGCGCGCGCACGAAGGTGCCGGCCGCCACCTTCAATCGATTGAGAACCTGGGAGTCATGGCGCAGTTGCACGCCTGCACTGGAGGCCCAGTTGCCTGCCACCAGCAAGGCGCCATTGAGCCACGAGGCGCCCATGCTGCCGCTCAGCCACTCGGCGTTTCCGGCCGCGAACACCAGGCCGTGGATGCGCAGCGCGCCCTGAATGCGCAGTTGGCCGTTGACGATCAACACGATCGGGCGGGTCTTGCTGCCGAGCGTGGCGTCGCTGGCCAAGCTCATGTCGCCGTCATGCCAAAGCACCTGGGCGCCGGCGCCGATTCTTTCGCGCAGCGTCTGTGCGCAGTCACCGCTGCAGTCCACGCGATCGACCGCCGCCTGCTGCCGGTAGTCGTCCATGCCCATGCCGAAGCTGCGTTGGAAGAAGGCTTCGGGGCTGAGACTGTTGAGCGCCGGATTCATCAGCATGGCGAAGTCCTTGCCGCTGCCGCCCGGCCCACGCACCTGATCGAGCGCACCCGTCGCTGGCAAGCCATGCTGGATAGCGACGCCACCGGCCGTCGCGTCGTCATTCGCGGCCGCCATGCCCGCGCCGAGATCCACCCCGCCTGTGGCCACCAGGGCACTGGTCGGCGGCATCTTGACGGCACTCACCAACACCAGACGCACCTTGCGTTTCATCTGCGCGAAAAAGCCTACCGTGTCGTCGGTCGAGCCAGTGCCGAGGTTTTCGCGGCAGTTCTGGCTGCCTTGCGCACAACCCAACGAGGTCAATTCGAGGTGACCTGGGCCAGGCAGGGTTGCACTGATGCGCAAGCGGGCAGAGCTGCTGCGGTTGCTTGCTTCCGGCAAGCCGGAGGGCTTGCGGTCCAGGGGGCATTGGCAGGTCCAGCTGCCGTCGGTAGGTTGGTCGCAGATCACCACGTCCGTCACCCCGTTGCCCAAGCGGTTGTCTGCCACATAGGGAATCACCCGGCCGGTGTCGTCAAAGCTGACCAGGCGCTCGCGCAAGGTGTTGGCCCCGCCGGCGCTGACCTGGCATTGCTCCGACACATTAGGAGCATTCAGCAGGGCGAGCAAGGTGTCTGCGCCCTTGATGGCCACCTCATTGGCCAGGGTGGCTTCTTGATAGTTGACGGCAACGCGCTGCTCGACGATCAGATTGCGATTCGCGTACGCAGCCACCAGGGCCATCACGAAGAACAGCACCATCACAACCACCAGAGTGGCCGCGCCTGTCTGGGTCTTGCGGGGCGTCATGCTTGGCAACTCCCGCTCAACAGGTCGGCACCGAGTCGCGTCGTGAAGTCCAGCTTGCGTTGCACCTTGCTGTCGTGACGCGCGTGCGCTTCCACGACAACCTGCACCTCACGCACGGTGAGTGTGGGAGGGCAATCCGAATTGGCAGGGTCGCAGGGCTTGAAGCAGCGGCTCGTCAGTGGAGAGCTGGTGGTGTTGAGCTTGGCTTCGAAGCGGGTGATCACCAGGCTCGCCGGGTCGGTCAGGGGCTGGTAGCCGCCGGCCCCGAGCTTGAACTCGAGCTGTTCACCGTTGAGGCGGAAGCCACGCCGCTCGTCGTCGGCGGGCGATACGGCGCTGTCGGCACCATAGGCGGCCGCCAGCCCCAGGGTCTTGCTGTACGCGAACTCGATGCGCTTGCCACCATCGCTGACGGTGACGGCGGCATAGGGATTGACGCGTGGTGCCATGGTGCGCTCCGACCAGAGGCCCAATTCCGGCGAGCCCCAGGAGCCCGCCTTGCGCAGTTCCCGCACCATGATTTCGCCGGCAGCCCGCAGTTCCTGCTGCGTCTGCGTCTCCAACACCACCCGCTTGTGTTCGGCGATCTGGTTGACGGCGACCGTCGAAGCCCCGGCTACCACGATGAGCCCGACCGTGATGCCGACCATCATCTCCACCAAACTGAGGCCTTGCTGCAGACGCCTTGTCATGGGGTTCTCCTAGACGCAGACCGCGTAGTTCGGAATGCCGCCGTCCGGAGTGCAGGTGGACACGCGGCCCAAGCCGTCGACGGAGACGCGCAAGCTGCCGTTCCGGTCGCCACTGATGGTGACTGCGAAACCATTCGGCGAGAACGTGGGAGTGCCGGCCTGAAAGCGGCCCGAGCGGTCCGCGGTGGTGGTGGTGACGACCATCGTGTTCGCCTTGGGCATGTGCACCGTCTTGATCTCGGCGAACTTCTTGAAGCAGGCCGTGCCAGGCGGGCGATTGCAGGCGCAGCCATGGCTCGAAATTTCCCAGAACAGCATGTAGCAGGTTTGCGTGCTGCTGGTGCCGATGCGGATGGTGGCGTTCAGTGCCGTGGCCACGCCCATCTCGTTACGCACGGTGGCACTGGGCTTCATCAGCGCCTGCGAACGCAGCAACTGGATGTCGGTGACCAGTTCCGCCGCAACGCCTTCGACTCGCTTGCGGTAGATGTAATCCGCAAAATTCGGCCCGGCCACCGCCAGCACGATGGCCAGAACCGCGATCACCACCAGCAACTCGATCAGGCTCAAGCCACGCGGAGTGGTGGGCGCTTGAGCCAGGGCCATCAGTGCGCGGTTCACGGCAGTCCTCATTGGGGCCAGCACCGTGCGCTTGAATCGACGCCACCCGCGTCCGTCGCAGTTCGGGTGAGGCCGCCGCGCAGAAAGACGATCTTGAACTCTGCGCATTGCCGGTCGTCGGCCTGCTTGCTTCCTGCGGCAGGCTTGAGGCTGAGGGTGTAGCCCACGCCCGTGCCTTCAACGAGGCTGGCCACGTAGTAGCCACCTGCCGACACCTCGCTGACACCTTCGGCAGCCAGCTGGTCGATGGCGCTGGCAAAGCTGCTGTGGCCGATCCGGTAGCGCTCCTGGGCCAGGGTGATCAGCGCCGAGTGATCGTGCGCGTCGGCCCTGCGGCTCTTGCGAAGCTGATCCATGAAGGAGGGGATGGCCACCAAGGCCAACAGCCCCGCGACCACGACGGCAAAGACCAACTCCAGCAGCGTGAAGCCGCCAACTCCCAGGGCTGGACGCAAAGTGGGCATGGTGGCCACATGCTTGCAGAGCCTGAGAACTTTTCCCGCCGGCACCCTGCCGCTTGTCCTGTTGCGACGGCCGCCCATCGCCGGCTCCCCAGGGATGAGGGGGTTGCGCCGTGCGCTGTTACACACAGGCGGGCAACCCGAAGCCACTGTTGGCCGAGGCGCAGCGGCGCATGCGCCCGGTGATCGCGACGATCAGCGCTGCCTTGCTGTTGTCCGGCCCGAGCACGGCGAAGGTACCCGCCGTGCTGGCGGTGCCGAACCGGGGGTGGAAGACCAGTTGGTGCACGCTGCCTTCGATTCGGAGTTGGCTGGACGCAGGCAACCAGTGGGTCTTGAGAAGTTCGCCAGCCGGCTCGCACTGCGCCTGGCCTCCTTCGGTGCAAGTGCAGCTGCCCGACGGACCGCGATGGACCACGTAGCAGCTGCCGTCCGGCAACTGCTCAAGCCGCAGACGAACCGGCGCGAGACCACTGAGCGCCATGCTTCGCGCCTGCTGTAGATCCGCCTGCAGGGTCTGCAACTGCGCCTGGTGCCGCTGCCGGTGCGCCATCTGGCTGAGGGCCGGGCCGACGAGGGCGACCAGGGCGGCCAGAACCACCAGTGTCACCAGGGTTTCGAATAGGCTGAAGCCCAGTCGGCGGGTCGAGTTGCGTTCCATCTTGCGCTCCCTGCTTCGTGAAGAAGTGCACGCAATGTAGGAAGTCATGGGGGGCGCGTCAGCACCCCCAAAAGGGGGACGTGCCTCAGATCTCCCGGATCAGTTGCCGGAACTCGTCGATGTCCTCGAAGCTGCGATACACCGATGCAAAGCGCACATAGGCCACCTTGTCGATGCGCTTGAGTTCTCGCATCACCAGCTCGCCGATCTTGGTGGAAGCCAGCTCCTTGCTGCCAACGGCCAGCAACTGCTCCTGGATGCGCTCAATCGCCGACTCCACCTGCTCGGTGCTGACCGGGCGCTTGCGCAGCGCCAGCATCATGGAGGCGCGCACCTTGGCGGGGTCGAAGTCGGCGCGCGAGCCGTCCTTCTTGATCACCATCGGCAGCGCGATCTCGGCGCGCTCGTAGGTGGTGAAGCGCTTCTCGCAGCCTTGGCAGCGCCGCCGTCTGCGCACCACGTCCCCCTCGTCGGACTCGCGTGTCTCGACGACCTGGGTTTCCGCGTGGGCGCAGAACGGGCAGCGCATGAGGTCTTAGCCGTAGACCGGGAAGGCCTTGGTCAGCTCGGCGACCTGGGCACGCACCCGGGCGCGCACGGCCTCGTCGTGCGGCGCGTCGAGCACGTCGGCGATCAGGTGGGCGGTGGCGCGCACCTGCTCTTCCTTGAAGCCGCGCGTCGTCATGGCCGGGGTGCCCAGACGGATGCCGCTGGTAACCATGGGCTTTTGCGGGTCGTTCGGGATGCCGTTCTTGTTGCAGGTCATGTGGGCGTCGCCCAGGATGGCCTCGGCCTCCTTGCCGGTCAGGCCCTTGGGGCGCAGATCGACCAGCATCACATGGCTCTCGGTGCGGCCCGAGACGATGCGCAGGCCGCGCTCAATCAGCGTGTCCGCCAGCACCTTGGCGTTCTTCACCACCTGCTGCTGGTAGGCCTTGAACTCAGGCGTCAGCGCTTCCTTGAAGGCCACCGCCTTGCCGGCAATGACATGCATCAGCGGGCCGCCCTGCAGGCCGGGGAAGACGGCGCTGTTGATCTTCTTGGCGATGGCTTCGTCGTTGCACAGCACCACGCCGCCGCGCGGGCCGCGCAGGCTCTTGTGCGTGGTCGAGGTGACGACATCGGCATGCGGCACCGGGTTCGGGTACTCGCCGGCGGCGATCAAACCGGCGTAGTGGGCCATGTCGACCATCAGGTAGGCGCCGACGGCCTTGGCGACCTTGGCGAAGCGTTCGAAGTCGATACGCAGACTGTAGGCCGAGGCGCCGGCAATGATCAGCTTGGGCTTGTGCTCATGGGCCAGGCGCTCCATGGCGTCGTAGTCGATCGCTTCCTGCTCATCCAGACCGTAGCTGACGACCTTGAACCACTTGCCACTCATGTTCAGCGCCATGCCGTGGGTCAGGTGGCCGCCCTCGGCCAGGCTCATGCCCAGGATGGTGTCGCCGGGCTGCAGCAAGGCAAAGAAAACGGCCTGGTTGGCCTGCGAGCCGGAGTTCGGCTGCACGTTGGCGAAGTTGGCGCCGTAGAGCTGCTTGAGGCGGTCGATGGCCAACTGCTCAGCAACGTCGACGTACTCGCAGCCACCGTAGTAGCGCTTGCCGGGGTAGCCCTCGGCGTACTTGTTGGTCAGCTGGCTGCCTTGTGCCTGCATCACGGCACGAGAGGTGTAGTTCTCGCTGGCAATCAGCTCGATGTGGTCTTCCTGGCGCTGGTTTTCCTTCTGGATGGCGGCCCAGAGTTCCGCATCGGCTTCGGGCAGGGCGAGGGGGGAGAGCATGGAGGGCATGGCGTGGCTCCGGATGGGGAGGGCCCGCGAGACCGCGGAGCGGTGCGGGTGGCCCAGGCGAACGGCACGGTTCGGGCGCCGCTGAAAAGCAGCATGAAAGCCCGGCCGCGCTTCCCGGTGGGTGTCCACCTCGGGGGCTCGCCCCCTGATCGCCAGTGACGCGGCGCGGCGAGTGTAGCGGCGCCTCGCTACGCGCTCAGAGGTGGGCGACTTGCGCCACGGCAGAGGCCGGGGCCGGTGGTGCAGGCGGACGAGGCTGTTGGACCAGAGCGGGGTTGCGCCCGGCCAGCACGGCCTTGAGCTGCTCCTGTTCGAAGAGCACGCGCACCGCGTATCCACCGTCATCGTCCATATTGGCTGCACCCACGTAGTAGCGCAGGCCTTCGGCGACCGAGCCGCCGCGCTGGATGCATTCCTTCAGGACCTGCACGCCCACACGCAGATTGCTCACCGGATCGAACGCCGCACGCTGGCCACCGAAGGCCTCGAACTTGTCGTCGTGTATGCGGGTCATGACCTGCATCAGGCCCTGGGCCCCGACCGGGCTCTGCGCAAACGGGTTGAAGCTGGATTCGACGGCCATCACGGCCAGGACCAGCGTGGGGTCGATGCGTGCACGCTCGCCGGCCTGCCAGGCCTCCAGCACCAGCCGTGCAACCGGCTCCACCGCCACTTTGTAGCGGCGCGCCAAATGTTGGGCGAGTGCCGACTGCTGCTTGCTCAACTCGGTCGGGTCGGCGGCGGTCACGCGCTGAACGGCGTCGGGCTCGGCCACAGCCTGCAGCGTGTCGCCATTGGCCTCGGCACGCACCTCGTGCCGCTCGGCCAACCAGGCCAGCGCACGCTTTTCCAGCCCCACGCGCAGGTCGTTCTGGGTGGCGAACAGGGCGGCGATCGTCACCAGCCCCAGGCCCAGCAGCGCCAGGGTGTTGTGGCTCACCACCAGCAGGCCGTGCGCGACATCCTGCGCAAACAGCCCGAGTCCGCGGACCAGCCCTTGCATCCACTCAGTTGCTCGGTTTGCCATGAAATTCCCTTTGCGGTTGCCCTGCTCTCGACCCGACCCGGGTGCATGTGACACTGACTAGGTGAGGCAGAGGCGCCTTGGATCCAGGGTTTACCCCCGAAAGCGGCGCGGATTGTGAAAGTTGACTAATAACCAGTCAACTCAATGACTGATATCTCTTATTACTTTTTGAATGAAATACACCGATCTACGCGGCTTCCTGGCGCAGCTGGAAGCGCAGGGTGAACTCCGGCGGGTGAGCGAACCCGTGGCCACCCGGCTGGAAATGACGGCGCTCTCCGACCGGGTGCTGCGCGCCGGCGGGCCGGCGCTGTGGTTCGAGCACCCGGTTCCGGGCGATCGGCCGGTGCTGGCCAATCTGTTCGGCACGGTGCGCCGCGTGGCCCTGGCCATGGGCGCCGAGGACGCCCAGGCCCTGCGCGAGATTGGCCATGTGCTGGCCAGGCTGCGTGAGCCCGAGCCGCCCAAGGGTCTGAAGGATGTGGGCCGTCTGGTCGATCTCGCCCGTTCGGTCTGGCAGATGCGCCCCCAGCAGGTGTCGCGCCCGCCATGCCAGCAAGAGGTGCTGGCAGGCGCTGAGATCGACCTGACCCGCTGGCCGATCCAGCATTGCTGGCCGGAGGACGTCGGGCCGCTGCTGACCTGGGGCCTGGTCATCACGCGCGGCCCGCAAGGCGTGGCGCAGCCGCGCCGGCGCCAGAACCTGGGCATCTACCGGCAACAGCTGATTGGCCGTCGCCAATTGATCATGCGCTGGCTCGCGCACCGTGGCGGCGCGCTGGATTTCCGCGCTTTCCGGCTGGCGAACCCGGGGCAGCCGTTTCCGATTGCCGTGGCCCTCGGAGCTGACCCCGCTACGACCTTGGGAGCGGTGACTCCGGTCCCCGACAGCCTGTCCGAGTACCAGTTCGCCGGGTTGCTGCGCGGCAGCCGCACCGAATTGGCGGACAGCTCGGTGGGCGAGCCAGGCTGGCCGCTGCAGGTGCCGGCGCATGCCGAAATGGTGCTGGAGGGGCACATCCCGCCCGCACCGGCGGGCTGGAAGGGTGAAAGCGAGCTGGGCGTGCCGCTGATGGAGCGCGACGGCTATTTGCATGCGCTCGAAGGTCCGTTCGGCGACCACACCGGCTACTACAACGAGCAGGAATGGTTCCCGGTGTTCGAGGTCAGCCGTGTGACCCAGCGCAGCGGCGCCTTCTATCACTCCACCTACACCGGCAAGCCCCCCGACGAGCCCGCCGTGCTGGGCATGGCGCTCAATGAAGTCTTCGTGCCCCTGCTGCAGCAGCAGTTTCCCGAGATCGTCGACTTCTACCTGCCGCCTGAGGGCTGCAGCTACCGCATGGCGCTGATCTCCATCCGCAAGGCCTACGCGGGGCATGCCAAGCGGCTGATGTTCGGCGTCTGGAGCTACCTGCGCCAGTTCATGTACACCAAGTTCATCGTGGTGCTGGACGAGGACGTGAACCTGCGCGACTGGGCGGATGTGATGTGGGCCATCACCACCCGCGTGGACCCGGTGCGCGACACCGTGCTGGTGGATCACACCCCCATCGACTACCTGGACTTCGCCTCGCCGGTGAGCGGCCTGGGGGGCAAGCTCGGGCTGGATGCGACCAATAAGTGGCCGGGCGAGACCGATCGTGAGTGGGGTCGCGTGATCCGCATGCCGGCCGACGTGACGCGCAAGACCGACGCTCTTTACAGCCAGCTGTTTGGCGGCCGCGGTCAAGAGGAAAAGTCCTAGAAATTACTCCTTGAAGGCGGCAGGCCATCGCCTAATGTTGTCAGGCCTCGACGGAGGCCTTAGCAATGGCGCAATCTTTGCGCGCCAGGAGCCCTGTAGCAAATGGCTGCGGAGCCCCACCGGTGGTGCGATGCCACCAGCCCCCTTCCGGCCCTCGGGCTGGGAGGGGTTTCTCTTTTCAGTGTCCGGTTGCGTTGGCCAGCCACTCGTAGGCAAGGTAGCGCCCCAGGCGGATGCCCTCCGGGCTGGGCACGAAATCCAGCACGCGCCAGGTGGCCGGCGGCGTCTGGTTCAGCGGCGCGGGGATGAATTCAACCCCCGGCGCAGCAGCTCGGAAGTGCCGCATGGCCCTGGGCATGTGCAGGGCATGGGTCACCAGCACGACGCGCCGAACGCCCAGCTGGTGCAGGAATTCGGCGCTGAAGCGCGCGTTCTCGGCGGTGTTGCTGGAGCGATCCTCGGCCCAGGCGGGCAGCATGCCGTAATGCGCCGCCAGCACCCTGCGCACCACGGCCGCCTCGGTCGGCTGGTCCGCTTGCGGGTTCGGGCTGCGGCCACCTGTGAAGGCCAGCGGCAAGTCGAACTGCCGCGCCCACCAGACGCCGCGGTGCAGCCGCTCCAGGGTTTCGGCGTTCGGTTCGTACTCACCTGCCGGGCCGGCCCCCCTGCGCACACCACCGCCGAGCACCAGCACCAGGGTGTGCTCACGCCGCTGCGCGGGCACCATCGCCAAGGTGGGTTGCGCAGCCGCTGGCGCCCAGGCATGCGCCAGCGGGGCCACCACGCCCAGGCTGCCGCCCAGCCACAGCAGCAGAAAGGCCAGCGCCAGGCTGACCCGCCGCCACAGGGCCGGGCTCCGGATCAGCGCCAGCACGGCCAGCAGCAGCAGAAATCCGGTGGGCGGCAGGAGCAGGGCGGCGAGCACGGAGCGCATGCACGAATCTTCGCAGCTGGCCTCCGCAAGCCCCTGCGTTCCGGCGTACAGGCGGGCCTCCGCTATCCTGCCCGCCCCCCAAGACGCGCGCACTGCCCATGCAAGCTCCTCGCCTGGAATCCCTCACGCTGGCCGGTGGCTGCTTCTGGTGCCTGGAGGCCGTGTTCCTGCGCATCCGCGGGGTGCTCGAGGTGGAGTCTGGCTACAGCAACGGCCACCTGCCCAATCCGAACTACGAGCAAGTCTGCTCCGGCGCCAGCGGCCATGCCGAAGTGGTGCGGCTGCGTTTCGACCCCGCACAGATCAGCTTGGCCCAGTTGCTGGCCGTGTTCTGGACCATTCACGACCCCACCAGCCTGAATAGGCAGGGGGCCGATGTCGGCACCCAGTACCGCTCGGGCATCTACACCCACGGCGATGCGCAGCATGCGCAGGTGTTGCAGCTGCTGCAAGAGGTGCAGGCCGAATTTGGCGGGCGCATCGTCACCGAGGTTCAGCCCGAGCGCGGCTATTGCGCCGCCGAGGACTACCACCAGCGCTACTTCGAACGCTATCCCGAGGCCGGCTACTGCAGCTTCGTCGTCGGCCCCAAGGTGGAAAAGTTCCAGCGCCAGTTCAAGGCCTTGCTGCGTGACTGAGCTGTTGCGTTGGAGCGGGCTGGCGCTGCGTTACCCGCAGCGTGCCGAAGGGCTGCAATTTGCGGACGGCGAGCTGCATGCCGGCGAGCACCTGCTGCTGCGCGGCCCCTCGGGCAGCGGCAAGAGCAGCCTGATCGCCCTGCTGGCCGGCCTGCGCCGCGCCAGTGCCGGCGAGGTCTGGCTGGCGGGCCGCTCCTTGTCAGCGCTCAGCAACCCCGCCATCGATGCCTGGCGCGGCGAGGTGCTGGGCGTGCTGCCGCAGCGGCTGCATTTGATTGAAGGCTTGAGCGTGCGCGAGAACCTGGAACTGCCCTGGCTGGCCGTTGGACGCCCGCCCGAAACGGCGCGCCTGGGCCATCTTTGCGAGCGCCTGGGACTGGAAGGCTTGCAGAAGCGCCTGCCCAGCCAGCTCAGTGTGGGGCAGATGCAGCGGGTGGCGCTGGCGCGCGCGCTGGCCCGCGGGCCGCGCCTGCTGCTGCTGGATGAGCCGAGCAGCAGCCTGGATGACGCCGCCACGGCGGCGCTGCTGCAGCTGGTGTCCGAACTGGCGCAGGAGCAGGGCGTGAGCCTGCTGGTGGCCACCCACGACGCGCGCGTGGTGCAGGGCTTAGCCACGCTGCCCGGCCTGAAGACCCTGCAGCTGGAGCCTGCATGCTGAGCGGCCTGCGCCTGGCCTGGCGCCTGCTGTGGCTGCGCCCCTTGGCCACCGGCTTGAACCTGTTGCTGCTGGCGCTGGGCTGGGGCGCGGTGGCCTTTGTGCTGCTGGTGGGCGAGCAGGTGGAGCAGCGCGTGCGCCGCGATCTGGCTGGCATCGACCTCGTCGTCGGCGCCAAGGGCAGCCCGATGCAGATCATGCTGTCCGGCGTCTTTCACCTCGACACGCCGACTGGCAACATCCCCCTGGAGACCGTGCAGCAGTTGCAGCAACAGCCGCTGGTGGCCGAAGTCTTGCCGCTCTCATTGGGCGACAGCCTGAAGGGCTGGCGCATCGTTGGCGCCACGCCGGCCTATGTCGACCTGTATGGCGCCCGCTTGCAGCGCGGCCGCATGTGGACGGCGCCGATGCAAGCCGTGCTGGGCGCCGAGGTGGCTGCCGCGCTGCGCCTGAAGCCGGGCGATCGTTTTGCCGGCAACCATGGCCTGGGCGAGGGCGGGCATGAGCACGGCGATCAGCAATTCGAGGTGGTCGGCGTGCTGGCGAGCAGCGGCTCGGTGTTGGATCGGCTCGTGCTGACCGATCTGGCCTCGGTCTGGCAGGTCCACGAGGAGCACCACGCGCTGGACGATTCCGACCGTGCCGCGCTGGCCGCCGAGCGCGAGGTGACGCTGCTGCTGGTGCGCTACCGCAGCCCCCTCGGCGCCGCCCTGCTGCCGCGCTGGGTGAATGCGCAGGAGGGCCTGCAGGCGGCCGCGCCGGCCTTGGAGACCGCGCGCTTGCTGCGCATGGTGGGCGCCGGCCGCGAGGTGCTGCAAGGCTTTGGCTTGCTGCTCTTGCTGAGTGCGCTGCTCTCGGTCTTCATCACCCTGCTGGCCATGGTGCGCGAGCGCCAGGGTGATCTGGCCTTGCTGCGCCTGATGGGCGCCCCTGCGCGCCGGCTGGCCGCCCTGGTGGGCTGGCAGGCCGTCATGCTGGTGACGCTCTCGGTTGGCGTGGGCCTGGGCCTGGCCCACCTGGGCCTGGCGGCGCTGGCGCATTGGCTGTCCGCCCAGCAAGCGTTTCCGCTGGCACCGGACTTTTTCAGCCCGCAGGAATGGGCCCTGTTCCCCTTGGGCTTGCTGGTGGCCTTGCTGGCCGCCGCCTTGCCTGCCTGGCGCGCGCTGCGCGCCGACGTCACCCAACTGCTCCAGACTCCGCATTGAATCCGTCATGAAAGCGCCTCTCCTGCTACTGCTCATCGCCCTGTCGGGCGGTGCGGTCTTGGCACAATCGAAACCCGCCTTGGACGCGCATGTACGCAAGGACATCGAGCGCCACCGCGCGATGGCCAAGGCCCACGAAGAGGCCGCGCGCTGTCTGGAATCCGGCCAGCCCGAGGCTCAATGTTTGAAGACCCTGCAGACCGCCTGCAAGGGCTTGGCAATCGGCAAGTACTGCGGCCTGAAACATGAGCATTGAATCCCCTCTGCGTTCCCTGCTGCTGGCTGCCCTTGCGGCAGCCTCCCTGGCGGTGGGCGCGCAACCGCGCACCAACGCCGCAGCGGCAGCGCCCTTTGTCGGCCAAGGCCCCGGCTATCACGACCCACGCAGCCCCTTCAAGCCGCTGGAGGACAAGGAAGGCGTGCTGTCTTGGTCCCTGCTGAGCGGCGTGACGACCAAGATCGAGAAGAAGAAGGTCGTGCCGACCTTCCCGGCCGCCGTGCAGGCGCTCCACCAGCAGAAGGTGCGGGTGCAAGGCTTCATGATGCCGCTGGAGCCCGGCGACAAGCAGAAGCACTTCCTGCTCTCCAGCGTGCCCACCACCTGCAACTTCTGTGTGCCGGCCGGCCCCGAGGGACTGATTGAGGTGCGCAGCAGCGTGGCGGTGCGCTACACGCTGGAGCCGGTGGTGGTGGAAGGCCTGCTGGCCGTGCTGAAGGACGATCCCTACGGGCTGTTCTACCGCGTGGTCGAGGCGCAGCCGGTCAACTGATCAGGGCGCGAGGCGCTCGCGCAGCCAGCTGCCGTCGGGTTGCAGGCGGTAGCGCAGGCGGTCGTGCAGGCGACTGGGCCGGCCGGCCCAGAACTCCCATTGGTCCGGTACCAGGCGAAAGCCGCCCCAATGCGGCGGGCGCTTGGGGGAGAGGCCATGCTGCGCGGCCACCTTGGCGGCATTGGCCACCAGCACCGCCCGCCCACTGATCACCTGCGACTGCGGGCTGGCCCAGGCTCCCAGACGGGAGTCGAGCGGCCGGCTGAGGTAGTAGGCATCGCTCTCGGCGTCGCTCACTCGCTCCACCCGGCCTTCGATGCGCACCACGCGCTCCTGGCTCACCCAGTGGAACTGCAGGGCGGCGAAGGGGTGGGCGGCCAGTTCCTGGCCCTTGCGGCTTTCGTAATTCGTGTACCAGACTAGGCCGCGCTCGTCGAAGTCCTTGACGAGCACCACCCGCGTTGACGGGCGCCCCTCGGGCCCGACGGTGGCGAGGGTCATGGCATTGGGTTCGAGCACTTTGTCGTCCAAGGCCTCCTGGAACCACTGCTGAAACTGCTTCAGCGGTTGCTCCGCCGAGTGTTCTTCATCGAGTGCGCCACGCTCATAGCTCTTGCGCATGTCTGCCAGCCAGTTCATGCACTCAGTATCGCCCCGGGGGGCGGCAAACACTTAATGGTAGGCCCCATTGGGTCGGTGCAGGGCAGGGCGCATCCTTCCAGTGCGGAAGAAGCCAAGGAGAGCGTGTGTGAACACCGGGCTACCCGTGGTGATCGTGCTGGCTGCGGGTCGCGGGTCACGTTTTGGTGGCTCGGGCCACAAACTGGAGCAAACGCTGGGGGACAGCACCGTGCTGGGCTGCACCCTGGAGTCGGCTTTGGCCGCGCAGATGCGTGTGCTGGTGGTGTGCACCGAGCCCCTGGCCGCGGCCATCCGCAGCAAGGTGGCGGCACGCGATGTGGTGGTGCTGCCCAGCCCGCGGGGTGGGCGGGATGGCATGGGGCGGTCCATTGCGGCCGGCGTCAGCGCCGCTGCCGCCGCCCCGGGCTGGTTGATCCTGCCCGGCGACATGCCCCTTGTGAAGCCGGCCACCCTGCGCGCCGTGGCTGCGCGGCTGATGCAAGACCCGGTGGTCTTTGCCCAGTACCGGGGGCGTCGTGGCCACCCGGTCGGTTTCGGTGCGGAGCTGTACTCGGAGCTGATTGCCTTGCAAGGCGATGAGGGCGCACGCCGCTTGCTGGCGCGCTATGCGGCGCAGCCCGTGGATGTGGACGACCCCGGCGTGCTGATCGACGTGGACACGGAAGAAGACCTGGAGCGCGTGCGCCATGGCGACGCTGCGGAGCTGACCTCACGCCCAATGCCCCTATCGCGTTGAGCCGAGCGCCATGCGCATGTAATATGGTTACCTAATTTCGGTACCATGAGTTACATGCCATGTCCCTGCACCCGGTTCTAGAGCGCGTTTTGCAGCGCGTCCGTGAGCGCTCGGCGCCCACCCGCAGCGCCTACTTGGCCCAGGTGCGGCGCTTGCGCCAGCGCCCCCGGGGTTCCGATCGCTTGGGCTGTGCCAACGTGGCGCATGCGGTGGCCGCGCTACCGCCGTCCGACAAGCTGCGCATCGTGGCCGAGCGCGCGCCCCATCTGGCGGTGGTGACGGCCTACAACGACATGCTCTCGGCGCATCAGCCCTACGAGAGCTACCCGGCGCAGATTCGCGCCGCTGCCGCCCGACTGGGCGCCACCGTGCAGGTGGCTGGCGGCGTGCCGGCGATGTGCGATGGCGTCACCCAGGGCACGCCTGGCATGGAGCTGAGCCTGTTCAGCCGCGACACCATCGCCATGGGCACCGCCATCGCGCTGAGCCACGATGTGTTTGACGGCGCGCTGATGCTGGGCATCTGCGACAAGATCGTGCCGGGCCTGTTGATCGGCGCGCTGCATTTCGGCCATCTGCCCACGCTCTTCGTGCCGGCCGGCCCGATGGCCTCGGGCCTGAGCAACAGCGACAAGGCCAAGGTGCGCGAGCTCTACGCCCAGGGCAAGGTGGGCCGCGCCGAACTGCTGGCGGCCGAGAACGCCGCCTACCATGGTGCTGGCACCTGCACCTTCTACGGCACCGCCAACTCCAACCAGATGCTGCTGGAGGCCATGGGCCTGCATGTGCCGGGCAGCGCCTTCGTGCATCCGCATTCCGGCCTGCGCCAGGCCCTGACGGACGAGGCCGTGCGCCTGCTGCTGGCCGGGTTGGACAAGCCGATTGGCGAACTGGTGGACGAGCGCTGCATCCTCAACGCCATGGCGGCCCTGCTGGCCACCGGCGGCAGCACCAACCACCTCATCCACTGGGTGGCCGTGGCGTGCGCCGCGGGCATCCTGATCGACTGGAGCGACTTCTCGGAACTCAGCGCCGTCGTGCCCTTGCTGGCGCGGGTGTACCCGAACGGCAGCGCCGATGTGAACCAGTTCCAGGCGGCGGGCGGCCCCGGTTTCGTGATGCGCGAGCTGCTGGACGCCGGGTTGATGTTCGACGTGCCGGCCATGGCGGCGGAGGGCTTGCGCGCCCACACGCGCGAACCCGGTTTGGATGGGACGCAGCTGGTCTGGCGCGAACTGCCGACCCAGCCGCCCGAGCCCTCGGTGGTGCGCGGCGTGGCCGAACCCTTCAGCGCCACCGGCGGCCTGAAGCTGCTGGAGGGCAATCTGGGTCGCTCGGTCATCAAGGTCTCGGCCGTTCCGGAGGACCGTCATGTCATCGAAGCGCCGGCGCGCATCTTTGCCAGCCAGGAAGCCATGCAGGCGGCGTTCAAGGCCGGCGAGTTGGAGCGCGACGTCGTCGTGGTGGTGCGCTTCCAGGGCCCGCGCGCCAACGGCATGCCGGAGCTGCACAAACTGACGCCGCCGCTGGCCGTGCTGCAGGGCAAGGGCTTCAAGGTGGCGCTGGTGACGGATGGCCGCATGAGCGGGGCCTCCGGCAAGGTGCCGGCTGCCATCCATGTCAGCCCTGAAGCCCTGGCTGGCGGGCCGCTGGCCAAGCTGCGCGATGGCGACCTGGTGCGCCTGGATGCGGTGGCCGGCGCGCTGCAGGCTTTGGTGCCGGAAGTCGAGTGGGAGGCGCGCGAGCTCGCGCAGCTTGACCCCGCTGCTGCCGAGGACAACGCCCACGGCCTCGGCCGTGAACTCTTTGGCGGCATGCGCCGCAACGTCACCGCCGCCGAACAAGGCGCCATCACCTGGATCTGACTTCATGGACTTGCTGAAGCTGCCCGCCTACGGGCCCATCATTCCCGTCATCGTGGTCGAGCAACTCGAACACGCCGTGCCGCTGGCCCAGGCCCTGGTGGCTGGCGGCGTGCGCGTGCTGGAGGTGACCCTGCGCAGCAGCGTGGCGCTGCAGGCCATCGAGGCCATGGCGCGCGCCGTGCCCGAGGCCGTGGTGGGGGCCGGCACGCTGCGCACGGCAGCCGATGCGCGCGCCGCCAAGGACGCTGGGGCGGTCTTTGCCGTCAGCCCCGGCTTCACGCCCGAACTCTCGGCCGCCTGCCGTGCGGCGGATCTGCCGCTGCTGCCCGGTGTGTCCACCGCCAGCGAGGTGATGCAGGCCAACGACCATGGGCATCACTTTCTGAAGCTGTTCCCAGCCACGGCGGTGGGCGGCATCGCCATGCTCAAGGGTTTGTCCGGTCCGTTCCCGGACGTGGCCTTCTGCCCCACCGGCGGCATCACACCCGAGACGGCGCCGCAGTTCCTGGCGCTGCCCAACGTCAAGGTCTGCGGTGGCTCCTGGCTGTGCCCGAAGGAGCTGCTGGCGCGCGGCGATTGGGCCGGCATCACCCGTCTTGCCCAGGAGGCCAGCCAGCTGCGTGCGGCATGATGACCGGATGATCTCTGGTCAAACCTGGTACGAAGCCAGCGCCCCGTCGCTGGCTTTTCCGTCTCTGGGCGGGCAAACGCGGGAATGCGAAGTGGCCATCCTGGGCGGCGGCTTTGCGGGCTTGGCCGCAGCGCGAGGGCTGCAGGAGCGCGGCATCAAGAACTTGGTGCTGCTGGAAGCGCAGGGCGTCGGCCATGGCGCCTCGGGCCGCAACGGTGGTTTCGTGTTCGGCGGTTTCAGCCGCGGGCCCGCCGCGCTCTTGCGGGATCTGGGCGCCGCCAAGGCCCGCACGCTCTACGGTCTGACGCGCGAGGCCGTCGCTACGATCCGCCGCCGCATCGAGACCCTGGGCATCGAGTGCGAGCGCGTGGAGGGTGGCGCGCTGTGGGTGGATTGGTTCAAGACCCCCGCCAGCCTGGCCGGCCTGCGCGCCGAAGCAGCTCTGCTGCGCGAGCAGTTCGGCGTGCATTGGGACGAGATTGACGCCGCGCAGGTGCGCCAGTGGTTGGACAGTGAGCGCTATGGACCGGCGCTGCTGGAGCGCGACGCCTTCCACTTCCACCCGCTGAAGTACGCGCGCGGCCTGGCGGCCGCGATTGCGGCGGATGGCGGCCAGGTGTTCGAGCGCAGCGGCGTGCGCGTGCTGCGCCGCCTGGCGCAGGGCTGGGAGCTGGAGACCGACGGGGGAGGGCGGGTGCGCGCCCAGCAACTGGTGCTCGCCGGAGGCGGTTACCTGCGCGGTGTGGCGCCATGCCTGACGCGCGCCCGGCTGCCCATCGCCACCTACGTGATGTGCACCGAGCCGCTGCCCGAAAGCCTGCAGCCGGTGCGCTGCACCGCCGCCATCTACGACAACCGCTTCGCCTTCGACTACTACCGCAAGCTCGAAAGCGGCCGCCTGCTGTGGGGCGGGCGCATCTCCATCCTGGAGCGGGAGCCCGCGCGCATTACCGAGCTGCTACGGCAGGACCTGCTCAAGGTCTACCCGCAGCTCCATGGTGTGCAGATCAGCCATGCCTGGGGCGGCCTGATGAGCTATGCCCGCCACCAGATGCCGCAGTTGGGCGAGCTGGCGCCTGGCCTTTGGTACGCGCAGAGTTTTGGCGGCCATGGTGTGGCGCCCACCACGGTGGCCGGCGAACTGCTGGCCGAAGCCATCAGCCGCAAGCAGCCCCTGGATGCGCTCTGGCAACGCTACGGGTTGAGCCCGGTCTACGGCCCGGCCGGGCTGCTGGCGGCACAGGCGCAGTACAGCTGGGCCGAGTTCAGGGATTGGCTCAGAAGTTAGCCGGGAACACCAGGCAGCTGGTGCTGGCGTGGGCGTAGAGCTTGCCGTCGGGGCCGACCAAATCGGCCTCGGCCGTGGCCATCTGGCGGCCGCGGTGGCGCACGCGGCCGATGGCGCGCACACGCTGCGGCTGCTTGTCCTTCAGCGCCCGCACCAGGTTGAGCTTGATCTCCAGCGTGGTGTAGCTCTCGCCCGGCTTCATGGTGCTGTGCACGGCACAGCCCAGGGCCGAGTCGAGCAGGGTGGCGAACCAGCCGCCGTGCACGGTGCCGAGCGGGTTGTAGTGGTGCCAGAGCGGTTCGCCCTGGAACACGGCGCGGCCTTCTTCCACCTCGACGAGGATGAAGTCCAGCGTGTGCGAGATGGGCGGCGCGGGGAAACGGCCTTCGACCATGCCCTGCATGATCTGCAGGCCGGAAAGGCCCGCGACCTCTTCGGGCTTGACCAGCTCGCCAAAGGTGGGTTGCGCATGGGCGCGCTGGCGCTGGCGCACGGCCTCTTCGGCCGCCAGCCAGTCTTGCAGGGTGGAATCGCTCATCTCAATCTTTCAGGGTGACGACGACCGGCGCGTGGTCGCTCGGGCGTTCGTTCTTGCGCGGCAGCTTGTCGATGACGCAGGCGCTCACCCGCGGCTGCAACGCGGCGGAGACCAGGATGTGGTCGATACGCAGCCCCTGGTTCTTGCGGAAGGCCAGGTTGCGGTAATCCCACCAGCTCCAGCTCTTGGGTGGCTGCTCGAACAGCCGGAAGGCGTCCACCAGGCCCAGGCCGAGCAGCGTGCGGAAGTGCGTGCGCTCTTCGTCGGTGCAGTGGATCTGGCCGGCCCAGGCCACCGGGTCGTACACATCCCGGTCCTCAGGGGCGATGTTGTAGTCGCCCAGCAGCACCAGCTGCGGGTGGGCGGCCAGTTCCTGGCGCAGCCAGGCCTGCAGGGCGTCCAGCCAGGCCATCTTGTAGGCGAACTTTTCGCTGCCGGGCGCCTGGCCGTTGGGGAAATAGCCGCCGATGACGCGCACGCCCGCCACGGTGGCGGCGATGACACGCGCCTGCTCGTCGGCGAATCCGGGGATGTTCTTGACGACCGCCTCCTGCGGGCCGCGGCTCAGCAGGGCCACGCCGTTGTAGGTCTTCTGGCCGTGGAAGCTGACCTGGTAGCCGGCGGCCTCGATCTCGGCCTGCGGGAACTTGTCGTCCGTGAGCTTGGTTTCCTGCAGCACCAGGGCGTCCACCGGGTTGGCTTGCAGCCAGTCCAGCAGCTGCGGCAGGCGCACGGCGAGCGAATTGACGTTCCAGGTGGCGATTTGCACGGCGAGGCTGCGAAGCAGAGCAGGAGAGGGGCGCGGATGGTAGCCAAACCGGGGGGTGACGCCCCGGCGGCACCCGGGTATCTTGCCGCGTTCCGCCACCTGCCCGTCAACCGCCTTCCCGGGGAGTGAACCGATGCGCCGCCATGCCCTGAGCCTTGTCTTGCCCGCCTTGCTGACCGCCTGTGGCGGTGGCGAAGAACCCCCCAGCCTGACGCAGGCCCGAACGGACACCGGCCCGCAGCGCCGTGCGCTGGCCACCCTGCCCAGCGTGGGCGCCAAGGAGGTGATGGACTGGGCGCAGTACAAATTCCCCACGCTCTTCCCTGGCAACCCGAGCAGCCAGCCCTTTAACTACCTGGGGGTGGACTACACCATCCGTGCCTACTCGACCGGCAATTACCTGGGCGTCACGGCCAGTGGCGAGATCTACGGCCTGGGTGATTTCACCGGCGGCCAGCTGCAGTCCTTCGGCAAGATCAGCGATTGGACCAACCAGATCCAGGCGGATGCCTGTGGCGTCTACCCCTCGCTGTGCTCGCCCGGCGGTGGCGGCACGGGCACGCTGAATGCATGTGCACAGCCGGCCAGCCAGGCGCTGGCCATCGGCAACCGCTACACCTTGAACTACGCCCTGACGATGAGCGGTGCCGTCAATGGCAGCGGCGAGTTCCAGACCGATGCGCTGGTGGAGGCTGCCACCAGTTTCGAGGGCCAGAGCGCGGTGCGCCTGGCGTTGACGCAGACCAACAGCCTGAACATCCCGGGCACACAAAGCAGCACCATCAAGCTCAAGCAGTACGCCCAAGCCGCCGACAACGGCCTGATCCGCCACCTGGGCAATGAAAGCGAGACCTCGGTGGTGGTGCCGGTGGTGGGCAACTCCACCACGAATGTGAAGACGGTCAACACGCCGCCCTTCCTGAACAGCGAGTTCACGCTGCAGCCCGGCCAGTCCCTCACCCGCACCAACGGCTACACCACCACCACCACCACCACCGTGGCGGGCGTCACCACGCCGCCGATGGTGAACAACTCGAGCCTGACGGAGACCGTGAGCTTCGAGGCGCGCGAAACCATTCAGGTGCAGGGCCGCAGCTGGGACACCTGCCGCTACCGTCAGGTGGATGCCGCCACGCCCAACGTGAGCACCACCACGTGGTACATCGTCGGGCGCGGGCTGCCGGCCCGCATCGTGGGCAGCGGCAGCGGCACGACGCAGACCACCGAACTGAAGTCCGGCACGGTCAACGGCGCGCCGATCTGAGTCTGCAGGCTCAGTGCGCGGCGATGACGCCGCAGGCCATGCGGGCGCCTGAGTTGCCGGTCGGCTGGGTCTTGAAGTCGTCCGCGTCAGCGTGGACGATCACGGCCCGGCCCACCAGCCCCGTTTCGCCCTGCAGCTTGGCGCCCTTCAGCACGAACTTCTGATCCACCTTGCCCTGGGCATCGGCCTGCAGATTGGGCATGTCGCCAGCGTGGCGGGCCGCATCCTGTGGGCCGTGCGGGTGAGCGCCCGGGTTGAAGTGGCCGCCGGCGCTGCTGAAGTCCGGGCTGGCGCAGTTGCCCTTGTCATGCACATGGAAGCCATGCATGCTGCCGGGCGCAAAGCCGCTGGCCTTGACATGCACCATCAGGTCCTCGCCCTTGGCGTGGAACATCACCAAGCCGGTGGCACCGCCGGCGGCGGCCGGGCTCAGGCTGGCCATGGCCATGCCGCTCATGTCGTGCATCTTTTGCCCCATGCCGCCCATGCCGCCCATGCCGCCCATCTCCTGCTTGGCCGCCTGTGGCGCGGCCGCGGTGTGGCCTGCGTGGGGGTCGGGTTTTTCCTGCGTGGCGCAGGCTTGCAGGGCGAGGATCAGGGCGGCCAGGCCCAGCTTGTGATGGAAGTTCATGGTGTCCCCTGGGGGTTGAAAGCGGGCGACCATAGCCCAAGCCCCCCGGCTCGCCAAGACCGCATGGCTACCATCCGCCATCCCTCAGCCGGAGCGCACCATGTCCTCAGGAAAGATCCTCGTCGCCCAAGGTGGCGGCCCCACCGCGGTCATCAACCAGAGCCTCGTCGGGGTGGTGCTGGAAGCGCGTCGGCACCTGGGCATCCAGCGGGTCTATGGCGCGCGCCACGGCGTGCGCGGCATCGTCAACGAAGACTTCGTCGACCTGACGCAGGAAACCAGCCACAACCTCGAACTGGTGGCCAACACGCCCGCGGCCGCCCTGGGCAGCACGCGCGACAAGCCCGATCTCGCCTACTGCCAGGAAATGTTCAAGGTGCTGCAGGCGCACCGCATCGAGCACTTCTTCAACATCGGCGGCAATGACAGCTCGGACACTGTGCGCATCGTGGCCGAGGAAGCGCAGAAGGCCGGCTACCCGCTGCGCTGCATCCACATCCCCAAGACCATCGACAACGACCTGGTGCTGAACGACCACACGCCGGGCTTCCCCAGCGCGGCACGCTTCGTGGCCCAGGCCTTCGCCGGCGCCAACCTCGACAACGCGGCCCTGCCGGGCGTCTACATCGGCGTGGTGATGGGCCGCCACGCGGGCTTCCTGACCGCCGCCGCGGCGCTGGGCAAAAAGTTTCCGGACGACGGCCCGCACCTGATCTACGTGCCCGAGCGTGTATTCGAGATCGAGCGTTTCCTGGCGGACGTCAAAGCGACGATGGACCGCTACGGCCGCTGCGTCGTGGCGGTGAGCGAAGGCATCCACGATGCCAGCGGCACGCCCATCTTGGCCAAGCTGGCCAAGGACCTGGAGCGCGACGCGCACGGCAATGTGCAGCTCAGCGGCAGCGGCGCGCTGGCCGATCTGCTGTGCGAGGAAATCAAGGCCAAGCTCAAAATCAAGCGCGTGCGCGGCGACACCTTCGGCTACCTGCAACGCAGCTTCGTGGGCTGCGTCTCCGACGTGGACCAGCGCGAGGCCCGCGAGGTGGGCGAGAAAGCCGTGCAGTACGCCATGTGGGGCTCTTCGAACGGCTCGGTAGCCATCCGGCGCACGGGGTTCTATTCGGCCGACTTCGAGCTTTTGCCGCTGGAAGCCGTGGCGGGCAAGACGCGCACCATGGAAGACGAGTTCCTGAGCGCCAGCGGCACCGATGTGACCGACGCCTTCCGGCTCTATCTGCGCCCCCTGCTGGGTTCAGGCCTGCCGGACGCCTTCCGCCTGCGGCCCAATCCGGTGGCGAAGGTGCTGAAGGCCTGAAAGGCAGGGCCGGGCGGGGCTTTCGCGGGGCACGTGAAAATTTCGCTCAAGCCCGCGGCAGATCGGCCGAAAAGAGCGGAGTCCCCCCAGACCAGGAGCCGCCATGTCGTCCATCACCTCGCTCAGCCCTGGGGTCGTTTCCAGCGCCACGGCCATTCCGGCCGGCACCGTGCAAGGGGCCGCCGCCCTGCTCGTCCTGAAACAGGCGATGCAGCAGCAGGAGGCCAATGCCGCGCAGTTGCTGGAAGCGCTGCCCCAGGCCCCACTTGCTACCCAGGGCAGCCTGGGCACCCAGGTCGATACCTACGCCTGAGCGCCTGGGTCCGCCGACCAGCGCTCAGATGTGGAACCAGGCCAGGCCGCCCAGCACCACCCCCACACCACCCAGGGCCACGGTGCCCCATTCCAGCCAGCGGCGTTCGGTCAGCAGGGCGATGGCGGCCAGTGCGATCGCCACCTGCAGCGCCGTGGTGGCCTGGGCCCAGCGATGGTGCTCGTGCATCTGCGCGTCGCTCTTCTTCTCGAACGCCGCAGATTCCCGCTCCAGGCCTTCGGCCTTGGCCTTGATCTCGTCCTTTTCCGTCTTGTAGCGCTGGATTTCCGCCTGGTAGGTGGCGCGCCGTTCACCCTCGGGCAGCAAGGCCACCGCCAGCTCGGCGAGGTTCTGCTTGCTGCTCTTGCTCTGGTAGTAGGCCCACTGGTTCGAGGCCTCGGTCTTCTTGATGGCGGCGTCGTTCTTGTAGAGGCCCGCATTGGCCTGGGTGGCGCCACCTTGGTAGCTGAACAGCGCGCCGATGGTGGCCAGCACCGCGGTGATGACCGCCAGCTGTCCCTTCAGGCCTTCGGCGCCGTGAGCCTTGGCATGCACCGCGTGCTCGACTTCGTGGTCGTGCGGTCCGTGGACGTGGAAACCGTGTCCGCTCATGGGGGATCAGTCCTTCAATGGGAGGTTGTGAAATCGGTAGGCCAGGCCCGTGGCCGACTGCAGCCAGGGGCTGTCCGGCAAAGGGCGGGGCAGGGGCGGGAACCAGCAGTCGGCCTCAGGAAAGTGGGCATCGACCTCGGTCAGGGCCAGCGCATGGGCAAGTGGCAGCGCCTGGGCATAGACCTCGGCCCCGCCGAGGACGCAGAGCTCGGGGGCTTCGGCGCACAGCGCCACCGCCTCGTCGATCGAGCGCACCGTTTCAGCGCCCTCGAGCGCCGGCCCGCGCGTCAGCACCAGGTTGCGGCGCCCCGGCAGGGGGCGAAAGCGCGGTGGCAGCGAGTCCCAGGTCTTGCGGCCCATCAGCACCGGTTTGCCCAGGGTGATGGCCTTGAAGTGGGCCATGTCCTCGGGCAGCTGCCAGAGCAGCTGGTTGTTCGCGCCCAGCTCGCGCCCGCGGCCCATGGCCGCCACCAGCACCAATTTCGTCATACCGCCACCGGCGCCTTGATCAGCGGGTGGTGCTGGTAGTCCACCAGCTCGAAGTCGTCCAGCTCGTACTCGAACAGCGAGGCCGGGCGACGCTTGATGCGCAGGGTGGGGAAGGGGTAGGGCGCGCGCGCCAGCTGGGTCTCGACTTGTTCGGTGTGGTTGCTATACAGGTGGCAATCGCCTCCGGTCCAGATGAAGTCGCCGACGTCCAGGTCGCACTGCTGCGCAATCATGTGCGTCAGCAGCGCGTAGCTGGCGATGTTGAAGGGCACGCCCAGGAAGATGTCGGCGCTGCGCTGGTAGAGCTGGCAGCTCAGGCGGCCCTCGGCCACGTAGAACTGGAACAGCGCGTGGCAGGGCATCAGGGCCATCTGCGGCAGGTCGGCGACGTTCCAGGCGCTGACGATCAGGCGGCGGCTGTCCGGGTTGCTCTTGATCTGCTGCAGCAGCTCGCTGATCTGGTCGATGTGGCCGCCGTCCGGCTTGGGCCAGCTGCGCCACTGCACGCCGTAGACGGGGCCCAGCTCGCCGTCCGGACGCGCCCATTCGTCCCAGATGGTGCAGCCGCGCTCCTGCAGCCACTTCACATTGCTGTCGCCGCGCAGGAACCACAGCAGCTCCAGCACGATGCTCTTCCAGTGCACCTTCTTGGTGGTGACGAGCGGGAAGCCCTCGTGCAGCGGGAAGCGCATCTGGTAGCCGAACACCGAGCGGGTGCCGGTGCCGGTGCGGTCGGCCTTGAGCACGCCCTGCTCGTGCACATGGCGCATGAAGTCTTCAAAGGTGGAGCGGGTGGGACGCATCGGGGTGATCAGGCGCGGGACAGGGGCACAGATTGTCTCAGTGGCGTCCGAACTGAAGTGCAGCCAGGCGGGCGTAGACACCACCGCGCGCCACCAGCTCGGCATGCGTGCCGGTTTCGACGATCCGGCCCTGCTCCAGCACCACGATGCGGGTGGCGTGCTGCACGGTGGCCAGGCGGTGCGCGATCACCAGCGTCGAGCGCCCGGCCATTGCGGCGTCCAGCGCCTGCTGCACCAAGCGTTCGCTCTCGGCGTCCAGCGCGCTGGTGGCCTCATCCAGCAGCAGCAGCGGCGGGTTCTTCAGGATGGCGCGGGCGATGGCGATGCGCTGCTTCTGCCCGCCCGAGAGACGCACGCCGCGCTCGCCCAGATAGGTCTTGTAGCCCTGAGGCAGGGCGCTGATGAACTCATGCGCCTGGGCGGCGCGTGCGGCTTCGATCACCTCCGCCTCGCTGGCCTCCGGCCGGCCGTAGCGGATGTTCTCCAGCGCGTCGGTCGAGAAGATCGTGGCTTCCTGCGGCACCAGGCCGATGCGCTCGCGCAGCGCGTGCAGGTCCAGGCGCTCGATGGGCTGGCCGTCCAGCAGGATCTGGCCGGACTCGGGCTCGTAGAAGCGCTGCACCAGCTGGAACACCGTGGTCTTGCCCGCGCCGCTGGCGCCCACCAGGGCCACGGTCTCGCCCGGCGCCAGTTCCAGCTGCAGATCGGCCAGGGCCAGGCTGTCGGGCCGGCTCGGGTAGCGGAAATTCAGGCCGCGGATGCTCAAGCGCGCGCCACCGCGCGGGGCCGGCAGCGCCAGGGGCTGCGATGGCGCCTGTACCGGCGAGCGGCTGGCCAGCAGTTCCATCAGGCGCTCGGTGGCACCGGCCGCGCGCAGCAGATCGCCCCAGACTTCGGACAGCACCGCCACCGAGCCCAGCAGCAGCAGCACGTAGACCACGGTCTGGCTCAGATGGCCCGCGCTGATGCGCCCCGCCATGACCGCCTCGGTGCCCTGGTACAGGCCCCAGAGCAGCGCGCCGAAATTGGCGATGAAGACGAAGGCGACCAGAAAGGCGCGCATCTTGGCGCGGCGGCGTGCGGTGGAGAAGGCGGCCTCGGTGGCGGCGCCGAAGCGGGCCGCCTCGCGCGGCTCCTGGGCGTAGCTCTGCACCACCGGGATCGCGTTCAGCACCTCGCCGGCGATGGCCGAGGCATCTGCCACGCGGTCCTGGCTGTCGCGCGAGAGCGTGCGCACGCGCCGGCTCCAGATCAGCGTGGGCGCCAGCACCAGCAGCAGCACGCCCAGCACCTGGCCCATCACCACCGGGTTGGTGATGACCAGCATCACCAGCGCGCCCACGGCCATCAAGGCATTGCGCAGGCCCATGCTGAGCGAGGAGCCCACCACGGTCTGCACCAGGGTGGTGTCGGTGGTGAGGCGGCTCAACACCTCGCCGGTGCGGGTGGATTCGAAGAAGCCCGGGCTGTGGCCAATGACATGGCGGTACACGGCGGCTCGCAGATCGGCCGTGATGCGCTCGCCCAGCCAGGTGACCATGTAGTAGCGCAGTGCCGACTGCAGGCCCAGTGCCACGCCAACCCCGAACAGCAACCCGAAATGCCCGCGCAGGGCGATCAACTGCTCGCTGCGTTCGCGTGGCAGCAGACCGGCGTCGATCAGGCGGCCCAGGGCGACGGGGAAGAACAGCGTCGTCAGCGCGGCGCCGACCAGCACCAGGGCGGCTAGCAGGATGCGGCCGCGGTAGGGGCGCAGAAAGGGCAGCAAGCCGCGCAAGGCCTGCGGGCTCTGCGCCTTCGGGCGCTCGGAGGAAGTGGAGGCGGACATGGGCGCGCATGCTGCCACGGCCCGCCCGCGGAACTCACAGGCAGTCGGGCCCTTCGCGCTCCGGGTCAGGTGCGCCGTAGCGCAGCTGCAGCACCTGACCGGGTGTGCCAGGGCGGAGCACCCAGGCCTGGCCGTAGCTGCTCTCGCACAGCATCGGCCAGCGCGGGCCACCCAGCGCATGCAGCAGTTCCGGCAAGGTGTTGCTGTGACCCACCACCAGCACCGTGCCCTGCAAACCTCGCAGCTGACGGGTTAGCTCGGCCACATGGCCCGCCACGCCGCCTTCGAAGCCCACCACCTGGGCCTGCAGGCCCAAGCGGCGGGCCAACGGGGCGGCCGTGGCCTGGGTGCGCCGGGCGGCGCTGACCAACACATGACGCACGCCGCTGTGCGCCATGGCTTCGGCCAAAGCTTCGGCACGGCGCTCGCCTGCCTCGGAAAGCCCCGGGTCGCGCCCCGGTTCGTTGGACTTTTCGGCATGGCGCACCAGCAGCACCAGGTCCGGCAGGGCCTGGGCCGCGCCAGCGGCGGTCAGCAGGGTCAGGGCAAGCAGCAGGGCTTTCATGGTTCCTCTTGGGTTTCGGGCCCGGCTGGCGGGGCTCCGCGCCCGCGCGGCGCGCCCAGCTTCACCCCGCGGCGCGCCAGGGCCTCACGCAGCAGCATCTCGGCCTGGGCATTGACGCTGCGCAGCTCCTGCGCCGCCAGGCGCTCGACCTCCGCCCACAGCTCGGGGTCGACGCGCAGCGGGAAGGACTTCTTGCCGGGGCTGGCCATCAAGCCTCAGTTGTAAAGCGTGCCCGTGTTGACGATCGGCTGAGTGTCCTTGTCGGAGCACAGCACCACCAGCAGGTTGCTGACCATCGCCGCCTTGCGCTCGTCGTCCAGCTCGACGATCTTGCGTTCGGAAAGGCCCTGCAGCGCCGCCTCCACCATGCTCACCGCCCCGTGCACGATCTTCTGGCGTGCGCTGATGATGGCCTCGGCCTGCTGGCGGCGCAGCATCACCTGGGCGATTTCGGGGGCGTAGGCCAGGTGGCTGAGCTTGGCGTCCAGCACCTCCACGCCGGCGTCGTCAAAGCGCGCCTGCAGCTCGCTGCGCAGGGCCTGGGCCACGGCGTCCTGGCCGCCGCGCAGGGTGATGGCGCCGTCGCTCAGGTCCTCGCCCTCGTCATAGGCATAGCAGGCGGCGAGATGCCGGATGGCCGCTTCGGCCTGCACGCGCACGTAGGCCTCGTAGTCGTCCACCTGGAACAGGGCCTGGGCGGAATCGCGCACCCGCCAGACCACCACGGCGGAGATTTCGATCGGGTTGCCGCGGGCGTCGTTGACCTTGAGCGTGGGGGCGTTCAGGTTGCGGTCGCGCAGCGAGAGCTTGCGCTTCAGGGCCAGCGGATTGGCCCAGCGCAGGCCGGCCTGGTGATCGCTACCGATGTAGGCCCCGAACAGCGTGAGCACCGCCGCCTGGTTCGGCGCCAACATGTAGAGGCCGGCCAGCACCAGGCCGCCCGCCAGCAGCAGCGGCAGGCCCAGCAGGGGTTGGCCCGCGCGCACCAGCAGCAGGCCGCCCGCCACCAGCAGGCCCAGGCCCAGGGCGCCCATCACATAGCCGTCCGCGCTGCGCGCCGGGGTTTCCTTGCTCACCTTCATGGGGGCCTCCAGTTCAGATCAAAGTGATATCACTTTAAGGGCGGGATGGCGGTGAATGCAACTGGTTTGTTCGGGGCGGTGCGCGGCCGGGCGGGACGTAGAGTGCGCCCGCAACCGCCTTCCCACGCCCCTGCATCCTGTGCGCCGTCGACCCTTGCTTGCCCTGGCTGCCGCGCTGCCCCTGAGCGCACGCGCCGAGCCCCTCCAGCTGCGCTTCGCGCGCTTTTCCGCCACGCCGGACGACCCGCGTATCCACTTCCCGCTCGCCCTGCTGCGCGCCGCTCTGGGCCTGCATGGGCTGGAGGTGGATGTGCAGGCCTCCGAACAGGTGATGGAGCGCAGCCGTGCCATCAAGGAGCTGGAGGCCGGCCACATCGATTTCATCTGGAGCAGCCTGGGTCGGGAGATCGAGCAGGTGCTGCGGCCGGTGCGCATTCCCATTTACCGAGGCCTGATCGGCCAGCGCATCTTTCTGATCCATCGCGAGCGCGAGGCCGAATTCGCCCTAGTGCGCAAGCTCGACCACCTGGCTGCCTTCACGGCCGGCCAGGGCACGGGCTGGGTGGACACGCAGATCCTCCAAGCCGCCGGGCTCAAGGTGCTGACGAACACCTACGACGCGCTCTTTCGCATGCTGGCGCGCGGCGGCATCGACTACTTCCCGCGCGGCGCCAACGAAGCGCCGGCCGAACTGGCCGCGCGCGCCACGCAGTTCCCCGAACTGATGGTGGAGCCCCGCCTGGTGCTCAGCTACCGCAGCGACAACGTCTTCTTCGTGCGCCGCCAGAACGAGGTGCTGGCGCGGCAGATCGAAACCGGACTGCAGGCCCTGCATGCCAGCGGCGCCTACCAGCGCCTGTTCGAAACCCACCCCTATGTGCAGAAGGTGCTGGCCGAGGCCCGGCTGGACAAGCGCCAGCGTCTGGAGATTCCGAACCCGATGCTGAGCGAAGAGGACCGGCTCATCCCCGAGCGCTACTGGATGTAGTCGAGCAGCTGGGTGGCCAAGGCCTCGGGGCGAGCGTCCTTGGCCTCCAGCCGGATGCGCGTGGGCATGCTGCGCAGCCAGGTGATCTGGCGCTTGGCCAGCTGGCGTGTCGCCGCCTGGGCGCGTTCGCGCAGCGTTCTCAGGTTGGGCGGGTCGGCCTCATCCAGCGCTTCCCAGGCTTGGCGGTAGCCCACGCAACGCATCGAGGGCAGTTCCAGGTGCAGGTCGCCACGCGCGCGCAGCGCGCGCATCTCGTCCAGAAAGCCCGCCGCCAGCATGGCGTCGAAGCGGGCATCCAGGCGCTGGTGCAGCCAGGCACGGTCTTCGGTTTCGATGCTGATCAGCGGCCAATCCACCCCGGCGCTGCGCACGGCGCGCGCATGCCAGTCGGAGAGCGGGCGGCCGGTGCCGCGCAGCACCTCCAGGGCGCGCTGGATGCGCTGGCTGTCGGTGGGGTGCAGGCGGGCGGCCGTCACCGGGTCGCCCGCCGCCAGCTCGGCGTGCAGCGCGGGCCAGCCGCGGGCGGCGGCCTCGGCGTCTAGCTGGGCACGCAGCTCGGGGCGGCTGGGCGGCATGTCGGAGAGGCCCTCGCGCAGCGCCTTCACGTAGAGCATGGTGCCGCCCACCAGCAGCGGCAGGCGGCCGCGCGCCTGCACCTCGGCCACGCAGCGCTGGGCATCGGCCACGAACTGCGCGGCCGAGTAGCTCTCCAGCGGGTCGCGGATGTCGATCAGATGGTGCGGCACCGCCGCGCGTTCGGCCGCCGTGGGCTTGGCGCTGCCGATGTCCATGGCGCGGTAGATCAGCGCCGAGTCGACGCTGATGATCTCTAGCGGCAGCCGCTCGGCCAGGGCCAGCGCGGCCGCCGTCTTGCCGGCCCCGGTGGGGCCGACGAGGATCAGCGGGCTCAGAATTTTTCCCAAGGTGCCAGGTAGCGCCACTGGCCCATCGGCAAGGCGGAAAGCGGGATGCGGCCCATGCGCACGCGCTTCAGGCCCAGCACCTTCAGGCCCACCAGCTCGCACATGCGACGGATCTGGCGCTTGCGGCCCTCGCGCAGCACGAAACGCAGCTGGTCTTCGTTCGCCCAGCTGACCTTGGCCGGGCGCAGCTGCACGCCGTCCAGCTCCAGGCCATGGTTCAGCAAGGCCAGCTGACTTTCCGGGAAGCTGTGCATCGGGGCAGCCTCAGCCTCGAGGGCATCGGCCAGCGCCACGCGCACCAGGTATTCCTTCTCGACCTCGCTGTCGTCGCCGATCAGCGCCTTGGCCACGCGGCCGTCCTGGGTGAAGACGAGCAGGCCGGTGGAGTCGATGTCCAGGCGGCCGGCCGGCGCCAGCCCGCGCAGCTGGGCGGGGTTGAAGTGAATGTGGCCCTGGGTCGGGTCCTCGGCCCAGCGGGTATCAGGGCGGATCAGGCTGACCGCGGGCTCGTAGCCGTCCTCCGGCTGGCCGGACACCAGACCGATGGGCTTGTGGAGCAGGATGGTGACGCGCTGCGCCTGCTGCTTGTGGGCGGCCGGGTCGATCTCGATCTGCACCTCGGGTGCCACGCGCTGGCCCAGCACGGCCAGCTTGCCGTCCACGCGCACCCAGCCCATTTCGATCCACTCGTCGGCCTCGCGGCGCGAGGCCAGGCCGCGGTCGGCCATGACCTTCGAGAGGCGTTCGCCCTCGGCCTCGATGTTGATGCGCGGCGGGGCCACACGGGTCGGACGGTCCTCACGCGGGCCTTCGAAGCGACGGTCATCGCGGCGCGGTGGGCGGTCGCCCCAGGAACCGCCCTCGCGGGGTGGGCGATCGCCAAAAGTGCCGCCTTCACGCGACGGACGGTCGCCCCGCGGGCCACCGAAACCACGGTCATCGCGGCGCGGCGGACGGTCACCAAACGAGCCACCTTCACGTGGGGGACGGTCGCCCCGCGGGCCGCCGAAGCCGCGCTCATCGCGGCGCGGCGGACGGTCACCAAAAGAACCGCCTTCGCGAGGCGGACGATCGCCCCGCGGGCCGCCGAAGCCACGGTCATCGCGGCGCGGCGGACGGTCGCCGAAGGAGCCGCCTTCACGTGGGGGACGGTCGCCCCGCGGGCCACCGAAGCCGCGCTCATCGCGGCGCGGCGGGCGGTCACCAAAAGAGCCACCTTCGCGAGGCGAACGATCGCCCCGCGGGCCGCTGAAGCCGCGGTCATCGCGGCGCGGCGGGCGATCGCCGAAGGAGCTGCCTTCACGAGGCGGACGATCGCCCCGCGGGCCGCCGAAGCCACGGTCGTCGCGGCGCGGCGGGCGGTCACCAAAGGAGCCACCTTCACGAGGCGGACGATCGCCCCGCGGGCCGCCGAAGCCATGGTCGTCGCGGCGCGGCGGGCGGTCACCAAAGGAGCCACCTTCACGCGGCGGACGATCACCCCGCGGGCCGCCCTCGCGTTGCGGACGGTCCCCTCGGGGACCGCCGAAGCTGCGGTCATCACGGCGCGGCGGACGATCCCCAAAACCCCCCCCGTCTTCACGCCGTGGCGGACGGTCCCCGCGGGGGCCGCCTTCACCACGTGGGCGGTCCGTACGCGGACCGCCAAACCCACCGCCGTCCTCGCGCCGCGGTGGCCGCTCCCGGGCGCGCTGCTCGCGCTCGGCCTGGGCTTCGGCCAGCGTCGGGCGCTTCTTGGGGGTGTTCATGCCACGCACGGGGGCACGGTCACCGCGCGGCGCGGGGCCGCCCTTGAGCTTGAGGGTGGATTTCTTCTTGTCGTCGTCGGTCATAGGGTGGCCCTCAACGGCCGCGCAGGAAGAGCGCGTCCAGGTCTCGCAGGCTGAGCTGGCGCCAGGTGGGGCGCCCGTGGTTGCATTGGTCGGCGCGCTCGGTGCGCTCCATATCGCGCAGCAGCGCGTTCATCTCGGTCAGGCTGAGCTGGCGGTTGGCGCGCACGGCGGCGTGGCAGGCCATGGTGGCCAGCAGGTCATGCTGGGCGCGCTCCAGCACCTGGCTGCCGCCGTGCTGGCCCAGGTCGGCCAGCACCTGGCGGCTCAGGGCCACGAGGTCGGCGCCGTCCAGCAGGGCCGGGCGGCTGCGCAGGGCCAGTTGCTGGCGGCCCAGCGGGCTCAGGTCCAGGCCGAGCTGCAGCAGGGTGTCGGCATGGGCCTCGGCCAGCGCCAGCTCCTCGGCCGAGGCGGCGAAGGCGAGCGGGATCAGCAGCGGTTGCGCGTCCATGCGACGCGCCAGCGCCTGCTTGAAACGTTCGTACAGCACGCGCTCGTGCGCGGCGTGCATGTCCACCAGCACCAGACCCTGGCGGTTCTCGGCCAGCACGTAAATGCCATGCAGCTGGGCGATGGCGCGGCCCAGCGGCCATTCGTCCTGCACCGGAGCGGGTGCCGCCGCGGTGGGCGCGCTGGTCGCGACGGATGTGACGGGCGCGACGGGAGACGTCAGCCGGGCCAGCCAGGCGTCGCGCTCGGGCGGCGCGGGTTCGCTGCGCGGCGCGGACCACGAAAGGGCCGTCTGTTCGCGCGGCATCGCCAGCGGGGGTGGGCTGCTGAAGGCGGGCGCCTCGGCGGCGCGCAGCGGGCTGGCGGCAGGCGCAAGGCTGTAGCTCACTGTGGCTGCGGGCTCGGCTGCGGGCAGCTCTTCGGCGCGGGACTGCGCCAGCGCCTCCACCGCCAGCCGGCGCAGCTGCTGGTGCAGGCCGCGGCTGTCGCGAAAGCGCACCTCGCTCTTGGTGGGGTGCACGTTCACGTCCACCAGCTCGGGGTTGATGTCGATCGCCACCCAGTAGCTGGGCTGGCGCTGGCCGTGCAGCACGTCGTCGAAGGCCGAGCGCAGGGCGTGGGCGAGCGTGCGGTCGCGCACGAAGCGGCCGTTGACGTAGAGGTATTGCAGATCGGCGCGCGCCCGCGCCGCTTCGGGCAGGCCCAGGCGGCCGAGGATCCGCAGCGCCGGCACTTCCCATTCGAAGGGGCGGCTGGCAGCCACGAAGTCCTCACCCAGCACGTCGGCCAGGCGCTGCTGGCGGGGGGCCGGGCGCCATTGCTCCACCAGCTTGCCCTCGCTCCAGAGTGCAAAGCCGACCTCGGGATACGCCAGGGCTTGGCGGCGCAGGGCTTCCAGGCAATGCGCCTGCTCTGTGGCTTCGGTCTTGAGGAATTTGCGGCGCGCCGGGGTGTTGAAGAAGAGCTCGCGCACCTCGATCGTGGTGCCGCGGCCGCGCGCCGCGGCGCGCAGCTCGCCCGAGCGGGCGTCCAGGCGCGTGGCGTGGGCGGCCTCGGGCGTGCGGCTGGTGATGGACAAATCGGACACCGAGGCAATGGCCGCCAGGGCCTCTCCCCGGAAACCCAGGCTGCCCACGCACTCCAGTTCGCGCAGGTCGCGGATCTTGCTGGTGGCATGGCGGCGCAGCGCCAGCGGCAGCTCCTCCGGCGGGATGCCCATGCCGTCGTCTTCCACCGTGATGCAGCGGATGCCGCCGCCCAGCAGGCGCACCGTCACTTGCGTGGCGCCGGCGTCCAGGGCGTTGTCCAGCAGCTCGCGCACGGCGGCGGCGGGGCGGTCCACCACCTCGCCGGCGGCGATCTGGCTGACCAGTTCGTCGGGCAGTTCGGCGATGGGGCGGCGTACCGGCATGGCGGTGGCCAGGGCGGTTTCGGTCATGGCGGGCGGGGGAGGGTGGAGCAGCGGGGATCCCGCAGACGAGGGCCCGAGTATCCCAGGGCGGCCCCGCACGGGCGGCCAAAATCGCGCGCCATGGAAATCCTTGCCCTGCTGATTGACTTCATCCTGCACGTCGACCGCCACATCGAGAGCTTTGTGGCGAGCTACGGCCTGTGGGTCTACGCGTTGCTGTTTGCCATCGTCTTCGTCGAGACCGGCCTGGTGGTGATGCCCTTCCTGCCGGGTGACTCACTCCTATTCGTGGTGGGCGCGCTGTGCGGCGTGGGGGCGATGAACCTGCCGCTGGCGATTGCCGTGCTGCTGGTGGCGGCCATCCTGGGCGACCAGTGCAACTACACAATCGGGCGCTATTTCGGGCCCAAGGTGTTCCAGTGGGAGCAAAGCCGCTTCTTCAACAAGAAGGCCTTCAACGCCGCGCACGAGTTCTACGAGCGCCATGGCGGCATCACCATCGTCATCGCCCGCTTCATGCCCTTCATCCGCACCTTTGCGCCCTTCGTGGCCGGAGTGGCCGAGATGACGCGCAGCAAGTTCACCGCCTTCAATGTGCTGGGCGGGGCGATCTGGGTCGTCGGGCTGGTGCTGCTGGGCTATGCCTTCGGCAACATCCCGCTCGTGAAGCAGCACATGGAGAAGGTGATCTGGGCGCTGATCATCATTCCGGGGCTGATTGCCATCGTCGGCGGCTGGCGCGCGCAGCGCCAGCAGAAGGCGGCGGGCTGATTCAGCTGCTGCGACGGCTCACCGGGGTGCGTTTGCCCAGGTAGCGCAGCAGGCCCTTGGCCAGGGCCTGCACCAGCTCGCGCTGGTAGTCGGGGTCGCGTAGCTTGGCCTCTTCCTCGGGGTTCGAGATGAAGGCGGTCTCGACCAGGATGGAGGGCACATCGGGCGCCTTCAGCACCGCAAAGCCGGCCTGCTCGACCCGCGGCTTGTGCAGGCGGCCCACCTTGCCGATCTGCCCCAGCACCTCGGAGCCCAGCTGGAGGCTGTCCTTGATCTGCGCCGTGGTGCTCATGTCGGCCATCACGCGCAGCACCGTCTCGTCCTTGACGGCCAGCTGGTTCAGGCCGCCCACGGCGTCGGCGGCGTTCTCCTTCTCGGCCAGCCAGCGTGCGGCGGCGCTGGTGGCGGCCTTGTCGGCCAGCGCGAACACCGACGCCCCGCGTGCCTGTGGGCGGATGAAGGCGTCGGCATGGATGGAGACGAATATATCGGCGCCCACGCGCCGCGCCTTGCGCACGCGTTCGTGCAGGGGCACGAAGTAGTCGGCATCGCGCGTCATCAGCACGCGCACGTTCGGTTCCTGCAGCAGACGCTCGCGCAGCTGCTTGGCCACGGCCAGCACCACGTCCTTCTCGCGCAGCCCGGTGGGGCCGATGGCCCCGGGGTCCTCGCCGCCATGGCCGGGGTCGAGCGCCACCACGACCAGGCGCTCCACGCGCGGCTTGCGCGGGCTGGGCGGTGGCGGGGCGGAGGCCGCTGGCGCAGGCGCCGGTGCGACCGGCGCTGAAGCAGTGGGAGCCGGTGCCGGCGCCGGACTGCTGGCCTTGTCCTGCGGCAGCTTCTGGATCCATTCACCCAGCGCGTCGTTGACGTCCTCGGCGGCCGCCTTGGCATTGCTCTCGCGCTCCTGCAGCAGGGCCAGCAGGGGGTCGGCAGCGCCCGGGGCGGGGTAGAGGTCCAGCACCAGGCGGTGCTGGTAGGCGGCCACCGGGGCGAGCGTGAAGACCTGCGGGGCGATGCCCTGTTTCAGGTCGAACACCAGACGCACCACGCGCGGCTGGTACTGGCCGATGCGCACGCTGGCGATGAAGGGGTCGTCGGCCTGCAGCTTGGCCACTAGCTCTTTGAGCCGCAGCGAAAGGCTCAGGCCGTCGATGTCGATCACCAGGCGCTCCGGCGCCTCGGTGACGAAATGCCGGGCCGCCAGCGGCCGCTCCGATTCGAGCGTGACGCGGGTGTAGGCCGCGGCCGGCCACAGGCGCACGGCCAGCAAGTTGGCGTCCGCGCCGGCGGCGGGGGCCGTGGCCGCGCGCGCGGCCAGTGGCCAGGTCCAGGCGCAGGCGCCATGCAGCAGCAGGAGGCGGCGCGTGCTCATCCGGCCAGGGCCTTCAGCAGCACCCGGCCGCGGGGCGTGAAGGCCTGGGCCTGCACGCTGCGGATGTCTTCGCTGCCATCGTCCGCGCCCTCGATCTGCAGGCGCAAATCCGCCTGGGGCAGCAGGCCGGCTGCATGTTCGGGCCACTCCACCAGCTTCAGGCCGGGGCCGGCCAGCAGCTCGCGAAAGCCGGCGTCCTCCCACTCGCGCGGGTCGCTGAAGCGGTAGAAGTCGAAGTGGTGGACCTCGCCCGCCGGCGGTTCATAGCTCTCCAGCACGGCGTAGCTGGGGCTTTTGATGCGCCCCTGCACACCCAGCGCGCGCAGCAGGTGCCGCACCAGGGTGGTCTTGCCCGCACCCAGGCCGCCCTCCAGCAGCAGCAGGGCCGGAAAAAGTTCGGGGCAATGCGCCAGGCGCGCGGCGGCAGCCTGGGTGGCGGCCTCGTCGGGCCAATGCAGCAGGGAAGGCGTTTCTAGAATCGCGGCCATGGAGATTGAGAGGCCCGGCCAGCCGGCTGTGAACACCGCCGCGCTGCTGCCCAAGATCGAAGCCTGGGCCAGGGCGCTGGGATTCTCCCAAATCGGCGTCGCCCCCATTGATTTGCACGAGGCCGAGCCTGGCCTGCTGGCCTGGTTGCAGGCCGGTTTTCATGGCGACATGGACTACATGGCCGCCCATGGGCTCAAGCGTGCGCGCCCGGCCGAGCTGGTGCCCGGCACGCTCAGCGTCATCACCGCGCGCATGGATTACCTGCCGAGCAGCACGCCTGATGACTGGCGCGCCATCGAGTGGCAAGGCCTGCGCCGGCCCGCCCAGGCCCAGGTGTCGATCTATGCCCGCGGCCGGGACTATCACAAGGTGCTGCGCCAGCGCCTGCAAAAGCTGGCCGACCAGATCGCCGCCGAGATCGGCCCCTTCGGCCACCGCTGCTTCACCGATTCGGCGCCGCTGCTCGAAGTGGAGCTGGCCAGCCGCTCGGGCCTGGGCTGGCGCGGCAAGCACACGCTGACGCTGAGCCGCGCGGCCGGCTCCACGTTCTTTCTGGGCGAGATCCTCGTCGACCTGGCGCTGCCGCCCACACCACCCGAAAGCGCCCACTGCGGCGCCTGCACGGCCTGCCTGGACGTCTGCCCGACGGCCGCCATCGTGGCGCCATACCGCCTGGACGCGCGCCGCTGCATCTCCTACCTGACGATCGAGCAGGACGGTCCGATTCCGCCCGAGCTGCGCCCGGCGATGGGCAACCGGATCTATGGCTGCGACGACTGCCAGCTCGCCTGCCCCTGGAACAAGTTCGCCCAGCGCAGCAGCCTGCCGGATTTCGACAGCCGGGACGCGCTCAATCAGCCCAGCCTGCTCGTGCTGTGGGCCTGGGACGAAGCCGAGTTCCTGCGCCGCACCGAGGGCTCGCCGATCCGCCGCATCGGCATCCGCCGCTGGCGCCGCAACCTGGCCGTGGCCCTGGGCAACGCGCTGCGCGCCAGCGGCGATCCCGCCCTCCGCGCGGCCCTGCAGGCTGCGCTGCCGGCGGCCGACGCCCAGCTGGCCGAGCACATCGAATGGGCCCTCGCGCAAGCCCCAGGTGGCCACGCCGGCACGGCGGCCTAGCATCGCCCCGAACTTCCGGAGCCCCCGCATGCAACGCCGAGACCTGCTGACCCTTGCCGCCGCCCTGGGCGTGTCGCCCCAGCTGCTGGCCCAGGCCTACCCGGCCAAACCGGTGCGCCTGATCGTGCCCTTTGCCCCCGGAGGCACCACCGACATCATTGCCCGCGTGCTGGCCGAACGCATCCAACCCGCGCTCGGCGCCACCTTGGTGGTGGACAACCGGGCCGGCGGCGGCGGCGTGGTGGGCGCCACCGAGATCGCGCGCGCCGCCCCCGACGGCTACACCATCGGCATGGCCACCGTGTCCACCACGGCGGCCAACCCGGCCATCAACCCGCGCATCGCCTACCAGCCGCTCACCGATTTCACGCCCATCATCAACATCGCCGCCACGCCCAACGTGATCGCGGTGCATCCGAGCTTCCCGGCTCGCGATTACGCCGGCTTTCTGGCCGAGATCAAAAAGAAGCCCGGCCACTACAGCTACGCCAGCTCGGGCACCGGCGGCATCGGCCATTTACAGACCGAGCTGTTCAAGAGCCTGACCGGCAGCTTCATCGTCCACATCCCCTACCGCGGCGCCGGCCCGGCCTTGAATGACGTGGTGGCGGGCCAGGTGCCCATCATTTTTGACAACCTGCCCTCGGCCCTGCCGCACATCAAGGATGGCCGCCTGGTGCCCATCGTGGTGGCGGCGCCCGCCCGGCTGGCGCAATTGCCCAATGTCCCCACCTTCGCCGAACTGAAGCTGGAGCCGGTGAACCGCATGGCCTATTACGGCCTGCATGCGCCCAAGGGCCTGCCGCGCGAGCTCGTGGCCAAGCTGCACGCCGCCGCCAAGCGCACCTGCGAGCTGGTGGATGTGAAAAAGCGCATCGAGGACACCGGCTCGCTGCTGGTGTTGAACACGCCGGAGCAGTTCGCCGAACAGATCGCTGCCGAATTCGCGGTCTATAAGAAGGTGGTCGAACAGCAGAAGCTGAAACTAGAAGGGTGAGCGCCACCGAAGGCATCGAGGCCTTCGTGCGCGCGCTGTGGCTGGAAGAAGGCCTGAGCGAGCGCACCCGAGAGGCCTACGCACGCGATCTGCACGGCCTGGCGGCCTGGCTGGCGGCGCAGGGCCAGCGCTTGGACGAGGCCCGCGAGAGCGATTTGCAGGCCTATGCGCTGGCCCGCCACGCCGGCAGCAAGGCGAGCAGCGCCAACCGCCGCCTGTCCAGCTTCAAGCGCTACTACCGCTGGGCCCTGCGGGAGGGCCGCATCCAGCAGGACCCGACCCTGCGCCTGAACGCCGCCCGCCAGGCGCTGCGCGTGCCCAAGGTGCTGAGCGAGGCGCAGGTGGAAGCGCTGCTGGCCGCGCCGGGCGAAGACGGCCCGCTGGCCCTGCGCGACCGCGCCATGCTGGAGCTGCTCTATGCCAGCGGCCTGCGCGTGAGCGAGCTGGTGGAGCTGCCCAGCGTCGGCCTGAACCTGCGCGACGGCCTGGTGCGGGTGCGGGGCAAGGGCGAGAAGGAGCGCCTGGTGCCCATCGGTGAGCCGGCGCGCGCCGCCATCCAGCGCTACCTGGCCGAAGCGCGCACACCCCTGCTGGGGGCCCGGCGCAGCGAGGCGCTGTTCGTCACCGTGCAGGGCGCGGCCATGAGCCGGCAGATGTTCTGGAAGCTGATAAAGCGCTATGCCGCGCAGGCTGGCGTGCAGGTGCCGCTGTCACCGCACACCCTGCGCCATGCCTTCGCCACCCACCTGCTCAACCACGGCGCCGACCTGCGCGCCGTGCAGCTGCTGCTGGGCCACGCGGATCTTTCCACCACGCAGATCTACACCCATGTGGCGCGTGAGCGGCTCAAGGCGCTGGTGGCGCAGCACCATCCAAGAGGCTAGCGGTCAGTCCTAATCCCGCACGATGCGAACCAGGCGCGAACCGCGCCGCTCGCTGGCACCGTACTGCACCACGTAGCCGCCCAGATCCAGGCGGCCCAGCCCGGCCAGGGCCTGCAGTACCCGGGCGCGCGTTGGTGGCCCTTTCACATGGCGCAAGGCCTCCAGCAGCACGCGGGTGGCCAGATAGCCTTCCAGGCTGATCGAGTCGAAGGCATTTGCGCCCATGGCACGCAGGGCGCGCTGGTACTGCGCCACCACGGGCAACTGGGCGTCTTCCGGGTCGGGCACCACCTGGGCGAACACCAGGCCTTGCAGGCTGCCGCCCAGGGCGCTGCGCAGGGGTTCGCGCCCGGCAAAGGACAGTGAGTAAAAGCGCCCGCGGTAGCCGGCCTTGCGCGCCTGTTCGATGAAGGCCGCGCAGGTCTCGTAAGTGCTGACCATGTAGATGGCCTCGGCGTTCTCCGTCAATTCGTGCACCGCGTCGGCCACCTCCACGGTGTTGCGCTTCACGGTTGCGGCCGCGCCCAGCGTAATGCCGGCTGCGGCGACGGCGTCGCGCAGCGCTTCAAGCCCGGCGCGGCCGTACAGATCGGCCTGGTAGAAGACGTTGACGCGCCGGGCGCCGTCGGAACGGATGGCGTGGGCGAGCGCGCGGCCTTCGTCGCGGTAGCTGGCGCGCACCATGAAAACCTGCGGATTGGCCCGCTCCCACAGCGCATCCGCCCCCGTGTAGGGGCCGACGAAGGCCAGCTGGTGGCGCTTGACCAGAGGCAGCGCCGCCATGCTGGTGGGTGTGCCCACATAGCCAAGCAGAGCCAGCACGCGTTCATCGCCCACCAGGGCTTCGGTGTTGGCCACGGCGCGATCGGGCTCGTAGCCGTCGTCCAGCAGGTCCAGCACCAGCGGCTGGCCCTGGATGCCACCCTGTTCGTTGGCTGCCTGCAGCGCGGCCTGACTGCCCAGGTGGTACTGCCGCCCCAGGGCCGCTGCCGGACCGGTGAGGGCCGCCGACGCGCCGATGCGCAAGAGCGGAGCGGCCTGGGCCACGCCGCTGACCGCCGCCAGGGCCGTGAGCAGCTGGCGGCGTTGCATGCTCAGCGCACCGGCAGGGCGGCAGGCGCCTTGACCTCTTCCAGGCAGACCATCGAGCGCACGTCGGCCACCCCCTTGATCTGCATCAGCCGGTCGGTCAGCAGCTGCGACAGGCTGCGCAGGTCGCGCGCCACCACCTTGAGCAGGTAATCGCAGTCACCGCTGACGGTGTGGATCTCCAGCACCTCGGGCTGGTCCCGCAACAGGCCTTCGATGTCGCGCACGCGCTCGAAGGCCTCGGCGGCGATGTTGACGCTGACGAAGGCGGTCACGCCCAGATCCAGCGCCGCGGGCTGCACCAGCGCCCGGTAGCCGCGCACCACGCCACGCTCCTCGAGTGCACGCACACGCCGGAAGCACTGAGGCGCCGACAGCTGCACTTCGGCCGCCAGATCGACGTTCGAAATCCGCCCATCCCGTTGCAGCACTTCGAGAATCTTGCAATCAATCGCGTCTAGCTTTGCGCTTTCCATCTGTCCCCGAGATGCAGTGAAAGTTTGTTGCGCGATCCTAGCCTTCCCGTTGCGCGCTGGCGGCGGACTTTTCGCACGCAGAATGACCGGGTCCGGAACCGCGCCGCATCCCCATGGACCACAACTTTGTCTCGGCCCTGATCCTGCTGCTGCTTGTGCTGGATCCGCTCGGCAGCCTGCCCATCTGCATTCCCATCATGCGCGAGGTGCCGCGCGAACGCAGGGCGCGCGTGGCGGTGCGCGAGGTCGGCATCGCCTTCCTGGTGCTGCTGGCCTTCATGTACACCGGCGAAGGCTTCCTGCGCGTCATGCACCTGAGCGAGCGCTCACTTGAAGTGGCCGGAGGCGTGATCCTGTTGATGGTGGCCATCCGCATGATCTTTTCCAGTCACGGTGAATCGGTCTACGGTGTGGCGCCCGGCCGGGAGCCCTTGATCTTTCCGCTCGCCGTGCCCCTGCTGGCCGGGCCCTCGGCCATGGCCACCGTGCTGCTGCTGGCCTCGCGCCAGCCCGAGAAGATCGGCCAGTGGGTCGGCGCGCTGGCCGTGGCCATGGCCGTCTGCGGCATCACCCTGCTGCTGGCCGAACGCATTCGCAAGCTGCTCGGTGACTCGGTCGTCACCGCGCTGGAAAAGCTGATGGGCCTGGTGCTGACGGCCATCGCGGTAGAAATGATCCTGGCGGGGCTGAAGCGGTACTTCGTGGGGGGCTTGTGAGCACCCGCCGTGCCTACCCCTTGCGCTGGCTGCTGCTGGTGCCGGCCATCCTGGTGATGCTGGGCATGGCGCTGGGCGTGGGCGCACTGAGCTGGCGCGCGGCGCGCGTGAGCAGCGAGTCGGTCGAGCAGCGCCTGGTTGAGGAGATCGCCAGCGGCGTCGAACAGCATCTGCAGGGCCTGCTGCGTTCGGCGCACGATGTGGTGCAGGAAAACGCCGGCGCCTTCCGCCTCGGCCTGTTGCCGCTGGAGCCGCCCTCCCAGTTGCAGCAACGCCTGCTGAACCAGATCCGCCACCAGCCGCACCTGACCTTCATCAGCGTCGGGCTGCCGGACGGCGGCCTGATCAGCGCCTCGCGCCACCCGGTGGATGGCGGCCTGCGCCTCATCACCGCCGAGCGCGGCGGCCCGCTGACGCGCTACCGCGTGCTCGACGAGGGTAGCGGCCGCACCGAGCTCGAAGACCGCGGCGACCCCTATGACAGCCGCAGCCTGGTCTGGTACCAGCGGGCCGCCCAGAGCGGCGAGCTGGGCTGGTACCCGGTGGTGGCCTACCGCAGCTACGCCTCGCTGGGGCTGGGCCTTTCGGCCCCTTTGCGCAATGCGCAGGGCAAGGGGCCGCTGGGCGTGGCGGGGGCCGATCTCGGCTTGGTGCAGCTGTCGCGCTTCCTGGCCGCCCGTTTCGCGGGGCGCTCGGGCCTGGCCTTCGTGGCCGAGCAGGACGGCCAGCTGCTCGCCAGCTCCACCGAGGCCGACGCCCAGTACACCCCGATCCGTCTCGACCATCGCCAGCTGGCCCAGCAAGCCGACCCGCGGCTGCGCGCCGTGGCCGACTGGATCGGCCGGCAGGGCAATCGCACCGAGGCCACCAACCGCCCGGTGAAGCTGCAGGTCGAGGGGCGCCCCTACCTGCTCAATCTGCGCGAGGTGCGCGGCGCCGGCGGCTTGGAGCTGCTGCAGGGCGTGCTGCTGGAAGAGGACGCCTTGCTCGGTTCCTGGCGCGCGCAGGCGCGCTGGGCGCTGATCTGGGTGCTGGCCCTGGCCTTGCTGGCCATCGGGCTGCTGTTCGCGCTGCTCACACGCCTGGTGCGCGAGCTCGACACCCTGGGCCAGGCCGCCAGCGGCCTGGCGTTGGGGCAGGGCGGTGTGCGGGTGCCCGAGGACGGGCCCATCCTCGAACTGCGCCGCCTGGGTGCGCTGTTCAACCACATGGGCGTGCAGGTGCAGCGTTCGCTGTCCACGCTCAAGGGGGAGGTGAGCACGCGCAGCGACGAACTGGCCCTGGCCCAGGCCGAACTGCAGCGCCAGCTGGCGCTCGACAGCCTGACCCAGATCGCCAACCGCGGCCGCTTCGAGGAGGAGCTGGACAAGGCCTGGCGCCGCGCCCAGCGCCAGTCGCAAGCGCTCGCTCTGCTGGTGCTGGATGTGGACGCCTTCAAGCTCTACAACGAGCGCCATGGCCAGGTGGCCGGCGACACCCTGCTGCGCGGCCTGGCCGAGCTGCTCGAAGGCATGCAGCGCCGGCCCGACGACCTGGCCGCTCGCCTGAGCGCCGACCGTTTCGTGCTGCTGCTGCCCGGCACCGACCCCCAGGGGGCCGCTCAGGAGGCCGAGGAACTGCTGCTGCGTGTGCGCTCGCGCGGCTGGCCGCAGGCCCCGGGCGCCCCGGCCTCCACCGTGAGCATCAGCATCGGGGTGGCGATCGCCTGGCCGGACGATGTGGACAGCCCGGCCGGGCTGCTGCAACGCGCGGAGCACAGCCTGGCGGCGGCCAAATCCGGCGGGCGGAACCGCTGGGTCTGTCTCAGCGCCTGATTTCAGGATAAGAAATTTGCATTTCGCAATGCGGCAAGGCGATTGAAAATTGCTCGCTGACATTTCTCGCTATGAAATTTACATATCCACATCGCGAAATGAACGAACTAAGTCATTGTTTTTGAAGGAAAACTTTTCCTAGGGGTAGCACCCCAATTGTCAAGCTCCCGAAAGCGGAAGTCCCTAGTCTTGAGTCCGTTCCCGCTTTCGTTTCCTTCCCCTTCAGGAGTTTTGACATGAGCAAGCTGACCCGCGAACAACAAGCCGCCGCCCTCGAAAAGGATTGGGCCGAGAACCCCCGCTGGGCGGGCATCAAGCGCGGCTACACCGCCGCCGACGTGGTGCGCCTGCGTGGCTCCGTGCAGGTGGATCACACCCTGGCCAAGCGCGGCGCTGAAAAGCTCTGGGGCCTGGTGAACAGCGAGCCCTTCGTCAACGCCCTGGGCGCGCTGACGGGCAACCAGGCCATGCAGCAGGTCAAGGCCGGCCTCAAGGCCATCTACCTCTCGGGCTGGCAGGTGGCGGGTGACGCCAACAGCAATGGCGAGATGTACCCCGACCAGTCGCTGTACTCGGTGGACTCGGTGCCCAAGGTCGTCAAGAAGATCAACGCCACCTTCGCCCGTGCCGACCAGATCCAATGGGCCGAGGGCAAGGACGACATCGACTACTTCGCCCCCATCGTGGCCGATGCCGAGGCTGGCTTCGGCGGCGTGCTGAACGCCTTCGAGCTGATGAAGGCCATGATCGAAGCGGGCGCCGCCGGCGTGCACTTCGAAGACCAGCTGGCCAGCGCCAAGAAGTGCGGCCATATGGGCGGCAAGGTGCTGGTGCCCACCCGCGAGGCCGTGGCCAAGCTGGTGGCGGCGCGCCTGGCAGCCGACGTGATGGGCACGCCCACCCTGCTGGTGGCGCGTACGGACGCCGAAGCCGGCGACCTGGTGACCAGCGACATCGACGACAACGACAAGCCCTTCTGCACCGGCGAGCGCACCGTCGAAGGCTTCTACCGCACCAAGAACGGCCTGGACCAGGCCATCAGCCGCGGCCTGGCCTACGCCCCCTACGCCGACCTGATCTGGTGCGAAACCGGCAAGCCCGACCTGGCCTTTGCCAAGGCCTTTGCCGACGCGATCCACGCCAAGTTCCCGGGCAAGCTGCTGGCCTACAACTGCTCGCCGTCCTTCAACTGGAAGAAGAACCTGGACGACGCCACCATCGCCAAGTTCCAGCGCGAGCTGGGTGCGATGGGCTACAAGTTCCAGTTCATCACCCTGGCCGGCTTCCACAGCCTGAACTACTCGATGTTCAACCTGGCTTACGGCTACGCCCGCAACCAGATGAGCGCCTTCGTCGAGCTGCAGGAAGCCGAGTTCGCCGCCGCCGAGAAGGGCTTCACCGCCGTGAAGCACCAGCGCGAGGTGGGCACCGGCTACTTCGACGCCGTCACCACCACGATCGAGGCGAACGCTTCGACCGCGGCGCTGAAGGGCTCGACGGAAGACGAGCAGTTCATGGACGGCACGCATCACTGAGCACAGCCGCTCCAGCCGAGGCCAGAGTCCTTGGCCTTCGGCAGGCTCAGGCAGCCCTCAGGGCTGCCTGAGTCCGGCCTAAGCCCCCTGAACCAGCGGCCCCAGACGGGGCCGCTCTTTTTTTGCCGCCCACAATGCCGCCCGAGTCAGCGGAGGGCATATGGACGGCAAGAAGCAATTGATCGGCGGTCTGGTGGTGGTGGCGGCTTTGGCCGGCGCAGTGTTCGGGCTGCGTGCCCTCGAAACGCGCGGCTCCACGGCCGCTCAGATCCAAACGGGCGGCGGCAGCATGGAGCTGCCCCCCGATGCCCCCTTTGCTGCCCATGAATGCGCGGTGCGCCCCTTCGACGAGCGGCCCGCCCTGGCGCTGAGCTTCACCCAGCCGCTCGATGCCAAGAGCGAGATCGACAAGCATGTACGCGTGCTCGACCTCGGCCCCACGCAGGGGCAAGACGGCGCCGAACAAGGCACGCAGGCCGCCAAGGCACCGGTGCAGGCGCAGGGTCAGGCCGTGGAAGGCCGCATCGTGCAGGGCAGCTGGACGCTGGGCGAGAACCCGCGCTTCGCCTACTTCCCGAACATCCAGCCGCAGCGCCGCTACCGCATCGAGGTGGCCGCCACGCTGAAGTCCATCGACGCCAAGGCCGTGGCCGCGGCCAAGACTTGCGAACTGGCCATCGAGTCGACCCCGCCGGCCTATTACTTCGCCAGCCGCGGCACGGTGCTGCCGGCCGGCCAGAACGGCGGCCTGCCCATCGTCACCATCAACGTGCCCGAGGTGGACGTGCAGTTCCTGCGCGTGCTGCCGCAGGCCCTGCCGCGCTTCCTGGAACGCGTGGCCGGCGGCCAGAGCCGTGGCGAAGGGGAGGGCGAGGGCGAGTACTACGACGGCGAGTACGGCGGCGGTGAGAGCAGCCTGAAGGGCAGCGCCACCGGCTGGCAGATCGACCAGTACAAGGCCATCACCGAGCCGGTGCACTTGGCTCGCTACCAGACTGAAGCGAAGCCCGAGGCCCGCCGCGTCAGCTTCCTGCCGGTGGAGCACATCAAGGAACTGCAGCAGCCTGGCGTCTACATCGCGGTGATGAGCGAGCCCGGCCGCTTCGGCAAGCAGTACCAGGTCAGCCATTTCTACGTCAGCGACATCGGCCTGCAACTGCAGCGCCAGGGCGCAGGCATGAGCGCCTTCGCCACCTCGCTGAAGAGCGGCAAGGCGCTGGGCGATGTGCGAGTGGAGCTGCTCGACCAGCACGCCCGCGTTCGCGCCAGCGCCACGGTGGATGGCGACGGCCATGCCCGCTTCCCCGCCGTGCCGGCCGACGCCGTGCTGGCCGTGGCGCGCCGCGGCAACGAGATGAGCGCGCTACGCCTGGGCGAGACCGGCCTGGACCTGAGCGAGTTCGACATCGGCGGCCATGCCTCGCGCAACGCCAAGCTGTTTGCCTACGCCGGGCGCGACCTCTACCGCCCTGGCGAGCAGTTCACGCTCTCGGTGCTGGCGCGCGACCCCGACGGCAAGCTGCTGCCGCCGCAGCCCCTCGCCGCCACGCTCAAGCGCCCGGACGGCCGCACGGTGAGCCAGGAAAGCTGGCAGCCCGACCCCAAGCGCCCCGGCTACTTGCAGCACGCGGTGCAGCTCAGCGCCGACGCCCAGACCGGCCGCTGGACGATGGAACTGCGCCTGGACCCGGCCGCCGCCGAGCCCATGCACAGCTGGAGCTTCCAGGTGGAAGAGTTCCTACCCGAGCGCATGAAGCTGGAGCTCAAGAACGAGGCCGAGGTGCTGGCCCCGGGCGAGGATTTCGTGGTCGCCGTGCAGGGCGACTACCTCTACGGCGCCCCGGCGGCCGGCAACCGCCTGATCGTGCAGGCCGCTTCCGAGCGCCAGCGCGAGGCCCTGCCCAAGGCCTGGCCGGGCTTTTACTTCGGTGACTTTGCCGACGACGGCCGCAAGAGCCGCCAGCAGGTCAGCGACGAGGCGCTCGACGACGAAGGCAAGGCCCAGATCACCCTGCCGGTGCCGGCAGAGGCCAAGAGCCCGATGAAGGTGCTGGGCAGCTTCAGCCTGCTGGAGAGCGGCGGCCGCCCGGTGGTGCGCTCCATCGAGCGCCAGGTCTGGCCCGCCGCGCAGCTGATCGGCATCCGCCCGCTGTTCGACAGCGAGGTGGCCGGTGAGGACAGCAAGGCCGGCTTCGAACTGATCCGCGTCGACCCCCAGGGCAAGCCGCAGCCGCTCAAGGGCGTGAAGCTCAAGCTGCTGCGCGAGGACCGCCAGTACCACTGGCGCTTTGACGAGAACCGCGGCTGGCAGAGTGGCTTCATCGAGACCGATGAGCTGGTGCAAAGCCAGAGCCTGGACCTGGCCGCCACCCGCACCCCGCTGCTGCTGCCGGTGAAGTACGGCCGTTACCGCTTGGAGCTGCAGGACCCGGCTACGGGCCTGACGGCGCGCTACCGCTTCTACGCCGGCTGGGGCGCCCAGGAAGCCGAACGCCTGGGAAACCGCCCGGACCGCGTGCAGCTGCAATGGGTCAAGGCGCCGCTGCAGGCGGGCCAGAGCGCCACGCTGAAGATCAAGCCCCCGCACGATGGCGAGGCCCTGGTGACGGTGCAAAGCGGCGACGCGCTGCTGTGGACCAAGCGCATCAGCGTCTCGGCCAGCGGCTCGGAGGTGCAGATCCCCATCGACACCAAGCCCGAGTGGGCGCGCCACGACCTCTACGCCACCGTCACCGCTTTCCGCCCCGGCAGCCAGGGCGACCGCGTGACGCCGGCGCGCGCCGTGGGCCTGCTGCACCTGCCGCTGGCGCGCGAGGAGCGCAAGTTCAAAGTGGCCGTGCAGGCGCCCGCCAAGACCGAACCCGAGCGCAAGGTGGCGGTCAAGATCAAGGTCGAGGGGGGCTCGAAAGACGCCTGGGTCACCGTTTCCGCCGTGGACGTGGGCATCCTCAACATCACCCGCTACGCCACGCCCGACGCCTTTGACTTCTTCTTCGGCAAGCACCGCTTCGCGCCCGAGTGGCTGGACCTGTACGGCAAGCTGATCGAGAAGATGGACGGCCAGCTGGCGAGCCTGAAATGGGGCGGTGATGCCGCCGTGCGCGACACCCAGTCCATGCCCAAGAAGGTCAAGCTGGTGGACCTGTTCAGCGGCCCGGTGAGCCTGGACGCCAAGGGCGAGGCCACGGTGATGCTGGACATCCCCGACTTCAACGGCACCTTGCGCCTGATGGCCGTGGCCGCCAGCGGCGAGCGCTACGGCAAGGCGCAGGCCGAGCTGGTGAGCGCTGCACCCATCGTGGCCGAGCTCAGCACGCCGCGCTTCATCGCCCCGGGCGACCAGGCCCAGATTGCGCTCGATGTGACCAACCTCAGCGGCCAGCCCCAGACCGTGAACGTGGCGGTGGAGGGCGCCGCGCCGCTGAAGCTGGCCGGCAGCAGCGCGCCGCTGCAGCTGAAGGACAAGCAGCGCCAGATCCTGCGCTTCCCGGTGGAGGCCAACGGCCCCTATGGCCTGGCCAAGATCACCCTGAACCTCAGCACCGCCAGCGGCCTCAAGCTCAAGCGCGAGAGTTATCTGCAGGTGCAGCCGCCCTACAGCATGGAGCGCGAGGGCCGGCGCCTGCGTCTGGCCCAGGGCGAGAGCACGCGCCTGGATACCAGCCTGATCCAACGCTTCCACCCCGCCAGCAGCCAGGTCTCGATGAGCGTCAGCGACAACCCGCCGCTGCACATCGGCAAGCTGGTGCAGGGCCTGCTGGACTACCCCTACGGCTGCCTGGAGCAAACCACCAGCGCCGCCTACCCGCATCTGTTCGTGGACGAAGCCGCGGCCAAGGCCTGGGGTCTGCAGCCGCGCACGCTGGCCGAGCGCCAGGCCTTCGTGGAAGGGGCGCTGGGCCGCATCGCCGGCATGCAGGCCAGCAATGGCGGCTTCACGCTCTGGGGCAATGGTTCGTACTACGAGGGCTACATCAGCGCCTACGTGCTGGGTTTCCTGCAGGACGCCAAGGCGGCTGGCTTCAAGGTGCCCGAGGCCTTGCAAACCCGCGCCATCGCCTGGATGCAGAGTGAGCTGGCGCAGGCGCCGAACCGCTTCCCCGGCCTGCCCAAGGAGCTGAAGTTCGACGCGCTCGCCAAGGGCGCCACCGCCAACTTCAACTGGCGCGACTACGACTTGGTGCGCGACAGCCACCGCCGCTTTGCCGAGCTGGCGCACATCGGCTACCAGCTGGCGCGCGAGCAGAAGGCGCCTCTGTCCACCCTGCGCTACCTGCACGACAGCGTGCGCGACCGCGCCCGCTCGCCGCTGCCGCTGCTGCATCTGTCCATCGCCCTGAAGCTGATGGGCGACGAGCGCCGCGCCAAGGAGGCGCTGGACGACGCCATGAAGCGCCCCTACGGCATCCTGCCGCGCAACCTGCCCGGCTACTGGTACAGCGAATGGCTGGGTGACTACGGCAGCTCGGTGCGCGATTACGCCATGGCTTATGCGCTGCTGCACCGCCACGGCCTGGATCACGTCCAGCGCGAGCAGCTGCTGTTCGACGCCGCCGAGCAGCTCGGCAGCCGCCGCTGGAGCAGCACGCAGGAAAAGATCGCCTTGGTGCAAGCCGCCCGCGCCGCCGGCGGCATGAAGCGCGACGGCCCCTGGACGGCGCTACTCAAGGCCGGGGAAACCAGCCAGGCACTGGAGAGCCGCAGCACCGAGATGCGCAGCTACGAGCCCGCGCAGATCGCCGCGGGCGTGAGCCTGAGCAACAGCGGCACCAACCCGCTGTTCGTGGAGCTGGAAGGCAGCGGTTTCCCGCAGCAGGCCCCGGCCTTCCGCGACGACGTCATCGAGCTCAAGCGCGAGTGGCTGGAGGCCGATGGCCGCGCCTACAACGGCCGCACGCTGAAGGTGGGCGAGATGCTGCTGGTGCGCGTGCAGGCGCGCAGCAAGACGGCCATCAAGGACGCGCTCATCGTCGACCACGTGCCCGCCGGGCTGGAGATCGAGAACCTCAACCTCAGTCAGGGCGGCGTCGAATCGATGGTGGCCAACGGCCAGCAGTTGATGGAAGCCGCACAGGATCAGCGCATCAAGCACCGCGAATTCCGCGACGACCGCTACGTGGCCGCCGCCGAACTGGGGCCGGACTGGGTGACGGTGTACTACCTGCTGCGCGTGGTGAGCCCCGGCCGCTTCACCGTGCCGGCACCCTTTGCCGAAGACATGTACCGCCCCGAACTGCGCGGCGTGGGCCGCAGCGGCGGCACGGTGGTGATCGAAGACCTGCGGCGCTGATGCCCTGGGCGGGCAAGGCCGGGCCGGGGCAAGGAGCCCCGGGCAAGCCCGCCCCAGCCTGCCCCGGGCGCAGCCCGAAAATCGCGCCTTTCGCGCCCCGCGCGACTGCACTTGAGCGGCCCTTGCCGCACCTGCCCAATGCTCCCCAACCTGCTCGCCACCCGCAAAGGCCGCCTCGCGGCCTTTTTTGCGCTCTATGTCACCGAGGGCATTCCGCTCGGCTTTGCAGCCACGGCAGTGGCCTATTACCTGCGCAAGCTCGGGGTGGGCCCGGCGGAGATCGGCGCCTTTGTGGGTTCCTTCTATCTGCCTTGGGCCTTCAAGTGGGCGTTCGGCCCGCTGGTGGACGTGTTCCGCTCGCAGCGCTGGGGCCACCGGCGCGCCTGGATCCTGGGCACCCAGCTGGTGATGGCGGCCACGCTGGCGGTGCTGGTGGGCGTCAAGCTGCCCGATCAGCTCTGGCTGTTCACCGCCATCCTGCTGGTGCACAACACCTTTTCGGCCATGCAGGACGTCGCCATTGATGCGTTGGCCTGCAACACCCTGCAGGAAGACGAGCGCGGCCTGGCCAATGGCCTGATGTTCGCGGGCGCGGCAGTGGGCCAGGCCATCGGCGGCAGCGGCGTGCTCTTCCTGGTGCCCTACACCGGTTTTCAGGCCACCTACTTCTTCGTGGCGCTGGCCATCCTCAGCGTCACCGGCCTGGTGGTGTGGCCGATGAAGGAAGCGGTCGCGCAGGCCGCCGGTCAGGCGGCGGGCCAGATCGGTGAGCAGGCGCGCGGCTGGGCCCGGGCCGCCGGCGAGATGAAGGCCTTCTCGGTGGAGGCCTTCAAGTCCTTCCTGGGCACGCGCGGCGCGTTCGCGGGCGTGTGGTTCTCGCTCTTGCCGGCCGGCGCCATGGCGCTGGGGCTTTCGCTGCGCTCCAGCCTCTCGGCGGAGTTCGGCCTGGACGAGAACCAGACGGCGCAGCTGGAGTTCTGGAGCAATCTGATCTCCGCCGTGGCCATGGTGGCGGGCGGTTGGCTGTCCGACAAGCTGGGCCGGCGCAGCACCCTGTTCGTCTATCTGGGCCTGATGAGCCTGCCGGCCGTCTACATGGCCTATGTGCTGGAGCGCCAGGGGTACGTGATGCCGCGCGCGCCCGGCAGCGCGCCGGTGGATGCGGTGCTGGTGAGCGCGCTCTGGGCCACCACGCTGGTCTACAACTTCTTCCTGGGCCTGATGTACGGCACCCGCTCGGCCATCATGATGGACGTCACCAACCCCAAGGTGGCGGCCACCCAGTTCACCGCCTACATGGCGCTGGCGAACCTGGCCATCGCCTACAGCGCCACCTGGCAGGGCGCCGCGGCCGAGGCCGTGGGCTACCCCAAGACGCTCTATATCGACGCCGCCGTGGGCCTGTTGAACCTGGTGGTGCTGCTGTGGATCCGCCCGCCGAAAGCCGGCGAAGAAGAGCCCGATTCGGCCGCGCGCCGCGCACGCTGGGTCTGCTGGGGCCTCACCGCCATCTGCCTGGCCTGGTGGGCCTTCCACTTCGCCGGCAACCACCTGGGCGCTGCCAAGGGCATCGTCAACACCTTCTTCACCGTGGGCTTCGTGGCGGCGGCCCTGGTGCTGCTGGCCGCCTGCGCGCTGCTGGCGCGTGAGGCCGCGCTGCGCGTCGCGCCCTGGGTGGCGCTGGGCCTGCTGCTGATCTACGCGCGCAACTTCCCGGCCCCGCTGGGCCGCTGGACCGGCCTGGGCACCGAGACCATGCAGAGCCTGCTGGGCTACCTGACTCTGGGCGTGACCCTGGTGGCCGCCCTGCTGCTGCTGCGCCTGGCACGCCACCGCTGGGACGAGCTGACCCAGGCATGAAGCCGGCATGACGCGCACGCGCCGGTGGGAGCTGGCGCTGGCCACCCTGCTGGCCCTGCTGCTGGCGCTGGACCTGCTGTTCCCGCCCCCGCTGCCCAAGGAGCAGGGCGGGGCCAGCCAGGGTCTGGTGGTGCTGGCGCGCGACGCCAGCCCGCTGCGGGCCTGGCCCAGCCGCGATGGCGCCTGGCGCCAGCCGGTGCAGCTGGAAGAGGTTTCGCCGCTCTATCTGCAGGCTCTGCTGGGCTACGAGGATCAGTCCTTCCACTGGCACCCGGGCGTCAACCCCTGGGCGCTGGCGCGGGCAGGCTGGCAGTGGGCGCGCGCCGGGCGCATCGTCTCGGGGGGCTCCACGCTCACCATGCAGGTGGCACGCATCCTGGAGCCGCGGCTGGGCGCGCGCAGCCTGCGCACCAAAGCGCTGCAGATCCTGCGCGCGCTGCAGCTGGAGCTGCGCCTGTCCAAGCGCGAGATCCTGACGCTCTATCTGAACCATGCACCGATGGGCGGCATCGTCGAGGGCGTGGAGATGGCCAGCCGCCTCTACCTGGGCCGGCCCAGCCGCACGCTGAGCCACGCCGAAGCCGCCTTGCTGGCCGCCTTGCCGCGCGCACCCACCCGCCTGCGCCCGGACCGCGCTGCGGCCAGCGCCCAGGCCGCCCGCGACCGCGTGCTGGCGCGTTTGCAGGAGCAGAGCATCTGGGACGCGCAGACCGTGACCGAGGCCAAGCAGGAACAAGTGGCAGCCGCTCCCTTGCGTGCACGCTGGCTGGCCCCGCTGGCGGCCGAGCGACTGCGCCGCCAAGCGCCGCTGGCCGAGCGCCGCGCCGGCCGCGTGCTCAGCACCCTGGACCCCGAGCTGCAGACCGGCGTGGAACGCCTGCTGGCCGCCCGCGTGGCCGGCCTGCCCGCCAAGGTCTCGATGGCTGCCCTGGTGCTGGATAACGACAGCCTGGAGGTACTGGCCTATGCCGGCAGCGCCGACTTCAGCGACTCCAGCCGAGCCGCCCATGTGGACATGGTGCGCGGCGTGCGTTCGCCCGGCAGCACGCTCAAGCCCTTTCTGTACGCACTGGCGCTGGACGACGGCCTGATCCACTCCGAAAGCCTGCTGGTGGACGCGCCGCAGAGCTTCGGCGGCTATGCGCCGGGCAATTTCCAGGCCGATTTCGCCGGCCCGGTGAGCGCCGCCGAGGCGCTGCGCCGTTCGCTCAACGTGCCGGCCGTGGACCTGCTCGAACGCCTGGGCCCCGAGCGCTTTGCCAGCCACCTGCGCAGCGCCGGCCTGCGCCTGCGCCTGCCCAGCCGCCAGGCCCAGGCCAACCTCAGCCTGATCCTGGGCGGTGCCGGGACCACGCTGGAGGAATTGGTGGGCGCCTACCGGGCGCTGGCGCGCGGCGGTCTGGCCGGCCAGCCACGCCTGCACCCGCAAGCCCCGCGGCGTGAAACCCGGCTGATGAGCGAGGGCGCGGCCTTCATCGTGCGCGAGATCCTGGAAACCGGCGGCCAGCCGGGCCGCCCCTTCCAGGAACAGCCGCGCCGCCTGGCCTGGAAGACGGGCACCAGCTTCGGATTTCGCGACGCCTGGGCCGTGGGCGTGACGCAGCGCTTCACCGTGGGCGTGTGGGTGGGCCGGCCCGACGGCACGCCCAACCCCGGCCATTTCGGCGCCAACACTGCCGCACCGTTGCTGCACGAGCTGCTGGCCGTGCTGCCCGAGGATCAGGGCCCGCGCCCCGCGCCGCCCGCCACGGTCAGCCAAGCCGCCATCTGCTGGCCGCTGGGCGGCCTGGCCAGAGCCACGGCGCCGGCCGATTGCCTGGAGCGCCGCAGCGCCTTCCTGCTGCAGCACAGCGCCCCACCCACCTTGCCCGACCGCCTGGACCCCAGCCCGCTGCGCCAGGAACTGCCGTGCGGCGTATGGCTGCGCTGGCCGCTGGCGCTGGCGCCCTGGCTCAGCGCCGAGCAGCAGCCCCCGCCCGCGCCCCCCTGCGCTCGCGCCCAGGCGCGCGCCTGGCAGCTCGAAGGCCTGGACGACGGTGCCCGCCTGCGGCCCACCCCCGGCCAGGCGACGGTGAATCTGGCCCTGCGCACCCTGGGGCAGGGCGGGGCGCTGCACTGGCTGCTGGACGACCGGCTTGTGGCGCGCGGCCCGGTGGGCAGCGCGGTGCAGCTGGAGCTGACGCCGGGGCGGCACCGGCTCAGCGTGGTGGACGAGGCGGGGCGCTTCGAGCACCGGCGCATCGAGGTGCGGTGAGCGGGCTTCGGGCATCATTGCTTCTTCAGATTGCCAGGCCAACCATGGGCTTCCGACCCTCGTCCACTTTCAAGCGCGCGCTGCGGCTGGTGTGGGCCGTCTGGCTGCCAGTGGTGGCGCATGCGCAGCCGGAGTTGAGCTGGTTCGTGACCGATTGGCCGCCGCTCTTCATCTTTGCCAAAGGCCAGCCGCCCAGTCAGCCGGCCGACTTGGGCGAGGGGCAAGTCGATCGAGTGATGGCAGAGCTGATCGCGCGCTTGCCCGCTTACCAACACCGCTTCGAGTCGCTCAATTCGCGCCGCCTGTGGCGGGCCATGGCCGAAGGTCGGGCGCTGTGCAGCGCAGCCGCGCTGAAGACGTCCGAGCGCAGCGCGCTGGCTTATTTCACGCCCCATCTGCGGGTGGCGCCGCCGGTGCTGGTGGTGCGGGCCAAAGGCGCCGAGCGGTATGTAGGCGCGGACGGTCGTGCCTCGCTGAGGGCCCTGCTGGAGCGGCCCGATTTGCACGGTCGGCTGGAGGTCGACCGCAGCTATGGTCCCCAACTGGATCCGCTTCTGGCCGGCTCGCGGACGCTGCCGCGCGACTCCACCTCACGCATCGGTCAGATGGCCGAGCTGGTGGCGGCGGGGCGCGTGGACTACACGCTGGACTTCGCCCACACCATCGAGTACCTGCGCCGTCAGGGGCGTCTGCGCGAGCCTCTGGCTGCGCTGCCCTTGCAGGAAGCGGGTGATTGGAGCCTGGGCTATGTGGCCTGCCCGCGCACGCCCTGGGGGCTCGCGGCCATCACGGCGATCGACCAGGCGATCCGCCAGGCCGCCGCCTCGCGCAGCTACCGTGAGGCCTACATCCGTTGGCTGCCGGAACCCCTGCGCAGTGAGCAACAGCCGCTCTTCGAAGCCTTCTACGACGCCCGCGCCCAGGGCGGCCCGCAGATCGAGTGAGCGCCGAGTGGGCGGCCGCACAATGCGGCCCCGCTCTTGCACCTGAATCCCACCTCGCCATGCTGACGCCGCGCATGGCCGAACTGCTGGCCCGCATCCACCGCGCCAACCGACCGGCCTACCACTCGATGAGCCCGCAACAGGCGCGGATCGCGTACCGGATGGGGGCGGAGATCCTCGACCTGCCGCGCGCGCCGCTGGCGCGTGTGGAGGAGCTGCAGCTGCCCGGCCCCGCGGGCGCGCTGAAGGCCCGGCTCTATGCGCCCAGTGCGGCGCGCCTGCCGGTGCTGCTGTACCTGCATGGCGGCGGCTTCACCATCGGCGACCTGGAAACCCATGACAGCCTGTGCCGCCAGTTCGCGCTGCGTGCCGGCTGCGCCGTGCTGGCGCTGGATTACCGCCTGGCCCCCGAGCACCGCTTCCCCGCCGCCGTGGATGACAGCTTCGCCGCGCTGCGCGGGCTGCCGGCCCTGGCCGAGACGCTGGGGCTGGACGGCAGCCGCATCGCAGTGGGGGGCGACAGCGCCGGCGGCACGCTGGCGGCGGTGTGCGCGCTGATGGCGCGCGACGCCGGCCTGCCCCTGGCCCTGCAGCTGCTGATCACCCCCGGCACCTGCGCCCGCGCCGACACCGAGAGCCACGCGCGCTTTGCCAAGGGCTATCTGCTCGACGCCGAAGCGATCGCCTGGTTCTTCGCCCACTACATCGAGGACGCCGACAAGGACGACTGGCGCTTCGCCCCGCTGCATGCCGAGGACCACGAAGGCCTGGCGCCGGCCTGCGTGATCCTGGCCGAGGCCGACCCGCTGGTGGACGAAGGCCTGGCCTACGCCGACACCCTGCGTGCCGCCGGCGTGGCGGTGGAGCTGGAGCTGTACCGCGGCGTCACGCACGATTTCATCAAGATGGGCCGCATGATCCCGGAGGCCCTGAGCGCCCAGGACGTGGCCGCCCGGGCCCTGCGCGAGGCCTTTGGAGACCGCCGATGAGCTTCCGCCATTCCGAAACCCTGCGCGTGCGCTGGAGCGAGGTCGATGCCCAGGGCATCGTCTTCAACGGCCACTACCTGAACTACCTGGACACCGCCAGCAGCGGCTACTGGCGCATGCTGGGCCTGCCGTACCCCAGCGCCTTCGAGCGCCTGGGCGCCGACCTGGTGCTGCGCAGCACCGAGCTCGACTTCCTGGCGCCCGCCCGCTTCGACGAGGTGCTGCAGGGGCGGCTGCGCTTTGTCGAGGCCGGCCGCACCAGCCTGCGCTTCGAGGCCGAGCTGCTGCGCGGCGCCCAGTGCCTGCTCAAGGCCCGGCTGCGCTATGTGATGGTGGGGCGCGAGGGGCCTACGGCGCTGCAACCCGTGCCCGTGCCCGAAGGCCTGCGCGCCGCGCTGCGGGCCTTCGAGGCGGGCGAGCCCATGCTGGCCGTGCAGGTCGGCAGCTGGGCCGAGCTGGGGGCGGACGCCCAGCCGATCCGCCAGGCGGTGTTCGTGCGCGAGCAGGGCATCCCGGCCGATCTGGAATGGGACCAGGCCGACCCCGCCTGCACGCACGCGGTGGCCTACAACCGCCTGGGCCAGGCCCTGGGCACCGGCCGCCTGCTGGAGCATGTGCCGGGCACGGCCAAGATCGGCCGCATGGCGGTGCTGGCCGCCGCGCGCGGCACCGGCGTGGGCGCCCAGGTGCTGGAAGCCTTGATGCAGGCCGCCCGCCGCCAGGGCTACCGCCAGGTGCTGCTGCACGCCCAGGCCAGCGCCGTGGGCTTCTACCGCCGCGCCGGCTTTGCGCCGCGCGGGCTGCCGTTTGAAGAGGCGGGCATCGAGCACCAGGAGATGCTCAAGACCATCTGAACAGGTCAGGTGCGGAAGGTCTCGACAAAGACCTCGCGGTGGCGCTCCTGCGCCAGCTCGGCCATGGCCCGCGCCACCATGGCCTCGGCGTCTGCCATCTGCTGCGGGCTCTGGCCGCTGTAGCTCTCCATCCAGGTCATGCGCTCCTCCGGGCGCTCGCTCAATACCAGGTGCACGCCGGGCACGGCCTCGGCGGCCTGGCGGGCGGCGGCGCGCCAGCGCGCGCGCCAGGCCTCGGCCTCCTGCAGATCGAGTTTGAAGTAGACGTGCAGGCGCACCGGGCTGGCCATGCGGGGGGTCGCGGCGCTCATTCCGGGGCCTTCACGGCATAGGGCAGGGCGGCGCGCTGCAGCGCGCGGCCATCGGCCAACTGCAGCACGGACTCAGACTCCCAGGCGGCCAGCTGCACCTCGGCCAACACGCCGGCCTGGCCTTCCCAGGCGGCGCCCATCACCACCTCGCCCACCGGTTGCTCGCGCTCGGGCCCGGCAAACAGCTCGCTGCCCGGCGCCGCGCTGGCGCCCAGCAGCAGCTGGGTGCGGCGCTTCACGGTGCCGCGGTACTGGCTGCGCGCCACCACCTCCTGGCCGGGGTAGCAGCCTTTTTGGAAGTTCACGCCGCCCACCAGCTCCCAGTTCAGCATCTGCGGCACGAAGTGCTCGGCGGTGGCGCTGCGCACCCAGGCCAGGCCGGCGTGCAGCTCGCTCCAGTCCCAGGCGGCGCGGGGCAGGGCAGCGCCGTCCAGCTCGCCCAGATGCAGGGCGCGCGTCTGGCCCAGGGCATCGGGCAGGCGCACGAAGCCGGCCCGGTGGCCCCAGACAGGCAGGTCCGCCGGCACCTGCGCACCCAGCACGGCCAGCAGCGGGGTTTCGTCGCTGGCGTCGCGCAGCTTGGCCTTGGCGCGCAGCACGAACATCGACAGGCGCTTGGCCAGCGTGGGGGCGAGCTCGCGCGGCAGCAGCAGCGCAAAGGCCTCGGGGCCTTCACGCAGCAGGATGAAGTTGGCCATCAGCCGGCCCTTGGCCGAGCAGTAGCCGGCCAGGCGGGCCTGGTCGGCGGGCAGATCGCTGACTGATTGGGTCAGCTGGCCATGCAGGAAGGCGCCTGCATCCGGGCCTTCGGCGCGGATCAGACCCCAGTCTTCGAGGCGGCAGGCGCCATGGGGGAGGGTGCTCATGCCGGCATTATCAGAAGCGCCCCAAGCCCATAGGCTGGCGCCGGCCATGCCAAACTCCGCGCCCCCATGAAACGCCTCTTGCTTCTCCTCCTGCTGCCGCTGTTGCTGGCCCTGGGCGCAGCCGCCCTGGCCTGGCACTGGTGGCGCGCGCCGCTGGTGCTGAGCCAGGACACGGTCGAGCTCACCGTCGAGGCCGGCAGCAGCCCGCGCCAGGTGGCCCAGGCCTGGGTGGCGGCCGGCGTGCAGGCGGACGAGCGCCTGCTCTGGCTGGGTTTCCGGCTCAGCGGCCAGGCGCGCCTGATTCGCGCCGGCAGCTATGCGCTGGAGCGCGGCGACAGCCCGGAGCGCCTGCTGCAGAAGATGGTGCGCGGGGAGGAACAGTTGGAATCGCTGGCGCTGATTCCGGGCTGGACGATGCGCGAGCTTCGCGGCGCGCTGGCCCGCGCCCCCGGGCTGCGCCAGACCCTCGGCGCGCTCAGCGACGCCGAGCTGATGGCCCGCCTGGGCGCCCCCGGTCAGGCCGCCGAGGGCCGCTTCTTTCCCGACACCTACCGCTACGGCCGCGGCGTCAGCGACCTGACCGTGCTGCGCGAGGCCCACCACGCGCTGGAGCGCGAACTCCTCAAGGCCTGGGCGCTGCGGCCGCAGGACAGCGTGCTGAAAACGCCCGAGGAGGCGCTGATCCTGGCCTCCATCGTCGAAAAAGAAACCGGCCGGGCGGCCGAGCGGGCCCGCATTGCTGCCGTGTTCCACAACCGCCTGCGCATCGGCATGCCCCTGCAGACCGACCCAACCGTCATCTACGGCCTGGGCGCGGCCTTCGACGGCAATCTGCGCAAGCGCGATCTGCAGGCCGACACGCCCTTTAATACCTACACCCGGCGCGGCCTGCCGCCCACGCCGATCGCCCTGGTGGGGCGCGAATCCCTGCGCGCCGCCGTGCTGCCCGAGCGCAGCAGCGCCCTGTACTTCGTGGCGCGCGGCGATGGCAGTTCCGAGTTCAGCGCCACCCTCGAAGACCACAATCGCGCCGTGCAGCGCTTCCAACTCAGCAAGCCGTGACCCGTCCCCTCTTCATCAGCTACGAAGGCATCGACGGTGCCGGCAAGTCCACCCATCTGGAGGCCACCGAGGCGCGCCTGCGCGCGGCTGGTGCCATCGTCTGCCGCAGCCGCGAGCCCGGCGGCACGCCACTGGCCGAGACCCTGCGCGAGATGGTGCTGAACCAGCCCATGGCCCCGCTGACCGAGGCCCTGCTGGTGTTCGCCGCGCGCCACGAGCATTGGCTGCAGGTCATCCAGCCCGCGCTGGCCGCCGGCCAGGTGGTGCTGTGCGATCGCTTTGCCGACGCCAGCTTCGCCTACCAGGGCGGTGGCCGCGGCGTGGCCTGGGAACAGTTGCAGGCGCTGGAGCAATGGACCGTGGCCGGCCGCGCCCCCGACCTCACGCTGTGGTTCGACCTGGACCCGGCCGAGGCCGCGCGCCGCCGCGCCGCGGCGCGCAGCGCCGACCGCTTCGAGGCCGAAGACCTGGCGTTTTTCGGACGTGTGCGCGCTGCCTACGCGCGCCGCTTCGAAGAGCAGCCCCAGCGGTTCGAGCGCATCGACGCGGGCCAGAGCCTGGACGGCGTGGCCGCACAACTGGCGGCCGCCTTGCAGCGCCGCGGCTGGTGAGCATGAGCGGCCTGCCGATCTTTCTGCAACCCGCGCTGGCGCGCGCCCTGGCCCTGGGGCGTGCCCATGCGGTGCTGCTCAGCGGCCCGGCGGGTCTTGGCCAGCTGGAACTGGCGCGCGCCCTGGCCAAGGCCTGGCTGTGCGAAACCCAGGCCGCCGGCCAGCCGGCCTGCGGGCATTGCCCGTCTTGCCATCTGGTGGAGCAGGGCAGCCACCCGGACCTGCGCTGGCTGATGCCGGCCGCCCTACGCGTCGAACTGGGCTTCGAGGAAGCCCCGGGCGAGGGCAAGGCCAAGCCGAGCAAGGAAATCCGCATCGACGAAGTGCGCGGCCTGCAGAGCTTCACCCAATCCACCAGCGGCCGGGGGCAGGCCAAGGTGTTGGCCATTCACCCTGCCGAGGCCATGAACACCGTGGCCGCGAACGCGCTGCTCAAGACCCTGGAAGAACCAGGCAGCGTGCTGCGCTTCGTGCTCAGCTGCGGCGCACCCGAGGAGCTGCTGCCCACCATCCGCTCGCGCTGCCAGACCCTGAGCCTGAGCGTGCCCGAGCCCGCGCTGGCGCTGGCCTGGCTGCGGGAGCAGGGCTTGGGCGAGGCTGATGCGGCGGCCCTGCTGCGCCTGGCCGGCGGCCGGCCCGGCCAGGCCTTGCAGTGGGCCCGCGCTGGCCTGGGCGCGGACCGGCTGGCCGAGCTGCCACAGCTGATGCTGCGCGGCGAGCTCGGCGGCTGGGAGGCCCTGGGGCCGACGCTGTTGGTTGATCTGCTGGGCCGGCTGGCGCACGACCAGTTGCGCCGCAGCCACGGTCAGGAGCCGCTCTACTTCAGCGCCGCGCACCTGCCGCCGCCCACCGCCAGTGCACGGCTGCAGCGTTGGGCCACCGAGCTGCGCGAGGCCCGCGCCAAGGGCGAGCACCCCCTGGTGCCGGGCCTGTGGATGGAGAGCCTGGCAGCACAGGCACAAAGAGCCCTGAAATCCGATGGTCGGCCCGCTGCTGCCGACAAAAGGCCCGCACTACACTCGACGCTGTGAGCGACATCCCAGCCAAGCCCCAAGCCGCCGCCCTGGCCCAAGCCGCCTCCGCCCCCGGTCGCGGCGGTGTGATCCAGCTCGTGTTCAAGGAGAAGGGCGCGCTCTACGCCGCCTACATCTCGCTGTTCGCCGACGGCGGCCTGTTCGTGCCCAGCACGCGCGAGCACAAGCTGGGCGAGGACGTGTTCCTGCTGGTTTCGCTGCCCGACGATGTGGCCCGCTACCCGGTGGCCGGCAAGGTGGCCTGGATCACCCCGCCCAATGCGGCCGGTGGCCGCACCCAGGGTGTGGGCGTGCGCTTCCCGAACGACGAGAAGACGCGCCAGGTCAAGCACAAGATCGAGGAACTGCTGGGCACCAGCATTTCCTCGTCCAAGCCCACCCAGACGCTCTGAGCGCCGCGGCCCTGGTCGGGGCGGCATGCCATGTTTATTGATTCCCATTGCCACCTCAACTCGCGCTCATTGCGCGAGCAGCTTCCGGATTTGCTGGATGCGATGCGTGCTGCCCAGGTTCAACAGGCGCTGAGCATTTGCTGCACGATGGAAGAGTTCCCGGATGTATTGCTCATGGCCGAGCAACACGCATGTGTTTGGGCCAGCGTGGGCGTCCATCCTGACAGTGAAGATGTGCATGAGCCTTCTGTTGAAGAGCTTGTGGTCAAGGCCAATCACCCAAAGGTCCTGGCCATTGGCGAGACCGGGCTGGACTACTACCGCCTGAACGGCCGCAGCATGGCCGAGATGGAATGGCAGCGTGAGCGCTTTCGCGTGCATATCCGTGCGGCCAAGGCCTGCGGCAAGCCGCTGATCGTGCACACGCGCAGCAGCGCGGCCGACACCCTGGCAATCCTGATGGAGGAGGGCGCCGAGACCGTGGGCGGTGTCTTCCATTGCTTCACCGAAGACCAGGCCGTGGCCGCCGCTGCGGTGGATTTGGGTTTCCACATTTCCTTCAGCGGCATCCTGACCTTCAAGAACGCCGAGGATCTGCGCGCTGTGGCCGCGGCCTTGCCGCGCGAGCGCGTGCTGATTGAGACCGACAGCCCCTATCTGGCGCCGGTGCCGTACCGCGGCAAGCTCAATCAGCCGGCCTACGTGCCCCATGTGGCCGCCCAACTCGCGCAGATCTGGGGGGTGCCGGTGGAAGAGGTGGCGGCCCTCACCACGCGCAACACCCAGCGCCTGTTCCGCCTGCCGGAGCCGGCCGTCGCATGCTGAACCGCCGGCTGGCCCTGCTGGGGGCGCTGGCGCCGTTGGCGGCTCGCGCCCAGCAGCCGGACCCGCTGCGTGAGTTCTTTCGCATGATCGAGCTCGACAGCCGCAGTGCGGTGCTGGAGGCCTTGCTGCGCGGCATGGACCCGAACGTGCTGGCACCCAACGGCCAGCGCCCCTTGCACTGGGCGCTGATGCACGAGTCCGGCCAGGCCCTGGATGGCCTGCTGGCCGACCCGCGCACCGATGTCGAAGCCGAGAACGCCAGTGGCGAGCGCCCGCTGATGCTGGCGGCCCTGCGCGGCCGCCTGGCCTGGGCCCAGCTGCTGGTGCGGCACGGCGCGGCGGTGGAGCCCAAGCGCGGGCAGAAGACCTGGGGCGCGCTGCACTACGCCTGCAGCGGGCCGGATCAAGGTGTCAGCACCTGGCTCCTGGACCAGGGAGCCGACATCAACGCCCGCAGCGAGAACGGCAGCACGCCGCTGATGATGGCCTTTGGCTACGGCAGCCTGGACAGCGCCGACGTGCTGCTCAAGCGCGGGGCGGACACCACGCTGCGCAACGACCTTGGCCTCGACGCCTGGGACTTTGCCCGCAAGGCCGGCCGCAGTGACGCCGCCCAGCGCATGGGCCTGCGCCCGACAAGCGTGTCAGAAAAACCCTGACAGCGGCTTCGGCCGCCAGTGACTGGCCGCGGCTGCGGCAGCTCCCTAGAGTGCACCCATCACTTTGGAGATTGCCATGGCGCACACCGACTTCAGCCCCATCGACGCCTTCACGCTGCTGGTCGACCCGGATCGCGTGGCCCAGGCTGTCGCCCATTCCGAACGCCTGGCGCGTCTGCGCCGGCGCGTATGCCGCCCCCTCGACAAGCCGCTCATTCCCACCGTGCACCGTACCAGCGTGTGGGACGACGACGAAGACTGGGATGCCCAGGCTGGTGCGGCAAGCGACGAGGCGCATTGACGCAGGTTTCGACTCCAGTTGCCTGCGTAGTTGACGGCCCTGCGGGGCCGTCTTTTTGTTTCCCATAACGCCGACAATGTGCATTATGTGAACCGCCGATACCGTTGGACGAGATGCTCGCTGGAGCCACCCGAAAGTCGCCCCTGCGCCTGGGACCGCACCGAGGCCACTCCATCAATCCGGCACCCGCTCCAGTTGCACCGCACAGACCTTGTATTCCGGCGCATGCACCCAGCGGTCCCGCTCCGAACTGGTGAGCCGGTTCAGCAGCACCGCCGGGTCGTGAAACGTCGCGAAGAGCTGCCCGGGCTGCAGCCGGGCGTCGATGCGCAGCGGGAGTTCGGCACTGCCGCGTCGGCTGCGCACGCGTACACGCTGGCCCTCGCGAAGGCCGAGGCGCTCGGCGTCGGCGGCGCAGAGGTCGAGCGTGTCGGTGGGTCGCAGCGCCTGCAGCGCACTGGCGCCGCTCATGGTGGCCGCGTTGAACTGGTAGAGGTTTCGACCGGTGCTGAGCAGCCAGGGGTAATCGGCGTCACAGACTTCGGGCGACGGCCGGTAGTCAAGCGGCCGCAGGCTTGTGCGCACGCCGTGACCAAAACGCTCCGCGTGCAGCACGCGAGTGCCGGGATCGTCTTCGTCGCGGCAAGGCCATTGCAGACCACCCCGATCAAGGCGCGCGTAGCTCAGGCCGGCACCGTCAGGCCAGACCTGACGCACCTCGTCCCATATCGCCTCAGCGCTCTCGAACTGCATACCCTCACCGCGCCCCATGCGTGCGGCCAGCGCGCCGAGGATCTGCCAATCCGGCAGCGACTGGCCGCGCGGCCGCAAGGCCGCCCGTACGCGCTGCACGCGCCGCTCGGCGTTCATGAAAGTGCCGTCCTTTTCGAGCGTGCTGCAGGCCGGCAGGAACACATCGGCAAAGCGAGCGGCGGTCTCGTTCAAGTAGAGGTCCTGCACCACCAGCAGGTCCAGGCGCTTCAGCGCCTGCCAGCTGCGCTGACTGTCCGGCAGGCTGAGCGCCAAGTCGTAACCCAGCACCAGCAAGCCGCGCACGCGCCCGGCTTCGGCGGCATCCAGCATCTGCATCAGGTTCAGGCCAGGGCGCTGCGGCAGCGCGCGGCCCCAGACCTGCTCGGTCCTGGCGCGTCCGGCCTCGATGGCGATGCCGCCAGCCAACGAGCCCGGTTCGCAACCCATGTGCGCCGAGCCCTGCACATTGTTCTGGCCCCGCAGGGGGTTCAGGCCGGCACCGGGCTGGCCGATCTGACCGCACAGCAGCGCCAGGTTGATGAGCGCCATCACGCCCTCGGTACCCTGGCCTTGCTCGGTCATGCCCAGGCCATGGAAGCACAGCGCCGGCCGCGTGTTGGCATACAGCCGCGCGGCCTGGCGGATGGCCTCGGCCTCCACGCCGCAGATCGCCGCGGCCCGCTCCGGCGTCCACTCACGCACCGAGACGGCAAAAGCCTCCAGCTCATCCACCCGCCGGGCAATGAAATCGCGATCGTGCAGGCCCTCGGCCAGCACCACCTGGGCCATCGCCAGCAGCAAGGGCAGGTTTGTCCCCGGCCGCAGCGCCAGATGCACGGTGGCCAGCTCGGCCAGTTCGGTGCGGCGCGGGTCGATGACGATGGCCTGCGCCGCACCGCGCCGCAGCTGTTGCCGGATGCGCGCACCCACCACCGGATGGTTCTCGTTCGGGTTCGCACCGGCCACCAGGAACAGGCGGGTGCGCTCGATGTCGTCGTAGGAACTCGTGGCGGCGCCGGTACCCAGCAGGGTCTTGAGCGCGGCCGCCGAGGGCGCGTGACAGACGCGGGCGCAGCAATCGACGTTGTGCGTGCCCAGCACATGGCGGGCGAACTTGGCGGTGAGGTAGTTGTCTTCGTTCGTGGCGCGGGCCGAGCCCAGCACGCCCAGGCTGTCGGCGCCGTGCGCGGCCTGCAGCGCCAGCAGGCGGCGCGCCACCTCGTCCAAGGCCTCGTCCCAGCAGCAGGCTTGCCAGCCGTCTTCGCGCCGGAGCATGGGCGTGAGCACACGGCGCGAGGACTGCGCAAAGCCCTGGCCGTAGCGGCCCTTGACGCACAGATGCCCCTTGTTGACGGGCGCATCCAGCACCGGGCGCACGCCCACGACTTGCTCATCTGCCGTGCCCAGCTCCAGCTCGCAGCCCACACCGCAGTAGGAGCAGACGCTACGCGTCCAGTGCTCGGCGCGCTCGGGCTGCAGGCCGCCGGCGTCGACCAGGGCCGCCGTGGGGCAGGCGTCCACGCAGGCGCCGCAGGCCACGCAATGGCTGGCCCCCAGGCTGCCGCCGGAATCCGGTACCAGCTGCACCCCTTCGCCGCGGCCCAGCTGGTGCCAGACATCCTGCCCCTGCAGTTCGTGGCAGACGCGCGCGCAGCGCTGGCAGCTGATGCAGCGCGCCAGGTCGACGTGGATCAGCGGGTGGGAGTCATCCACGCGGCTGCCCTGCCCGCTCGGCGCAATGCCCTGCGCGCGCAGCGCCTGGTGCAAGGCCTTCTGCGGGTGGCGCTCCAGGTCCTCAGGGCGGCAATGCGCGCCCAGGGCTTCGAGCCATTGGTGGCGGTAGGCCTGCAAGGCGGGGCTGTCGCTGCGCACCACCAGGCCTTCGCTCACCGGCAGGGCACAGCTGTTGACGGGATCGTCCTGTCCTTCGACCTCGACGCTGCAGAGGCGGCAACGCGGCGCTGGCGGCAGGCGCGGGTCGTGACAGAGCGCGGGCGGCGCATGGCCCAGACGCTGCAGCACCTCCAGCACCGACTCGCCCGCGCGGGCCTCCACCGCCTGCCCATCAATCCGGATCGTCACCGTCTGCATGCGCTCTCCTGTTGAACCTGGCAAGCATCGCGCCTTGGCGCGGGTTCGCCTTGTGGCGCGTCAAGCCCCACGCTCAAGGCGCGTCGGGGCGGTCTCGCGGCACCGCTTGCAGGTAGCTCGCCAGATCGGCGCTGCCCAGGGGTCGCACCATCACGCGCACCTGCTGGCTCAGCAGGCCCATCGGGATGCCTTCGCGCAAGCGCACGTCCTGGTAGCCCTGGCGCCGCCAGAACGCCTCGGCCCGTGCATTGCCCACCACCACGCCCAGGCGCAGCCAGCGCGCGCCGTGCGCCTGGGCATGCGCGGCCCAGGCGTCGAACACCTGGGTGGCCAGCCCGCTTCCGTGCGAACGGGCGTCGATGAGGAAGAGGCCGATGTGCCAGACCCCCGGGGCCAGCAGGTCCTCAACCCAGTTCAGGTAGCCGCGCCAGGCCCCGCTTTCGGCATCCAGCACCGCCAGCTGGTGTACGGGCCCCTGCGGCCAGTCGGCCGGCGGCCGCTCCGTCAGCTCGCTCAGGGCCTCACCGGGCAGCCAGTCGCGTCCGGCCACGAGCCGGCTGTAGTCCGGGTTGGCTTCCAGAAAGCGCTGCAGTTCGTCGGCATCGGCAGCGTCGATCGGTACGCCGAACCAGCCGGGCCCCGCCAACGATTTGGTGCGGACGACCCAGTCCGGCGGAGAAAAAGTTTCGTTCATACGCACAGCTTAGATCCGCACCCCTAGAATCCGCGCCGCTCAGGAGAGAGCCCGTGACGTTGGCGGGCCGCCGAAGGCGCAGGCGTCTGCAAGGATGCCGAACGCTCAGGCAAAAGGACTGGGTAAACCCGGGCGCTGCGGCGCATGGGTTCCGAGCTGGAGAGAGGCGCGCTGGTCGTTGCAGACGAAGGGCCGCCCACCGAAGGGGCAAGCGGGGAACATTCCGCCAATCTCTCAGGTAAAGCGGACAGCAAGGGCAAGCCGGGTTGATTCCTCCACGGGAATCGGCCATCGTGAAGACTTGTCCCAAGGATCCGCCATGAGCTCCACTCCCCTTCTGAAGACCCCGCTGCACGCGCTGCACGTCGAACTCGGCGCCAAGATGGTGCCCTTCGGCGGTTACGACATGCCGGTGCAGTACCGCGAGGGCATCCTCGCCGAGCACCGCCATACGCGCACCGCCGCCGGCCTGTTCGACGTCTCTCATATGGGTCAGCTGCGCCTGGTGGGTGCTCACGCCGCCGCGGCGCTGGAGACCCTGGTGCCGGTGGACATCGTCGACCTGCCCGTCTTCAAGCAGCGCTACGCGCTCTTCACCGATGAGAACGGCGGCATCCTGGACGATCTGATGGTCTGCCGCCGCCCCGACGACCTGTTCGTGGTGGTGAATGCCGGCTGCAAGGTGCAGGACACCGCGCACCTGAAGAAGCACCTGAGCGGCCGCTGCGAGGTCATCGAGTGCCCCGAGCGCGCGCTGCTGGCCCTTCAGGGCCCGCAGGCCGTCACCGCCCTGGCCCGCCTGGCCCCTGGCGTCGAGAAGATGGTCTTCATGGACGGCGGCTTCTTCAAGATCGAGGGCTTCGAGGCCTTCATCACGCGCAGCGGCTACACCGGCGAAGACGGCTACGAGATCTCCATCCACGAGCGCGATGCCATGGCCGTGGCCCGCCTGCTTCTGGATCAGCCCGAGGTCAAGCCGATCGGCTTGGGCGCGCGTGACACCCTGCGCCTGGAAGCCGGCCTGTGCCTCTATGGCCACGACATCAGCACCACCACCACGCCGGCCGAGGCCGCGCTGACCTGGGCGATCCAGAAGGTGCGCCGCAGTGGCGGCGCGCGCGCCGGTGGCTACCCGGGCTATGCGGTGATCGACCCGCAGCTGCCCAATACCCAATCCAGCCCGAAGCCGGCCACGCGCAAGCGCGTGGGCCTGGTGTCGAACGAGAAGATGCCGGTGCGCGAAGGCGCGAAGCTGGTGGATGCGGCGGGCAACGAGCTCGGCACTGTCACCAGCGGCACGCTGGGCCCCACGGTGGGCCACTTGGTGGCCATGGGCTATGTGGCGAGCAGCCACGCTGCCGTTGGCACCGAAGTGTTCGCCCTGGTGCGCGACAAGCGCGTGCCCATGACGGTGGCCGCCATGCCCTTCGCACCCCATCGCTATTTCCGCGGTTGATCCATTCCCACTTTTCAAGGAGCGCTCCCATGACGATCAAGTACACCCCCGACCACGAATGGATCCAGGTTCACGGCGATGGCACGGCCACCGTCGGCATCACCCACCACGCGCAGGACGCGCTGGGCGACGTGGTGTTCGTGGACCTGCCCGAAGTGGGCAAGAGCTTCGCGCCCAAGGAGATCGCCGGCGTGGTCGAGTCCGTCAAGGCCGCGGCCGACGTCTACATGCCGATCACCGGCGAGATCGTCGAGGTCAACGAGGCGCTGCGCGCCGACCCCTCCCTGGCCAACAGCGACCCGCTGGGGGCGGGCTGGTTCTTCAAGGTCAAGATGGCCAATGCCGGCGAGCTGGATTCCATGATGGACAGCACCGCCTACGACGAACTGCTGAAGAACAGCTAAGCCCCGCCCTGCTCTTCTCGGCCCGCTCGGGGAGCGGGCCGAGTTCCATCTGCCGAAGAGATTGACCATGCCCACGCCGCTGCACCTGCTTGAAGACGCCACCGAGTTCCACGCCCGCCACATCGGCCCCGACGCCGCCGACGAAGCCGCCATGTGCGCCGCCATCGGCGTGGCCTCGCGCGCCGCGCTGATCGACAAGGTGGTGCCGGCCAGCATCCGCCGCGGCCAGGGCATGGACCTGCCCGCCGCCTGCACCGAGCAGCAGGCGCTGGCGGAGCTGAAGGGCATCGCCGCCAAGAACAAGGTCTTCAAGAGCTTCATCGGCCAGGGCTACTACGGCACCCACACGCCGGGCGTCATCCTGCGCAACATCCTCGAGAACCCCGCCTGGTACACCGCCTACACGCCCTACCAGGCCGAGATCTCGCAGGGCCGCATGGAAGCGCTGGTGAACTTCCAGACCATGGTCTGCGACCTCACCGGCATGGACATCGCCAACGGCTCGATGCTCGACGAGGCCACCTCCGCCGCCGAGGCCGTGACGCTGGCCAAGCGCTCGGTCAAGAGCAAGAGCAACCGCCTCATCGTGGCGGGCGACGTGCACCCGCAGACCATCGAGGTCATCCGCACCCGCTGCGCACCCATCGGCCTGACGGTGGACGTGGGCATGGCGCCCGAGCTGATGAACCAGGGCGACTACTTCGCCGTGGTCTGCCAGTACCCCAGCACCACCGGCCTGATCCATGACCTGAAGGCCTTTGCTGACCAGGCCCATGCCAAGGACGCCGCCTTCATCGTCTGCGCCGACCTGCTGGCCCTGACGCTGCTGGTGGAGCCGGGCGCCTTCGGTGCCGACATCGTCGTCGGCAACACCCAGCGCTTCGGCATGCCGATGGGCTGCGGCGGCCCGCACGCCGCCTACCTGGCCTGCAAGGACGCCTTCAAGCGCTCGATGCCGGGCCGCCTGGTCGGTGTGTCGAAGGACGCGCAGGGCCACCCGGCTTACCGCCTGGCGCTGCAGACGCGCGAACAGCACATCCGCCGCGAGAAGGCCACCTCGAACATCTGCACCGCGCAGGTGCTGCCGGCCGTCGTGGCCTCGATGTACGCGGTCTATCACGGTCCGCAAGGCCTGAAGCGCATTGCCGAGCGCGTGGCCAGCTACACCGCCATCTTGTCGGCTGGTCTGCAGAAGCTGGGCCTGAAGGTGGTCACCCCGCACGCCTTCGACACGATCCTGGTCGAGACCGGCGCTCGCACCGAGGCCGTGCTGGCTGCCGCCGTGCAGGCCGGCGCCAATCTGCGCAAGGTCAGTGCCCAGCATGTCGGTATCGCCTTGGACGAAACCACGACGCGTGCCGACGTCGAGGCCCTCTGGTCTTGGCTGGCACCGGCTGGTGCCGCGCTGCCGAAGGTGTCCGACTACGCGCAAGGCGTGGAGAGCCTGATCCCCGCCCACCTGCGCCGCAGCAGCGCGTTCATGACGCACCCGGTGTTCAACACCCACCACAGCGAAACCGAGATGCTGCGCTACATCCGCAGCCTCTCCGACAAAGACCTGGCGCTGGACCGCGCCATGATCCCGCTGGGCAGTTGCACGATGAAGCTCAACGCCACCTCGGAAATGATTCCGATCACCTGGCCCGAGTTCGCGCACATCCACCCCTTCGCCCCGCAGGACCAGCTGACCGGCTACACCGAGCTGAACGAGCTGCTGACCGGCTGGCTCTGCCAGGCCACCGGCTATGCCGGCATCAGCCTGCAGCCCAATGCCGGTTCGCAGGGCGAGTACGCTGGCCTGCTGGCCATCAAGGCCTGGCATGAAAGCCGCGGCGAGGCGCATCGCAACATCTGCCTGATCCCGGAAAGCGCCCACGGCACCAACCCGGCCTCGGCCCAGATGGTGGGCATGAGCGTGGTCGTGACCAAGTGCGACAAGGAAGGCAACATCGACCTGGCCGACCTGAAGGCGCAGTGCGAGAAGCACGCCGCCAACCTGGCCGCCATCATGATCACCTACCCCTCCACCTATGGCGTGTTCGACACCCATGTGAAGGAGATCTGCGCGGTGGTGAAGGCACATGGCGGCCGCGTGTACGTGGACGGCGCCAACATGAACGCCCTGGTCGGCGTGGCCGCGCCGGGCCAGTTCGGTGGCGATGTCTCGCACCTGAACCTGCACAAGACCTTCTGCATCCCGCACGGTGGCGGCGGCCCGGGCGTCGGCCCCGTCTGCGTGGTGGAAGACCTGGTGCCCTTCCTGCCGGCGCACCGCACGGCCGGTTTGGGCAAGGAGACGAATATCGGCGCCGTCTCGGCCGCGCCGCTGGGCAATGCCGCCGTGCTGCCGATCAGCTGGATGTACATCCGCATGATGGGCGCCGACGGCCTGACCAAGGCCACCGAAACCGCCATCCTGAGCGCCAACTACATCGCCGCGCGCCTCTCGGAGCACTACGACATCCACTTCAGCGGCGGCATCGCCGGCGTCAAGGGTGGTGGCGTGGCGCACGAGTGCATCCTGGACCTGCGCCCGCTGAAGGACAGCAGCGGCGTCAGCGCTGAGGACGTGGCCAAGCGCCTGATCGACTACGGCTTCCACGCCCCCACGCTGAGCTTCCCGGTGGCCGGCACGCTGATGGTGGAGCCCACCGAGAGCGAGTCGCGCTACGAGCTGGATCGCTTCATCGACGCCATGGTGGCCATCCGCCAGGAAATCGAGATGGTCGAGGCCGGTGAGTGGAGCCGCGAGGACAACCCGCTGGTCAACGCCCCGCACACGGCCCTGGTCTGCGGCGCCAACGAGTGGACCCACGCCTACGGTCGCGAAGTGGCCGCCTTCCCGGTGCCCAGCCTGCGCCGCGCCAAGTACTGGGCGCCGGTGGGCCGGGTGGACAACGTCTACGGCGACCGCAATCTGTTCTGCAGCTGCGTGCCCATGTCGGCCTTCGCCGACGAGCAGGAGTAAGCGCCATGGCCGTGTCGGTTTTCGACCTGTTCAAGATCGGTATCGGCCCCTCGAGCAGCCACACCGTGGGCCCGATGCGGGCGGCGCGCCTGTTCGGGCTGCGCCTGCACTCCGAGGGCCTGCTGGAGGCGACCGCGCGGGTGCAGGTGATCCTCTACGGTTCGCTCGGCGCCACCGGCAAGGGGCACGGCTCGGACAAGGCCGTGCTCCTGGGACTGGCCGGGCATGAGCCGGACACGGTGGACATCGAGGCCATCCCTGAGTACCTCGCCACGATCCGTGCCGGCCAGCTCAATCTGGTCGGCCAGAAGGCGCTGGGCTTCAACGAGGCAACCGATCTGGTTTTCAAGCGCCGTGAGTCCCTGCCCTTCCATGCCAACGGCATGCGCTGCCTGGCCTTCGATGCCACCGGCGCCGAGATCGCCAACCGCGTCTACTACTCGGTGGGCGGCGGTTTCATCGTCAGCGACGAAGTGGCGGCCGACGGCAGCAAGCAGAAGGTCATCGCCCCCGATGTGACCGTGCTGCCCTACCCCTTCAAGACCGGCGACGAGTTGCTGGCCTTGACGAAGAAGTACGGCCTCTCGATCGCCGAGATCATGCGGCGCAACGAGGGCCATTGGCGCAGCGACGAGGAGACCCGCGCCGGCCTGCTGAAGATCTGGGAGGTGATGCAGGACTGCGTCAGCCGTGGCTGCCGTACCGAGGGCATCCTGCCGGGCGGGTTCAAGGTCAAGCGCCGCGCGGCCGATCTGCATGCCCAGCTGACGGCCAACCCCGAAGCCGCGTTGCGCGACCCGCTGCAGGTGATGGACTGGGTCAACCTCTACGCCCTGGCGGTCAACGAAGAGAACGCCGCCGGCGGCCGCGTCGTCACCGCGCCCACCAACGGCGCGGCCGGCATCGTGCCCGCCGTGCTGCACTACTACTCGCGCTTCGTGCACGGCGCTACCGAGCAGGGTGTGGTCGACTTCCTGCTCACCGCCGCCGCCATCGGCATCCTCTACAAGGAAAACGCCAGCATCAGCGGCGCCGAGGTGGGTTGCCAGGGCGAAGTGGGCGTGGCCTGCTCGATGGCCGCCGGTGCGTTGTGCGCGGTGATGGGCGGCACGCCCGAGCAGGTGGAGAACGCCGCCGAGATCGGCATGGAACACCACCTCGGCCTGACCTGCGACCCGGTGGGCGGCCTGGTGCAGATCCCCTGCATCGAGCGCAACGCCATCGCCTCGGTCAAGGCCATCAATGCCGCGCGCATGGCTTTGCGGGGTGACGGCACGCACTTCGTCAGCCTGGACAAGGTCATCAAGACCATGCGCGACACCGGCGCGGACATGATGACCAAGTACAAGGAAACGGCGCGGGGCGGCCTGGCGGTCAACATCGTCGAGTGCTGAAGCCGGTGGCGCGGGCCGGGCGTGTGAATAAGCTCGCGCTCCCGCGCCCCGACGATCCCCCAAGCGGGAGGTAGGGCGGCTGGCGGCGTGACGAGCCGCCCCGCCCACCCCCACAATCGATCTCCACCGCTGCTGGAGATCGCCCATGGCAACCCTCACCGAAGTCACCACCCAGCCGTCCTCGGGCCTGGTGCATATCGATGCACTGCTGGACAGCGGCCCGGGCTGGAACTGGCTCACCCCCGCGCGGACGACGATCTACTACACGTTCTCGCTCGCCGCGGCCAATCCGAACGCGGGCGGCTCCATCAGCGGCGCCACCTCGGCCTTCAATGCGACCCAGGAGGCCGCCGCAGTGTCCGCCCTGGCGGTGCTGACACAGATCACCGGCATCACCTTCGCGTTGACCACCGATGCGAACCAGGCCGATCTGCACTTCTGCGCGGCCGACATCACCGAAGTCCAGAGCATCGGCCTGTGCAGCTGGAACTCCAGCTACTCGATCTCCGGCAACACCATCGTCAGCTACCGCGCCGACGCCTGGATTTACCTCGACAACGCCAACCACGCCGCCGGCACCAGCGCCCCGTCGCCAGGCACCTCAGGTTTTGAGGTGCTGCTGCACGAGCTGGGTCACGCCATGGGACTCAAGCACCCCTTCTCGGGTTCGGTGGTGCTGCCGGGTGCTCAGGACAACACCGCCAACACCCTCATGTCGTACACCGATGTGGGCGGGCCCTACAGCAACTACAACCCTTATGACATCGCCGCGCTGCGCTATCTGTACGGCAATGACGGCCTGGGCGGGGCGCTGGGCTCCAGTTCTGCCGGCCGCTACATCACGGGCACCACGGCGGCCGACACGCTGACGGGCGGCGCCGGCGACGACCTGCTGGAAGGCAGCCTGGGCAACGATGCGCTGACCGGGGGCAGCGGAACCGACACCGCCCGCTTCAGCGGCAACCGGGCCGGTTACACCATCACCACGGTGGGCGCCACCACCACGGTCAGCGGTCCGGATGGCACGGACACGCTGGGCGGCGTGGAGCGCCTGCAGTTCAACGACCAGGTTGTCGTGCTTTCGGCGGGCGGCAGCAACAACGCGCCCACCGGCACCATCACCATCACCGGCACGCCGACACAGGGCGTCGCCCTGAGCACGAGCTCCACGATTGCCGATGCCGACGGCCTGGGCAGCCTGGCCTACACCTGGCAGATGGAATCGGGCAGCAATTGGGTGGACATCGCCGGCGCCACCGCCAGCAGCTTCACGCCTCAGGAGGCCCAGGTGGGCGCACGGCTGCGCGTGGTGGTGCGCTACACCGATACCGCCGGCACCGCGGAAGTGGTGACGGGCCCGGCCAGCGCGGCGGTCGCCAACGTCAATGACCCGCCCAGCGGCGTGGTCGCCATCTTCGGCGACGCCCGACAGGGCGCCGTGTTGAACGCTCAGAACGATCTGAGCGACCCCGACGGGCTCGGTCCCCTGAACCTGCGCTGGCAAAGCTCCGCCGACGGCGGGCAGACCTGGACCGACATTGCCGGCGCGACGGCGGACCGCTTCACGCCCACCGAAGCCCAGGTCGGCCGCCTGCTGCGCGCCCGCATCGACTACACCGACGCCCGCGGCACCGCCGAGGCCGTCACCAGCCTGCCGACGGCGGCCATCGCGAACAGCAACGACGCCCCGACCGGCAGCCTGCTGATCACCGGCACCGTGCGCCAGGGCGAAACCCTGCAGGCCAACGCCAGCCAGTTGGCCGACGCCGACGGGCTAGGCCCGTTCACGCTGCGCTGGCAGCTCTCCAGCGATGGCCAGCAGTGGACCGAGCTGGCCACCGGATCCAGCTACACCCCAGGAGAGGCCCAGGTGGGCAAGCAGCTGCGCCTGCAGGCCAGCTACACCGATGCCCGCGGCACCGCTGAGACCGTGCTGTCCAGCGCCAGCGTGGTGGCAAACGTGAACGACGCGCCGGTGGGCAGCGTCACGCTCGCGGGCCTGGCCGAGCAAGGCCAGAGCCTCAGCGCCACGGCCAGCGTGCAGGATGCCGATGGCCTCGGCACGTTCAGCTTCGAATGGCAGCGCTCCAGCAATGGCAGCACCTGGACCGCCGTGACCGGTGCGACATCCAGCAGCCTCAGCCTAGGCGAGAGCCTGGTCGGCATGCAGTTGCGGGCCCTGGTGCGCTACACCGACGGGCATGGCACAAGCGAAACGGTGACTTCGACGCCCTCGCTCGCCGTGCTGGGCGTACAAGTTGGCGGCAGCGGCGCCGATACCCTGACCGGCAGCGCCTTTGCCGACCGCCTGGACGGTGGGGCGGGGAACGATCTGCTGCAGGGCGGTGGCGGGGACGACCGCCTGATTGGCGGCGCCGGGCTCGACAAAGCCCGCTACACCGGTGCGCGGGCCGACTACACCGTCACTCCGGGCGCGTTCCAGGTGCAGGCCAAGTCCGGCACCGAGGGCAAGGACAGCCTGGACGGCATCGAACGCCTGCTGTTCACCGATCAGGCCCGCGCCTTCGACCTGAACGGCCACGCCGGCACGGTGGCGCGCATCCTGGGTTCGGTGTTCGGACCGGCCGCAGTGGCCAACGCGCAGTACGCCGGCATCGGCCTGAGCCTGCTGGATGGCGGCATGGCCCTGCCCGACCTGATGAGCCTGGCGCTCGATACCCGACTGGGGCCAGGCTACAGCCGCAGCGCGGAAGTGGACCTGCTGTTCCGCAACCTCGTCGGCCGCGCCCCCGACAGCCAGGAGCTGGCCTACTGGGTGGGTACGCTGGAGCGCGGCGAGTTCACGGCCATCAGCCTGGCGCAAATGGCCACCGATCTCGAGCTCAATGCCCTCAACATCAACCTGATCGGGCTGGCGCAGGACGGTCTGCCCTACTTGCCGGTCTGAATTCGGCTCCTGCCCGCAACACCGGGGTGGCAAATCAGGACGCGTGAGCTAGGCTGCCAAGCATGACCGCCCTGCTCTCCCCCCAGGAAGCCCGGCTCTTCGCCGCCACCCATGTGTTGCTGGTGCATGAGACCGAGGCCATGCGCAGGGTCTCTCGGGCGCTGCTCAGCCAGCTTGGGGTGCAGCAGCTGCTGGACGCCTCGAATGCCGAACAGGCCCTGGCAGCGCTGGCCCAGGCACGCGTGGACATCGTGCTGTGCGACTGGCAGCTGCGCGGCATGGACGGCCTGCAGTTGCTGGAGCGCCTGCGCGCCAGCGACAACTTTCGCCAGCTGCCCTTCGTGCTCATCACCGGTGAAACCGACCGGGCGGTGCTGCAGCACGCCGTCAGCGCCGGCGCCAGCCACATCCTCGTCAAACCCTACAGCGCCGCCACGCTGGCCGACCGCATTCGCCGCGCCATGGCAGCGGCCGCACGGCCCAAGGCAGCCGGCCTGGGCCAGGCGGCACCGGGCCGCAGCGGGCCGCACAGCTCCACGGTGCTGGTAGTGGACGATGTGCCGGAGAACCTGCAGCTGCTGGCCGAGATGCTGCGCAATGACTTCCGCGTGAAAGTGGCGGCCAATGGCGAGCGGGCGCTGCAGCTGTGCCAGACGGAATCGGCCCCGGACCTGGTGCTGCTGGACATCATGATGCCGGGCATGGATGGGTTCGAGGTGGCCAAGCGCCTGCGCGCCCACCCGGCCAGCGAGCACATCCCCGTCATCTTCGTCACCGCGCTGGACGCTGACGATGTGCGCCGGCGCGCCATGGAACTGGGCGCGATCGACTTCGTCAACAAGCCGGTCGAACCCGAGCAGCTGCTGCTGCGCATCCGCAATTTCATGCGCTATGTCGAGTTGCGTCGCCAGATGCAGTCCGAGGTGGACGCGATGCTGGAGCGCGCCAAGCTGGAGGATGACGCCAGCCTGGTGGCCGGCCAGGATGTGCGCAGCCCGCTGGCCAGCGCCCTGGGCCTGCTGCAACCGCTGCTGGTGGCCGCCGAGGATGGTGCGCGGGACGACTTGCTGGCCGTGGAGGAACAGCTGCTGGCGGCGCTGGACGCGCTGCACCTTTCGACCGAGCTGCTGCGCATTGAATCCGGCCAGTTCCAGCTGCGCACCCGGGGCGTGCCCCTGCGGCGGGTGCTGGAGCGCGTGCTGCGCCTGAGCGGCGAGGCTTATGCGCACAAGGAACTGCGCCTCAGCCTGGACGTGCCCGGCCCCGAGCGCGGGCCCGGCACCCTGCTGGCCAGCGGCGACCCCCTGCTCTGCCACACCTTGTTCCAGCAGCTCTTGCAGTTGGCCTGCGAGGCCGCGCCCTCACAGGCCGCGGTCAGCCTGCAGGTCCATGCGGAAGATCCGCTACGGGTGGTGCTGCGCTACCCGGCCGCCCTGACGGCCACGGAGCGCCTGCAGTTCTTCGGCAAGCGCTCGGACGCCATCGGCCCTTCCGCCTATGCCGCCAAGCGCCTGGCCGAGGCCCAGCGCGGCGGCGTGGTGGTGGACACCGACGAGGCCAAGGGTGAGGTCTTGCTGACCGTGGTGCTGCTGCGCTCGCAGCAGACCGTGGAACGGGGCTAAGGTCCGCTAAGGCGGCTGAGCGCGGGCTTGCCCTGCTCAGTGGCCGCGCTGCTCGCGCCGACGCTCGCGCCGCTCGGCTAACTGCCGGCACTCGGGGTGCTCGGCAAAGGCGGGCTCCTCGCAGCGTTGCTCCATGCAGCGCCATAGCGCGAACAGCACGCGGTCGCCACAGGCGGCACGCGGGTCCTGCGGACCGGCCGGACGACTGGGCAGGCTGGGCGCGGGGGCTTCGGTTCGCGCCGCAGCGGCCGGCTCCGGCGAGGGGGACTCCTGGCGCACCGGCCGCGGCGGCGGGGCCGCGCTCACGACATTCGGTTTGGAAGCCGCCGCCACCGGCCGGGGCGGCACCGGACGCGCGGGACTGGCCGAGGCTGGCACGGAAGCCGGCGTGGCCACGGATTCTGCGGGCACCGAAGCCGCCGCGACCACGGGTGGCTGGATTGACGGATCGGCCGCTGCGGAAGCGGCCTGCGAAGCCGCGAGGCCGGCTTCCGACGCCCGCCCGGCGGGCTCGATGCTGACCACCAGACCTTCCGGACCTGACGGCGCCTGCCGCCCTTGCAGCAGCCACCAGAAACCACCGAGCATCAGGGCTGCGGCTCCCAAGGCCAGGCCCAGCCACAGGCGCTGACGCCCGGCAACGCGAGCGGGCCCGCTGGCCGCCGCCTCGAGCGCCGGCGAGGGGGGGCTGGCGGCGGCGCGCTGGCGCGGCTTCGGCGCTGCGGGGCTGGCAGCGTCTGCCAGGGAATGGGGCTGGGTCGGTTCGAAGCCCGGCTCGGTCCCCAGCGGCTGGGTGCGTTCCTTGTCGCTGGGCACCGGCACCGCCTCCACCGTGGGGCGCGGCGGCGCCACCAGTTGGGTGGGCGCAAAGGCGTCGCCCGGCACCGCGGGGTCGGGTTTGGCGCGCGGCTTGGGCCGTTCCAGCACCACGGTCGAGTCGTCGCCGTCCAAACCCTGGGCCACATTCGCCTTGACCAGAGGCATGGTGCGCTCGCCCAGCAAGGCCTTGCGCAGCTCGTCCACGGTGCGGGGCCGGTCGGCAGGGCGCACCGCCAGCGCCCAGTCGATGGCAGAGCGGAAATGGCGCGAATGACCGGGCCAGTCGGAGCGGTTGGCCAGCGGGACGAACTCGTCGATGACGGCTCGCGTCGTCGCCAGCGGGGGCGGTGTGCCGGTGAGCAGAAAGTGCAGCACCGCACCCAGCGCGTAGATGTCGGTCCAGGGGCCCTGGCGCAGCTGGGTGGTCTCACCGTACTGCTCGATAGGCGCGTAGCTGGGCTTGAAGATCGCCGTGAACGTCTGCGTGCGATCGCCGATCACCCGGCGTGCGGCCCCGAAATCCAGCAGGATGGGGTCGCCGCCATCCGAGGGCAGCAGGATGTTGTCGGGCGAGATGTCGCGGTGGTAGACCTTCTCGTCGTGCAAGAGCGCCAGTGCGTCCAACAGCGGCATCACCTGCTTGAGGATCCAGCTCTCCGAGGGCGGATCGGCCAGACCATCACGGATGCGCTTGAGCGTTTTGCCCTGCAGATAGGGCATCACCATGTAGGCGGTGCCGTTGGCCTCCCAGAAGCGGTAGACCTTGAGCAGCGAGGGGTGATCAAAGCGCGCCAGCATGCGCGCTTCATTGACGAAGGAACGCAGGCCGAGTTCGAAGGTTTCGCGGTGCTGCGCCGAGCGCACCGAGACCAGATCGGAATTGCCGCGTTGCGCCAGCTGCGCCGGCATGTATTCCTTGACCGCGACGCGACGCTCCAGCGCGTGGTCCTGCGCCAGGTAGACGATGCCGAAGCCCCCGACGCCGAGCGTGCGGATGATCTCCAACTCGCCGAACCGGGTGCCGGCCGGCAGGGCGTTGGGGTCCTCGAAGATGGAATCGCCAGCGTCGTTCATGGAGGCCGACACCTTACCTCAAGCGCGGCAGCGCCCGCCGAGGCGGGCGCTGCAAACAAGGGCAGAAGCTGGAACTTATTCCTTGTCAGCGGGGGCGGCACCCAAGGAAACCGGCAAGGCTTCGGTTTGCACCTTGGGCTTGCGGCTGCGCACCAGGTAGCTGTAGAGCACCGGCACGAACACCAGGGTCAGCACCGTGGAGCTGATGACGCCGCCGATGATGGCCCGGCCCATGGGCGCCTGGATCTCGCCGCCGTCATTCAGCGCGAGGGCCAGGGGCAGCATGCCGAACACCATGGCCATGGTCGTCATGACGATCGGGCGCATGCGCGTCAGGCCCGCTTCCACCAGCGCTTCGGTGACCGACAGACCGGCCTTGCGCATTTGGTTGGCGCGGTCCACCAGCAAGATGGCGTTCTTCGTCACCAGGCCCATCAGCATCACCAGGCCGATCATCGAGAACACGTTCAGCGTGGAACGCCACAGCAGCAGGGCCAGCATCACGCCGATCAGCGCCAGCGGCAGGCTGGCCATGATGGCGATGGGCTGGATGAAGCTGCCGAACTGGCTGGCCAGCACGATGTAGATGAAGATCGCCGCCAGCGCCATGGCCGAGAGCAGGCCCTTGAAGGCCTCGGCCTGTTCCTGGCTCTGGCCTCCCACATCGAAACTGAAGCCGGGGGGCAGCTGGGTTTCCTTGATGAGCTTGTTGACTTCCGCGCTGACCTCACCGAGCGAGCGGCCGTCCACGCCGGCAATGATGGCCTCGCGGCGCTGCAGGTTCTGGCGGCGGATCACCTCGGGGTTGAAGACCGGCTCGATGGTGGCGACCTGATCGAGCGCGATCGGCGAGCCGTCCTTGGCATAGGCCACCGGCAGCTTGGCCATCTGGTCGATGCGCTCGCGCATCTCCTTGGGCAGGCGCAGGTTCACCTCCACCTGGGCGCCGTCGGGGGCGGTCCAGTAAGTGGCAGCGTCGCCATTCACGAAGGTGCGCAGCGCAGCGGCCAGTTGCGGGGCGGTCAGGCCCAGCTCGCGCGCGGCCGAGTCCTTCAGCTTCACCGCATAGGCGGGCAGACCGGGCTTGGAGGTGGTTTCCACATCCACGGCGCCCTTGATCTTGCGCAGCTTGGTGGCGAACTCCTCGGCGATCTTGGCCAGCTGGTCGCTGTCATTGCCCAGGATGGCCACATAGATGGGCTTGCCGAAGCCCACGCTCAGCTCCACGCCGGCCACCTGCTCGATGGCCTTGCGCGCGGCCGCCTCGAATTCCTTCTGGCTGCGCTTGCGCTCCTTCTTGTCCTTCAGGGCGATGGCCAGGCTGGCCTGGGCACGGCCGGTGGAGAAGCCTTCGCCGCTCGAACCGACCGTGGTCGACACGGTTTTGACCTCGGGCATGGCCGCCACGATGGACTCGACCTGCAGCGCCTTGGCATTGGTGCGCTCCAGGCTGGAGCCGGTGGGCATGCGCAGATTGATCTGCGTGAAGCCCTGGTCGGTCTCCGGCACGAACTCGCTGCCCACGAAACCGGCCAACACGATGGCGCCCACGAAGCTCAGGAAGCCCCCCCACAGCACCAGGCCGCGGGCGGTCAGCGTGGCCAGGCGCAGGCGGCGCTGCTGGGTCTTGTCGCGCTGGCCAGCGGCGTCGAACGGGCGGGCGAACACCGGCACCGGCGGCACGAACACGCGGTAGCGGCGGCCGCTCAGGGCCCAGCGGATGCTGCGTTCATACACGCGGTGCAGCACGTCCATCGCGCGGTCGCTGCCGTCCAGCAGCTTGCCGATCAGCGGGCCCACCACGCGCCAGCGGCGCATCGGGGCGGCACCTGGGTCGTGCCAGACGGCCGACAGCATGGGGTCGAGCGTGAAGCTGACGAACAGGCTGACCAGCACCGCCACCGCCACGGTGATGCCGAAGGGGTAGAAGAACTTGCCGATCACCCCGCCCATGAAAGCCACGGGCACGAACACCGCGCAGATGGCGAAGGTGGTGGCCAGCACGGCCAGGCCAATCTCGTTGGTGCCGTCGAAGGCGGCGTCGCGGTGGCTCTTGCCCATCGCCACATGGCGCACGATGTTCTCGCGCACCACGATGGCGTCGTCAATCAGCAGGCCGATGACCAGGCTGAGCGCCATCATGGTCATGAAGTTCAGCGTGAAGCCGAAGGCGTAGACAGCGATGAAGCTGGAGATCACCGCAATCGGCAGGGTCAGGCCGGTGATGACGGTGGAGCGCCAGCTGTGCAGGAACAGGAAGACGATGGCCACGGTCAGCAGCGCACCCTCGATCAGGGTGTGCTTCAGGCCGTCCAGCGAGCCCTTGACGAAGTCGCTGGTCGAGTAGATCTCGCGCAGCTCGATGTCGCCCGGCAGGTTCTTGCGCAGTTCCGCGAGGGCCTGCTGCACGGCCTCGCCGGTGCGCACGATGTTGGCGTCCTGCTGCTTGAAGATGTTGAAGGTGACGGCGGGCTGGCCGTTGATGCGTGAGAGGTTGTCGGGCTCGCGTTCACGCTCGGTGAGCGTGCCCAGGTCGTTCAGCGTCAGCGCCAGGTTGCCACGCTTGACCACCACCACGTTGGCAAAGGCCCGCGGGTCCTTGATGCGGCCTTCGACGCGCAGTGAGCTTTCGATCTGGCTGTCCGAGATCAGGCCCACGGCCTGGTCGGCATTCGCCTCGCGCAGGCCCTGGGCGATCTCGGCCACCGTCACGCCATAGGCGCGCAGGCGCTGCGGGTCCAGGTCGATGCGCACTTCGCGGCTGGCCAGGCCCGAGAGCCCGATCACCGCCACGCCCTCGGCGCGCTGCAATCGCTTGGCCACGGTCTGCTCGGCAATCAGCGAGAGCTCACGCGCACTGCGGGTACTGCTCAGCAGGGCCGCCACCACCACCGGCTGGTTGCCTTCCTGGAAGCGGTTGATCAGCGGCGCCTTCACGTCGCGCGGGAAGCCGGCCTGCGCCAGCGACACGCGGTCGCGCAGGTCCTGCATCGCGCGATCCATATTGGTGTCGAGCGTGAACTCGACGCTCATCTGCGCGCGGCCTTCGAAGCTGCGCGACTGGATGCGCTTGACGCCGGCAATGGTGTTCACCGCCTCTTCCAGCGGCTTGGCGACTTCACGCTCCACGGCCTCGGGGTTGGCGCCGGGGTAGCGGGTGTCGATCCAGGCGCCGGGCAGCGAGATCTCGGGCATCTGCTCGACGCCCAGGCGGTTGTAGGCAAACAAGCCCAGCACGCACAGCGCCACCATCACCATGGTGGCGAAGACCGGGTTGTTGATCGAGACGCGGGTCATCCACATGGCCGGCTCCTTCAGCGCGCCGTGGCCGGTGCCGCGGCGGCGGCCACCTTGGCCTTGCCGGCATCAATCTCGGCCTTGGTGCCTTCGCGCAGGTTGTCGTAGCGCGCGGCCAGCACCTGGGCCTTGGCATCCACGCCGGACAGGATCTCCACTCGGCCCTCCTTGGCGTCCTGGCGGCCCACCGTCACCAGGCGGCGCTTGAGTTCGCCCCCGTCAATCACCCACACCGCCTGCTGGCCGCTGCTGCCCATGAGGGCGGTCTGCGGCAGCGTCAGGCGGGGTTCCGGGTCGTCCAGCGTGACGGACGCGACGGCGTACTGGCCGGCGCGCAGCTGCTCGCCCGGGTTGGCCAGGCTGAGCGTGACGCCGATCGAGCGCGTGCCGGGTTCGGCCGCGGGGCTGATGCGGGCGATCTTGGCCGCCACCGGCTCGGTGTGGCCCTCGATGCGCAGCGTGGCGGCCATGCCGGGCTTGAGGCGCGAGACCTCATGCGTGCCCACCAGGCCGGCCAGCTCCAGCTGGCTCAGGTCCACCACGGTGACGACGGCCTGCTCCAGCTGCAGCTTCTCCCCCGGCACGGCGTGGCGCTTGGCCACCCAGCCGCTGATGGGCGCCGTCAGCGTGGCCTGGCGCAGCGCCACCTGCACGGTCTCCAGCTGGGCGCGTGCGGCGGCCAGGTTGGCGCGGGCGCTGTCAAGCTGGGCGCGGCTGCTATCCAGGGCCGTCGGGGCAATGAAGTTCTGGCGCGCCAGGCCCTCGTTGGCCAGATGCGTGCGCTCGGCCTGCGCAGCCTGGGCGCGCGAGGCTTCCACGGCGGCCTGGCGCTCGTTCACGCGCTGGCGCAGGTCTTCCAGGTCCAGGGTACCGAGCGACTGCCCGGCCTTGACGCGGCTGCCCTCAGGCGCGGCCAGGTTCAAGAGCGTGCCGCCGCCCTTGGCGCGCACGATGGCGGTGTTGGGCGCCACCAGCGGGCCGCTGAACTCAACCACCGCGCGCAGGGCCTGGCGCTGCGGCTGTACCACCTCGGAGGCGGTAAAGCGCAGGGTCTTGGGGGCGTCCTTCTTGTCCTTGGCTTCAGGTTTGCTGCCGCCATCGGCTCCCACCGCCACACCGGCGGCGACCGCCAGCGCCAGGGCGCTCAGGCCGCCGCCCAGCCACCAGCGCTTGTTGAATCGAGAAGAAGTCTTGTGCAGCTCCATGGCAGGCCCCGTTTTTGAGTAACGGCGGCCATGCTAGGAAGCGAAGGCTGCGGGTGCGTTTAGAAAGCGACGAAATGCACCCTTGAGGGGGTCAGCTGCAAAGCGGTCGTTCGACACGGGCCTTGGGCCCGGCCGCGGCATGACCTTCAGCAGGGGGTGTCAGCCGGCTCCGCTGCCCGCTTCGGCCTGTTGCCACAGGCATTCGGCCAGTTGCACCGCGTTCAGCGCGGCGCCCTTGCGCAGGTTGTCGCCACTGACGAAGAGGATCAGCCCATGCGGCACCGTGGGGTCGCGCCGCACCCGCCCCACCAGCACCTCGTCGATGCCGGTGGCGTCCAGCGCATTGGGCACGGCGCACAGGCGCACACCCGGCGCCTGGCGCAGCAGGGCCTCGGCCTCGGCGGCCTCGATGGCCCGTTCGAACTCGGCATGCAGGCTGAGCGAGTGCGCGCACAGCACCGGCACGCGCACGCAGGTGCCCGCCACCGGCAACTGGGGCAGACCCAGGATGCGCCGGGTCTCGTCGCGCAGCTTCAGCTCTTCCTCGGTAAAGCCGTCGTCCTTCAGCACGTAGTTCAGCGGCACCACGTTGCAGGCGATCGGCACCGCCCATTTGCGCGGCGGCGGGAAGTCGACGGCACGCCCGTCATACACCAGGGCTTCCAACCGATCAGCCGCGGCCCGCATCTGTTCCACCAGCTCCTGCACACCCGCCACGCCGGCACCCGAGACGGCCTGGTAACTGCTGGCGGTGAGGCGCTTCAGGCCGGCGGCATCGTGCAAGGGCTTGAGCACCGGCATGGCCGCCATGGTGGTGCAGTTGGGGTTGGCGATCAGGCCCTTGGGCCGGCGGCGCAGATCGTCCGGGTTGACCTCGGCCACCACCAGAGGAACGTCAGGGTCGGCCCGCCAGGCCGAGGAGTTGTCGATCACCACCGCACCTGCAGCCGCCACCCGGGGCGCCAGTTCGCGCGCGGTGTCGCCACCGGCCGAGAAGAACACCAGATCCAGACCGCGGAAATCGGCCGTGGCGGCGTCCTCGATCGGCAGCTGCTGGCCCTTCCAGTCCAGCTGCCGTCCCACCGAGCGTACGGAAGCAAACAGGCGCAGCGAGCGCACCGGGAAACTGCGCTCGGCCAGCAGCTGGCGCATCAGCAGCCCAACCGCGCCCGTGGCGCCGACGATGCCGACGGCCCAACCTTCGGGGTGGCGTTGCGAAACAGTCATCCTGGAATCTCCGAGAACAGGTTCAGCCGCGCCGCGCCGGCACCGGCGAGATGGGCAGCTCCACATCGCCCCCTTGCGCCCGCTGCTGCAATGCCGCATCCATCAGCACCAGGGCCAGCATGGCCTCGGCGATGGGCGTGGCGCGGATGCCCACGCAGGGGTCGTGGCGGCCGTGGGTGACAACCGTGTTGGGCTGGCCGCTGCGGTCGATGCTGGCTTTCTCCAACCGGATCGAGCTGGTCGGCTTGATGGCGATGTTCACCACCAGGTCCTGCCCACTGGAGATGCCGCCCAGCACGCCGCCGGCATGGTTGCTGGCGAAGCCGTCGGGGTGGATCTCGTCGCCATGCTGGCTGCCGCGCTGGGCGACGACGCCGAAGCCGTCACCGATCTCCACGCCCTTGACGGCGTTGATGCCCATCATGGCGTAGGCGATCTGGGCGTCGAGCTTGTCGAACAGCGGAGCGCCCCAGCCCGGCGGCACCCCCTGGGCTTCCACACGCAGCTTGGCGCCCACCGAGTCGCCGCTCTTGCGCAGCGCGTCCATGTAGGCCTCCAGGCGCTCCAGCTCGCGCGTGCCGGCGGCAAAGAAGGGGTTGTGCGCGGTCTGCGCCCAGTCCTCGATCGGGATCTCGATCTCGCCCAGTTGCACCATGCAGCCACGCACCGTGGTGCCATAAGCCTGCTGCAGCCACTTCTTGGCCACCGCGCCGGCCGCCACCATCGGGGCGGTCAGGCGGGCCGAGCTGCGGCCGCCGCCGCGCGGGTCGCGCAGGCCGAATTTGCGCCAGTAGCTGTAGTCGGCGTGGCCGGGACGGAAGGTGTCGAGCAGGTTGCCGTAGTCCTTGCTGCGCTGGTCCTCGTTGCGGATCAGCAGCGCAATCGGCGTGCCGGTGGTCAGGCCTTCGTAGACGCCGGAGAGGATCTCGACCCGGTCGCCTTCCTGGCGCTGCGTCACATGGCGGCTGGTGCCCGGTTTGCGGCGGTCCAGATCGGGCTGGATGTCGGCCTCGCTGAGCGCCATCCCGGGTGGGCAGCCGTCGATGACGCAACCGATCGCCGGGCCATGGCTCTCGCCGAAATTGGTGACGGCGAACCAGCGCCCGAATGTGCTGCCTGACATCGATGAAAACCCCTGCCTGCAATGGAAGCCTCATTCTAGGAAGCGGGCCTCTGCGGCCCGAGAATCCTGCCCCTTCAGAAGATTCCAGGGAGAGATGGATGCCATTCATCGGCTTGGGCCTGCATTTCCTGCTGGCCATTTACTGTGCGGTGCATGCCTTGCGCAACGGTCAACCGATGTATTGGTTGATCATCCTGTTCTCCTTCCCCGTGCTGGGTTCGGTGGTGTACGTGCTGGCCATCATGCTGCCGCATTCACGGGTGCAACGACAGGCGGGCCGGGCCCTGCGCGCCGTCGGCCAAGCGCTCGACCCAGGCCGCGAGGTGCGTGAGGCGCGCGAGGCCCTGGACACCACGCCCACAGCGCAAAACCAGATGCGGCTGGCGGCTGCGCTATTGGCCGCCGGCCAGCTGGACGAAGCCGCGACCTGCTACCAGCAATGCCTGCAAGGCCCGTTCGCCAACGACGCCGACGTGCGCTGGGGGGCGGCCCAGGTGGACTTGCTTCGCGGCCAGGCCGGCTCCTGCCTGGCCCACCTCGACGTGATCGCCGAGCGTGCCCCTGGCTACCGGGCCGAGGCAGTCAGCCTGTTACGGGCACGGGCATTGGCGGCGCAGGGGCAGCATGGCGACGCCCTGCGTGAGTTGGACGCGGCCGTCGCCCGCTTTGGCAGCTTCGAAGCCAAGGCGGAGCGCACGATCTGGGCTTGGCAACGGCAGCACCCGCAGGCAGCCCACTGGCAGCAGGAGCTCGACCTGCAGCAAAAGCGCTGGAATGCGCACACGAAGCAACTGAACGCCGCCCTGCTGGCGCGCCTGCAGGCGGTTCGTCCCCGCTGAGCAGCTCGGCAGGCAGAAAAAACGGCCCTTGCGGGCCGTTCGTGTTTCTGGTTCGTCTTTCTGCTCAGAGCTTCGGTTCGCTGGACTCTTCTTCCTGCCCCACCGGCCAGTCGCGGATGTAGGCCTTGAGCATGCGGTTCTCGAAGTCCTGCGAATCGACCACGGCCTTGGCCACGTCGTAGAAGGAGATCACGCCCATCAGGGTCTTGCCATTGAGCACCGGCATGTAGCGCGCATGGCGGCCCAGCATCATGCGGCGCACCTCGTCGATCTCGGTCTCGGGCGTGCAGGTCAGCGGGTGGTCGTCCATCACCGAGCGGACTTGGCTGTTGCCCACCGTGCCGCCGTTCTTCACCACGGCCTGGATGACTTCGCGGAAGGTCAGCATCCCCACGAGATCGCCCAGCTCCATCACCACCAGCGAGCCGATGTCGCGCTCCGCCATGGTGGCCACGGCCTCGGCCAGCGGGGTATCGGGGGCAACGGTGAAAAGGGTGCTGCCCTTGACCTTGAGGATGTCGGTGACCTTCATCGTGTTCTCCATGGAGAGCAGAGGGGGATTGCGGGCAACATAGCACACAATGCCCGCCCCGCCCTCTCCGGGGCGCACCCTAGTACAAGGCATGCCCGGACCCCTAGACCCTGGCTTCGACACCCTGGCCCTGCACGCCGGGGCCGCCCCCGACCCCGCCACCGGCGCCCGCATCACCCCGCTGCATCTGAGCACCAGCTTCGTGTTCGACAGCAGCGCCGATGCCGCCGGCCTGTTCAATCTGGAGCGCAGCGGGCATGTGTACTCGCGCCTCTCCAACCCCACCACGGCCGTGTTCGAGGAGCGCATGGCCGCGCTCGAAGGCGGTGTGGGTGCCATCGCCACCGCCAGCGGCCAGGCCGCGCTGTGGTTGGCCATCGTGACGATCTGCGGCGCCGGCGGCCACATCGTCGCCAGCTCGCAGCTGTACGGCGGCTCGCACAACCTGCTCGCCTACACCCTGCCGCGCCTGGGCATCCAGACCAGCTTCGTGGCCCCCGGTGATGTGGACGCCTGGAAGGCGGCCATCCGGCCCGAGACGCGCCTGCTGCTGGGCGAGTCGCTCGGCAACCCGGGCATGGAGGTGCTGGACATCCCGGCCGTCAGCGCGGTGGCCCACGCCGCCGGCCTGCCCCTGCTGGTAGACGCCACCTTGGCCACGCCCTGGCTGCAGCGCCCAATCGAGCAAGGCGCCGACCTGGTGATGCACTCGGCCACCAAATTCCTGTGCGGCCACGGCACGGTGGTGGGCGGGGTGCTCATCGACTCCGGCCGCTTCGATTGGCTGAAGTCGGGCAAGTTCCCGGAGCTGACGGAACCCTACGCCGGCTTCCACGGCATGGTCTTCGCCGAGGAATCGACGGTGGCCGCCTTCTTGCTGCGCGCGCGCCGCGAGGGCCTGCGCGACTTCGGCGCTTGCATGAGCCCGCACACTGCCTGGCTGTTGCTGCAAGGCCTGGAGACCCTGCCGCTGCGCATGGCCCGGCATGTGGCCAATGCCCAGGCGGTGGCCGAGTTCCTGGCCGCCCAGAAGCAGGTCAAGGCCGTGGGCTACCCCGGCCTGCCCAACCACGCCAGCCACGCCAGGGCGCAGACGCTGATGCCGCGTGGCGCCGGTGCGGTGTTCAGCTTCGAGCTGGATGGCAGCCGCGCCCAAGGCCAGAAGTTCATCGAATCCCTCAAGCTCTTCAGCCATCTGGCCAATGTGGGCGATGCGCGCTCGCTCGTCATCCACCCGGCCAGCACCACGCATTCGCGCATGGACGATGCCGCGCTCGTGGCCGCGGGCATCGGCCCCGGCACGATCCGCCTGTCGATCGGCCTGGAAGACCCGGCCGATCTGATCGCCGACCTCAAGACCGCCCTGAAAGCGGCGTTCAAGTGATGGAACTGACCGTACAGAACCGCCGCGTCTACGCCTACACCGGCGGCAAGACCTTCGACCCCGCCCTGCCCTGCATCGTCTTCCTGCACGGTGCGTTGCACGACCACTCGGTCTTCACCCTGCTGGCGCGCAGCTTTGCGCACCGCGGCTTCGCCGTGCTGGCGCTGGACCTGCTCGCGCATGGCCGCAGCGAGGGGCCGCCGCTGGCCACGATGGCCGAGGCCGGCGCCTGGGCCCTGGGCTGCCTGGATGCGGCCGGCGTCAGCAAGGCCGCTTGGGTGGGCCACAGCATGGGCTCATTGATCGCGCTGGAGGCCGCCGCGCAGGCGCCCGAGCGCGCCTGGCACCTGGCCCTGCTGGGCACAGCGGCACCGATGGCCGTGAGCGACGCGCTGCTGCAGACCGCAGCCACCGAGCCGGTGGCGGCGATGCGCATGGTCAATACCTTCAGCCACAGCGGCATCGCGGCCAAGCCGGCCTACCCCGGCCCGGGCGCCTGGCTGCATGGCGCCAACCAGGCGCTGATGGAACGCACGCAGGCAGGCTGGCCCGGGAGCAATCTGTTCCTGCAGGACTTCCAACTCTGCAACGGCTACACGGGAGCGCTGGCGGCCGCGGCCAAGGTCGCCTGCCCCAGCACCGTGGTGATGGGCAAGCTGGACCAGATGACGCCGGCGCGCGCGGCCCAGCCGCTGGTGGAGGCGCTCAAGGCGCGCACGGCGAGCCTGCCCTGCGGCCATGCCCTGATGCAGGAAGACCCCGAAGGCCTGCGCGAGGCGCTGGCCGCCGCGCTGCGCCCCTGATCAGAAGCGGTAAGCCAGGCCGGCGTTGAGTCCCAGGTCGAGGTTGCGCTCGATGAAGGGGGCATCGGCGGCCGGCCCCAGCAAGTGGCTGAGGCTGCCGCCACCGAACCCGACCCAGTGGCGGCCGAACTCGCGCTGCCAGGTCAGGCCAACGGTGAGGCTGCGCAGGCCGGCCCCGGGTTCGTAGGCCTGGAAGGTCGTCAAACCGGCGGGCACGCCGAAGTAGCTGCGTTGGTAGCGCCGGTCAGCCGCGGCCAGGCTGACCAGCGCCGTCCATTGCCCGCCCATCGGCAAGGCCTGCTCCCACTCCGGCAGACGCTGGCTCATGCTGAGCTGCAGCAGCAGGCCCCCGCCCCGGCCGAGCAGGTCGGGGTTGACGGCCAGGGTCCAGTCCCGCGTGTCGGTCTGGTGCCAGGTCAGGCCCACGCGCCCGCGGATCGTGGTGCGCACGTCGGGCAGCTCACGCAGGCGCTCGATGCCGCTGACATTGCGGCCGCGGTCGAAGCGCAGGCCCACGGTCAGGCGCCAGTCTTCGTCGTCCAGCAGGTCGGTGCTGGCCCCGCCGGTGCCGCGTTCGCTCAGCAGCGAGCTGCCGCCCGAGTTGCTGATGCGCACGCGCCCCCAGCGCAGGGCGACCACGGGGCGCAGGTCGAAGCCCCGGTCTTTCTGGCCCAGATAGACCGGGGAATTGCCGACCCGCAGGCCGATCAGCGACAGCTTGGCTCCGGAGAAGAGCTCGACTTCTTGCGCCAGCACCGGGCTGGCAAGCAGGGGCAACAGGAGGGCAGATAGGAAGCGGCGCATGGCCGAAGCCTACCTGCTGCGCTTCAAACCCGCCCGCGCAGATTGGCCAGCATGTCGGCCACCATTTCGCTCAGACCGAACTCGGCCTTCCAGCCCCAATGCGCGCGCGCCACCGAGTCGTCGATGGAACGCGGCCAGCTGGCGGCGATCTGCTGGCGGAAGTCGGGCTCGCACACCATCTCGAAGCCCGGCAAGTGCTTGCGGATTTCGGCGGCGATTTCGTCCGGCGTGAAGCTGCAGCCGGACAGGTTGTAGCTGCCGCGCTCCTGGATGGCCGCTGCCGGCGCCTCCATCAGCTCCAGCGTGGCGCGGATGGCATCGGGCATGTACATCATGGGCAGGCGCTGGTCGGCCTGCAGGAAACAGGTGTAGCGGCCGGTCTTGAGTGCCTGGTGAAAGATGTCCACCGCGTAGTCGGTGGTGCCGCCGCCGGGCGGCGTCTTCCAGCTGATCAGGCCCGGATAGCGCAGGCTGCGGACGTCCACGCCATGCATGCGGTGGTACCAGGCGCACCAGCGCTCGCCGGCCTGCTTGCTGATGCCGTAGACCGTCGTCGGGTCCATCACCGAGGATTGCGGCGTGTGGTCCTGCGGCGTGCTGGGGCCGAAGGCGGCGATGCTGCTGGGCCAGAACACGCGCTCGAGCTTGTGCGTGCGCGCCAGCTCCAGCACATTCAGCAGGCCCTTCATGTTCAGATCCCAGGCCCATTGCGGGTGCTTCTCGCCGGTGGCCGACAGCGCGGCGGCCAGCAGGTAGACCTGGGTGATGTGATGGCGCTCGACGATGGCAGTGACGGCAGCCCCATCGGTGCAGTCCAGCATCTCGTGGCGCAGCTGCGGCAGGCGACCCTGGGGCGAGATGTCGCTGGTGATGACGTTCTCGTTGCCGTGGCGCTCGGCCAGGGCGGCGGCCAGCTCGGTGCCGATCTGGCCATTCGCGCCGATGAGGAGGATCTTGGTCGTCATGGTTCAGCTCTTGATCAGACCGAGTTCGCGGCCCGCCTGGGTGAAGGCGGCCAGGGCCTTTTCGAGGTGGTGGCGGTCCAGCGCCGCGCTCATCTGGGTGCGGATGCGGGCCTGCTCCTTGGGCACCACCGGGAAGAAGAAGCCCACGGCGTACACCCCCAGCTCCAGCAGGCGCGCCGAGAGCTGCTGCGCCTTGACGGCGTCGTACACCATCACCGGCACGATGGGGTGGGTGCCGGGCTTGATGTCGAAGCCGGCGGCCTGCAGGCCGGCGCGCCAGAAGCGGGTGTTGTCCTCCAGCTTGTCGCGCAGCGCGGTGGAGCCTTCGATCAGATCCAGCACCGCCAGCGAGGCACCGACGATGGCGGGTGCCAGCGTGTTGCTGAACAGATAGGGGCGCGAGCGCTGGCGCAGCAGCTCCACCACTTCCTTGCGCGCGGCCGTGAAGCCGCCGCTGGCGCCGCCCAGGGCCTTGCCGAAGGTGCCGGTGATGATGTCGATCTGGCCGAACACGCCGCAGTGCTCGGGCGTGCCGCGGCCGGTTTTGCCCAGGAAGCCGCTGGCGTGGCATTCGTCGATACCGAGCAGCGCGCCGTACTGGTCGCAAAGCGCGCGGATTCCCTTCAGCTGGGCGATCGTGCCGTCCATGCTGAAGACGCCGTCGGTGAACACCAGCACATGGCGGGCGCCCTTGGCGCGGGCTTCCTGCAACTGCTTCTTCAGGTCGGCCAGGTCGTTGTTGGCGTAGCGGTAGCGCGCCGCCTTGCACAGGCGGATGCCGTCAATGATGGACGCGTGGTTCAGCGCGTCGGAAATGACGGCGTCCTGCTCGCCCAGCAGGGGCTCGAACAGGCCGCCGTTGGCGTCAAACGCCGCTGCATAGAGGATGGCGTCCTCGCAGCCCACGAAGGCGGCGATGCGGCGCTCCAGCTCCTTGTGGATGTCCTGGGTGCCGCAGATGAAGCGCACGGACGAGAGCCCGAAGCCGTGGGTGTCCAGCGTCTTGTGCGCTGCCGCGATGGCGTTCGGGTGGCTGGACAGGCCCAGGTAGTTGTTCGCGCACAGGTTGATGAGCTCGCGCCCGTCGGTGGTGCGCACCACCGCGCCCTGCGGGGTGGCAATGATGCGTTCGCGCTTGAACAGGCCGGCGGATTCGATGCCCGCCAGTTCCTGGCGGATGTGGGCGTAGAAGTCGGCGCTGCTGGCCATGTTCAGTCTCCTGGCGCAAAATGCGATTTATCGAACGGCGTTCACTATATCGAACAGCTGTTCAATGAAGCAAGGACATTCTGATGAGCGACACCGATCTTGCCCAACCGCCCCAGGTCGGGGAAGCCCTGGCGGCCCTGCGCGCCAAGCGGCAGCTGACGCTGGACGAGCTGAGCCGGCGCGCCGGGGTGTCCAAGTCCATGCTTTCGCAGATTGAGCGCAACCAGGCCAACCCCACGGTGGCCGTGGTGTGGCGGCTGGCGCATGCGCTGGGGGTGGAACTCTCTGAACTCCTCGAAGGCGCCCGCCCCGTCGCGACCGGGATCGACAAGGTGGCCGCACACGCCACCCCCTCGCTGGCCAGCCCGGATGGCTTGGCCCGCCTGCGCATCCTGGGACCGATCGAGCTGGCCGGCCAGTTCGAGTGGTACGAACTGATCGTGCAGCCCGGCGGCGTGCTGGCCTCGCAGGCGCATGAACCCGGGTCGCGTGAACACCTGAGCGTGCTCAGCGGCAGCCTGCAGGTGGAAGCCGGACCGGACACGCAACTCCTGCAACTGGGTGAGACCGGACGCTACGCAACCGATCAGCCGCACGCCATCCGAAACACCAGCAAGGAGCTCGCGGTGGGGCTGCTGGTGGTCATCCACCCTTGATGACAGGCCTGTCATGAAGACCGCGGCAGCCCCAGGCCCAATGCCGGCCATGAAGGTGCTGCTGATCGAGGACGAAGCCGCCATCGCCGACTTCGTGGTGGGTGGGCTGGGCGCGCGCGGCATCAGCGTGCACGCCGAATCCGACGGCCGTGCCGGCCATGCGCAGGCGCTCAAACCGGACTGGGACGCCATCGTGCTCGATCTGATGCTGCCCGGGCGTGACGGTCTGGACATCCTGGCCGACCTGCGCCAGCGCGGCATTGGCACCCCAGTCATCTTGCTCACCGCCCGCAACGAGCTGGGTGACCGTCTGGGCGGTCTGCAACTTGGCGCGGACGACTACATGGCCAAGCCCTTCTTCGTCGAGGAACTGGCCGCACGCCTGCAGACCGTGCTGCGGCGCGCCAAGGGCGAGCGGCAGTCCGAGCTCCAGGTGGGCGGCCTGCTGCTGGATCGCATCGGCCGCACGGTGAAGCTGCAGGGCCGCGCCGTGGAGCTGACCGGGCGCGAGTTCAGCCTGCTTGAATACCTGATGCGCTCGCCCGGCGAGGTCTTCAGCCGCGCCCAGCTCTTGGAGGCCGTGTGGGGCTATGACTTTGACCCCGCCACCAACGTGGTGGACGTGTGCGTCAAACGCATCCGCGCGCGCCTGGCCGATGTGCAACACGAAGAGGCCCCGCAGCCCTTGATCGAGTCGGTACGCGGGGTCGGTTACCGCTTCCGCAGACCCGGCTGATGTCGCTGCAGTGGCGCCTCTTCCTACAGGCCGGTGCGCTCGTCCTGCTGACCACCGCCGCCCTGTTCTTCATCGGTGGACGCGAGCTGCGCCAGCAGGAGGTGGAGCAACTGGACGAGCGCCTGTGCATGGAAGCCCGCCGACTGGGCAACCCCCAGCGCGAAGGCGAGGGGGACCGCCGCATGGCCGAGGACATGCAGCGCAAGCTGCGCCTGGACGCACCGGACCAGCTGCGCATGCGCTGGCTGGGCGCGTCGGCGCCCGCGGATGCCGCGCTGAAGGACTGGTTCGGTCCGGACTTCCAAGCGGATTGGCAAGCTGCCCGGGCCCGCGGAGAGGCTGGGGGGCGCAGCGACCCGCGCGGGCGCTGCGAGCGCAGCGGCGCTGCCACGCCTGAGGCCGAGTGGCGGCTGGTGCGGGTGCACACGCGCGGAGGCACCGCGCTGCTGGCAGCCCAGACCACGGCACTGGACGCCGAGTTGCAGGCCGTCTGGCAGCGCACCCTGCCCGTGCTGCTGCCGCTGGCCCTGCTGGGCGCAGCCGCCAGCGCGTGGCTGCTGGCCCAGCTCATGATGCGCCCGGTCCAGCGCCTGCGGGAGGCCATGCGCCGCCTCACCCCGCAGGTGCTCAGCGAACGCCTGGCCACCCGGGGAGAGCCGCGCGAGTTCCGCGAGCTGATTGACGCCTACAACACCATGCTGGCGCGCTTGGAGGCAAGCTTCCACCAGGCCTCACGCTTCTCCGCCGACGCGGCGCACGAACTGCGCACCCCGCTGACCATCCTGCAGGGCCGGCTGGAGCGCGCCATCGGCGCCACCGAGGGCCGGGCGGTGCAGGCCGAGCTCGGGGCCATTCTGGAAGAGGTGAACCGCCTCTCGGGCATTGCGCGCAAGCTGCTGCTGCTCTCGCGCGCCGACGCCGGGCGGCTGGACCTGCACCGCGAGGATCTGGACCTCAGCGTCTTGCTGGGCGACTTGGTGGCCGACGCCCAGATGCTGGCCGAGGACCGCCCGGTGCATGCCGACCTTCAGCCAGGCCTGCGCCTGAGCGGCGACGCCCTGCTGCTGCGCCAGCTGTTCAACAACCTGCTCAGCAACGCACTGCGCCACGGCCTGCCGCATGGGGCGCTGGAGATCGAGGCCCGCGCCGTGCCGGGCGCCGTGGAGGTGGACTTCCGCAACGCCTGCGCGCCCCTGGGCCCCGAGCAGCGGGCGCGCTTCTTCGAGCGCTTCTACCGCGCCGACGCCGCGCATGGCCGCCAGGTGGATGGCACCGGCCTGGGCCTGAGCCTGGCGCGCGAGATCGCCCGCGCCCATGGCGGCGAGCTGCTGCTGCTGGACAGCGCTGCCGACCGGGTGGCCCTGCGCGTGCGCCTGCCGCATCCGACGGCTCACTGATCTGGCTCAAGACCCGGCGCAGCGTGGCCGGGCACCCTGGGAGCTTCCTGCCAAGGACGCCCGTGACCCCCACCCCCTTCGACCCCTGGACCAGCGCCTGGGCGCTGGCCGATGCGCTGATCACCCAGCGCGGCCCGGCCCTGCTGTGGCAGCAGCGGCGCCGGGCCCGCCTGCTGCGTCTGCTGCAGGAGGTGGCGCCGCGCGCGCCGCTCTACCGGGCGCGTCTGGCCGGCCTGGCCCTGCGCGACGAGCAGGCGCTGCAACAGATCGCCCCAGTGGACAAGGCCGAACTGCAGGCGGACTTCGCGGCCGGCTGCACCGACCCCGGGCTGAGCAGTGCCGAGCTGGCGGCCTTTCGCAGCCAGCCCCCCGGCAGCGCCCTGCGGGGCCGCTACCTGGTGTGGGAAAGCTCCGGCAGCAGCGGCACGCCGGCCTGCTTCGTGCAGGACGGCTACGCGCTGGCGGTGTACGACGCGCTCGAAGCGGCTCGCGGCCCGGCGCGCTGGCTGCCGCCGAGCGTCTGGTGGCGCGGCGGCCCGCGCGTCGCCCTGGTCGCGGCCACGCAAGGCCGCTTCGCTGCGGTGCAGAGCTTCGAGCGCCTGCGCACCCTGAACCCCTGGCTGCGTGCGCGCACCTGCGCCTTCGACTTCCTGCTCCCGCATGCCGAGCTGCTGCGCGCCCTGCAGGACTTCCAGCCCACGGTGCTGGCCGCCTACCCCAGCATGGCGCACCGGCTGGCGCAAGACCTGCCGCCCAGGGCACTGCCGCTGCAGGCCGTTTGGACCGGCGGCGAGACCCTGACGCCCGCCTGCCGGGCCGCGTTGCAAGAACGGTTCGGCGCGCCGGTCCACGATGCCTACGGCGCCAGCGAGTGCTTCACGCTGGCCCACTCGTGCGAACACGGCCATCTGCACCTGAACGCCGACTGGGTGGTGCTGGAGCCGGTGGACGCCCAGGACCGCCCGGTGCCGGACGGGCAATGGGGCCACCACGCGCTGCTGACCAACCTGATCAACACCGTGCAGCCACTGATCCGCTACCGCCTGATGGACCGCGTGCGCCTGCTGCCGGCCGGTTCCTGCGCCTGCGGCAGCCCCTTGCCGCCGTTGGAGGTGCAAGGCCGCAGCAGCGCCCTTTTGACCCTCCAGGATGACCAGGGCCAGCCGCTGCCCATCGCCTCCTTGGCCCTGGAGACGGTGCTGGAGGAACGCGGCGGCGTGTTCGACTTTCAGCTCACGCAGCAGGGGCCGCGCCGGCTGCGCCTGGACGTCTATGCCGCGCGCGACCCGCAGCGCGCGGCCGAGGCTTTGCACCAGTACTTGGCCGAGCAGGGGGCCCGCACGGTGGCGCTTGAGCTGCACGCCCACTTCCGGCACGCGCCGGCTGCTCCCAGCGGCAAGCGGCCGCGTTTCGTGATCGGGCAGCTGACGGCGTCGTGACCGTCAGGCCTGCAGCACGTACTCCCCCGGCGCCGGCCCCAGCTTGCTGGCGGGCAGCGCCCGCGCGCGGTGCGGCTTGCCGGAGCGCGCCTGCAGCCACGCCTGCCAGGCCGGCCACCAGCTGCCCTCCTTCAGCTCGGCCTGGGCCGGCCAGGCCTCGGCGGCCACCCAGGCGGCGCCCGGCGCGCGGTGGGCGATGCGGTAGTGCCGGTGGGCGTGACCGGGCTCGCTGACGATGCCCGCGTTGTGCCCGCCGGCGGCGAGCACGAAGGTGGCGTCGGCCTCGCACAGGTGGTGCAGTTTGTAGACCGAGGGCCAGGGCGAGATGTGGTCGCGCTCGGTGCCGACCAGGAACAGCGGCAGCCGCAGGTCGCTCAAGGAGATCGGCTGGCCCTGCACCCGGTAGCGCCCGATGGCCAGCGCGTTGCGCAGGTACAGCGCGGTGAGGTATTGGTGGTGCATGCGCGCCGGCAGCCGCGTGGTGTCGGCGTTCCAGGCCATCAGGTCGGAGGGCTGCTCGCGCTCGCCCATCAGGTACTCGCGCATGCGCCGCGTCCACACCAGCTCGCGCGAGTGCAGGAACTGGAACGAGCCCGCCATCTGCTCCCCACTCAGGTAGCCCTGCTCGCGTGTGAGGCTGTCCAGGAAGCCGACCTGGCTCTCGTCGATGAACAGCCCCAGCTCGCCGGGCTCGGAGAAGTCGGTCTGCGCGGCGAACAGCGTCAGCGAGGCCAGGCTGGGCAGCGCCCCGCCCAATCCACGCGTGGCCGCCGCGGCGGCAATGGCGGCCAGCGTGCCGCCCAGGCAGTAGCCGGCCAGATGAACGCCCGCGCGATGGTGCTGGCCCAGCCAGCGCAGCGGCTCGAACACGCCCTGCTCCAGGTAGTCGTCCATGCTGAGCCCGGCGTCCTCGGCCCCCGGGTTGCGCCAGGACAGCATGTACACGGTGTGCCCCTGCCCCACCAGCCAGCGCACCATGGAGTTGTGCGGCGACAGATCCAGGATGTAGTACTTCATGATCCAGGACGGCACGATGAGCACCGGCTCCGGGTGCACCTGCGGGGTCTGCGGGGCATAGCGCAGCAGCTCCACCAGGTGGTTGCGCATCACCACCTGGCCCGGCGTCACCGCCACGTCGCGGCCCACCTGGAAGGCACCCTGCGGGGCGGGTTCGTGGGCGCCGCTGAGGTCCTGCAGCCAGTGCTGTGCCCCCTGCAGCAGGTGGGCGCCCCCGCTGCTGAGCGCGTCCTTCAAGACCACCGGGTTGGTCAGCAGGCCATTGGCCGGCGTCAGCATGCCCAGCCACTGGCGGGCGAAGAAGCGCGCCATCTGCACATGGTGCGGGCTCATGCCAGGCAGGCTGGCGGCCTCGTGCCAGAACTGCTCCTGCTGGCGAAAGCCCTGGCGCAGCAGGTTGAAGGGCCACTGCGCCCATTCGGCGGCCCGAAAGCGCGGGTCGTCGTCCGTCGCGCCGGCGGGCAACTCGCAGCTGCCCTGCCCCAGCGCGCAGCTCAGGGTCTGCACGCCCAGCTCGGCCGCGCGCCCGGCCAGCTCGATCTGCCGCCCCGGCGAGCCGGCCAGGTGCCAGGCCCAGTCCGCCCAGGCCAGCGCCAGGGACACCGGGGACAGCGAGGCGGTGAAGGGCGCCGCCAGCACGTGCAGTTTGCGGTCCAGGGTCTGGGCAGGGGTTTCGGGTTTCATCCCCGCATGCTCCCCGGGCCGCGGCGCGTGCGCCTTGACCCAACCCAAATCCAGCGCGCGGAGCCCGGCGCGTGTGCCGAATGACTGCCTTGTCATGCACCCGCGCCCACCCCTTCCTAGCATCGTGCCGTCGCCCACCCGTGGGCCCATGCCGCCGAGCCCCACCATGGTCTGCACCCGCCTCCCCCGCCCCCACCGGCCCGCAGCCAGCGTGGCGCTGGCCTTGGCCTTGAGCGCCTGCGGCGGCGGCGCCGAGGGGCCGACGCTGGAGGGCGTGCGCATCAGCGCCGCCGCGTCCGAATCGGCCGCCGTTGGCGGCCTGGCCAGCCTCAGCCCCGGCACCAAGGCCTTGGCCCTGGCGGCGTCCGCCGGCGGGCTGGCCCGCTATGAAGGCCCGAGCGGCATGCTGACGCTGCCTTCGCTCACCGTCAGCAACGGCGCCGAGTCCGGCTGCTTCGATGTCAGCCTGCGCACCCTCAACCTGGCGCCCGTCCAGGTCGAGGTGGTCAGCGCCACGCCGATGGGCTGCGCCGCGCAGGGCGCCGGCCGCTACGAGGGCGCCAGCGGCCTGCTCAGCCTGCCGGGCCTGGTGGTCAGCGGCAACGGGGCCGACAGCTGCCATGACGTCACCCTGCGCACCCTCGGCACCAGCCCCAGCATCCGCCTGGAGCTGCAGAGCGCCCTGCCGGTGGCCTGCAGCGCCGCGCCCCCGGCCTCCAGCGTGCCCAGCGCCCCGCGGAACCTGACCGCCACCCCGGGCAACGCCAGCGCCCAGCTCAGCTTCAGCGCGCCGGCCAGCGATGGCGGCTCGCCCCTGACCGGCTACACCGCCACCTGCAGCACCGGCACGGCCAGCGCCAGCGCCAGCGGCAGCGCCAGCCCGCTCAGCGTGAGTGGGCTCAGCAACGGCAGCGCCTACCAGTGCAGCGTGGTGGCGCGCAATGCCGTGGGCAGCAGCCCGGCTTCCGCCGCCGTGAGCGTGACCCCCGTGGCGCCGCCGCCCACCAGCAGCTTCAGCCTCACCAGCAGCCTGGGCGCCGAGGGCAGCGCCATGCCGGCGGATTACAGCTGCGACGGCCCCGGCTCCAGCCCGCCGTTGGCCTGGGCCAACCCGCCCGCCGGCACCAAGGAATTCGCCCTGCTGATGAGCACCCTGCCGGGCGACGGCAGCACCAAGTACAACTGGGTGCTCTACAACCTGAGCGCCAGCCGCAGCGCCCTGGCGCGCGACGCCTTCGGCGCCGGCACCCTGGGCGTGGGCAGCGACGGCCCGATGGCCGCCTACCAACCGCCCTGCTCGCAAGGCCCCGGCGCCAAGACCTACACCTTCACGCTCTACGCGCTCTCCGGCGCGCCGGTGCTCAGCACCAGCCCGGTCACCGGCGAGGCCCTGCAGGCCGCCATCGCACCGCTCACCCTGGGCAAGGCGGTGCTCAACCTCAGCTACGCCCGCACCGCCAGCGCCAGCGGCAGCTCGGCGCCCTGCATGCTGGTGCGCAACTCGGTGGCCGTCTCCACCACCGGGCGGCCCACGGTGGGCTGCGACAGCAGCTACGCCTACATCGGCTCCGACGGCCTGACCACCCACACGATGATGGACGGCATCACCGCCACCAACCTGCAGGTGCCCATTGCACAGAACTTCTACGGCAGCAAGGCTTGGCGCATTCCGCTCAACCCGGCCCTGGCCGCCAGCACCACCTCGGCGGTGGACGGCCCGATCGGCATGGCCATCAACGGCGTGCCCATCTTCAACCCCTGCAAGCAGGGCGGCTGCCAGAACGGCGACACCAAGGTGCTGGGCGAGCTGGACGTCTGCAATGGCCACGCCGGCCGGGCGGACGATTACCACTACCACGCCGCCCCGGTCTGCCTGATGGCCACCAAGCCCGCCAGCTACTGGGACACCCACCCGCTCGGCTGGGCGCTGGATGGCTTTGCCATCTACGGCACCAACAACGCCGACGGCAGCCCCGCCCCGCGCGATGGCATTTGCGGCGGCAACACCAGCCCGGTGATCAACGGCCCGGCCGGCTACAGCTACCACGTCACCGAGGCCTCGCCCTACGTGCTGTCCTGCTTCCGCGGCACGCCCAGCCCCGACCTGGCCGGCCAGAGCGCCAAGTTCAGCCCCATGCGCCAGCCGCCCGTCACGCCCTTCGCGATTTCCGCCATGACCCTGCGCACCGACGCCGCCGACGGCTACCAGGTGCTGCAGTTCACCAGCGCCCGCAGCTTCACCACCACCGAAACCGGCAGCGACAGCTACGCCAACGCCCCCGGCACCTACCGCATCCGCTACCAGCGCGTGACCGGCGCGGCGCTGGACGCGCTGCTGGCGCAGACCGCCAACCGCAGCAAGTCCGCCTGCTGGAACTTCCAGTTCACCAGTGGCACCGGGGCCAGCACCCAGCCGCCGATCACCTACTGCCGCTGAATGCGCCCGCTCACCCTGGCCCTGCTGCTGGCCTGCACCCTGACCCTGGGTCTCTCCCCTGCAGCCCACGCGCATGAGCTGGAAGCCGACCGGCTGACCCTGGTGCTGCGCCAGCCCCAGCACCTGAGCCTGCGCTTTCAGCTCAACCTGGTGGCCCTGCTGCACCGCAGCCTGGCCCCGCAGCAGCCGGCCGCCGAATTCGCCCTGCAGATGGCCAGCCTGGAGCCCGCCGCCTTCGCGGCCCAGTGGCAGCGCGCGCAGGCCCGGGTGCAGCAGGGCACCCGCCTGGCCGGTGCGGACGGCCGCTGGCACCCCGCCAGCCAGTGGCAATGGCCCACGGCCGCCCAGGTGCAGGCGCAGGTGCAGCAGCAGCTCATGCAGGCCGTGGTGGCCCCGGACGAACACGCCCACGGCGAGGCCCTGGAGGTCCAGGCCGAGTGGCTGGCCCCAAGCCCGCTGGAGCCGCTGAGCCTGCAGCTCCCCCCCGAACTGCCGCGCCTGCTGGTGGTGCACTACCAACCCCAGCAGCGCTGGGTGCGCCCTGAAGAGGGCCCGGCCCGCTTCCGCTTCTGAGCCCCGACGGCTCCCGAGATTGCTCCCGAGACCGATCCCCATGCGAAAAACCCTGCCCGCCCTCCTGCTTGCCAGTGCCCTCGCCAGCACCGTGGGGGCCACCGAGCCCCCGCCGCCGGATCGACCGGAGCGCCCCGAGCGCACGGACCGCCGCGATCGACCGGATCGTCCCGATCGCCGCGACGACACCCAGCGCCCACCCCGCCCTGGCGCGCAGCGCTACTCGCTGCAGCAAGCCATGTCCGACCGCGCCCAGCTCCACACCATCGCCTTCAGCGGTCTGGCCTTCCTCACGGGCGATTTCGCCGCCGACACCTTCCTGCCGCCCGGCAAGGTGTCCGACTACTTCGGCTTCCAATCCCTGCGCGACACCGACGCCGTGCAGGGCGGCCACAGCCCGGCCTTCCTGACCCGCATCGCCTTCAACACCCTGGCCATCCTGAACCCCGCCCAGCGCGCCGAACTCATCCAGGCCGCCCAGGCCCAGCAGGCGGACGTGCGCCGCTTCGCGCTGCTGCGCCTGCCCCTCATCAAGGCCTTCCGCCAGACCCTGGAGCGCAGCGGCCCGGCGGCCAAGGCGCCGCTGAACCGCGCCGCCGTGCGCGCGCATTCCGCCGCGCTGTACGAACTGGACGGCCGCATCGCCACCAAGCGCGCCGAGGCCATGGCCCGCGTGCTGCGCGGCCTGAACGCCGAGCAGCGCGCGCAGCTGGCCCGCCTGAAGTTCGGCGACTCCCGCACCTGGCCCGACGCCTTCGAGCCACCCGAGCGCCGCAGCCTGCCGCACGACATCGACGTGGCCCTGATGACCCACGCCAGCGAGCTCTTTGCCTGGCAGGGCGGCGGCCTGGACGCCGACACCTACTTCTGCCCCGAGCGCCACGCCATGTACTTCGGCGGCTTCGGCCTCAAGACCGCGCCCGCCCTGGGCAAGCAGGACTTCGCCATCAGCACCGCCCTGACCGGCGACGCCGGCGCCGACTTCCTGACCCTGCTCAACCCCACCCAGCGCGCCCTCATCGAGGCCCTGCCCGACCTGCAGCGCCCGCAGCTGCAGGAGATCGCCCAGCTGCGCCGCCAGATCGCCACCGAGCTGCGCCGCTTCCTGACCGGTGAGAAACCCGACGCCGCGCAGATCCAGGCGCTCTCCCGCCGCTACGGCGAGCTGGACGGCGACCTGGCCTTCCTCTATGCCCAGGCCTTCGCCCAGGTGGGCCAGAGCCTGAGCCCGGCGCAGCGCAGCGCACTGATCCAACTGCGCGAGCGCAGCCCCCACGACCCGCGCGACCCCACGGGGCCATTCCTGTACGCGGCGCCGCTGGATGCGGCGGGCTTGGCGGAGGCGGAGCGCACGCAGGGCTTTTTTGACGGGCGTTGAACGTTGGCGCCCGCATTGCGCTTTCAAGGGGGCGATCGAACGGAGGCGAACCCCGACAGGGCTGGTCCGCTTTGCCAAAGAATGCCTAGGCAACGCGAGAGCTGAGACACATGGACCCCAAGCCCTTGTTCGAAAACGCACACACACCTGCGGGGCCGAGCGCCTCCAAGGACCGGATCGCCAGCGCAGGCAGCCATGCGATGCAGCGCGGCGCCCATCTGAGCCCTTGCCGCCGCTACCGGTACGCCCTGTGGCGACGCTGGGGAGACGGACCGCACGCGATGTTCGTGGGCTTGAATCCGAGCACTGCTGACGAGACGGTCGACGACCCGACCATCCGGCGCTGCATCGCGTTTGCGCGGGCCTGGGGCTATGGCGCGCTGTGCATGGCGAACCTCTTTGCCTTCCGCGCCACCCGGCCAGCGGACATGCTGGCGCAGGAGGACCCGGTGGGGCCCGAGAACGACGCCTACCTGCGGCGACTGGCGACCGAGGCAGGCGTGGTGGTCGCCGCGTGGGGCACGCGGGGCACCCACCGTGACCGGCACACCGCCGTACGCGCCCTGCTGCCGCAACTGCATTACCTGCGACTCACCACGGACGGTCACCCTGGACACCCGCTGTACCTGCCTGCCGGCCTGCGGCCGGTGGCCTGGCGGCCTTCGAGTGAGTGAAAGTGAGCGCCTCGCTCGGATCCAGGCGCAGCCGGGCCGAGCGTGCGCACTGGAGAAGAGCCGGCGCTGCGGCACGATGGCTTGTGGCTTCGCGCCCTGAGGGCAGCCCCTGCTGGGCACGGCGCACTGAGGCCAGCCAGCGCGGCGCAGGGTAGCGATCGGCCGATCGCGCGACCGACACCCGGCGCCGAGCGATACGCGACGCGCACGCCATTCGTGCGCAAGGAGCGACGGAGCCGGGACCCCTTGCACGGCGCCATGGCAGGCGTATGGGCCCGGGCCCGGGCCTCCCACGCAGGCGAGGCCACAAGCGCTCAGCCGAAGGCTGGCGTCTGGAGGTTCAGGGCGTGCCGCTGGCCGGAGCCCGGGGCCCGCGCGCCTTGGTGGGGCGCTGGGCCTGGGCACTGGCCTTGGCGGCCTCCAGACGCTGCTTGTCGGCCTCCAGACGCTGCTTGTCGGCCTGCAGCGCCGCGCGGTCGGCAGCCAGGGCGGCCTTGTTGCCAGCGGCCTTGTCAGCACGCAGGCGGGCCTTGTCAGCTTCCAGTTGCTGGCGGGCGGCTACCACGGCAGGGTCCGCACTCTTGGCGCTGCCGGGGCTGCTGACGGTCAGCAGCAGGGCAGCCAGGGCAAGGGCGGCCGGACCGGCCCGCAGAGGGCGTGCGGGGTGGCGCAAACAAGTCATGGTCAGTCTCCGGTATCGATGAGCGGGCGGGTGCTGGTGCCATTGCAGCCCACCGCACACGGCGATGGATGACAGCGCTGTCACCCAACCGCTGCATGACGCGCTTGTCATGGGGCAACCGGGCGGGATTCCTAGCATCGGCTTCGATTTGGTGCCCCACAGGGCCCTCAAGGAAGTCCATGCCGCGCCCGTCTTCTGCATCCTCCCAAGTTCCCACCTTCCCCGCCCGGACGCCGCGGACCCGTACGCATGCGATGGTGCTGGCCGCCGCGCTGGCGGTGCTGAACGGCTGCGGCGGCGGCGGGGCGAGCGGTAGCCTGGCACCCGCTCCTGCACCCGCGCCTGCTCCTGCACCCGCGCCTGCTCCTGCCCCCGCGCCTGCTCCTGCCCCCGCGCCTGCTCCCGCGCCTGCTCCCGCGCCTGCTCCTGCACCCGCGCCTGCTCCTGCCCCCGCGCCTGCTCCTGCCCCCGCGCCTGCTCCTGCCCCCGCGCCTGCTCCCGCGCCTGCTCCCGCGCCTGCTCCCGCGCCTGCTCCTGCACCCGCTCCCACGCCTGCGCCGCCCCCCGCGCCAGCCCCAACACCCGCCCCGCCCCCCGGCACCAGCAGCTTCCGCGGCAATGTGGTGCTGGGCTCGCCCACGGGCAGCAGCATCAAGCTCAATGTGTTTGCGCCGGACCAGGCCGGCACGGTGTGGCTGGTCTATGGCACGCGCTCGGGCCAGCTGGGCACGCAGACGCCGGCCCGCGCCCTGGTGGCCGGGCAGCCGCTGGAGATCGCGCTGGAGGGCCTGGCGCCCAACACGCGGCACTACTACCGCCTCTACTTCCAGCCCAGCAGCGGCACGGCCGGTGCGCCGGGGGACGAAGCCAGCTTCATGACCGCGCGACCGCCTGGCAGCAGCTTCACCTTCGCGTTGCAGGGCGACTCCCACCCCGAGCGGCTCAGAAGCCAGTTCGACCCGGACCTCTACACCCGCACCCTGCTCACCGCCGCGGCGGACCAGCCGGACTTCTACGTGCTGATGGGCGACGACTTCAGCGTGGACACGCTGGACCCGCTCACCATCACCCAGCCCAAGGTGCTGGAGCGCTACACGCTGCAGCGGCCCTACCTGGGGCTGATCGGCAAGCAGGCGCCGCTGTTCCTGGTGAACGGCAACCACGAACAGGCCGCCGGCTACCTGCTGGACGGCACGCCCAACAACGTGGCGGTGTGGGCGCAGAACGCACGCAACAGCCTGTACGCGCAGCCGGCGCCGGACGGCTTCTACAGCGGCAACCCCACGCCGGTGCCGCACATCGGCCTGCTGCGCAACTACTTCGCCTGGAGCTGGGGGGACGCGCTGTTCGTGGTCATCGACCCCTACTGGCACTCCCCCGTGGCGGTGGACAACGTGCTGGGCGACGGGACCAAGCGCAGCAATCTATGGGACGTGACCCATGGCGACGCGCAGTACCAATGGCTCAAGCGCACGCTGGAGGGCAGCACGGCCCGCTACAAGTTCGTGTTCGCCCACCACGTGATGGGCACCGGCCGCGGCGGCGTGGAACTGGCCAAGCTGTGGGAATGGGGCGGCGAAAGCGCCGGCGGGCAGTTCGACTTCCCGGTCAAACGCCCGAACTGGACGGAGCCCCTCCACCGCCTGATGGCGCGCACCGGCGTGACCATCTTCTTCCAGGGCCACGACCACATCTGGGTGCGGCAGAAGCTGGACGGGGTGACCTACCAGACCGTCTCCGAGCCCGCCGACCCGAACTACACGCTCTGGAATGCCGACGCCTTCCAGAGCGGCGACAAGTTCCCCAACAGCGGCTACACCCGCGTGCGTGTAGCCCCCGAGGGCGTGCAGGTGGACTACGTGCGCAGCCTGCTGCAGCGCGACGAGAGCGCCACCCGCGTGCATGGATCCACCGTCTTCAGCTACCGCCTGCCATGACGCCTTCTCACCCCCTGCGCGCCCTGGGCGCCACCACCTCCTTGTTGGCACTGCTGGCCTGTGGCGGTGGTGGCGGAGCACCGGCTCCTGCACCGGCTCCCGCACCGGCTCCTGCACCGGCTCCTGCACCGGCTCCCGCACCGGCTCCCGCACCGGCTCCCGCACCGGCTCCCGCACCGGCTCCCGCACCGGCTCCCGCACCGGCTCCCGCACCGGCTCCCGCACCGGCTCCCGCACCGGCTCCCGCACCGGCACCGTCCCCTGCCTTCGACGGCACTGTGCTCCTCGGCGCCCCTACGGGCAGCACCATCGTGTTGAAACTGCTCTCGGCCGCTCAGTCTGGACAGGTCAGCATCGCCTACGGGCCGAGCGCAGGTGGGGCCACACAGCAAACGGCCGCTGTGGCGCTGCAAGCAGGGCAGCCGCTGGAACTCACGCTCTCTGGACTGACGCCCAATACCGAGTACCAGTACCGCGTGCACCTGCTGGCCACCGGTGCCACGGCCGCCACGCCGGGGCCCTTGGCGCGCTTCCAAACCGCGCGGCTTGCCGGCAATGCGTTTGTGTTCACGATCCAGGCCGATTCGCACCTGGATGAGAACTCCAGCCTGCCCGTCTACCAGCGCACGCTGGCCAACGTGCTGGCCGACCGCCCGGACTTCCACATCGACCTGGGCGACACCTTCATGACCGAGAAGCACAGCGACCCACTGGTGGCGCTGGTGGACGACGCCGACAGCCCCGAGGTGGTGAACCGCCGCTACGTGTACGAGCGGGGCAACTTCGGCGCCATCAGCCACTCGGTGCCGCTGTTCCTGGTGAACGGCAACCACGAAGGCGAGCTGGGCTGGCTGAACCCGAGCAACAGCCCCAGCAACCTGCCCGTGTGGGCCACCCAGGCGCGCCAGCGCTACTTCGCCAACCCGCAGCCGGGCATCTTCTACCGCGGCGACACCCTGCCAGACCCTTTGGTGGGCGCCCGCGCCGCCTGGTACGCCTGGACCTGGGGCGATGCCCTGTTCGTGGTGCTGGACCCCTACTGGAACAGCCGCGCCCAGGCCAGCAAGGACGCCTGGAACCTGAGCCTGGGCGAGCGCCAGTACCGCTGGCTGGCCGACACCCTGGCCGGCAGCAGCGCGAAGTTCAAGTTCGTCTTCGTCCACAACCTGGTGGGCGGGCTGGACGGGCAGATGCGCGGCGGCGTCGAGGCCGCGCCCTTCTACGAGTGGGGCGGCAAGAACACCGACGGCAGCGAGGGCTTCGCCAGCCACCGCCCGGGCTGGGGCCTGCCCATCCACAGCCTGCTGGTGCAGCACAAGGTCTCGGCCGTGTTCCACGGGCACGATCACCTGTACGTGAAGCAGGCGCTGGACGGCGTGGTCTACCAGGCCGTGCCGCAGCCCAGCGCGGCGAACTTCAGCAACGGCGCCACCCTGGCGCGGGACTACCACTACAACACCGGCACCGTGCAGAGCAGCTCGGGCCATCTGCGCATCAGCGTGGGCCCGGGCGGCGTGACCAGCGAATACGTGCGCGCCTGGCTGCCGACGCAGGAAACTGCCACCCGTCGCAACGCCCAGGTGGACGACCGATGGACGCTTTCCGCACCCTGACACGCCGTCGCTTGAGCGCCGGTCTGGCCGCCCTGGGCGCGGCCCTGGCCTGGGCCGCACTGGCCCAGCCGGCCGAGCCCGAGCCGCGCCGCCGCCAGGGCCCGCCGCACCAGAGCGCGCCCTTCACCGCGCAGCCGGGCGTGGACGTGATCCTGGGCCGGCCCACCGCGCAGGGAGTGACGGTCTCGTTGCTCTCGCACTGGCAGGAGCGCGCGGTGCAGTGGCAGCTTCAACCCGAGGGCGCTGCGGCCAGCAGCCGCACGCTGACCCTGCGCCCGGGCGAGCCAGAGCAGTTCACCCTGCAAAACTTGGCCACCGCCCGCGCCCACCGCTACGTGGTGAAGGACGCCACCGGCGCCGAGCTGGCGAGCGGACGCTTCCACACCCAGCCGGCGCCGGGCAGCGCCTTCAGCTTCACGCTCAGCGCCGATTCGCACCTGGACCAGAACACCGACCCCGCCCTCTACCAGCAGGCGCTGGCCCAGGCGCGGGCGGCGCAGCCGCATTTCCACATCGACCTGGGCGACACCTTCATGGTGGACAAACACGCCGCTCGCGAGCCCGCCGCCGCGCAATACCTGCAGCAGCGCCACTACTTCGGCCAGCTTGGCGTGCCGCTCTTCCTGGTGCTGGGCAACCACGACGGCGAAGACCGCAAGCTGCAGCGCGGCGGGGCGGACAGCCTGGCCGTGTGGGCCAACCAGCAGCGCAAGCGCCACTTCCCCAACCCCGAGCCCGACGGCTTCTACAGCGGCAACGCCATGCCCGACCTGCACGCCGGCCCGCTGCAGGACCACTACGCCTGGACCTGGGGCGACGCCTTGTTCGTGGTGCTCAACCCCTACTGGCACGGCAGCGCCCGGCGGGGCGCGGAGCGCTGGGAGCTGACGCTGGGCGAGGCGCAATACCGCTGGCTGCGCCAGACCCTGGAGGGCAGCCGCGCCCGCCACAAGCTCGTGTTCGTGCACCAGCTGGTGGGTGGGGCCGACCGTCAGGGCCGCGGGGGCGCCGAGGCCGTGCCCTACGGCGAATGGGGCGGCCTGAATGCCGACGACAGCCCGGGCCTGGCGGCCCAGCGGCCCGGCTGGGAAGAACCGATCCACGCGCTGCTCAAGCGCACCGGCGTGAGCGTGGTCTTCCATGGCCACGACCACCTCTACGCCCACCAGTCGCACGAGGGCATCGTCTACCAGGAAGTGCCCCAGCCCGGCCACCCCGGCGACCGCCACGAGGGCGCGGCCTATGGCTACCGCCAGGGCGTCATCCGGGGCGACGCCGGCATCCTGCGCGTGGCGGTGACGCCCGAGCGCCTGCAGGTCGACTACCTCAGCGCCGCCCGCCCGGGCCAGGTGCTGCACCAATTCACCGTTCCCGCTCGCACCCCATGAATGGCACGCAAGCCCTATCCGCCGCCCTGGCCCTGCTGCTGAGCCTGGCCACCCCCGCCCAGGATGAACGCAGCGAACGCCCGCGCCGCAAAGGCCCGCCGCGCCACGCCCTGACCCTGCCCGCCGAAGTGGCCCCTGACGTGGCCGCGCTCGAGCGCTTCTCCGTGCTGCTGGGCCGCCCCACCGAGCGCAGCGTGGCGCTCAGCCTGCTCGCCGCTGAGGGGCTGGACGCGCAAGTGGAGTACCGCGCCGCCACCGCCACAGACTGGCAACGCGGCCCCTGGCTGCGCCTGCAGCCCGGCACGCCCCTGGAGACCGAACTGCAAGGCCTGCAGCCCAACCAGGCCTACCGCTACCGCGTGCTGCTGCGCCGCCCCGGCGAAGCCGGCCATGCCGCCCAGCCCGAGCAGGGCTTCCACACCCAGCGCGCGCCGGGCAGCCGCTTCGTGTTCGAACTGCAAGGCGATTCCCACCCCGAACGCGCCCACCAGTTTGACCCCGCGCTCTACGCCCAGACCCTGCGCGCCGCCGCGGCCGACCGCCCGGATTTCTACCTGACCCTGGGCGACGACTTCAGCGTCGACACCCTGCACGAACTGAACCCCACCAGCGTGGCCCAGCGCTACCAGCTGCAGCGCCCCTTCCTGGCCCTGGTGGGGCAGACGGCGCCGCTGTTCCTGGTGAACGGCAACCACGAGCAGGCCGCCCGCGCCAACCTGGACGGCACGCCGAACAACGTGGCCGTGTGGGCGCAGACCGCACGCAACCGCCTCTTCCCGCTGCCCACGCCCAATCACTTCTACAGCGGCAACCCCACGCCGGTGGAGCACATCGGCCTGCTGCGGGACTACCACGCGTGGACCTGGGGCGATGCGCTGTTCGTCATCATCGACCCCTACTGGCACAGCCCCGAGGCGGTGGACAACCAGCTGGGCTCGCGCGACAAACGAGACAAGGGCGGCGGGCGCGATGAAGGCGATGGCAAGGCCGAGGCCAAACCCAAGCGCGACCTCTGGGCCATCACCCTGGGCGAGGCCCAGTACCGCTGGCTGGCTGAGACCCTGGCCACCAGCAAGGCCCGCTTCAAGTTCGTGTTCGCCCACCATGTGCTGGGCACCGGCCGTGGCGGCGTGGAGATGGCCGGCCTGTACGAGTGGGGCGGCAAGGACCCGCGCGGCCGCGACGAATTCGCCCAGCGGCGCCCCGGCTGGCCGCTGCCCATTCACGGCCTCTTTGTGAAGCACGGTGTCACCGGCTTCTTCCAGGGCCACGACCATGTCTTCGTGCGCCAGGAGCTGGACGGCGTGACCTACCAGACCGTACCCGAGCCGGCCGACCCGAACTACACGCCCTACTTCTTCGATCGCTACCGCAGCGGCGACAAGCTGCCCAACTCCGGCCGCCTGCGCGTCACCGTGGAGCCCGAGCGGGCGACGGTGGAATACCTGCGCAGCTGGCTGCCGGCGGATGCCCCCACCGACGGCAGCGCCACCCAGCCGGCTTTTCGCTACGAGCTCAAACCCCGCTAAAGCGCACCCGATTCAAAAGGCGTAACTGGCCTGCACGTGAAGGCCACGGTCCTGCAGGCTGTCCTTCTGCGTGGAGGCCGCATCACCGCGCACCCGCTCGGCGGCGACGATCTCCAGCAGCGCACCGCGCCAGCCCAGCTTCAGCGCCAGGCCGGCCGAGGCCAGCTCCACCCAGGCCTGGCCGCGGTTGCGCACGCGCCCGTGGTCGTAGAAGGGTTCGAGTTCCACCCGCAGGCCACCGCCCTGCCCGTCTTTCCAGACCCAGGGCAGGCCCAGGTTGGCCACCCAGCCTTCGTCGCGCACCGCCTGGTTCTCGCGCTGGCCGCGCACGCTGTTCACTCCGCCCAGCGCGATGCCGCTGCTGGGCAGCAGCCGGTCCCGGCTGGCCTGGGCCAGCAGGCGTGCGCTCAGGCTCAGGCCCTCAGGCCCCAGCTTGCGCAGCCACTGCGCCTGCAGCGTGGCGTACTGGAAGCGTGGCGCGGGCGCGCCTTCCAGGCCGGGCACGGCCGCTTCGCGCTGCACGTTGTTGTGACCCCAGTTGAAGTTGCCGCGCAGCACCAGCACCTGCTGCGGGCTGCGCCACTGGGTTTCATGCCACAGCCGCCAGACGGTTTCGCGCACGCGGCCGTCGGGCACACCAGCGGTGAAGGAGTAGGCCTCCCCCAGCAGCGTGCTGCGCTGGCGCCGCGCCTGCGCCTGCAAGCCGCTGCTGTGGCGGCGCGCGCTGCTTTCGCTCCAGAGCTGGCTCACACCCAGCTCCCAGCCGCGCGTGGCGCTGCGGATGTCGAGCTCGCGCACCGGTTCCTCCACGATGGCGGAGTCGCTGCGCTCGGCCGCCACATGGACCTGCGTGAACGGCGCGCCCCAGGCGGTCAGCGGCGTGCGCCAGTCCAGCCGCTGCTGGCCCTTGCGAGAGCCCTCGCCTTCCAGCGGCCACAGCAGCAGGGCATCGAGTTGATCGCCCTGACCGCTGAGGTTGCTGAGCTGACCGCGCAGGCCCAGCGCCCCCTCGCCCACCGAGACCGGGCGGTGGTTGTTGGCGAAGGCGCTGAGCTTCCAGGGCCGCGCGCGCTCCACCTCGATGTCCAGCACCGCCTCGCCCAGGCGCTCGCCGGGCAGCAGGCGCGCCTGCACACGGGCCAGCAGCGGGTCGTTCAGCAGCAGCTGGAAGCGCTCGCGCAGCGCGTCCATGTTCAGTGCGCCTTCGGTACTGCCCAGCCGCGCCTGCACATGCGCGGGGTTCAGCCCTGCCAACCCGCGCAGCTGCACCTGGGTCAGGCGCCCCTCGATGGCTCGCAGGCGCAACACCGTGCCACTGCCCTGTTCCTGCGCCAGCAGCAGGCCGGAGTTCACGAAGCCATGCTCCACATAGACGCGCGTCAGCCGCTGGCGCAGCGCTTCGATCTCGCCCTCATCCAGCGGCCGCCCCAGCCACGGCTTGGCGGCGCTCTCGAACAGGTCCAGCGGCAGGGCTTGCACCCCCTGCAGCTCCAGCCGCTCGATCAGCCGCGCCGGGCTGGCCGCCAGCACCGTCGGCGGGACGGGCGGCAAGCGTTCCTGCGCGGCGGCCAGCAGGGGCAGCAGCAGCCAGCTCACACGCAGCGCCTTCATGGGCAGCTCCCAGCCAGCACCTGGGCGGGCCGCCCGGGCGGCCCTCCGGGCAAGGCCTGCCCGGCCAGGCCACCACGGCCGCTCAGCGCCAGGCTGCTGCCGCTGCGCCGGTCGCAGGGGCTTTGGCCCAGGCGGGCCGGGTCGGGCAGGCGGGCGTCCAGCAGGGCCAGGCTGGCGCTCAGGTCTTGCAGGGGATTGGCCAGTTGGATGCTGCCGTTCACGCCGTCCGGCGCCACGGCCTGGATGGCGTTGTAGGCCTGGCGCGGTTGCTCAAACACCAGCGGCACCTGGCCGCCCAGGGTGACGCGGTTGCCGCTGGCCACCACCGCGCCCACGTCCAAATTCACCACCCCGCCCTGCCCGCCCTGGGCGGCGCTGTTGGCTTGCACGAAGCCGTTGTCGAGCCAGAGGATCTGGGCGGTGACGCCGATGTCGCCACCGTTGCCCTGCTGGCCCAGCACAGAGGTCGTCACGGCGGCGCGGTTGAGGTGCATCAGGCCTTCGCTGCGCAGGCTCACGCGCCCGCCATTGCCGTCCTGGGCCGAGGTGCTCACCAGGGCCTGGTTCAGGTTGAGGCTGTTGACACCGACGAGCTCGATCTCGCTGGCGGCGATGTTGCGGGTCGAAGCGGCCGACACCTCCCCCTGATCGATGCGCAGCGAGGGCGCCGCCAGGCTGATCTTGGTTGTCGAGATGCTGCCGGGTGACGCCACATGGGCCAGGTTGGTGATAGCCACATCGCTGCCGCCCTGGATCGAAAGCGACTCCGTGCCGACCAGGTTGAGGTTGCCGGTTTGGCCTGACGAGCCAACCTCGGCACGCGCGTCGATGCGGCTGCCGCCATCCAGCACCAGATGCACCGCCCCGAGGTCGACCGAGCCGCCGCCCCCCGCGCCGTACGTGCCGCTGCTGAAATGCGAGCCCTCGATCCGAAGCTCACCGCCCACCAAGCCGCTGACCGAGCCCGCATTGCCGCTCGACCCCAGCGCCGCCCGGCTGTACACGATCGCACCCGTGGCCTTCATGTCTTTGGCAATGAAGGCAATGTCCCCACCCGAGCCTTTGCCTCCAGTCTCCGTCGAGATGATGGCGGCCGGATTCAACTGGACCAGGCCATCGGAGATCAGTGCCACCCGCCCGGCGCGGCCGGATGAAAAGGTGGTGCTGAGCACCGAGGCATTGCCGATCTCGACCAACGAGCCGGCCTGAAGCAGCACATTGCCGCCCTCGGAGCTGAGCCCGTAGCTGCTCGTGTCGATGTAGGCGCGTCCCGCCATGCGAAGGGTGTCTTCGGCCTGCACCAGCACGTCGCCGGCCTTGCCGGTATCGCCGGTGCTGGCGCTGGAGAACACCATGGCCTGGTTGTTGATGGTGATGTTCTTGGCCAGCAGCCCGATCTGACCCGAGTTGCCCTTGCCGCCGGTGGCGCTCTGCACCGAGCTCTTGTCGTTGATCAGCAGGGACTCGGTAGCGGCCAGCACGATGCGCCCGGCGTTGCCTGCCGCGTAGGTCGAGCTCTCGACCCGCGAGCCCTCATCGATGCGGATATGGGTGCCCTCCATCAGCAGCGTGCCGCCCTCGAAGGGGCTGAAGGTTGTTGAGGACACCGAGGACTCACCGAGCACTTCGACTTTGCCCGTCGCACTCAGGCCGATGCTGCCGGGGCGGCCCTGGCCGTCGAGCGAGCTCGCGATCACGCTGCTCTTGCCTTGCAGGCGGATGTCCTGCCCGGTCAAGAGCACGTCCGCGCTGGTGGCGCCTTCGAGCCCGAAGGTCCACACATTGGCCTGGTTCATCAGCAGCAGGCCGCTCGCCTGGATCAGCACGTCGCCCGTGCGGTTCCCCACGCCGGATGCGTTGCTGTTGACGTAGGCGCCCGGCTCCAGCAACACCGTGCCGCCCTGCAGCCACACCAGCCCGGTGCTGCCCGTGCTCAGGCCGAAGGACTGCACCTCGCCCCCATTGGCCAGCCGCAGCTGCTCGGTCCCCACGAGTTGGATGCCGCCTGCATTGCCGCTGGCGTAGGAGGATGTGATGACCTGAGCCCCCGAGTCGAGCAGCAGCCGCGGCGCCTGCAGCAGCAGATCGCCCGAATTGCCAGCTGCGAAGGCATTGCTAAGTACCTTCCCGCCATCGCGCAGCACCAGCTCCTGGCTGGCCATGAGTTGGACCGAACCGCTGGACCCCTCGGCCTCGGCCAGGGTCTGCACGTAGCTGCCGCCCGACAGCTCGATGCGCCGCGCCTGCAGGCTCACGTCGCCGGCTGCCGCCCGATTCGTGCTGCCGGTGGTGATGTAGCTGCCCTCCGACAGTGCAATCGAGTCCAAGGCACGCAGCGACACGGCGCCGCTGGGGCCGGTGCCGCCCTGCCAGGTGGTGGCACTGATGGCGGAATTGCCGCTCAGGGCAATCGAGCCAGCACTCAGTTCGATTGGCCCGGCGGCGTTCTCGCGGATGGCGGCCGCGAAAAGGAAGCTGCCTTCGCCCAGGCGCAGCTCGCCATTCAGCCCTTCGGGCGGGCTGACCCCAAAGCGCACGCTGGTGGCGGCATCTCCCGTCGCTGCGAGCCGCAGCGCACCGCTGCCAGCCAGCTGGCCACCGCGAATCTCGATATCCCCCGCCGCCAGCAGCACAGGTTCACCCCGGGGCGGCGCCAGCACCGCCCCCGGCAACAGCGCGATCGGCGCCGCCCTTGCACCCCCCAGGAACCCAAAGGCCTCCGGCGCGGCTGCGCTGAAGCTGCTGCCGCCCGTGGTGGCCCATTGGCTGCCATCGGCCAGCTGCAACTGTGGCGCGGTGCTGACGTGGAAGCCCGCCGGCACGTCGATGCGGGCCTCGCTGCCGAACACCACGCCGGCCGGGTTGATGAAGTAGAAGGCCGGGCTGCCCTGCGCAGCCTTGAGCTCCAGGCTGCCGTCCAGGAAGGAAGGCAGGCCACCCGTGACACGGCTGATCACATGCGCCACGCCGGGGCTCTGCACCGTGAAGCGCGCCGTCTCGCCGGTCGGGATGTTGAAGTGCTGGAAGCTGTGGAACAGGTTGGCGCCCTGCAGCTTGCCCAGGCTTTCCGGGATCAGCAGCAGCGGGCCGCGGATGTCCACCGCCGGGCCGGCACTGCCGTCGGTGCGGATGGGAGCGATCTGCGCCTGCGCAGCCACGGGCCAGGCCAGGGTCAGAGCGGCGCAGAGCGCCAGGGTTCGGAAGGGGCAGCGGGTCATAGCCAGTTTCCGATCAGGGCGAACGAGGCCCAGTAGAAGGGGTGGCGGGTGGCGGGATCGCGCAGCAACTGCAGCTGCGCCTCGCGCAGGGCGGCGGCCTTGCCCTGGCCGTTCTGCAGCCAGGCGGCGTAGAAACCCGTCATCAGGCGCACGGTGGCGGCGTCGTCCACCGGCCACAGGCTGCCCAGCACGGCGCGGGCACGGGCCTTGATGGCCGCGCCGGCGATGCCGAGCGGGGCGCGCTCGTTGCCTTCGGCGGTCTGGCAGGCCGAAAGGCTCAACAGCTCGATGGGCTGACGGCGCTGGTTCTCGCCCTGCAGCAGGGTCTGCAGGTTGCCAAGGGTCAGCAGGTCGTCGTAAGCGAGCAGGTAGCTGGTGGCGGCCGAACCGCCGAACAGCCCGTGCGAGGCCAGGTGCACCACGCGCGGGCTGCCGGCCTGCATGGCCGTGCCGAAGCCCTGCACGGTGAAGGCGGCTTCGCGCAGCGTGCGGCCGCCCACCAGGTCGCCCAGTCGGTCCAGCTCCACACCCACACCAGGCAGGCGCAGCGCGTCGGCTAGGCGGCGCTCCTGCAGTTCGCGAGACACGGTTTCCGGGGCCTGACCGGCGGGCACCAGGGCGCGCGTCATCGATTGCGCCCAGGCCTCGCCGGCCAGGCGCTGCACCACCGGCCCGAACTCGGACGTGCCCGCCAGCAGGGCACCGGGCCGCGTGTGCAGCCCCGGCGCCTGGGTGTTGGTCATGCTCAGGCCCAGGGTGCTGGCGTGCGTCCAGCGCTCCAGCGCGAAGCGCTGGCCGTCGTGAAGAACCCCCATGGGGATGAGGCGCAAGGGTCCGTCGCTGACCCAGACGAGGCTGCCCACGCCCCGCTCAGCCAGCCAGCCTTCCAGGGGCTGCAGCAGGGCCTGGTAGAGCCGGCGCGCTGCGGGTTCGAAGCCCGGCGTGCGCTCCCGCAGCTGGCGCGCCAGCAGGGTGGCGGCCTGGCGCACCTCGCCCGGCGGCACCGTGCTGCGGAACAAGGCCAGGCCGCGGCTGTCCTCGACCAGCAGCTCCAGGCGGTCATCCAGCAGCACGGGGTAGATGGCCGCACTGCCGCTGGGCAGGGCCTGGGATTGGCCACCCTTGAGCGCGTCGACCTCGCAGCGATCGCCCAGGTAGTCCTGGATCTCGGCCTGGCGCAGCTGCTCCAGCGCGTCTCGGGCGCGGCGCAGCAGGTCCTGGTCTTGCTGGCGCGCGCGGGCCTGCTGCAGCAGGCCGTCCACCAGGCCCAGGTAGAGCGGCTGGAACAGCGTGAGCTGGCTGGATTGACCGTCGGCCTCTTCCAGCGGCCAGTCAGCGCGCAGCGCCTCCAGCTGGCTGACGGCGCGCTGGTAGGCCGCCAGGGCGGCCGCAGGGTTTTCCTTGTTCAGCCGGGCCAGGCGGAACTGCAGGCGCACGCCCATCTCCGCGCTCTGGGCGGCATCCAGGTCCTTGAGCTGTTCCAGCGCGTGCAGGGTCAGCGTGCGGGCTTCGTCGCGGCGCCCGGCGGCTTCGTACAGGCCGGCCTGGCCGTCCAGCGCCGCCGCGCGCAGGCGTGGGTCTTGGCTCTGCATCAGGCTGCGCTCGAAGGCCCGGTAGGCCATGGGCTCCAGGCCGAAGCGCTGGGCCAGGCGGCCGAGCTCCAGCTGCAGACCCGGCTCGTTCAGTTGCGGCTCCAGCGCCGCGAGCCCATCCAGCACCTCTTCGCTCTTGCCGCTGAGCCGCGCCTTGTGCAGCCAGGCACGCTGCTGCAGGGCCACGCCGGCGCCGGGAATCAGCTCCACGGCGCCGTAGCTTTCCAGCGCGGCGTCCCGCTGGCCGCGCTGCTCGGCCAGCTGCCCCTGGGCCAACAGCAGCAGTGCGCGCTCGTCGCCGCGGGCCTCGGTGAGCAAAGGGTCCAGCAGCGCCTCGGCTTCGTCCGCGCGGCGCAGCTGCAAGGCCACCAAAGCCTGGCTCAGGCGCCAACGGCGCAGCAGACTGGGATCGGTAGGAGGCGTCTCGCGCAGCAGGCCTTCGGCCTGGATCAGGGCGCCGGCCTCGCGCAGGCGCTCGGCCTCGCTCAGGCGGGCATCGGCACGGGCGGGCCCAGCCAAGGCCAGGCACCAACACAGCGCAAGCACGGCGGGCAATCGCATGGGGTTCTCCGACAGCGCGCGGCACCAGCGCGCTGCCGCAGCTTAGTCAGCTTCCCCCGCTTGCGCCATGGCTCGAACGGGCCACTGGCGCGCCGGCTCTACATGAACAGGTGCTCGCCGGCGTTGTTGCCACCCAGGATGACGTAGTTGACCTTGCGCAGGTCCATCAGGCTCTTGCCGCCCGCGTAGCTGATGGAGCTCTGCAGGTCCTCGCGCATCTCCACCAGGGTGTCGGCCAGGTGGCCCTTGATGGGTTCGAGGATGCGCTTGCCCTCCACATGGCGGCGCTCGCCCTTGTTGAAGTCCGAGGCCGAGCCGAAGTACGCCTTGTAGCGCTGGCCACCCTCGATCACCGTCTCGCCCGGGCTTTCCTCGTGCCCGGCAAACAGCGAGCCGATCATCACCATGCTGGCGCCGAAGCGGATGCTCTTGGCGATGTCGCCATGGTGGCGGATGCCGCCATCGGCCACGATGGGCTTGCTCGCCACGCGCGCGCACCACTTCACCGCGCTGAGCTGCCAACCACCGGTGCCGAAGCCCGTCTTCATGCGCGTGATGCAGACCTTGCCGGGGCCGATGCCGACCTTGGTGGCGTCCGCGCCCCAGCGCTCCAGGTCCAGCACGGCCTCGGGCGTGCCCACATTGCCAGCAATCACGAAGGCCTGCGGCAGGCGCTGCTTGATGTGGGCGATCTGGCGCTGCACGGCGTCGCTGTGGCCATGGGCGATGTCGATGGTGATGTAGTCGGCGCCCAGGCCCTCGGCCGCGAGCTGCTCGACGATGGCGTCGTCCGCCTTCTGCACGCCCAGGCTGATGGAGACGTAGAGCCCGGCTTCGCGCATGCGGCGCGCGAAGGCCACGGTGTCCAGGTCGAAGCGGTGCATGACGTAGAAGTACTCGTTCGCCGCCAGATAGCGCGCGATCGGCTCGTCGATGACCGTCTTCATGTTCGCCGGCACGGCCGGGATCTTGAAGCGGCGCGGACCGAACTCGATCGAGGGGTCGCACTCGCTGCGGCTGTTCACCCGGCACTGGCGCGGCAGCAGCTGGATGTTGTCGTAGTCAAAGATGTCCATTGAGGTCTCCGGTGGACGAGAGTTGCAGAAGTTGGGCGACGACGGCGACGGCGATCACCTCGGGTTCCTTGCCGGCGATGCCGGGCAGGCCGATGGGGCAGCACAACCGCGCCAGCTGTTCGGGGCGCAAGCCCTTGCTTTCGAGTCGGTGCAGGAAGCGGGCGCGCTTGGTGGCGGAACCGATCAGGCCGACCCAGGGCAGGTCGTCGCGGGCCAGCGCCGCCTCGGTGAGGGCCAGGTCGAGGTCATGGCTGTGGGTCAGGATCAGCACGCCGGCACCGGCGGGCGTGGCGGCCAGCTCGTGCGGCAGGCCCTCGCTGCACAGCGGGGTGATGTGGGGCGGCAGTGGCTCGGCGGGGAACTCCGACGCGCGCTCGTCCAGCCAGCGCACCCGGCAATCGATGCCGGCCAGCAGGCGCACGATGGCACGCCCCACATGGCCGGCGCCGTACAGGTCGAGCAGGAAGCGCGGCGCGGGCAGCGACCAGGTCTCGGGCGCGCTCTGCGCCAACGGCTGATAACTCAGCACCAGCGCCCCGCCGCAACACTGGCCCAAGCTGGGCCCCAATGCCAGGCGCTGTTCAGCGCGCTGCCCTTGCGCCAGCAGCTGGCGCGCCCGCTCAATGGCCTGCAGCTCCAGGTGCCCGCCGCCGATGGTGCCCAGCACGGCATCCGCTGCCACCAGCATGCGCGTGCCGGCCTCGCGCGGCACCGAGCCCTGGTGTGACTGCACTTCCACCACCATGCCGGCGCGGCCTTGGTCCCGCCACTGCAGGGCAGCGGCTTGCAGCGCCAGCGGCAGGGTCATGGGCTGTTCAGGGCCTTCAGCACGGCTTCGGGCGTGGCCGGTGCCATCAGCGGCGGCTCGCGTCCGGTGGCGGCGGCCACGGCGTCCTTGATGGCGAAGAACACCGAGAACGGCAGCAGCAGCGGCGGCTCGCCCACCGCCTTGCTGCGGTGGATGCTGTCCTTGGCGTTCGGGCGGCCGAACAGCCGGGTGTGAAACGCGGGCGGGCAGTCGTTGGCGGTCGGGATCTTGTAGGTGCTGGGGGCGTGGGTCATCAGCAGACCCGCCTTGGGCGAGCCATCCATCGGCTGCCAGACCAGCTCTTCCATCGTCAGCCAGCCCATGCCCTGGATGAAGGCCCCCTCGACCTGGCCGATGTCCAGCGCCGGGTTGAGGGACTGGCCGACGTCGTGCAACAGGTCGGCGCGCAGCAGGCGGTACTCGCCGGTCAGCGTGTCCACCAGCACCTCGGCCACCGCCGCGCCGTGGGCGAAGTAGTAGAACGGCTTGCCCTGCAGCCTGGCGCGGTCCCAGGACAGGCCGGGGGTGGCGTAGAAGCCGTCGCTCCACAGCTGCACGCGGGCGTGGTAGGCCTGTTGCACCAGGGCCTCCCAGGCGATGGACTGGCCGGCCGCGCGCACCTGACCCTGCGCGAACTCGACCGCGCCGGGGGCGCAGCCCCAGCCGTCCGCCGCCAGCTGCGCCAGGCGCTCGCGCACCGTGCGTGCGGCGGCCTGGGCGGCCTTGCCGTTCAGGTCCGAACCCGTGCTGGCGGCCGTGGCCGAGGTGTTGGCAATCTTCTGGGTGTCGGTGGCGCTGCAGCGCACACGCTCCAGCGGCAGGCCGAGTTCCTGCGCCACCACCATGGCGACCTTGGTGTTCAGGCCCTGGCCCATCTCGGTGCCGCCGTGGTTCACCAGCACCGAGCCGTCGCTGTAGACGTGCACCAGGGCGCCGGCCTGGTTCAGGTGCACCACGTTGAAGGAGATGCCGAACTTGCACGGCGTGAGCGCCAGGCCTTTCTTCAGCACCGGGCTGGCGGCGTTGAAGGCATCCACGGCCGCGCGGCGCTCGGCATAGGCGCTGGTTTGCTCCAGCTCGCCGATCAGCTCAGGCAGGCAGAAGTCCTCCACCGGCTGGCCGTAGGGGGTGCACTGGCCTTCGGTGTAGAGGTTGGCGCGGCGCACGGCCAGCGCGTCCTGGTGCAGCCGGCGCGCGATGGCGTCGATCAACATCTCCACGGCAAACGCGCCCTGCGGGCCGCCAAAGCCGCGAAACGCGGTGTTGCTCTGCGTGTTCGTCTTGGCCGCAAACCCGTGCAGGCTGACCGCCGGCAACCAGTAGGCGTTGTCGAAATGGCAGAGCGCGCGCGTCAGCACCGGGCCGGAGAGGTCCGCCGAATGGCCGGCGTTGGACAGCAGCGTGGCTTCCACGCCAAGGATGCGGCCGGCGTCGTCAAACCCCGCCTCCACCTCGAACCAGAAACCGTGGCGGCGGCCGGTGATGAGGAAATCGTCGTCCCGGTCCAGCCGCAGCTTGACCGGCGCCTTGCTTCGGTGCGCCGCCACCGCCGCGACACAGGCAAACAGCGCGGACTGCGACTCCTTGCCGCCGAAGCCGCCGCCCATGCGGCGGCACACCACCTGCACTGCGTGCGAGGGGCGGTGCAGCGCGTGCGCCACCAGGTGCTGCATCTCGCTCGGGTGCTGGGTGGAGCAGAACAGGGTCATGCCACCGTCCTCTTCCGGCACGGCGTAGCTGATCTGGCCCTCCAGGTAGAACTGCTCCTGCCCGCCCAGCTCGAACTGCAGCTGGATGTGGTGCGGGGCCTGCGCGATGGCCGCGCGCGCGTCGCCCCGCGCCAGGTGCATCGGCGGGATCACGTACTGGCCCGCCGCATGGGCCTCCAGGGCCGTCAGCAGCGCGGGCAGCGGCTCGGCCTCGATGAACTCTTTGGCGCGGGCCGCCGCGCGGCGGGCGGCGTCGCGGGTGCGCGCCACCACGGCGAACACCGGCTGGCCGCGGTAGCGCAGTTCGCCCTCGGCCAGGATCGGGTCGTCCTTCAAGAGCGGCCCGCAGTCGTTCACGCCGGGCAGGTCGGCGGCGGCAAAGGCGTCCACCACGCCGGGCAGCGCGCGGATGGCCGTCAGGTCCACTCTCAGCAGCCGGCCATGCGCCAGCGGCGAGAGACCCAGCGCGGCGTGCAGGGTGCCGGCGCGCTCGGGAATGTCATCGGTATAGGGCGCCGCGCCAGCCACATGCAGGTGCGCCGACTCGTGCGCGCGGGCGCTGCCCACCAGCGCCTGCGGGATTGCCTCGACGGGCTTGTTCATCGCGGGCTCCACACAGACAGTTGCGCAGCCGGCAGCGGGTCCTGCGCGCGGGTCTCCAGCCAGAAGCGGCGCAGCAGGTTTTGCGCCACCTGCAGGCGGTAGCCGGCGGAGGCCCGCATGTCGCTCAGCGGCTTGAAGTCCTGCGCCAGCGCGGCCTGCGCGGCCTGCAGGGACGCTTCGTTCCAGGGCTGGCCCCGCAGCGCGGCCTCGGCCGCGGCCGCGCGCTTGACGGTGGCGGCCAGCCCGCCCCAGGCCAGACGCACCGCGGACACGCGCTCGCCGTCCAGTTGCAAGGCGAACGCGCCGCAGACCGAGGAGATGTCGCTGTCAAAGCGCTTGCTGATCTTGTAGGCGCGCAGATGCTCGGGCTGCTCCAGAGGCACCGAAAGCGCGCGCAGGAACTCGCCCGGCTGCAGCGCGTTCTTCATGTAGTCCAGGTAGAACTCGCGCAGCGGCAGGTCTCGCACCACCTCGCCCTGTTGCAGTGCAACGGTGGCATCCAGGGCCATCAACACCGGGGCGCCATCGCCGATGGGCGAGCCGTTGGCCACGTTGCCGCCCAGGGTGCCCACCGAGCGGATCGGCGGCGAGGCAAAGCGCAGGCCCATCTCCTTGAGCTGCGGCCAGCGCGCCGCCAAGGCGGCCCAGGCGTCGTCCAGAGACACCCCGGCACCGATGTGCAGTCTGCCCATGTGGGTCAGCACCGTCTTCAACTCCGACACCTGACCCAGGTAGATCACCTCGCCCAAGTCCTTGAACTGCTTGGTGACCCACAAGCCCACATCGGTACTGCCCGCCAGCAGACGCGCCTGCGGCTTGGCCGTGCGCAGGGCAGCCAGCTCGGAGACGCTGCGCGGGGCGTGGAAGCCGCCGTTCACCAAGGCGGGCTCCTGCGCCAGCGCCTGCAGCGCGGCTTCGATCGGCGCACGGTCCAGGCGCGGCGCCGGCCCCTCAAAGCTGCGCTCGCCAGCGTCCAGGATCGAGCGGTAGCCGGTGCAGCGGCACAGATTGCCGGCCAGCGCATCGCTCAAGTCCTGGCGGCTGGGCTTTCGGTCTGGCATCGCCTCCCAGACGTTCCACAAGGACATCACGATGCCCGGCGTGCAGAAGCCGCACTGCGAGCTATGGCAATCCACCATTGCCTTCTGAACGGGGTGGGCACCGCCAAGGTCTTCCACCGTGAACAGCGCCTTGCCATCCAGCGTGGGCAGGAACTGGATGCAGGCGTTGACGGGCTTGAGCTGCAGCTTGCCCGCGCTGTCCAGCTCCCCAAGCACCACGGTGCAGGCCCCGCAATCGCCCTCGGCGCAACCTTCCTTGGTGCCGGTGCAGCGGATGTCTTCACGCAGCCACTCCAGCACGGTGCGGGTGCTGCTGGAGGGCTGCACCGCCACGGTCTGGCCGCGGTGCCAGAAGCGCACCGGTCGCGCCACGGGTTGCTGCATCGTCATTTCGCCCCCGCCTCGAACCAGCGCTGGATCAGCGCCCGTTCCTCATCCGTCATCTGGGTGGCATTGTTGAGCGGCATCGCCCGCGCCACCACCGCCTGTTGATAGACCCCTTGCGCATGCTGGTGAATCAGCGCAGGCGTGTGCAGGGCCACGCCCTTGTTCTGCACCGTCTCGCCATGGCAGAGCACGCAGCGTTGCTGCAGCACCGCCTGCACCTGGGCCAGGCTGACGGCCGCCGGCGCCGGCGCCGTGGCCACCGGCCGCGCGGCGGGCGCCAGCCAGATGGCCAGACCCAGCAGCAATGCCACACCCACCCCAGCCTGCTCCCAGGGCACGCGGCGCCCTTCCACCAGGGCCTTGTGGCGCGCCACGAAGCTGTGGCGGATCAAGGCGCCCGCCAGCATCAGCGCCACCAGCACCAACCAGTTCTGCGCGCCCTGGTAGAGGAAGCCGTAGTGGTTGCTGAGCATGGCCACCAGCACCGGCAGCGTGAAGTAGGTGTTGTGCACGCTGCGCTGCTTGGCGCGCTGGCCGTGCAGCGGGTCGACCTTTTCTCCGGCCTTCATCTGCGCAATCACCTTGCGCTGGCCGGGAATGATCCAGACCAGCACATTGGCACTCATGGCCGTGGCCAGCATGGCGCCGACGATCAGAAAGGCCGCCCGTCCCGCAAACAGCTGGCAGGCCGCCCAGCTGGCCGCCACCACCACCGCGAAGAGCGCCACGCCCACCTTCAGGTCGCCGCCCACCTTGCCGTCCTGTTCGCCCAGCCAGCGGCACAGCAAGTCGTAGATCAGCCAGAACGCGAACAGGAAACCCAGCGCCGCGCCCACCGCCAGGCCGGGACTGCCCCAGGCATGCACGCGCGGGTCGATCAGGAAGCTGCTGGCGTTGAACAGATAGAGCACCGTGAACAGCGCAAAACCGGTCAGCCAGGTGGAGTAGCTTTCCCAGAAGAACCAGTGCAGCTTCTCGGGCAGGGCCTTGGGCGCCACCAGGTACTTCTGCGGGTTGTAGAAGCCGCCGCCGTGCACGGCCCAGATCTCGCCGTCCACGCCCTTGGCCTGCAGATCGGGCGCCGTCGGCTTGGTCAGGCTGGAGTCCAGGAAGACGAAGTAGAAGGACGAGCCGATCCAGGCGATGGCGGTGATGACATGGGCCCAGCGCAGCAGCAGATTGGCCCAGTCGAGCAGGTATGCCCAATCCATCAGCTGCCCCGGTAGGTGGAATAGGACCAGGGGCTCACCAGCAAGGGGACGTGGTACTTGGACTGCACATCGGCGATGCCGAAGTCGAGGTTCACCACATCGATGAAAGGCGGCTCTGGGAGCGCCACGCCGCGGGCGCGGAAGTAGGCCGCCACCTCGAAGCACAGACGCCAGCGCCCGGCCTGCAGGGCCTCGCCGCTGAGCAGCGGGCCGTCGGCCCGGCCATCGGCATTCAGGTGAAAACGCTGGCAGGTCTCGACCCCGCCCTCAGGCAGGATGCGCTGCAGCGTCACCGCCATGCCGGCAGCCGGGCAGCCGTGGGCGGTGTCGAGCACGTGGGTGGAAAGGTGGCCCATGACGGTTCGTGCAAACTGTATACACTCAAGCATACACGCACAGTCCCGCCCGCCATGTCCGAACCGGCCAGCGCCACCCAGCGCATCGTTGACGCCATCACCGCCGCCATCGTCGAGCGCCGCCTGATGCCGGGCACCAAGCTGGTGGAACAGCAGCTCGCCGACCTGTTCCAGGTCTCGCGCACCCTGGTGCGTCAGGCCTTGAACCAGCTCAGCCGCGACCATCTGGTGAAGCTGCAACCCGCCCGTGGCGCCTTTGTGGCCGAGCCCAGCGTGGACGAAGCCCGCCAGGTCTTCGAGGTGCGGCAGATGATCGAGCTGCAGCTGGTGCGGCAGCTCTGCAAATCCATCGCGCCCGCTCAGGTGCAGGCCCTGCGTGAACACCTGCGCCGCGAGGCCGAGGCCCTGGCGCGCGGCGATGTGACGGGCCGCACCCGCCTGCTCGCCGAGTTCCACGTGCTGATGGCGCGCCTGCTCGGCAACGAGGTGCTGGCGGACCTGCTGGCCGACCTGCTGGCGCGCTGCTCCTTGATCGCGCTGATGTACCAGAGCTCGCACTCGGCGGAGCATTCCGCCGAGGAACATGTGGCCATCGTCGACGCCATCGAGCAAGGCGACGCCAAGACCGCCACGCGCCTGATGCAGGAGCACCTGGGCAATGTGGAGCGCAACCTGCAACTGCACCCGCGCACCGTGGACTTGGCCACCGCCCTGCGCATCGCTGCCTGAACGCCACCATGAGCTACCCGCGTGACCTGCGCGGCTACGGCCGCACCCCACCCCACCCGCACTGGCCCAACCAGGCCCGCGTGGCCCTGCAGTTCGTGCTGAACTTCGAGGAAGGCGGCGAGAACTCGGTGCTGCATGGCGATGCCGGCAGCGAGCAGTTCCTCTCCGAGCTGTTCAACCCGGCCGCCTACCCGGCGCGCCACCTGAGCATGGAGGGCATCTACGAGTACGGCGCGCGCGTGGGCGTCTGGCGCATCCTGCGCGAGTTCGAGCGGCGCGGCCTGCCGCTCACCGTCTTCGGCGTCGGCATGGCGCTGGAGCGCTGCCCGGAGGTGACCGCCGCCTTCGTCGAACTGGGGCACGAGATCGCCTCGCACGGCTGGCGCTGGATCCACTACCAGGGCATCGACGAGGCCACCGAGCGCGCCCACCTGCTGCAGGCGGTGGAGGCCATCACGCGCCTGACCGGCCAGCCCCCCGCCGGCTGGTACACCGGGCGCGACAGCCCCAACACCCGCCGCCTGGTGGTGGAGCATGGCGGCTTCGAATACGACAGCGACTACTACGGCGACGACCTGCCCTTCTGGCTGCAGGTGCGCAAGTCCAGCGGCGAGCTGACGCCGCATCTGGTGGTGCCCTACACGCTGGACTGCAACGACATGCGCTTCGCCCTGCCCCAGGGCTTCAGCCACGGCGAGCCCTTTTTCCAATACCTGCGCGACGCCTTCGATGTGCACTACGCCGAAGGCGCCGAGCAGCCTTCCATGATGAGCGTGGGCCTGCATTGCCGGCTGCTCGGCCGCCCGGGCCGCATGCGCGCGCTGCAGCGCTTTCTGGACCATGTGCAGGCACACGAGCAGGTGTGGATCGCGCGCCGCATCGACATCGCACGGCATTGGAAGCAGCAGCACCCCTTCGACGCCAGCAAGGCCTTCACATGGACCTGAACACCCTGAACCAGGCGCCGCTTCCCGAGCTGCTGGCGCAGCTGGGCGGGCTGTACGAGCACTCGCCCTGGATCGTCGAGCAAGCCCTGCAGCGCCGCCCCTTCGTCAGCCTCGCCGCCTTCAAGCGCGCCTGCGCCGAAGTGCTCGCCGCCGCCAGCCGCGAGGCGCAGCGGGGCCTGATTCGTGCCCACCCCGAGCTGGCCGGCAAGGCCATGGTGGCCGGCGCGCTCACGGCCGAGAGCACCGGCGAACAGGCGCGCGCCGGACTGACGCATTGCAGCCCGGCAGAGTTCGACACCCTGCAGCGCCTCAACGCCGATTACAACCAGCGCTTCGGCTGGCCCTTCATCCTGGCCGTGCGCGGGCCGCGCGGCACCGGCCTGACGCGCCGCCAGATCATCGACACCTTCGAGCGCCGCCTGCATGCGCACGCCGAGGACGAGTTCCACGAGTGCTTGCGCCAGATCCACCGCATTGCCGAACTGCGTCTGGCCGAGAAGTTCCACGAAGCACTGCCCGCCGGCGAGCAGGTATGGGACTGGGCCGAGGCCCTGGCCCGCCACAGCGATGCCCCCGATGCACTGACCGTCACCTACCTGACCCCCGCGCACCGCGCCTGCGCGCAGGACCTGCAGGACTGGATGCGCGCCACCGGCTTTGACGAAGTGAGCCTGGATGCCGTGGGCAATGTGGTCGGGGTCTATCACGGGCAGGACCGCAGCGCCCCGCGCGTGCTGACCGGCAGCCACTACGACACCGTGCGCAACGGCGGCCGCTACGACGGCCGCCTCGGCATCCTGGCCCCCATGGCCCTGGTTCAGGCCTGGGCGGCCAAGGGCTGGCGCCCGCGCCATGGGCTGGAGGTGGTGGGCTTTGCCGAGGAAGAAGGTCAGCGCTTTCCCGCCACCTTCCTGGCCAGCAGCGCGCTGGTCGGCCGCTTCGAGCCGGGCTGGCTGGAGCAGCAGGACGCCGCGGGCCTGACGCTGCGCCAGGCCATGCAGGCGGCCGGTCTGCCTGGCACCCTGGCTTCGATTGAGGCCCTGCGGCGTGAGCCGGCGCAGTACCTGGGCTTCGTCGAGATCCACATCGAGCAAGGCCCGGTGCTCGACGCCATGAACCTGCCGCTCGGTGTGGTGAGCTCCATCAACGGCAGCCACCGCTACACCGGCGAGGTGCTGGGCGTGGCCAGCCACGCGGGCACCACGCCCATGGGCGCGGCACGCCGCGATGCCGCGGTGGCCGTGGCCGAGCTGGTGCTGCAGGTCGAACGCATCGCCGCCGCCCTGCCCGAGGCTGTGGGCACCGTGGGCCAGCTCGAAGTGCCCGCCGGCTCCATCAACGTGGTGCCGGGGCGCTGCCGCTTCAGCCTGGACCTGCGCGCGCCGCGCGACGCCGTGCGCGACCGCCTGCGCGACGAGGTGCTGCAGGCCCTGGACGCCAATTGCCAGCGCCGCGGCCTGCAGTACACCCTGCGCCCCACGCTGAGCGCCGACGCCGCCCCCAGCCACCCCGACTGGATGGCCCGCTGGGAAGCCGCCGTGGCCGCGCTGGGCCTGCCGGTGTTCCGCCTGCCCAGCGGCGCCGGGCACGACGCCATGAAGATGCACGAGCTGCTGCCCCAGGCCATGCTGTTCGTGCGCGGCGGCAACGCCGGCATCAGCCACAACCCGCTCGAAACCATCACCGCCCACGACGCCCAACTGGCCGTGGACGCCCTGCAGCACCTGCTGGAGAACCTATGACGGCCTACGCAAGGCTGGACGCCTGGATTGCCGCGCATTTCGACGAGCAGGTGCGATTCCTGCAGGAGCTGGTGCGCGTGCCGACCGACACACCGCCAGGGAACAACGCCCCGCACGCCGAGCGCACCGCCGAGCTGCTGACCGCCATGGGCCTGCCCTGCGAGGCCCACCCCGTGCCCGCGGCCGAGGTGCAGGCGCAGGGCTTGCAGAGCATCACCAACCTGATCGTGCGGCGGCGTTTCAACGCCAGCGGCCCGGTGGTGGCCCTGAATGCGCATGGCGACGTGGTACCGCCCGGCGAGGGCTGGAGCCAGGACCCCTACGGCGGCGCGGTGGTGGACGGCCAGCTCTTCGGCCGTGCCGCCGCTGTCAGCAAGAGCGACTTCGCCACCTACACCTTCGCCTTGCGCGCGCTCGAAGCCCTGGGCCTGCCGCTGCGGGGCGGCGCGGAGCTGCATTTCACCTATGACGAGGAGTTCGGCGGCGAGCTCGGCCCCGGCTGGCTGTTGCGCCAGGGTCTGACGAAGCCCGACTACCTGATCGCCGCCGGCTTCAGCTACCAGGTCGTCACTGCCCACAACGGCTGCCTGCAGCTGGAGGTGACGCTCACCGGCCTGGCCAGCCACGCGGCCTACCCGCACACCGGCATCGACGCCCTGCAGGCCGCCACCGACCTGCTGCACGCGCTGTACGCCGACAACGCCTCGCTCAAGCTGATCCGCTCCGAGGTCCCAGGCATCACCCATCCCTACCTGAACGTAGGGCGCATCGAGGGCGGCACGAACACCAATGTGGTGCCCGGCAAGGTCACGCTCAAGCTGGATCGCCGCATGATCCCCGAGGAAGACCCGACCGAGGTCGAGAAGGGGCTGCGCCATCTGATCGAGACCAATGTGCGCACCCACCATCCCAAGATCAAGCTGAGCATCCGCCGCCTGCTGCTGGCGCACAGCCTGCAGCCCGATGCCCGCAATGCCCCGCTGGTGCAGGCCATCCAGCGCCATGGCCGAGAGGTGCTGGGCGAAGACATCCCCGAATGCGGCACACCGCTCTACACCGATGTGCGCCTGTACGGCGCCGCGGGCGTGCCCGCCGTCATCTACGGCGCCGGCCCGCGCACCGTGCTGGAAAGCAATGCCAAGCGCGCCGACGAACATCTGGACCTGAACGACCTGCGCCGAGCCACCCAGGTGGTGGCCCGCACCCTTTACGACCTGCTGAAGACCGACTGATGCGACTCCTGATCTCCACCCTGCTGCTGGCTACTACCGCCCACACGGCCCAGGCCGCCCCCCTGAAAGTGGCCACCTGGAACCTGGGCTGGCACCTGGATCGCGAGCTCGCCGTCCAGTGGCGCGCCGCCTGCTCCGCCCCCTTCAAGCTGGAAGGTGGCCGCTGGAAGCCCGCTGCCGCGGCCGGCGCCGACACCCAACCGGGCTGGAAGCTGCCCTGGGGCCGCAATGCACCGATCGACTGGGACATCGGCGCCCTGCCCCCTTGCGACACCTACCAGCACAACCGCCAGGCCGTCGCCGTCACGTCGGAGCAGGACGAACAGCGCCGCGAGCGCCTGCGCACCGTGCTGGCCGAGAAGCTGGACGCCGATGTGATCGCCTTTCAGGAAGTGAGCGGCGCAGCGGCCGTGCGCGAGCTGGTGGGCGAGGCCTACGAGGTCTGCAGCTACGAGGGCCACAAGGTGCAGCGCCTGGCCTTTGCCTGGAAGCGCAAGCTTGGCACGGGGCGTTGCGAGGTGGATTGGAGCCTGGCCCTGCCACAGCGCACCATGGCCGATCAGGTGCGCCCCGGGCTCGCCCTGAGCCTGCAGACCGGCGGCAAGACCCTGCGCTTCCTGACCGTGCACCTGAAGTCCTCCTGCGTGTCCGCGCTGGACGCGAACAACCCGCTGTTCCCGGCCGCGGCCAGCGAGGCGCGTGGCCAGCTGGACGGCCCCAACCCCCATTGCCAGAGCCTGCAGGAGCAGGTGGCGCCACTGGAAGCCTGGCTGGAACGCCAGAGCCAGGGTACGGACGGCCTGGTGCTGCTGGGCGACTTCAACCGCAACCTCGGCCATGAGGCCAGCGAGGCCGCCGAGCTGCCGGCCCGCAGCGCCGGCGGCAGCGCCGCGGCGCCGCATGGGCCTGATGTGAAGGTGCGCAATCTGTGGCGCGAACTGAACGACGGCCAGCCCCAGGCCTTGCGCCTGCTGTCGGCCGAATGCACGGGCCAGCCCGCCTGCGCCCTGGCCAAGACCCGCTTGCTGGACCGGCAGGAATACGGCCAGCTCCGCGCCACCCTGGGCTGCCGCAACCCGGTGGGGCTCGATCACATCGTCGTGGCGGGTGCGCTGAAGGGTGACGGCGCGCACAAGCTGGCGCTGGGCGCCGCTGGCGAAACCCGGCCGAACGCCCAGGGCCAGGTGGAGCTGGGGCTCTCGGACCACTGCCCGCTGGTGGCCGAATTGGAGCCCTGAGTACCCTGTCGGCGGCACTGCGTTAGCCTCGCGCCATGCTCCAACGCCTGTCCCTGCTCGCCTTGCTGCTGAGCGCCCTCCTCGGCCCGGCCGGCCCCGCGGCGGCGGCCGAGCTGCGCATGGCCTTCGGTGAAAAGATCCCGCCCTTCAGCTTCCCCTCCACCGACTCCGGCATCGAGATCGAAACCTACCGCGAGGCCCTGGCCCTGCGCGGCCACCAGCTCAAGCCCGTGTACTACGCCTTCGCCCGAGTGCCCATGGCCTTCAAGAGCGGCGAGGTGGACGCCGCCATGACCGATCTGGGCGAAGACCTGCGCCCCTTCGGTGGCCACTACGGCGACACCGCGGTGGTCTACGACAACGTGTTCTTCACGCTCCGCCAGCTGCAACGCAAGATCCGCACGCCCGCCGATCTGAAGGGCCTCAGCGTGGTGTCCTTCCAGGGCGCCGCGAAGCGCTTTCCGGAATGGTTGGGGCCGGTGCAGCAGGCCGGGCTGTACCGCGAGGTCAACGACCAGGCCACCCAGGTGCGCATGCTGATGGCCGGCCGCGTGGATGTGGTGCTGAGCGACCGGCACATCTTTCGGTACTTCAGCCTGCAGGTGCGCAAGCAGGGTCAGGCCGTGCTGCCGGTGGACGAGCACCGCTTCACCACCCCAAAGGCCGATGACTACCGCCCGGTCTTCCGCGACCCCAAGATCCGCGACGACTTCAATGCCGGCCTGAAGCAGCTGCGCACCAGCGGGCGGCTGCGGGCGATCTACCAGCGCTACCTGGAGGAATAGGCGGAATAGGCGGGCTCAGGGCTCAATCGCCCAGCGGCCGGCGCATCAGCCATTGGCAGAGCGCCGGGCTCTCGAAACCCAGCCGCCGCAAGGCCGCGCCGCCCAGGTCCATCCGCTGCAACTGCGGCACGAACAAGGCTCGCGCCGGCTCGGCCGCGGCCAGGGCCGCCACCAGGCGCTCGGCATCGGCCTGAGCGGGGTCCAGGTCCACCAGGCTGAGGATTTGCAGGCGTTCGCCCGCCTCGGCCCACACCAGCTGGGCCTGGCCCGTCTGCCAGGCCGTCCAGGCGCTCGGGTGGCGTTCCAGCACCGTGGCGCTGACCTGCAAGGGCAAGTCGGCGGGCTCATGCGTGCGCAGCCACTGCAGGGCCTGCTCGCGCGACAGGGCATCGAAGCCGGAGGCCTGTGCCGCCGCGCCGGATGCGGCGCGCTCGAAGCCGAGCAGTTCGTGCACCGTCTCGAACCCGCGCGACTGGTACAGGCGCACGGCGCGCTCGTTCTGCGCAAACACTTCCAACTCCACGGCCTGCAGGCCGGCGGCGCGGGCGCGCTGGATGAAGTCGTCCAGCAGCGCCGGTGCGGCGCCCGTGCCGCGGGCGGCCGGCGTGGCACCCATGGTGGCCAGGCGCCAGCGCCCGCTGCGCGGCGCCACGAAGGCAAAGGCGAGCGGCTGGCCCGCGGCGTCCAATGCCACCCGGCTCAGGCTCAGATCCACCGCCTGGCGGGCCAGAAAGCCCGGCCATTGCGCCAGGCTGAGCTGGAAGGGCCCGATCAGGTAGTCGGAAAAGGCCTGGCCGAAGGCCTCGTGCAAGGCGGTGGCGGGCAGTTGGTCGGCGGGAACGAAGGCAGTGGTGGTCATCGGCGGGCTCCAGGGCCGTGGCATTAGAGCCGTGCGCCCCCACCCGCGCCGTTCGCCATGCCTCAGCGCGGCGCGTTCCCGGCCAGCAGTTGCGCCACGCTCAGCTCTTCCCAGCCGCTGGCCCGCCAAAGCCCCAGCGTGGCCGGGCTGCGCCCCACCAGCAGGGCCTGCAGCAACGGTGCGGCCAGGGTTTCCTGCGGGTTGCGCAGCAGCACCAGGCGCTGCGCGCCCTCCTCTTCCAGGCGGCCGATCCAATCCAGGCGCAGCAGGGTCTCCAGCACCGGTTCCAGTTGCAGGGGTTCGATGCGCAGGCCCTGGGCCAGCGCGAGCTTGCTGGCGCCGGCCGCACCGCGGCGCTGGCGCAGCCACAGTTCGCCCAGCACGCGCAGTGCCAGCTCCAACTCCAGGCCGGGCGCCGGTGCGCGCTGCATCAGGCCTTGCGTCAGGCCCGGCGCGTTCGCAGCAATCAGCGCCCCCAGCAGCACGATCACCCAGCCCAGGTACATCCAGATCAGAAAGATCGGCAGCGTGGCAAAGGCCCCGTACAGAGTGGCATAGGTGGGCACCTGCTTGATCCACCAGGCCAGGCCCAGCTTGGCCACGCTGAAGGCGCCGGCCACGAACAGCGCCCCCAGCAACGCATGGCGCCAGCGCACATGGGTGTTGGGCACGAAATGGAACAGGCCGGCCACGGCGGCCGTGAGCACGCCGAACTGGATGAAGTCCAGCAGGGTCTCGAACCCACCCGGCAGGCGCTCCACCAGGCCCTGGCTGGCCGAGAGGGCGTAGCTGGTCAGCGTCAGGCTGGCACCCAGGGCCAGCGGCCCCAGCGTCAGCGTGGCCCAGTAGACGAGCACGCGCTGCGCAATGGGCCGCGGACGCCGCACGCGCCAGATGGCGTTGAGCGTGCGGTCGATGGTCAGCATCAGGGCGATGGCGGTGAGCCCCAGCACGCCCGCCCCCACGGTGCCCAGGCCCTTGGCCTTGCTGGCGAACTGCGTGAGCGTGCGCAGCACCGGGCGGGCGATGGTGTCGGGCACCAGATTGGCCAGGAAGTACTGCTCCAGCGCCTTCTGGAAGCCCGAGAACATCGGGAAGGCGGTGAACAGGGCCAGCATCAGCACCAGCAGCGGCACCAGCGAGATCAGCGTGGTGAAGGTCAGGCTGCCGGCCGTGACGCCAAGGCGCAGCTCGGTGAAGCGTGCCTGCAGGCCGGCGGCCGATTCACGCCAGGGCCAGCGGCGCAGATCGCGCCAGCTGCTCAGCAGCATGCGCAGCCAGGCATGGCGGCGCAGGGCGGCAAAAGAAGGGCTCAGCTGCATAGGGGGGCCGAGTGTAGTGATGGCCCTCCCTACACTGGCGGGATGTCCACCCCGCGCACCCTTCCGAGCCCCGCCGAGCGGGCCAGCCGAGCCGCCGCCCTGCTGTTCTGCGTCCTGCTCATCGGCCTGTGCCTGGCCTGGGAGCTGTGGCTGCAGCCCACCGGCCAGGGCTGGCTGGCGCTCAAGGCCCTGCCCCTGCTGCCCGCCCTGCCCGGCCTGTGGCGCTATCGCCTCTACACCTACCGCTGGACCAGCCTGCTGGTCTGGCTCTACGCCACCGAGGGCCTGGTGCGCGGCCCCAGCGGCCGTGGTGCCGAAGCCTGGCTGGGCTGGGCCGAAGTGGCCCTGGCCGTGGCGCTGTTCAGCGCCTGCACGGTGCAGATCCGCCAGCGCCTGAAGGCCGCGAAGTCCGCATGACCGAGGTGTTGGCGCGGCTGCGGAGCGAGTTCGGCACCGAGCAGGTGCTGGCCGGCGCGGACGCTGCGCCCTTCGAATGCGACTGGCGGCGCCGCGCCCCGGGCCGCGCCCTGGCGGTGCTGCGCCCGCGTTCGGTGGCCGAGGTGCAGGCCATGCTGCGCGCCGCCACGCGCGAAGGCCTGGCCCTGGTGCCCCAGGGGGGCAACACTGGCCTCGTCGAAGGCTCGACGCCCGACGACAGCGGCCGCGAGCTCGTGCTGAGCCTGCGGCGGCTTGATCGCATCCGCGCCATCAGCCTCGTCAACGCCACCCTGTGCGCCGAGGCCGGCGCGCTGCTGCAGCCCTTGCAGCAGGCCTGCGCCGCGCAAGGCCTGCTGCTGCCGCTGAGTCTGGCGGCCGAGGGCAGCTGCACCTTGGGCGGCAATCTGGCCACCAATGCCGGCGGCACCCAGGTGCTGCGCTGGGGCAATGCACGCGACCTCTGCCTCGGGCTGGAAGTGGTGACGGCCGACGGCGGCCTGTGGAGCGACCTGGACGGCCTGCGCAAGGACCATCGCGGCCTGAACCTGCGCGACCTCTTCATCGGCAGTGAGGGCACGCTGGGTGTCATCACCGCGGCGGTCATCAAGCTGCAAGCCCTGCCGCGCAGCCGGCTGGCGGCCTGGCTGGCGGTGCCCGATTTGCCCGCGGCGATGCAATTGCTGCAAAGCGCCCGCATGGCGCTGGGCGACGGCCTGAGCGGCTTCGAGGCCATGAGCCAGGCAAGCCAGCAGCTGCTGGACAGCCTGCCCCTGCCCGCATGCCCCTGGGCGCTGCTGGTGGAGTTGTCCAGCCACCGCACCGAAGCGGAGGCCCGGGCCGAGTTCGAGGCCTGGCTGGCCCTTGCGCTGGCCGAGGGCTGGGCTCAGGACGCCGTGCTGGCCCACAACGAGGCGCAGGCGCAGGCCCTGTGGGCCCTGCGCGAGGCCATTCCGGGCGCGCAGACCCGCGCCGGCGGCAACCTCAAGCACGACATTGCCCTGCCGCTCGATCGCATCGCCGATTTCGTGGCCGCGTGCGAGGCGCGCATCGCGCGCGCGTTCGCGGGGGCCCGGCCGGTGGTGTTCGGGCATCTGGGCGACGGCAACCTGCATTTCAACGTAGCCCCGCCCCCGGGCCAGAGCCTGGCCGACTTCCAGGCACAGGAACCGGCACTGAACGCCCTGGTGTTCGATTGCGTGGCCGAGTTCGGCGGCAGCTTCAGCGCCGAGCACGGCATCGGCCGGCTGCGCCGGGCCGAGCTGGCGCAGCGGCTGGACCCGCTGGCGCTGGACCTGATGCGCCGGATCAAGCAGGCGCTTGATCCGGCGAACCGGCTCAACCCAGGGCGGGTTCTGTAGCGCGCGGCCGGCGGCCGCGCAGCACCAGGCCGAGCAGCTTGGCCAGCATGCGCCAGGCGAAGCGCACCAGCAGCAGCGTCAGCACGGCTTCGACCAGCGTCATCAGGAAGGCGCCCAGCACCGTCCAGCGCGGCACGCGGCGCTTGAACTTGGCCAGCATGCGATCGCGCGCGATCTCGATGCTGTCGTAGAAGCTCGGCACCACCAGCAGGGTCAGCACCGTGGAGGTGATGGTGCCGCCGATGATGGCCACCGCCATCGGGCGGTAAAACTCGCCGCCCTCACCGATGCCGATGGCCACCGGCAGCATGCCGGCGATGAGCGCGAAGGTGGTCATCAGGATGGGCCGGAAGCGCTTGCGCCCGGCGTGCATCAGCGCCTCCTCGCGGTCGATGCCCGCCTGCTCCTCCTGGCGTGTGGCATCCAGCAGCAGGATGGCGTTCTTGGCCACCAGGCCCATCAGCATGATGACGCCGATCAGGCTCATCAGGTTCAGCGTGCCCTTGGTGAGCAGCAGCGCGATCACCACGCCGATGAGCGACAGCGGCAGCGAGAGCATCACACCCAGCGGTGCGGTGAAGCTGTTGAACTGGATCACCAGCACGAAGTACATCAGGCCCACGCCGCTGAAGAGCGCCGTGACCATCGCGGTGAACACCACTTGCTGGTCGCGTGCCGAACCGGCGAGCTCGATGCCGAAGCCGGGCGGGAAGACGATCTTCTCGGCCATCTTCTTGGCCTCGGCGGTGATTTCGCCAGGCGAGCGGCCCTGGGCATTGGCGCTGACGGTGATCATGCGCTTGCCGTCGGCGTGCTGGATCTGCGAGGGGCCCTTGCCCATGCGGATGGTGGCGATCTGGTCCAGCGGCACCATGCGGTTGCTGCCGCCCACGGCGATCGGCAGGCGCTCGATGTTGGCGGCGTCCACACGGTCTTCGGGGTGCAGGCGCACGGCCACGTCACGGGTCTCGCCGGCCGGGTCCACCCAGTCGCCCACCTCCACGCCGGCGAAAGCCACGCGCAGCGCCTGGGCGGCATCCGCCACCGAGATGCCGAGCTGGTTGGCCAGGCCGCGGTCCAGCTCGATCTGCAGCTCCTGCTGCGGGTCCTGCTCGGAATAGCCGATGTCCACCGCGCCCTTGATGGTGCGCATCTGCTGCATGAAGCCGCTGGTGATTTCCTGCAGCTTGCGGGTGTCGGTGCCGTAGAAGCGGATCTGCACGGGCTTTTGCGCGCCGTTGTTCAGGTCGTCCAGCACCACGTACTCGGCGCCCACCAGCTGGGTCAGTTTCTCGCGCAGGTCGGCTGCAACGTCACCGGCGCTGCGCTTGCGCTCGGTGCTCTTGCCGATGTCCACATAGACGCGGCCGCCGGTGGCATTCGGGTAGGAGCTGGTGTGCTGGGTTTCGGGCATGGCGCGCGCCAGCGTGGCCGCCGCCTCCAGCTTGCGCTTGCCGTACTCCAGGCTGCTGGAAGCCGGCGTGCGCACGTCGATGGCCAAGAAGCCGGCATCGCCCGCAGGCAGGAAGGACGAGCCGCCAAACTTGCCCTGCAGGAAAATCGCGCCGACGAAACTGGCGAAAGCGATCGCGGCCATCCACTTGCGATGGTGCAGCGCCCAGGCAATCACACGGCCGTAGCCGTCGGCCACACGGTCGAACCAGTCATTGAAGCGCTGCAGCTGGCGCGAGATGCCCTTCTTGGGAGCATGGTGGTAGCCCGGGGGGTCGCCCCAGTAGGCCGAGAGCATCGGGTCGAGCGTGAAGCTGATCAGAAGCGAGACCAGCACCGAGGCCACCACGGTGAGCGCGAAGGGCTTGAACCACTGGCCCGGGCCCGAGCCCATGAAGGCCACGGGCACGAACACCGCCACGATGGCGAAGGTGGTGGCGGCAACGGCCATGCCGATCTCTGCCGTGCCCTCGCGTGCCGAGGTCATGCGGTCCGAACCCCGTTCCATGTGGCGCACGATGTTTTCCCGCACCACGATGGCGTCGTCGATCAGCACACCGATCGCCAGGCTGAGGCCCAGCAGGCTCATGAAGTTGAGCGAGAAGCCCATGATCCAGACCGCGATGAAGGCGGCCAGCACCGAGGTAGGCAACGAAAGCGCGGTAATCAACGTCGAGCGCCAGCTGTTCAGGAAGACGTAGACCACGAACACCGTCAGGCCGGCGCCGAACACGAGGGCGTGGATGACGTTGTTGAGGCTGTTCTCGGCGTCCTTGCCGCCGTCCTGCGTCACTTCCAGCAGGGTGCCGGCCGGCAACTCCTTCTGGATCTCAGCCACCAGCTTGCGCGCTTCGTTGGCCACCGTCACCGTCGAGGCCTCGCGCGAGCGGGTGATGGAGAGGCCGACATTGGGCTTGCCATCGCGCAGGCTGAAGCCAGTCAGCTCAGCAAAGCCGTCCTGCACCGCCGCCACCTGGCCCAGGCGCACCACTTCAGTACCGCGGCGCTTGATGACCATCTGCTCGAACTCGGCCGGCGATTCGATGCGGCCCACCAGGCGGATGCTCTGGTCTTCCAGCTCGCCACGCACCTTGCCCACCGGGGCGGTGGTGTTCTGGGCGCGCACGGCCGCCACCACCTCGGTGACGGAGACGCCGTACTCGCGCAGCTTCTCGGCACGCAACAGCACCGAGAGTTCACGCCGCAGCGCGCCGTTCACGTTCACCACCGCCACGCCGGCGATGCCGCGGAAGCGCTCGGCCAGCTTGTCCTCGGCCAGGCGCGAGAGCTCGGCGTGGCTCAGGCTGGTGCTCGTCAGCGCCAGTTGCAGGATGGGCTGGGCACCGGGGTCGATGCGGGTGATGACGGGTTCGCGAATCTCGACTGGCAGCTTGTGGCGCACCGAGGCGATGGCGTTACGCACCTCGTCCGCCGCCTCGATCATGTTCTTCGAGAAGTCGAAGAAGATCACGATGCGGGCGCCGCCCTCATACGCCGTGGCCTGGGTGCGGTCCACACCGGAGATGGCGTTCAGCGCCTTCTCGATGCGGTTCAGCACCTCGCGCTCGGCGGTGTCCGGCGAGGCACCGGGGTAAGTGATGTTGACGGCCAGCAGCGGCTGTTCGATGTCCGGGAACTGGTTGACGCGCAGCTTCGAGAGCGCGAGCAGGCCCAGGAACATCATGCCGATGATCAGCACGATGGTCGCGACCGGCTTCTTGATACTGAAGTTGGAAAGGAACATCAGGGTCTCCCGGTCCGATCAGGGCTTGACCACGGCGGTGCGCACACCCGAGGCGGCGCCTCCGGCGGCCACCCGCTGCACGGGCTGACCGTCGTTGAGACTGCCCACCGGACTGCGCAGCACCTGGTCCCCGGCTTTCAGCCCCGTCTTGATGACCACCTCGCCGCGGCGCGCATCGCGCTCGCCCAGCTGCACAGCGGTCTTCTTGAGCTTGGTGCCATCGATCTGCCAGACATGGGCCTCGTCGCCCTGGCGCACGATGCTGCCTTCGGGCAGCACCAGCGCGGTCTGCAGACCGGTATCGACGCGGCCCTCGGCATACAGGCCGGCGACCTTGGGTGCGCTGGCCGGGTCTTCGAAGCGGGCGATCACCTCCACCTGGCGGGTGGTGGCATTGGCCGCCGCGTCAATGCGCTCGATGCGGCCCTTGAATTCGCCCTCGGCCACGCCGTTGACCCGCAGGGCCACCGCCTGCCCCACCTTGATCTCTCCCATGCGGTCGGCACTCACCTGACCCTCGAAACGCATCGAGCGTGGGTCGATGACCTTGACGATCTCGCGACCGACCTGGACCGTGTCGCCGACCGAAACCTTGCGCTCGCTGACCACGCCGTCGAAGGGGGCCCGGACCTCGGTGCGGGTGAGCTGTTGGCGCGCGCTGACGACGCGCGCCTTGGCAGCGGCCAGATCGGACTGCGCGGCATTGCGGCGCAGCTCGGCGTCTTCGAGGGCCTGCATCGAGGTCATGCCCTGCTGGTTCAGGGTCTTCTGGCGCTGCAACACACGCTCGGTCTGCTCGAAGCTCTGCGTGCTGGCACGCAGCGCCTCCTCGGCGCTGGTGAGGTTGTCGCGGATGGCGGTGCTGTCCAGGCGCACGATGACGTCGCCCTGGCGCACCGGCTCGCCGTTGTCCTTGGCCACTTGCAGCACCACGGCGGCCACCTCGGCACGTAGGTCGGCGCGGCGCGCGGCCTGCACGGAGCCGGTCAACACCGGGGCGCCGACGAGGCCGCTGGAGCCCACCTGACGCAGGTCCTCAGGAGCGATCAGCAGCGCCGGCTTGGCGTCGGCCTTGTCCTTGCTCTTGGCTTCCGGCCGCTGGCAGGCACTGAGCCCCAAAAGGGCGGCCAGAGCAAGCGTGGTGAGGACCAGGGTGGGATGGGCGCGCAGCGACATGGGCATGGGCTTATCAGGCGGAGGTTGCGGTGCGAGGACCGGAAAGCCTGGCAGCTTACCGTCGCAGGCCGCAGCGCGCCGAAGCTCATGGACGGGCTGAGGAAATCACGCCGCGAAGCGTTTCCAGCGGCGACGAATGGTGGGGGCATGCCGCCCTTGCGGGGCCACCAGACCCCAGACGTTCAGTGCGCCGGGCCGTCGCTGCCCAGTGCCGGCAAGGGCCAAACGGCGATGCCCTCGTCCTGCAAAGCGACGAATTCGTCCGCTGTGGCCTGGCCGCGGATGGCGCGCTCGGGGGCACGGCCCTGGTGGATGCGCCGGGCCTCCGCAGCAAAGCCGACGCCCACATCCTCGCTGGCGGCGCGCACCGCCGCCACCAGTTCGCGCAGCAGGGTTTCAGGGCTGGGGGCGACCGCTGGCTGCGCCGGTGCCGGCTCTGCGGCCACGGCGCCCAAGTTCAGCCGCGGTGCACTGAGCCGCCGCTGCAGCTGCGCGCTGCCACAGGTCGGGCACTGCACCAGGCCGCGGCCCCGCTGGGCCTCGAAGTCCTCACGCGAGCCGAACCAGCCCTCGAAGTCATGGCCATGAAGGCAGGCCAGCTCAGCCACCCACATCGCCACTCCAGTGCAGGGGCCAGGCGCCGGCCTGCCAGCGTTGCAGCCATTGCATGCCGATCAGGGTCTTGGCATCGGTGACTTCGCCCCGCGCGCACGCCAGGTCCAGTTCGGCGGGGCTGAGCTCGCAGAGCTCCAAGAACTCGCCCTCGTCGAGGTCTCGTTCGCCAGCCTGCAGCCCCCGCGCGAAAAAGATCTCGATGCCTTCGGTGGAGTAGGCGATGGCGTTGTGCAGCACGCCGGCATAGGCCCACTCGCGAGCGCGGTAGCCGGTCTCTTCGCGCAGCTCGCGGCGGGCACACAGCAGCGGGTCTTCGCCGGGATCGAGCTTGCCGGCCGGAAATTCCAGCATGACGCGGCGCAAGGGGTAGCGGAACTGCCGCTCCAGCAGCAGGCGGCCGTTGTCGAGCAGCGGCACGATCATCACCGCACCCGGGTGCACGATGTACTCGCGCGCCGCTTGCTGCCCATCGGGCAGACGGACGAGGTCGCGCCGCACCTGAAGAAAGCCGCCCGCATAGACGGTTTCGCTGCGCAGCTCGTGCTCGGTCAGCTCAGGCGTTGGCATCGCGCTGGCGGCGCAAGTAACGCCAGACAAAGCCTGGGAACGCAAAGGTCAGCAGCAGGCACAGCAGCACGGCGTAGAAGGTCCAGCCCTGCGGATGGCGCTGGCCCTGGTAGGCCTCCAGTGCTAACGCAGCCACCAGCCACACCGCACCCAGCAACAGCAGCTCCAGCAGGCGCAGCCCAAAGCCGCGTGTGGGGCGCAGCGGCCCGAGCAGCAGCACGCGCGGGCTCAGGAACGGGGCGTTGGCGGCCAGCAGCAAGAGCAGCAGCAGGCCGCTGCCCCACACCCCTTGGCCCATGGCCTCAGGCGAGCGAGCCGACGATGGCCTGCTTGCAGGCCTCCATCAGGCCCGCCGGCAGGATGCCCAGCGCCAGCACGGCCGCACCGTTGAAGCTCAGCAGTGCGCGCACATCCCAGGGTGCCTGGATGGCCTGGCGCTCGGCCGGGGCATCAAACCACATCAGCTTGATGACGCGCAGGTAGTAGTAGGCGCCCACCAGCGAGAGCAGCACCGCCAGAACGGCCAGCTGGAAGTACAGCGGCTCCTGCGTAGCGATCATGGCCTGCAGCACCGAGAGCTTGGCGTAGAAGCCCACCGTCGGCGGGATGCCGGCCAGCGACAGGATCAGCAGCGTCATCACCAGCGCATACCAGGGGCTGCGCTGGGACAGGCCCGCGAAGTCCTGCAGCTGTTCAGCCTCGTGGCCCTGGCGGGCCAGCAGCATCACCATGCCGAAGCTGCCCAGGGTGGTGAACACATAGGTCACCGCGTAGAACAGCGAGGAGCTGTAGGCGCTGGCGGCCGGCAGGGCGTCGCCCTTGACCACACCGCTGGCCAGACCCAGCAGCATGAAGCCCATCTGAGCGATGGTGGAGTAGGCCAGCATGCGCTTGATGTTGGTCTGCGCAATCGCCACGACGTTGCCGACGATCATCGACATCACCGACAGCACCAGCAGCATCTGTTGCCAATCCACCGCCAGCGTGAACAGTCCCTCGACCAGCAGGCGCAGGGTGATGGCGAAGGCGGCCAGTTTGGGCGCAGTACCGATCAACAGGGTCACCGCCGTCGGCGCGCCCTGGTAAACGTCGGGCACCCACATATGGAAGGGCGCGGCGCCGAGCTTGAAGGCCAGGCCGGCGACGATGAACACCAGGCCGAACACCAGCACGCCCTGGTTCACCTGGCCGCTGGAAAGCGCCAGATAGACCTGCGGAATCGAGAGCGAACCTGTGGCGCCGTACATCATGGACAGGCCGTACAGCAGGAAGCCCGAGGCCAGCGCGCCCAGCACGAAGTACTTCATCGCAGCTTCGGTGCTGACGGCATGGTCACGCCGCAGCGCCACCAGCGCGTAAAGCGACAGGCTCATCAGCTCCAGGCCGAGGTAGATCACCAGGAAGTGACGCGCCGAGACCATGATGCACACGCCGAGCAGCATGAAGAGGCTGAGCGTGAACAGCTCCCCACGCAGCATCTCGCGAGCCTGGGCATAGGGGCGTGACAGCAGCAGCACGCCGGCGGTGACCAGCGCCGACAGACCGGCGAGCAGGTGGCTGAGCGGGTCGGTTCCCACCAGGCCCTGCATGGCCACGACGCTGTAGCCCTTGTGGAACTTCCACAGGTGCAGGCCGGCCACCATCAGCAGGGTCAGCTGGCTGAGCCAGTAGGTCGGGCGTCGGCCCGGATCCTTGACCCACAGGTCGACCATCGAAACCACCAAGGCCATGCCGAGCAGCAGCAGCTCGGGCGTCAGGGCGGACCAGTTCATGTACGTCATCTTCTTGTCCTTGGCCGCTTACTGCAGTTTGGAGACCGCCACATGCCGCAGCAGCTGGTCCACCGAGGCGTTCATCACATCGGTGAACGGCTTGGGGTAGACGCCCATGGCGATGACGGCGATGGCCAGCGTGCCCAGCATCCAGAACTCGCGCGAGTTCAAGTCGGTCAGTTGCTTCACGTTGTCGTTGGCCACCGCGCCGAAGTACACGCGCTTGACCATCCAAAGCGAATAGGCGGCGCCGAAGATCAGGGCCGTGGCCGCCAGAGCACCGATCCAGAAGTTCATCTGCACCGCGCCCAGGATCACCATCCACTCGCCAATGAAGCCTGCGGTGCCCGGCAAGCCGCAGTTGGCCATGGCGAACAGCACGGCAAAGGCAGCGAACTTCGGCATGGTGTTGACGACACCGCCATAGTCGGCGATCTCACGCGAATGCACGCGGTCGTACAGCACCCCGATGCACAGGAACATGGCGCCCGAGACGAAGCCGTGCGCAATCATCTGCACCAGGCCGCCGGCCACACCCAGCGGGTTGAAGATGAAGAAGCCCAGGGTCACGAAGCCCATATGGGCCACTGATGAATAGGCCACCAGCTTCTTCATGTCCTTTTGCACCATCGCCACCAGGCCGACGTAGATCACGGCGATCAGCGACAGGGCAATGACGAAGGGTGCGTAGGCATGCGCGGCATCCGGCGTGATCGGCATCGAGAAGCGCAGGAAGCCGTACGCCCCCAGCTTCAGCATGATGGCGGCCAGCACCACGGAGCCACCGGTCGGCGCCTCGACGTGGGCATCCGGCAACCAGGTGTGCACCGGCCACATCGGCACCTTCACCGCAAAGGCGGCGAAGAAGGCGAAGAACAGCAGGGTCTGCGCGTTCATCGGCAGCGGCAGCTGGTGCCAAGCCAGGATGTCGAAGCTGCCCACGCCGGTGACCTTGGCGCTTTGGAAGTACAGGTACAGCAGGGCCAGCAGCATCAGCAGTGAGCCGGCCAGGGTGTAGAGGAAGAACTTAAAGGCCGCGTACACGCGCCGCGGCCCGCCCCACACGCCGATGATCAGGTACATCGGGATCAGCGTGGCTTCGAAGAACACGTAGAACAGCAGGCCGTCCACAGCCGCGAACACGCCCACCATCAGGCCGGAGAGGATCAGGAAGGCGCCCATGTACTGGTTGACGCGCTCCTCGATGACTTCCCAGCCCGCCACCACCACGATGATGGTGATGAAGGCGGTGAGCAGCACGAACCAGACCGAGATGCCGTCCACGCCCAGGGCGTAGCGCACATTGAAGCGCTCGATCCAGAGATGACTCTCGGTGAACTGCAGCGCGGCGCTGCCGACGTCAAAACCCGTGATCAGCGGCAGCGTGACCGCAAAGCTGACCAGCGCCGCCAGCAGCGCCAGCCAGCGCACCAGGCCAGCCTGCTGCGGCTTGCCCAAGGTGAGCAGCAAGGCGCCGCACACCACGGGCAGCCAGATCGAAAGACTCAACCATTGCATTTCTTGTTCTCCGGCTTCACTGGCCCGACAGCTGGGACATCACGGCCCGCAGCTGGGGCTCGATCGTGGGCCAGAGCTTCCAGCTCATCAGGCCCACGACGCCCAGGATCATGGCGAAGGCGTACGCCGTCAGGTGGCCGCTCTGCGCCAAGCGCATGACTCGCGCCAGCAGGCCGACCAGCTTGGCCGAGCCGTTGATCAGGACACCGTCGATCAGACCGGCATCACCGCCCTTCCACAGACCCACACCCAGACCGCGCGCGGCGCGGGCAAAGATCTGCTCGTTGATCCAGTCCATGTAGTACTTGTTCTCCATCACTGTGATCAGCGGGCGCAGGGCGCGCGCGATCGCCGCCGGGATGGCCGGCTGCAGGATGTAGAACCAGTAGGCCATCGCCACGCCCGCCACCGCCAGCCAGAACGGCAGGCTGACGAAGGCGTGCAAGCCCATGGCGATGGCGCCATGCTCGACATGCGGCAGCACATGGGCCAGACCCTTGTGCAGTTCGCCATTGATGGTGATGGCGTCCTTGAAGAAGTCGCCCTGCAGCATCGGCACCAGGGTCAGGCCACCCACCACCAGGGAGGGAATGGCGAGCGCCACCAGAGGCACCCAGACCACCCAGGGGGTCTCGTGCGGCTTCTCGCCCGGCGCCAGGCCATGGTGGTGGTCAGCGTCCGCGTGGTGAGCGTCATGCCCATGGTGGGCCTGGCCGAAACGCTCCGGGCCGTGGAAGACCAGGAAGTACATGCGGAAGGAATAGAAGGCGGTGACGAACACGCCCACGGTGACCGCGATCTGCGCGAAGGTGGCGCCCGGCAGGTTGGAGCCGCCGACTGCCAGGATGATGCTGTCCTTCGAGTAGAAGCCCGAGAGGAAGGGCGTGCCGATCAGGGCCAGCGAACCGATCAGGCTGGTGATCCAGGTGATCGGCATGTACTTCTTCAGACCACCCATGTTGCGGATGTCCTGATCGTGGTGCATGCCGATGATGACCGAGCCAGCGGCAAGGAACAGCAGAGCCTTGAAGAAGGCATGGGTCATCAGATGGAACACGGCCACCGAGTAAGCCGACACACCCAGCGCCACCGTCATGTAGCCGAGCTGACTCAGCGTGGAATAGGCAACCACGCGCTTGATGTCGTTTTGGATGATGCCCAGGAAGCCCATGAACAGCGCGGTGATCGAGCCGACCACCAGCACCACGTTCAGCGCGGTGTCGGAGAGCTCGAACAGCGGCGACATGCGCGCCACCATGAAGATGCCCGCCGTCACCATGGTGGCGGCGTGAATCAGCGCCGAAATCGGCGTCGGGCCTTCCATCGAATCGGGCAGCCAGACGTGCAGCGGGAACTGCGCGCTCTTGCCCATCGCACCGATGAACAGGCAGATGCAGGCCACGGTGATCAGCATCCAGTGGTCGCCCCACAGCGGCATGCTGAACTGGATCTGCGCCAGCTCGTTCTTCTTGGCGAAGATCTCGGCGTAGTTCAGCGAACCGGCGTACGCCACCAGCAGGCCGATGCCCAGGATGAAGCCGAAGTCACCCACGCGGTTGACCAGGAAGGCCTTCATGTTGGCGAAGATCGCCGTGGGCTTGGTGTACCAGAAGCCGATCAGCAGGTACGAGACCAGACCCACCGCTTCCCAGCCGAAGAACAGCTGCAGCAGGTTGTTGCTCATCACCAGCATCAGCATGCTGAAGGTGAATAGCGAGATGTAGCTGAAGAAGCGCTGATAGCCAGGGTCCTCGTGCATGTAGCCGATGGTGTAGATGTGCACCATCAGCGACACCGAGGTCACGACCACCATCATCATGGCCGTCAGGCCATCGACCAGGAAGCCGATCTCCATCTTCAGGCCACCGACGACCATCCATTCGTAGATCGTGCCGCTGAAGCGCGCACCATCGACGGCCACGGCCTTCAGCGTCATCAGCGAGATCACGGCTGCGATGGCCACGCCGAGGATGGTGACCATGTGCGCGCCGCGGCGGCCGATGCTCTTGCCGAACAAGCCAGCCAGGATGCAACCGATCAGCGGTGCCAGCGGCACCCAGAGCAGCAGATTGGGGTTCAAACTCGGAGTCATTCCGTCAACCCTTCAAGGCGTCGAGCTCATCCACGCGGATCGAGCTGCGATTGCGGAACAGCACGACCAGGATGGCCAGGCCGATGGCCGATTCGGCCGCCGCGACGGTGAGGATGAAGAACACGAACACCTGCCCTGCCATGTCGCCCAAGTAATGCGAGAAGGCAACGAAGTTCAGGTTGACCGCCAGCAGCATCAGCTCGATGGCCATCAGCAGCACGATCAGGTTCTTGCGGTTCATGAAGATGCCGATCACCGACAGGGCGAACAGGAATCCGCCCAGCGTCAGGAAATGGCCGAGAGTCAGCGCACCCATCAGGCGCCTCCTTGGGGTTCTTGGGCCGGCGCGGGCTTGACGGCCTCCATCTTGACCAGGCGCACCCGGTCCTTCGCCTTGACGCGCACCTGCTGGCCCGGGTCCTGCCAGCGCGAGTCCTTGCGCTCACGCAGGGTCAGCGCGATGGCGGCGATGATGCCCACAAGCAGCAGCACGGCCGCGATCTGCAGCGGGTACAGGTAGTCGGTGTAGATGGCAATGCCGAGCATCTTCGAGTTGCCCAGGCGGATGGCCTCGGCACTGAGCGGAGCCGCCTCCTGCACTTGGAAGCCGCCGAGCAGCACGGCGGCCATCTCCAGCGCCACGAGCACGCCAATGAAGGCCGCCAGCGGCAGATGCTTCCAGAAGCCCGTGCGCACCTTGTCGGTGTGCACGTCGAGCATCATGACGACGAACAGGAACAGCACCATCACGGCGCCGACGTAGACGAGCACCAGCGTGATGGCCAGGAACTCGGCCTTCAGCAGCATCCAGATGCAGGAGGCGTTGAAGAAGGCCAGCACGAGGAACAGCGCGGCGTGGACGGTGGACTTCGCGGTGATGACGCGAAAGCTCGCGCCCAGCAGCACGACGGAGAACAGATAGAACAGCGCGGTGGTCGTGTTCATGGTGTGTGCGCCTGCGTACCTCAGCGGTACTTGGCGTCCGCCTCCTTGGTCTTGGCGATCAGGGGCTCGTAGCGGTCGCCCACGGCCAGCAGCATCTCTTTGGTGAAGTACAGGTCACCGCGCTTTTCGCCGTGGTACTCGAAGATCGGCGTCTCGACGATCGAGTCCACCGGGCAGCTCTCTTCGCAGAAGCCGCAGAAGATGCACTTGGTCAGGTCGATGTCGTAGCGCGTCGTGCGGCGCGAGCCGTCGGCGCGCACATCGCTCTCGATCGTGATGGCCATCGCCGGGCAAACGGCTTCGCAGAGCTTGCAGGCAATGCAACGCTCTTCACCGTTCTCGTAGCGACGCAGCGCATGCAGGCCCCGGAAGCGCGGGCTCAGCGGCGTCTTTTCCTCCGGGAACTGGATGGTGATATTGGGAGCCAGGAAGTGCCGTCCGGTCAGGGCCATGCCCTTGAACAGCTCGATGAGCATGAAGCTCTTGATGAAATCGATGAGTGCGCGCACTGCTCAGGCCCTCATTTCCAGATGTTCCAGGGGGACTGGATCCACAGCCCCACCACGACGAGCCAGACCAGGGTGATCGGGATGAAGATCTTCCAGCCCAGACGCATGATCTGGTCGTAACGGAAGCGCGGGAACGAAGCGCGCACCCAGAGGAAGAAGGTCACCACCACGAAAGTCTTGGCAAACAGCCACAACCAGTTCCACAGGGCCATCGTCGACTGGATGAATTCCGGCGTCTGCAGGCCGAACAGGCTCCAGCTCACGGGCGCTGCCCAGCCACCCAGGAACATGGTCACGGCTAGCACCGAAACCAGGATCATGTTGGCGTACTCGGCCAGGAAGAACATGGCGAAGCTCATGCCCGAGTACTCGATCATGTGACCGGCCACGATCTCTGACTCACCTTCGACCACGTCGAAGGGATGGCGGTTGGTTTCGGCCAGACCGGAGATGAAGTAGACGATGAAGATCGGCAGCAGGGGGAGCCAGTTCCAGCTCAGGAAGTTCAGGCCTTTCTCGGCAAACATGCCCTTGGCCTGGCCCATGACAATGTCGGTCATGTTCAGCGAGCCGCTGACCATCAGCACCACCACCAGGGCGAAGCCCATGGCGATCTCGTAGCTCACCATCTGCGCCGATGCGCGCATCGCACCCAGGAAGGCGTACTTCGAGTTCGAGGCCCAGCCGGCAATGATCACGCCGTAGACCTCCATCGACATGATGGCCATCAGGAACAGCAGGCCGGCATTGACATTGGCCACCGCCGCCTCGGGCCCGAAGGGCACCACGGCCCAGGCAGCCAGCGCCGGCATGATGGTCATGATGGGGCCGAGGAAGAAGAGGCCCTTGTTCGACGCGGCAGGGAGGATGACCTCCTTGAAGATCAGCTTGACCGCATCGGCGATCGGCGTCAGCAGGCCGTAGGGGCCCACACGGTTCGGACCTGGGCGCAGCTGCGACAGCGCGATGCCCTTGCGCTCCCACAGCGTCAGATAGGCCACGAACAGCATTAGCGGCGCCACCACGGCGACGATCTTCAGCAGGCTCCAGACCACCGGCCAGAAGCCGCCGAGGTACTGAGTACCCAGTGCATAGAGTTGGTCGATCATCAGGCCTTCTCCACGGCGACGGCTGCGAAGCCGGCACCCAGGGTCATGGTCTCGGCCAGGCCGCCGCCAATGCGCACGACGCCCTCGGCAAGCTGGGCATTGCAGCGGGCCGGCAGCAGGGCCGAACCCTGCCCCTGGCTGACGCGCACCATCTCACCGTCCTTCAGACCCAGTTGGGCGAAGAGTGCGGCCGGCAGTTGCACCGTGGCGGACTCTCGCGCCTCGCGGGTGCTCTGCAGGCTTGCCGCCTGACGCACCAACATGTCGCTTGCGTAGAGCGGCAGCTCGTTCAGCCGCACCAGCGAGGACATGTCGGCTTGCGCGGGCGCCTGGAGCGCCGCAGCAGCGGCCGGCTTGACTTCGAGGTTCAGCGTCGCACGAACCTGCTCGCTGGATTCGAAGTCAAAGCCGGGCAGCCCAAGCTGATTGCCGAGCACGCGCAGGACCTTCCAGCCAGGGCGTGCCTCGCCTTGCGGGGGCACCACGCCGACGAAGCTTTGCAGCGTGCCGTCAGCGTTGACAAAGCTGCCAGAGGTCTCGGTAAAGGGCGCCATGGGCAGCAGCACATGGGCCAGATCCAGCAGGGCATCCGTGCGGTGGCTGGCCAGGCCGACCACCATGTCGGCGCCCTTCAAGGCCGCGGCGGCCGCCTGGGCATTGGCAACGTCCAGCAAGGGGTCGGCTCCCACCAGCAGCACACCCTTGGCGGGCGCTTCGCTAAGCAGAGCGCGGGCGCTGCGGCCACCGGGACCGGGGCGTGCACCGGCGAGTTGGGCACCCACGGTGTTCGCCGCTTCGCCCAAGAAACCCACCGTGGCACCACAGGCTTGCGCAATCCAGCTGGCCAGCGCATGCAGCTGGCTGGCCTGCGGATGCTCCGCCGCCGCGTTGCCCAGCAGCAGGGCCTTGTGGTCGCCCTGACTCAGCAGGGTGGCGATCGAACGCGCTTCAGCCGACACGGCGTCCACGGCTTGGGGCGCTTGGCCACCCTGCCCTTCGGCCACGGCCGCTGCGACTTCGGCCAGGAAGCCCACCCACTGCTCCGGACGACGCAGCGCTTGCAGACGCACGGGCATGGCCTCATCGTCCGCCACGGCGTGCAGGCCGGCGATGGCAGCGCCATGCCGTGCGGTCTGGCGCAGGCGCTGTGCGAACAGCGGATGGTCCTTGCGCAGGTTGGCACCGATCACGAAGGCCGCATCGAGCTGCGACAGCGAACTGATGCTGCGGCCCAGCGTGAAGGCCTCGCCCTGGGCGGCGCGCAATGCATCGTCCTGCTGGCGCAGCGCCGCATCAATGTTTTCACTGCCCAGCGCGCGCATCAGTTGCGCGGCCAGGGCCGCCTCTTCCAGGGTGGCATGCGGCGACACCAGTGCCGCCAGCTGGCCGGCCCCGTGTTCGGTGCGGATGGCACTCAGACCCTTGGCGACGTAGTCGAGCGCCGTCGCCCAGTCCACCATCTGCCAGGCGCCACCTTGCTTGAGCATCGGGCGGGTCAGGCGGTTGTCGGCGTTCAGGCCCTCGTAGCTGAAGCGGTCGCGGTCGGCGATCCAGCACTCGTTGACGGCCTCGTTCTCCTGCGGCACCACGCGCAGCACGCGGTTGTTCTTGATCTGAACGATCAGATTGGCGCCGGTCGAATCATGCGGGCTCACGCTCTTGCGGCGCGACAACTCCCAGGTGCGGGCGCTGTAGCGGAAGGGCTTGCTGGTGAGCGCGCCGACCGGGCAGAGGTCGATCATGTTGCCGCTCAGCTCGGAATCCACCGTGCGGCCGACGAAGGTGGTGATCTCGCTGTGCTCACCCCGGTTGGGCATGCCCAGCTCCATCACGCCGGCGATCTCCTGACCGAAGCGCACGCAGCGGGTGCAGTGGATGCAGCGGCTCATCTCTTCCATCGAGATCAGCGGGCCGACGTTCTTGTGGAAGACGACGCGCTTTTCTTCGGTGTAGCGGCTCTTGCTTCCGCCATAGCCCACCGCCAGATCCTGCAGCTGGCACTCGCCACCTTGGTCGCAGATCGGGCAGTCAAGCGGGTGGTTGATGAGCAGGAACTCCATCACCCCCTGCTGGGCCTTGACCGCCTTCTCGCTCTTGGTCCGCACGATCATGCCGGGCGTGACCGGCGTGGCGCAGGCGGGCATGGGCTTGGGCGCCTTCTCGACGTCGACCAGGCACATGCGGCAGTTGGCCGCGATGCTCAGTTTCTTGTGATAGCAGAAGTGCGGCACATAGGTGCCGACCTTCTCGGCCGCATGCATGACCATGCTGCCTTCTGGTACGGCCACTTTCTGGCCGTCGATTTCGATTTCAACCATCTCAGGCGGCCTTCTTCGCGTTGGCGGCTTCGATCATTTGCACGAATTCGTGCTTGAAGTGCTTGAGCATCGCGCGCACCGGCATGGCGGCGGCGTCGCCCAGCGCGCAGATGGTGCGGCCCTGGATGTTGTCGGCCACGCTGTTCAGCAGGTCGATGTCTTCCGGGCGGCCTTTGCCATGCGCAATGCGCTCGATCACCCGCCACATCCAGCCCGTACCTTCACGGCAGGGCGTGCACTGGCCACAGCTCTCGTGCATGTAGAAGTAGGAGAGGCGCAGCAGCGAGTTCACCATGCAGCGCGAGTCGTCCATCACGATGACGGCGCCCGAACCCAGCATCGAGCCCGCCTTGGCGATGGAGTCATAGTCCATCGTGCACTGCATCATCACGTCGGCCGGCAGCACGGGCGCCGACGAGCCGCCGGGAATGACGGCCTTCAGCGTGCGGCCTGTGCGCACCCCGCCCGCCAACTCCAGCAGGGTGCTGAAGGGCGTACCCATCGGCACCTCGTAATTGCCGGGACGGTTGACGTCACCGCTGACCGAGAAGATCTTGGTGCCGCCGTTGTTCGGCTTGCCCACTTCGAGGTAGGCCTGGCCGCCGTTGCGGATGATCCAGGGCACTGCGGCGAAGGTCTCGGTGTTGTTGATCGTCGTCGGCTTGCCGTACAGGCCGAAGCTGGCCGGGAACGGCGGCTTGAAGCGCGGCTGGCCCTTCTTGCCTTCCAGCGATTCGAGCAGCGCGGTTTCTTCGCCGCAGATGTAGGCGCCGAAGCCGTGATGGGCGTGCAGCTGGAAACTGAAGCCGGAGCCGAGGATCTTGTCGCCCAGCAGGCCGGCGGCACGGGCCTCCTCAAGGGCGGCCTCGAAGCGCTCGTAGACCTCGAAGATTTCGCCGTGGATGTAGTTGTAGCCCACGCTGATGCCCATCGCGTAGGCCGCGATGGCCATGCCCTCGATCACCGAGTGCGGGTTGAACATCAGGATGTCGCGGTCCTTGCAGGTGCCCGGCTCGCCTTCGTCCGAGTTGCAGACCAGGTATTTCGCACCCGGGAACTGGCGCGGCATGAAGCTCCACTTCAGACCGGTGGGGAAACCGGCGCCGCCGCGGCCGCGCAGCGACGAGGCCTTGACCTCGGCAATCACCTGCTCGGGCGTCATGCCGCCATCAGCGGCCAGGATCTTGCGCAGGGCCTGGTAGCCGCCGCGCGCCTCATAGTCTTTCAGGCCCCAGTTCTTGCCGTTCAGCTCGGCATAGATCTGCGGCTGGATGTGGCGCCCGTGGAAGCAGGTCAGGTCGCCGGTGCTCTGGAATTTCGACAGGTCGATCATGCTCAGGCCTTCTTCAGCACGTCGAGCAGCTCGTCGAGCCGCTCGTGGCTCATGTAGCTGCACATCTGACGGTCATTGACCAGCATCACCGGCGCATCAGCGCAGGCACCCAGGCACTCGCACTGCTGCACGGTGAAGAGTCCGTCGGCCGTGGTGCCGCCGGCCTCCACGCCGAGCTTGTTCAGCACGTGCTCCAGCGCCTGTTGACCACCCCGCAGTTGGCAGGGCAGGTTGGTGCAGACGTTCAGCTTGAACTTGCCAACCGGCTGCTGGTTGTACATGTTGTAGAAGGTCGTGACCTCGTGCACCGCAATCGGCGCCATGCCGAGATAGGCCGCCAGCACCTCCTCGGACTCACGCGAGACATGGCCTTCTTCCTGCTGGATGATGGACAAGCAGGCCATCACGGCCGACTGCTTCTGCTCTGCAGGGTATTTGGCGACTTCGCGGTCCCAACGGGCGCGCGTCGCGTCACTCAAGGTGTAGCTGCTCATCGATCGATCTCGCCGAACACGATGTCCATGGTGCCGATGATGGCCACTGCGTCCGCAATCATGTGGCCGCGGCTCATCTCATCGAGCGCCGCCAAATGCGCGAAGCCGGGGGCGCGAATCTTCAGGCGGTACGGCTTGTTGGCGCCGTCGCTGACCATGTAGATGCCGAACTCGCCCTTCGGATGCTCTACCGCGGCATAGGCCTCGCCTTCGGGCACGCGGAAGCCTTCGGTGAAGAGCTTGAAGTGGTGGATCAGCTCTTCCATGTTCGACTTCATGGACTCGCGGGCCGGCGGCGCCACCTTGTGGTTGTCGGTGATCACCGGACCAGGGTTGGCTTTCAGCCAGGCCACGCACTGCTGAATGATGCGATTGCTCTGGCGCATCTCTTCCATGCGCACCAGATAGCGGTCGTAGGTGTCACCGTTGACACCCACCGGCACGTCGAAGTCGAGGTCCGCATAGCAGTCGTACGGCTGCTGCTTGCGCAGATCCCAGGCGATGCCCGAGCCGCGCAGCATGGCGCCGGTGAAGCCCAGGTTCAGCGCGCGCTCCGGCGTGACCACGCCGATGCCCACGGTGCGCTGCTTCCAGATGCGGTTGTCGGTCAGCAGGGTCTCGTAATCGTCCACGCAGGCCGGGAAGCGCTTGGTGAAGTCTTCGATGAAGTCCAGCAGCGAGCCCTTGCGGTTCTCGTTCAGCTTGGCCATGGTCTTGGCGTTGCGAACCTTGCTGGCCTGGTACTGCGGCATCACGTCCGGCAGGTCACGGTAAACGCCGCCCGGACGGAAGTAGGCCGCGTGCATGCGCGCACCCGACACCGCCTCGTACATGTCGAAGATGTCTTCGCGCTCGCGGAAGGCGTAGATGAAGATGTTCATCGCGCCGCAGTCGAGGCCGTGGCAACCGAGCCAGAGCAGGTGGTTCAGCAGGCGGGTCAGCTCGCTGAACATGACACGGATGTACTGGGCGCGCAGTGGCACCTGCAAGCCCAGCATCTTCTCGATGGCCAGGCAGTAGGCGTGCTCGTTGCACATCATCGAGACGTAATCCAGCCGGTCCATATAGGGCAGCGACTGGATGTAGGTCTTGCTCTCCGCCAGCTTTTCGGTGGCGCGGTGTAGCAGACCGATGTGCGGATCGGCGCGCTGGATCACTTCGCCGTCCAACTCCAGCACCAGGCGCAGCACCCCGTGCGCTGCCGGGTGCTGGGGGCCGAAGTTGAGGGTGTAGTTCTTGATTTCGGACATCAGTTCAGACCCCCGTAGTGGTCTTCGCGGATCACGCGCGGCGTGATCTCACGCGGTTCGATGGACACCGGCAGGTAGATCACGCGGCGCTGTTCGGCGTCGTAGCGCATTTCGACGTGACCCGACACCGGGAAGTCCTTGCGCATCGGGTGGCCGATGAAGCCGTAGTCGGTGAGGATGCGGCGCAGATCCTCATGGCCATCGAACAAGATGCCGTAGAGGTCGAAAGCCTCGCGCTCAAACCAGTTGGCCGACGTCCACAGCGGCGTGACGGACGCCACCAGGGGCAGGTCATCGTCGGGCGCGAACACTTTCAGCCGCACACGCTGGTTCAAGCTGACCGACAGCAGCTGCGAGGCGACGCAAAAACGGGGGCCTTCCCAGGCGGCGTTGCCATAGCTGGAGTAGTCCAGGCCGCAGAGGTCGATCAACTGCTCGAAGCGCAGCTCGGAGTGATCGCGCAAGGTCTTGGCGGCGGCGTAGTAATCGGCTGCCGCCACTTCCACGGTGATCTCGCCCAGGGTCCGGGTCAGTTTGCGGATGCGCTCGCCGAGCGCATTCTTGAGGCTGGTTTCCAGCCGGTCCAAACAAGGGGTAACGCTCATCGGCTGTGCCTTCAGCGGGCAATCGTGTTTTCGCGGCGGATCTTGGCCTGCAGTTGCAGCACGCCATAGAGCAACGCCTCGGCGGTGGGCGGGCAGCCCGGCACGTAGACATCCACGGGAACGATGCGATCGCAGCCGCGCACCACCGAATAGCTGTAGTGGTAGTAGCCACCGCCATTGGCGCAGCTACCCATCGACAGCACCCAGCGGGGCTCGGCCATCTGGTCGTAGACCTTGCGCAGCGCCGGCGCCATCTTGTTGCACAGCGTGCCCGCCACGATCATCAGATCACTCTGGCGCGGGCTCGGGCGAAACAGCATGCCGAAGCGGTCAATGTCATAGCGCGCCGCACCGGCGTGCATCATTTCCACCGCGCAGCAGGCCAGGCCAAAGGTCATCGGCCACAGCGAGCCGGTCTTGGACCAGTTGATCAGCTTGTCGACCGAGGTGGTGACGAAGCCTTCCTTGAGAACGCCTTCAATACCCATTGCTTATTCCCAGTCCAACGCGCCCTTTTTCCACTCGTAGGCAAAGCCGACGACGAGGATGCCGAGGAAAACCATCATGGCCCAGAAGCCCGTCGGTCCGATTTCCTTGAGCGCAACGGCCCAAGGGAACAGGAAGGCAATTTCCAGGTCAAACAGGATGAACAGAATGGCCACGAGGTAATAGCGCACATCGAATTTCATGCGCGCGTCTTCAAAGGCCTCGAAGCCGCATTCGTAAGGGGAGTTCTTTGCCGCATCAGGGCGATGCGGGCCCAGCAGCGCGCCGAGCACTTGGGGGATGACGCCGACGGCGGCACCGACCAGGATGAAAAGGATGACAGGGAGGTACTGTTCCAAACTCATGGTCATGTCTGCCGGGCAAAAAACCGCGGCATGTTACGCGCTAGAAACGAAAACGGGCGCTTGGCTGGTATTGCTAAGCGCCCGTCTTTGCGATTCGTCAATCGAGAGATTGCCGCTGGAATTTGGTGCGGTCGGCGAGACTCGAACTCGCACAGCTTTCGCCACTACCCCCTCAAGATAGCGTGTCTACCAATTTCACCACGACCGCTTGTTTTCACTATTCGCCGCGTTGCTCGGACCAGTGAGGTTTGGTCTGCAGCGAACAGCCTCGCATTCTATAGCGAAAATTTAGTCTTTTGCAGGGGCCGAAGCTTCCGATGCAACCGCAGCCGGAGCCGAGGCCAGGTTGGCGGCTGGTGCAGCAAGCCCGGGAATGGCGGCGGCACCCGTTTGGGCCGGTTGCGAGGCCACGGCAGCCGGGGCATCCAGGAAGGAACCCTTGTCCGTGCCCGCGCTATTGCGTGCGTTGCCGAAGTAGGCCAGGAACAGCGTGCACACGAAGAAGAGCGTGGCACAGATGGCCGTCGACTTGGACAACACATTGGCACTGCCGGTGGCACCGAACAAGGTACCCGAGGCACCTGCACCAAAAGAGGCCCCCATGTCGGCACCCTTGCCGTGCTGAACCAGCACCAAGCCGATCATGGCCAGCGCACTCAGCAACTGCACCACCAGCAACAGATTCATCAGGAATTGCATCGTCAGGTTCTCCTTATTGGGTTCAGGCGCGGCAGATCGCGTCGAAGTCGGCCGCCTTCAAGGCCGCCCCACCGATCAGCCCGCCATCGATATCGGGTTGAGCAAACAGCTGCGCGGCGTTGTCCGGCTTGACGCTGCCGCCGTACAGGATGCGCATCTGTGCTGCAGCAGGGGTTGCGGCCAGCAGCTGTTGGCGCAGTCGGGCATGCACGTCCTGGGCTTGCTCCGGGCTCGCCGTCAGGCCGGTGCCGATAGCCCAAACGGGCTCATAAGCCACGACCACCTCGCCGATGCGAGCACCGAGGTTGCGGATCAAGGTACCCAGCTGCCGCTGGACCACCGCCTCGGTGTGACCGGCCTCGCGCTCGGCACGGGTTTCGCCCACGCAGACGATCGGGGTCAGATCCTGTGCCAGCGCCGCCTTGGCCTTGGCTGCCACCAGCTGGTCATTCTCGGCGTGGTAGCTGCGGCGCTCGCTGTGACCCACGATGGCGTAGCGCGCGCCGAACTCCTTCAGCATGGTGGCTGAGATTTCACCGGTGTAGGCCCCTTGTCCGTTGTGCGCGGACACGTCCTGCGCACCCCAGGCGATAGGAGTGCTGGCGAGCAGTTGCTCGCACTGCGGCAGGTAGAGCGCCGGCGGACAGACCGCCACATCGCTGGGCCATGGACCGCGGCCCTTCAGCTCGGCCAGCAGCGCCTCAATGAAGCCCTTGCCGCCATGCATCTTCCAGTTGCCAACCACCAATTTCTTGCGTTGCATCTTCAATCTCCTTGCCAGGACAGCACCAGCTTGCCGACATGTGCCCCAGCCTCCAGTTCGCGGTGCGCCTCGGCCGCTTGGGCCGCAGGCCAGACCCGATGGATCACCGGGCGCACGACACCTTGCGCCAACAGGGGCCAGACCTTGGCCCGCAACTGCGCCCCGATCGCCGCCTTAAAGGCCAACGGGCGGCTGCGCAGGGTATTGCCGCTGATGCGCTGACGCTTTCGCAACAAGACGCCGGCGTCCAACTCAGCCTTGGTTCCGCCCTGCACCGCAATCACCAGCAGGCGCCCCTCTTCGGCCAGCACCTGCTGGTTGCGGGCGATATAGGGGCCCGCCACCATGTCGAGGATCAGGTCAAAGCCCCGCCCCTGAGTCGCGCGCAGTCCTTCGGCGACAAAGTCCTGCTCGCGGTAGTTGATGGCCCCATCCGCCCCCAGGGACAGACAGGCCTTGGCCTTGTCGGCATGGCCCACCGTGACCCAGACCTGGGCACCAAACGCCTTGGCCAGTTGGATCGCGCTCACGCCGATGCCGCTGGAGCCGCCGTGGATCAGCACGCGATCACCCGCCCGCAGACCCCCTTGATCGAACAAGTTCGACCAGACGGTGAAGCAGGTCTCCGGCAACCCGGCGGCTTCCACCAAGCTCCAACCCTTCGGCACGGGCAGGCACTGCGCAATCGGCGCCACGCAGCGCTCGGCATAGCCCCCACCCGCCACCAGGGCACACACGGCATCGCCGAGCGACAAACCGGCCGCCTGCAGGGCGTCGGCGTCACCGGACTCGATGAATCCGGCGACCTCCAAGCCCGGCAGCAGGCTGACGCCCGGCGGCGGTGGATATAGGCCCTTGCGTTGCAGCACATCGGGACGATTGACGCCCGACGCCACCACGCGAATCTGGCATTCGCCCGCGCCGGCCTGCGGCTCCGGGTGCTCACCCAGGGTGAGCACCTCTGGACCGCCCGGCTGCGCAAAGCCAATGCCTCGCAAGGTCTTACTCCTGCGCGGGAGCCGGAGCCGGCCGATCGACCAGGGCCTTGATCGACAGCTTGACGCGGCCCTTCTCGTCAGTGTCCAGCACCTTGACCTTGACGATCTCGCCTTCCTTCAGCACGTCGGTGACCTTGTCGATGCGGCGATGGGCGATCTCGCTGATGTGCACCAGGCCATCCTTGTTCGGCAGGATCTGCACCAGGGCGCCGAAGTCGAGGATCTTGACGACCGGACCTTCGTAGACCTTGCCGATCACCGCCTCGGCGGTGATGTCCTCGATGCGTTTCTTGGCCAGTTCGGCCTTGGCTGCATCGGTGGAGGCGATGGTGATGGTGCCGTCGTCACCGATGTCGATCGTGGTGCCGGTCTCTTCGGTCAGCGCGCGGATGGTGGCGCCGCCCTTGCCGATCACGTCACGGATCTTCTCGGGATTGATCTTCATGGTGTAGAGGCGCGGCGCGAAGTCGGAGACCTCGGTGTTCGCACCTGCCACGGCCTCAACCATCTTGCCCAGGATGTGCAGGCGGGCTTCCTTGGCCTGAGCCAGGGCGACCTGCATGATTTCCTTGGTGATACCCTGGATCTTGATGTCCATCTGCAGCGCCGTAACGCCACCGTTGGTGCCGGCCACCTTGAAGTCCATGTCGCCGAGGTGATCTTCATCGCCCAGGATGTCGGTCAGCACGGCGAAGCGGTTGCCTTCCTTGATCAGGCCCATGGCGATGCCGGCGACGTGCGCCTTCAACGGCACGCCGGCGTCCATCATGGCCAGGCAGCCGCCGCAGACCGAGGCCATCGACGACGAGCCGTTCGACTCGGTGATCTCCGAGACCACGCGCAGGGTGTAGGGGAACTCTTCCTTGCTGGGCAGCACGGCCATCAGTGCTCGCTTGGCCAGGCGGCCGTGGCCGATTTCGCGGCGCTTGGGGCTGCCCACGCGGCCCGTCTCGCCGGTGGCGAACGGAGGCATGTTGTAGTGCAGCATGAAACGGTCGCTGAACTCACCGGCCAGGGCGTCAATGAGTTGCGCGTCGCGGTCCGTACCCAGGGTGGTGACCACGAGGGCCTGGGTTTCGCCACGAGTGAACAGAGCCGAACCGTGGGTACGCGGCAGCAGGCCGGTGCGGATCTCGATGGCGCGCACGGTGCGGGTGTCGCGGCCATCGATGCGCGGCTCGCCGTTCAGGATCTGGCTGCGCACGATGCGGGCTTCGATCTCGAACAGCAGGTTGTCGACCTCGACGCCGTCGAATTCTGTGCCAGCTTCCTTCAGCGCGGACTTCACGTTGGCGTAGGCGGCACGGCAAGCCTCGGTACGCGCCTGCTTGCTGCGGATCTGGTAGGCGGCGCGCAGCGCTTCCTCGGCCAACTGGGTGACCTTGGCGATGAACTCTTCGTTCTTGGCCGGGGCGGTCCAGTTCCAGCTCGGCTTGCCGGCGTCACGAACCAGTTCGTGGATGGCATTGATGGCGGTCTTGCCTGCCTCGTGGCCGAACACCACGGCACCGAGCATCACCTCTTCGCTCAGCTGGTCGGCTTCCGACTCCACCATCAGCACGGCAGCTTCGGTGCCGGCGACCACCAGGTCGAGCTTGCTGTTGGCCAGTTCGGTCTTGCCGGGGTTCAGCACGTATTCGCCGTTGATGTAACCCACGCGGGCCGCACCGATCGGGCCATTGAACGGAATACCCGACACCGCCAACGCGGCGCTGGTGGCAATCATGGCGGCGATGTCGGCCTGCACCTCGGGGTTCAGGCTCAGGGTGTGGATGACGACCTGGACTTCATTGAAGAAGCCTTCCGGGAACAGCGGGCGGATCGGACGGTCGATCAGGCGGCTGGTTAGGGTCTCCAACTCGCTGGGGCGGCCCTCGCGCTTGAAGAAGCTGCCGGGGATCTTGCCGGCGGCATAGGTCTTCTCGATGTAGTCGACAGTCAGAGGGAAGAAGTCCTGGCCGGCTTTGGCTTCCTTGCGCGCCACGACGGTGGCAAGCACGACGGTGTCGTCGATGTTGACCAGCACGGCGCCGGTCGACTGGCGGGCAATCTCACCCGTCTCCATCGTGACGGTGTGCGATCCCCATTGAAAGGTCTTGCTGACTTTTTGGAACATGGTCATGAATGGCTCCTAGAAGGAAAAGAGCCGGGCTCGGCAAGCCGTTCGCCATGTCATTCCAAAGGCACTGCACGCAGCGGCTTTGGAATGGCACACGCGATCACGGGTTGCGGGTCTCCGGCGGGATGGAGAAAGAGCCTGCGGGGCAGGCTCTCTCAAGGGGTGCTTACTTGCGCAGGCCGAGCTTCTTGATCAGCTCGACGTAGCGGGCGCTGTCACGGCTCTTCAGATAGGCCAGCAGGCGCTTGCGCGAATTGACCATCTTCAGCAGGCCGCGGCGGCCATGATGGTCCTTGGGGTTGGCCTTGAAGTGAGGGGTCAGCTCGTTGATGCGAGCGGTCAGCAGAGCGACTTGCACTTCGGGGCTGCCGGTGTCATTGGCGGCACGGGCGTGGGCCTTGACGATATCGGCTTTGTTCAGATCGGCGACGGACATGGTGTTTCCTGGTGTTGGAAAGCCGTCGCCAAACCTGCGGTCGGGTCGAGCGGTTTCCGGGGTTGGACTTGCGAGCGAGAGTGAAACCGACCCTCGTCGTGCGATGCGTCTTGCGACGGCTCTGCACCTGGCTGGCGCAAAACCTGCGGAGTGTATCAGACCATGGCCAATGGCCAGCGAGGATGCACCTCGAAGCTGTAGGTGGGCTGGGCATCCGCCACCTGGGTCTGCCAGCGCATGGCGGCGGCCAGCGCAATCATGGCGCCGTTGTCGGTGCACAGGGCCAGCTCCGGGTAGTGCACGCGCACGCCGCGGCGCTGGCAGGCCTCATTCAGTTGCTCGCGCAGACGCCGGTTCGCCCCCACGCCGCCGGCCACCACCAAGCGCTTCAGGCCCGTCAGCTTGAGCGCCGCCAGACTCTTGCGCACCAACACCTCGACGATCGCAGCCTGGGTGGAGGCCGCCAGATTGGCCTGCGTCTGCGCGTCGCCCGCGGGCAACTTGCGGGCCTGCGTCAACACAGCGGTTTTCAGGCCGGCAAAGCTGAAATTCAGATCGCCACTGTGCAGGAGCGGACGCGGCAGCGGGAAGGCATCGGCCCTGCCCTGCTCGGCCAGACGCGCCAGATGAGGGCCCCCTGGATAAGGCAGCCCCAGCAGCTTGGCACTTTTGTCGAAGGCCTCGCCAGCGGCGTCGTCAATGGTCTCACCGAGCAACTCGTACTCACTCACGCCCTGCACCCGCATCAGCTGCGTGTGGCCTCCAGAGACCAGCAGGCAGACGAACGGAAACTCGGGCGGATCGGCGGAAAGAAAGGGCGAGAGCAAATGCCCTTCGAGGTGATGCACCGGCAGGGCCGGCAGCCCCAGGCTGGCGGCCAAAGCCACCGCGGCGCCTGCCCCCACCAGCAAGGCGCCGGCCAAGCCGGGCCCTTGCGTGTAGGCAATGGCATCCAGATCAGCCAAGGCCAGCCCGGCCTCGGCCAGCGCCTGGCGCGTGAGCGGCAGCACGCGGCGGATGTGGTCGCGCGAGGCGAGCTCAGGCACGACGCCGCCATAGGCCTGGTGCATGGCGATCTGGCTATGCAGCCCCTGCGCCAGCAGGCGCGGCGGGGCGCCTGGGCTGCACTCCACCACCGCCACCCCGGTCTCGTCGCAGCTGGACTCGATGCCAAGGACCCGCCAGCTCATTCAGCCCCCCAGGCGCCATGCGTCGCACGCCCAATGGGGCGCGAACACCTTCGGGGCGGCCGTGCGGCGTTCACGCCTTCTTCTCTTTCGCGTGGTTGATCGAGTAGCGCGGGATCTCGACCGTCAGGTCCTCTCGCCCAATGATGGCCTGACAGGACAGGCGCGAATCTGCTTCCAAGCCCCAGGCACGGTCCAGCATGTCCTCCTCGTTCTCTTCCATTTCGGAAAGCGATGCAAAACCCTTGCGCACGACCACATGGCAAGTGGTGCAGGCGCAGACCTGATCGCAGGCGTGCTCGATCTCCACGCCGTTGTCCAGCAAGGCTTCACAAATCGAGGTACCGGCCGGTGCGCTGACCTGGCGCCCGTCGGGGCAGTACTCGGGGTGGGGCAGGATGGTGATGGTGGGCATTCAGATTTCCTCGACCGAGCGGCCCGCCAAGGCCTGCTGGATGCTGCGGTTCATGCGCGCAGCAGCGAATCCTTCGGAGGTTTTGGCCAAGGCCTGCACAGCGGCATCGATCTCGGCCGCGGCACCCTGCCCCATCGCACGGCGCAAGACGCCAAGACCGTGGTCCAACGCCGCACGCTCGTCGGCCGACAGCAAATCGCCATCGGCCGCCAGCGCCGCCTCCAGTGCCATGCACATGCGCTCGCCCTCCACCCGTGCCTCGCGCAGCTGGCGTGCCTCGCGGTCGACCTGCGCGCTGGCAAAACCATCACGCAGCATGGCGGCCACTTGCTCATCGCTCAGGCCGTAGCTGGGCTTGACGCTGATGGCCGCCTCCACACCCGAGACCAGCTCGCGCGCCGAAACGGACAGCAGGCCATCGGCATCGACCTGGAAGCTGACCCGGATGCGCGCCGCCCCAGCTGCCATCGGCGGAATGCCGCGCAGCTCGAAGCGGGCGAGCGAACGGCATTCACTGACGAGATCGCGCTCGCCTTGCACCACATGCAGGGCCAGGGCGGTCTGACCGTCCTTGAAGGTGGTGAAGTCCTGCGCCTTGGCCACCGGCAGCGTGGCATTGCGCTCGACGATGCGCTCGACCAGACCGCCCATGGTCTCCAAGCCCAGCGAGAGCGGGATCACGTCCAGCAGCAGCAGTTCACCGTCGGGCGCGTTGCCGGCCAACGCGTTGGCCTGCACGGCCGCGCCCAGCGCCACCACCTCGTCAGGATTCAGATCGGTCAGCACTTCGCGCCCGAACAGCTGGCTGACCCGGGTGCGCACCACGGGCATGCGCGTCGAGCCACCCACCATCACCACGCCCTGCACCTCGTCAGCCACGACATCGGCATCGCGCAAGACCCGGCGCACCACCGACAGCGTGCGATCCACCAGGGGCTTGGTGCAGGCCTCGAACTCGGTGCGCTCGACACGCTGGATCAGGGGGCCGTCGTCCAGTTGGGCGCGCAGCTCCACCGACTCTTCCTCGGAAAGGGCTTCCTTGGCCAAGCGCGCCGCCGCACGCAGGCGCTGGCGGTCGGCGGCACTGCGGGTTGCGCGGCCCTGACGCGCCAACGCCCAGTCGCCCAGCGCCTGGTCAAAGTCGTCGCCACCGAGTTGCGCGTCGCCGCCCGTGGCCACCACCTCAAAGACGCCGCGCGCCAAACGCAGGAGCGAAACATCGAAGGTGCCGCCGCCCAGGTCGTAGACGGCATAGAGGCCTTCGGAGGCATGGTCCAGGCCATAGGCGATGGCCGCCGCGGTGGGCTCATTGATCAGACGCAGCACTTTCAGGCCCGCGAGCTCGGCAGCGTCCTTGGTGGCCTGGCGCTGGGCGTCGTCGAAGTAGGCCGGCACGGTGATGACGGCGCCGTACAGCAGGTCGTCGAAGCTGTCTTCGGCGCGCTGGCGCAGCGTGGCCAGGATCTCCGCCGAGACCTCGACCGGCGACTTGTGACCCTCACGCGTCAGCACGCCCACCATGCCCGGGCCATCTTCCAGCGTGTAGGGCAGCTTGGTCGCCTCCTGCACATCGGCCAGACGGCGCCCCATCAGGCGCTTGACCGACGCAATGGTGTTGGCCGGATCCTCGGCGGCCTGGGCCAGGGCCGCCGCACCGATTTGGCGGCGCCCTTCCCCCAAGTAGTGCACCACCGAGGGCAGGATGACATTGCCCCGCGCATCGGGCAGGCACTCGGGCTGACCGTGGCGCACCGCAGCTACCAAGGAGTGGGTGGTACCCAGGTCGATGCCAACCGCGATGCGCCGTTGATGCGGATCAGGGGACTGGCCGGGTTCGGAAATCTGCAGCAGGGCCATGGATCAGAGAGGAAACAGGGCGTCACGACGACGCTCGATGTCTTGCAGAAAGCGCGCCACGAACATCAGGGAGCGCACGGCTTGGGCGGCACGCTGGGGACTGCCGTCGGCGTCGTCCAGTTCTCGCGCCACGGTGTCGAACAGGCCGTGCTGACGACGCTTGACCTGGGCCTGCAGTTGGTCGATGGCCGATTCTTCGTCAGCTTCATCAAGCGCCTCGCGCCATGCCATCTGTTCACCCAGGAAGGCCATGCACATATGGGTGTTGCTCTCGGCCTGGATGGGGGCGCCGCGCTGCTCGCACAGGTAGGCACCCCGTTGCAGTGGGTCCCGCAACCGACGGTAGGCCTCGTTCACACGCAGCGCCCATTGCATGGCCTGAGCCTGCGCCGCAGCGCCCTGCCCCAGGTGCCGGTCCGGGTGCACCTGCGCGGCCAGGCGTTTCCAGCGCGCATCCAGTTCAGCACGATCGAGCCGGTAGCGGGGCTCCAGGCCGAAGAGCTCGAAGTCGTCGCGGGCAGCAAGTTGCATGGTGGGCGAAAAGAAAAGGCGCGGCCCTCGGGCCGCGCCGCTTCAGACGATGAACGGATCAGACACGGAAGGACTCACCGCAGCCACAGCGGTCCTTCTCCTGCGGGTTGCGGAACTTGAAGCCCTCGTTCAGGCCTTCCCGCACGAAGTCCAGTTCAGTGCCATCCAGGTACGCCAGGCTCTTGGGGTCGATCAGAACCTTGACGCCCTGGTCCTCGAACACCATGTCCTCAGGCGCCACCTCGTCGGCGTACTCGAGCTTGTAGGCCAGCCCGGAGCAGCCGGTGGTCTTGACGCCCAGGCGCACACCCACGCCCTTGCCACGCCGGGCGAGGTATTTGGTGACGTGACGGGCCGCTGCTTCGGTCAGGGTGATGGCCATTTCAAGCTCCGCTGTGCTTGGCGCGGTAATCGGCCACGGCCGCCTTGATGGCGTCCTCTGCCAGGATGGAGCAGTGGATCTTCACCGGCGGCAGCGCCAGTTCCTCGGCAATCTCCGAGTTCTTGATCTGGGTGGCTTCGTCCAGGCTCTTGCCTTTGACCCACTCGGTGACCAGCGAGCTCGAGGCGATGGCCGACCCGCAGCCATAGGTCTTGAAGCGCGCATCCTCGATCAGCCCGGTAGCCGGGTTGACCTTGATCTGCAGCTTCATCACATCCCCGCAGGCTGGTGCCCCCACCATGCCGGTGCCCACCGCTGCATCGCCCTTGTCGAAGCTGCCCACATTGCGCGGGTTCTCGTAGTGGTCGACGACCTTGTCGCTGTATGCCATGTCTGATCTCCTGGTTCAGTGCGCAGTCCATTGGATGGTCGAAAGATCGACGCCATCCTTGAACATCTCCCACAGGGGCGAGAGCTCGCGCAGCTTGGCCACCCGATCCTGCAGCAGGCGGATGGCGGTATCGATGTCTTCTTCGGTGGTGAATCGGCCGATGGTCATGCGCAGGCTGGAATGCGCCAGTTCGTCCGAGCGGCCCAGCGCGCGCAGCACATAGCTGGGCTCCAAACTGGCCGAGGTGCAGGCCGAGCCCGACGACACGGCCAGCTCCTTCACACCCATGATCAAGGACTCCCCTTCGACGTAGTTGAAGGAGATATTGACGTTGTGCGGCACGCGGCGCTCGGTGTCGCCGTTCAGGTAGCTTTCCTCGATGGTGGCGAGGCCCTTCAAGAGACGCTGCTGCAGCATGCGGACGCGCTCCAGCTCCGTGCCCATTTCTTCGCGGGCGATGCGGAAGGCTTCTCCCATGCCGACGATCTGGTGCGTGGGCAGCGTGCCCGAGCGCATGCCGCGTTCATGCCCGCCGCCATGCATCTGCGCCTCCAGACGCACGCGGGGCTTGCGGCGCACATAAAGCGCACCAATGCCCTTCGGGCCATAGCTCTTGTGCGAAGCCAGGCTCATCAGATCGACCGGCAGCGTGCCCAGGTCGATCGGCATCTTGCCCGTCGCCTGTGCGGCGTCGACATGGAAGATCACGCCCCGTTCACGGCACAGATTGCCCAGAGCGGTCATGTCCTGGATCACGCCGATCTCGTTATTGACCGCCATCACGGACGCCAGGATAGTGCCCGGCTTGCTGACGGCCGCCTTGAAGACGTCTAGGTCCAGCAGGCCATTGGGCAAGACATCCAGATAGGTCACCTCGAAGCCGCGTCGTTCCAGTTCGCGGCAGGTGTCCAGCACCGCCTTGTGTTCGGTCTTGACGGTGACGATGTGCTTGCCACGCGACTTGTAGAACTCGGCCGCACCCTTGATGGCCAGATTGTTGGACTCGGTCGCCCCGCTGGTCCAGACGATCTCACGCGGGTCCGCACCGATCAGCGCAGCCACCTGTTCGCGCGCCTTCTCGATGGCCGCCTCGGCTTCCCAACCATAGGCATGACTGCGGGAAGCGGCATTGCCAAAGTGCTCACGCAGCCACGGAATCATGGCGTCAACCACACGCGGGTCCACCGGCGTCGTGGCGCCGTAGTCAAGGTAAATGGGCAGATGAGGGGTCATGGATTCACTTGCTCAGCGCGGTGCCGAGGTCGAAAACGGAATTCGGAGCGGTGACGCGGATGGGTTTGGCAACGGGCGAAGGAGAGAAGGCGCGCTTGAGCGAGCTGATCTGCGGCTCGTCCACCACCACTCCCTTGGCGCGCTGCTCCTCGACGATCTGCTTGAGGCTGACCGAGCGCAGGTAATCCAGCATGCGCTCGTTCAGGCGGGTCCACAGGTCGTGGGTCAGGCACGCCCCCGTGTCGTGGCCCATGCAATTTTCCTTGCCACCGCAGCCGGTGGCATCCAGAGCCTCGTCCACGGCCAGGATGACGTCGGCCACGGTGATGGAGGCGCTGGAGCGGCCCAGCTTGTAGCCGCCGCCGGGGCCACGCGTGCTTTCCACCAGTTCAGCCCGGCGCAACTTGCCGAACAGCTGCTCGAGGTAAGAGAGGGAAATCTGCTGCCGTTGGGCGATGGCAGCCAGAGCGACGGGGCCGCTGTGCTCGCGCAGCGCCAGATCGACCATGGCGGTCACGGCGAATCGGCCCTTGGTGGTGAGGCGCATCCTGCTCTCCTGAACCCCGAATACCTGAGCAAAACAGTTGCGATCAGGACTAACCCGAGGTAATTGCCGAGCATTTTAGTCGTCTATTTCGGAGCCGGCCTTCGAATGGGGCTATCAGCCCGATAGCCCCGCATCATGCTTGCTGGCGCCCAGCAGCTGTTCGCGCAGCAGCGCCAACTGGTCGCGCAGGCGCGCCGCCTGCTCGAACTCCAGATTGCGGGCGTGCTCGTACATCTGCTTTTCGAGCTGCTGTATGCGACGCCCCACTTCCTTCTCGCTGAGTCCCTCGACATTCGGCAAGTCGGGCGCCACCAGCTCCTTGCCCTTGTCGGACACCACACCATCGATCAGGTCGCGCACCCGTTTGGCCACCCCACGCGGGGTGATGCCATGTTCGGCGTTGTGCGCCAACTGCTTGATGCGCCGCCGCTCGGTCTCACCGATGGCACGCCGCATCGAATCCGTGACCCGATCGGCGTACAGGATGGCCATGCCATTGAGGTGGCGCGCGGCCCGGCCGATCGTCTGGATCAGGCTGCGCTCGCTGCGCAGGAAGCCTTCCTTGTCGGCATCCAGGATCGCCACCAGGCTCACCTCCGGGATGTCCAAGCCTTCGCGCAGCAGGTTAATGCCGACCAGCACATCGAACATGCCCAGACGCAGGTCCCGAATGATCTCGACCCGCTCGACGGTGTCGACATCCGAATGCAGGTAGCGCACCTTGACGCCGTTCTCACCGAGGTAGTCGGTCAACTGCTCGGCCATGCGCTTGGTCAGCACGGTGATGAGCACACGCTCCTGCGCCTCGACACGCAAGCGGATCTCACCCAGCACATCGTCCACTTGGTGGGTGGCCGGCCGCACGCTGACGACCGGGTCAACCAACCCGGTCGGGCGCACCACTTGCTCCACCACCTGGCCAGCCTGGCGCTTTTCGTAATCGGCCGGCGTGGCCGAAACGAAGACGGCCTGCCGCATTTTTCGTTCAAATTCTTCGAACTTGAGCGGACGGTTGTCGAGTGCCGATGGCAGGCGAAAGCCGTACTCAACCAGGGTGGTCTTGCGCGCCCGGTCGCCGTTGTACATGCCGCCGAACTGACCGATCAGCACATGGCTCTCGTCCAGGAACATCAGGGCGTCGGGCGGCAGGTAGTCCACCAGCGTCGGCGGCGCCTCGCCCGGCGCGGCGCCACTCAGATGGCGTGTGTAGTTCTCGATGCCCTTGCAGTGCCCCACTTCCTGCAGCATCTCGATGTCGAAGCGCGTGCGTTGCTCCAGCCGCTGGGCCTCCACCAGCTTGCCGTCCTTCAGGAACTCGCCCACGCGCTGGCGCAGCTCTTCCTTGATGGTGTCGATCGCCGCCAGCACACGCTCGCGCGGCGTGACGTAATGGCTGCTGGGATACACCGTGAAGCGCGCCAGCTTCTGGCGGATCTGCCCGGTCAGGGGGTCGAACAGGCTCATCGACTCCACCTCGTCGTCGAACAGCTCGATGCGCAGCGCCAGCTCCGAGTGTTCGGCCGGGAAGACATCCACCGTGTCGCCGCGCACGCGGAAGTGCCCGCGCGTGAACTCCAGCTCGTTGCGCTGGTACTGCATGCGCACCAACTGGGCAATCAACTCGCGCTGCCCGATCGTGTCGCCCACGCGCAAGGTCAGCACCATCTGGTGGTAGTCGCTCGGGTTGCCGATGCCGTAAATGGCCGACACCGAGGCCACGATCACCACGTCACGGCGCTCCAGCAGGCTCTTCGTGCAGGAAAGCCGCAACTGCTCGATCTGCTCATTGATCGCGCTGTCCTTCTCGATGAACAGATCGCGCTGCGGCACATAGGCCTCGGGCTGGTAGTAGTCGTAATAGCTGACGAAGTACTCGACCGCGTTCTTGGGAAAGAAGTCGCGAAACTCGCTGTAAAGCTGGGCCGCCAGGGTCTTGTTGGGCGCGAACACGATGGCCGGCCGCCCCAGCCGGGCGATCACATTGGCCATCGTGAAGGTCTTGCCGGAACCCGTGACGCCCAGCAAGGTCTGGTACGCCAGGCCGTCTTTGACGCCTTCCACCAACTGGGCGATCGCCGTGGGCTGGTCGCCGGCCGGCGGAAAGGGCTGGAAGAGTTGGAAAGGCGAGCCCTCAAAACTGACAAACTCGCCCGGTAGCACCTCAGGCGCTTGGGTTGTTTGCGGAGCGGGAGCCTCGGCTTGCGGCATGAACGGACAATGACGACAGAAAACCTGTCAGCCTAGCGCAGCCCTCCTCGGTTTGATCAATTCGATCAAAATCATTCATGCTGCAGCGCAGCATTTCAGGCAAGATGCAAGCATCTGTTTCCGGAGCTAGCCCCCATGCTTTATCAGCTTTATGAAGCGCAGCGCGCCCTGCTGAGCCCCTTTGCCGAGTTCGCCTCGGCGGCCGGGCAGCTCTACAGCCACCCGATGTCCCCGTTTGCCCACGGCCCGCTGGCCCCGCGCGTGGCAGCCAGCCTGGACCTGATGCACCGGCTTGCCAAGGCGTACGAAAAGCCGCCCTTCGGCATCGACCGCGTGGATGTCGATGGCATCAGCGTGGCGGTGCAGGAGCAGGTCGTCATCGAAAAGGATTTCTGCCGCCTGCTGCGCTTCAAGCGATTCACCGACGACGGTGAACAGCTGGCGCGCATGAAGGACCAGCCCACCGTGCTGGTGGTCGCACCGCTGTCGGGCCACCACGCCACCCTGCTGCGCGACACCGTGCGTCAGCTGCTGCGCGAGCACAAGGTCTTCATCACCGACTGGACCGACGCCCGCATGGTGCCCATCGACAAGGGTGCCTTCCATTTGGATGACTACGTCGACTATGTGCGTGAGTTCATCCGCCACATTGGCGCCCACGTGCATGTGATCTCCGTCTGCCAACCGACCGTGCCGGTGCTGGCGGCGGTGTCCCTGCAGGCCACCGACAAGGACGTCGTGCCGCGCTCGCTGACCATGATGGGCGGCCCGATCGACGCCAGGAAGAGCCCCACGGCGGTGAACAACCTGGCGATGAACAAGAGCTATTCCTGGTTCGAGAACAACGTCATCTACCGCGTGCCGACCAATTTCCCCGGCGCCGGCCGCCTGGTCTACCCGGGCTTCCTGCAGCACACCGGCTTCATCGCCATGAACCCGGGGCGGCATCTCAGCAGCCACTACGACTACTTCCTCGACCTGGTGCGCGGCGACGAGGAATCGGCTGACTCCCACCGCGACTTCTACGACGAGTACAACGCCGTGCTGGATCTGCCGGCCGAGTACTACCTGGACACCATCAAGACCGTGTTCCAGGACTTCGCTCTGGTCAATGGCACCTGGGACGTGCGCGGCCAGCGCGTGCGCCCGCAGGACATCCGTGGCTGCGGCCTGCTGACGGTTGAGGGCGAGCTGGATGACATCTCCGGCGCCGGCCAGACGCGCGCGGCGCACGAGCTGTGCACCGGCATTCCCAAGGAACATCAGCAGCACTTCGACGTCAAGGGAGCCGGTCATTACGGCATCTTCTCGGGGCGGCGCTGGCGCGAGCTGGCCTATCCGGTGATCCGCGACTTCATCCTTGCCCACGACCGCCGCCAACGCGACGAGCCGGTCAAACGGCAGCGCCGCAAGGCATGAGCCTGGCCGAGCTGGTCGACCGGCTGGACGCAGCGCTGCCGCAGACGCAGTGCACGCGCTGCGGCTACCCGGATTGCCGCCGCTATGCCCAGGCGATCGCGGAGGAAGGGGCCGCCATCAACCGCTGCCCACCTGGCGGTCAGGAAGGGGTGCGCCGACTCAGCCGACTGACGCAGCGGCCCGAGCTGCCGCTAGATGCGGCATGCGGGATCGAGGCCGAGCGGGCGCTGGCCGTCATCGACGAAGACTGGTGCATCGGCTGCACGCTGTGCATCAAGGCCTGCCCCGTCGATGCCATCCTGGGAGCTGCCAAGCAAATGCACACCGTGCTGGCCGAGGCCTGCAACGGCTGCGAACTGTGCGTGCCCGTATGCCCGGTGGACTGCATCCGCATGGATTCGGTGACACCGGGCCGCATGGCCTGGCAGGCCTGGACAGCCGAGCAAGCGCACGACTCGCGGCTGCGCTACCGGCATCACCAGCAGCGCCAGGCCGAGGCCCAACGCCGGCAGGCCGAGCGCCTGGCCGACAAGGCCGAAGCCAAGCTGCAGGATCTGGCCGGTGCGCTCAAGGCCCCGAGCGAGGCCGAGCGCAAGCGCGCCGTGGTGGAAGCGGCGCTGGCCAAAGCCCGCGCGCGCGCCGCTCGCACGCCATGACGATGAAGCCAGCAGCCATCGGGGCCTTCTTCGCCACGCTGCAGGCGGCCAACCCGCACCCGGAAACCGAGCTGGTGTATGCCAGCACTTTCGAATTGCTCGTGGCCGTGTTGCTGTCGGCCCAGGCCACGGATGTCGGGGTCAATAAGGCGACGCGCCGACTGTTCGCCCTGGCACCGACGCCGCAGCGCATGCTGGACCTGGGCGAGGCCGGGTTGGTGGACTGCATCAAGACGATTGGCCTGTTCCGCAGCAAGGCCCGGCACCTGATGCAGACCTGCCGCATCCTGGTCGACCAGCATGGCGGCCGCGTGCCGCAGGAGCGGGCAAGCCTGGAAGCCCTGCCCGGCGTGGGCCGCAAGACTGCCAACGTGGTGCTCAACGTCGCCTTTGGCGAGCCCACGATGGCGGTGGACACCCACATCTTTCGCGTCAGCAACCGCACCGGGCTGGCGCCCGGCAAGAACCCGCTGGAAGTCGAGCAGGGCCTGCTGAAGCGCATTCCGGCGCCCTACCGGCTGCACGCCCACCATTGGCTGATCCTGCACGGCCGCTATGTCTGCCAGGCGCGCCGACCGCTGTGCGATCAATGCCAGGTACGTGCGCACTGCGACCTCGGCCGCGACGCCTAAAATCGCCGGCTTTCCTTCGCTGTCTGCTGCCATGGCCCAGCTCCCCGAATTGCTTGATCGCGTTGAGCGCCTGTTGGTGCGTCACGACGAGCTGGCCCGTACCAATGCCTTGCTGATGGATCAGCTGAAGACCTTGAGCGAAGAACGCGACAGCCTGCGCTCGCGCTTGGCGGCCGCGCGCCAGCGCATCGATGTGCTGCTGCAGCGGCTCCCGGTTGAAGGCGAAGGGCCCCTGGCATGAAGCAGATCGAAGTCAACATCATGGGACAGAGCTATCTGCTGTCCTGCCCGGAAGGCGGCGAAGCCGCGCTGCAGCGTGCCGTGGCCCAGGTCGACGAGGAGATGTGCGCCATTCGCGACGCCGGCAAGATCCGCGCGCGCGAGCGCATCGCCGTGCTGGCCGCACTGAACCTGGCCTACCAACTGGCGCAGACGCCCCGGGCTGCCGCCCCCAGCGCCAATGCCGGCGCCACCGGTGACGTGGAATTGGGTGATTTGCTGCAGCGGCTGGACCGAGCGCTGGCCTCCGACGGCAATCTGCTCTGACACAATCACCCCCGTCCATTGCGTTCGCGCGGGTTTTTATTTCCTTGAACCGATGCTCTCGCGAGCAAGGGCTTGGAACATGCCCGGCGGGCGTGATCGTCTCGCGTCAGATGAACCCGAAGCCCGGCTGACCTCGCCCACCTGTACCCCTAGGGTTCAGGAATGCGGCCCGCGGTGCGCGATGGACACCACGAACTCCGCCCACCCCCGAAGCGCCTGCGGCGCCTCCCCCTCAAGGGGGCGCCACCAGTGGCCTGGCGAAGCCAGTTCCACGGTGGCCCCAGGTCAATGAGTATTTCGACCATGCAGACTTGGTTGATGAAGTCGGAGCCTGAAGAGGCGTCCATCGACGATCTGCAGCGGCTGGGCCGGCTGCCCTGGACCGGGGTGCGCAATTACCAGGCGCGCAACTTCATGCGCGATGCCTTCCAACTGGGCGACCGCGTGCTTTTCTATCACTCCTCCTGCGCCGAGCCCGGCATTGCAGGTCTGGCGCGGTTGGCCTCGGCGGCGTACCCGGATCCAACCCAGTTCGATCCCGCCAGCCCGTACCACGACCCGAAGTCCAAGCCCGAGGCACCTCGATGGCTGCTGGTGGACGTCTCGTTCGACCGCAAGACGCGCCTGCTGAGCTTGAAAGAGCTGCGCGAACGGCCGGAGCTGGCGAGCCTTCAGGTGCTGCAAAAGGGCAGCCGGCTCTCGATCACGCCCGTGACCGACGCCGAGTGGCGCCTGCTAGAGCCCTTGCTGGCATGAGCATCGAGCTCCTGCTCGGCCTGGCCCTGCTGGGCACGCTGACGGGCTTCCTGGCCGGCTTGCTGGGCATCGGCGGGGGCATGGTGCTCGTGCCGGCGCTGAGCGCCCTGCTGCAATGGCAAGGCGTGGCGACGCCGCTGACGGTCAAGATGGCCATTGCCACGGCGATGGCTTGCATCACGGGTACTTCGCTATCGAGCCTGCGTGCCCACCATCGCCGCGGTGCCGTGCGCTGGCCGGTGGTCGCCAGCTTGGCCCCAGGCGTGCTGTTGGGTGGGCTGCTGTCAGGCGCAGCGTTGTTCGGCCTGCTGCGCGGTCAGTGGTTGGCGGCCTTGTTCAGCGGCTTTGTGCTGCTGTCCGCCTGGCAGATGTGGAGCGGCGCCCAGGCGCCCGCCGAACGCAGCCTGCCGCCGCGGGCCGGTCTGCTGGGTGTCGGGCTGGTGATCGGTCTGCTCTCGGGCCTGGTGGGCGCCGGGGGCGGCTTTCTCACCGTGCCCTTCCTGAGCTGGTGTGCCGTGCCCATCCATCAGGCCGTGGCCAGCAGCGCGGCGCTGGGCTTCCCCATTGCACTGGCCAGCACCTTGGGCTACGTCTGGGGCGGCTGGTCGCTGGAGCCTGCTGTGTCCGGCGCCGTCGGCTACCTCTACCTGCCCGCCCTGGCGGTGCTGCTGCCCTGCACCATGCTGACCGCACCCTTGGGCGCACGCGCCGCGCACGCCTTGCCGGTGAAAAAACTCAAGCGCGGCTTTGCCCTGCTGTTGCTGGTGCTGGCCGCCGACATGGCGCGCCGCAGCCTGAGCGGCTGAGGCGCGCTGCGTCGCTCAAGCGCCGAAGGGAATGGCGGCCAGGACGATTTGATTGCCGCCCCGGCGCTGCGCCTGGGCCAGCGCCTCCTGGCTGGCGCCGAGCAAGGCCCCATGGTCGGCCGCGGTATGGGGGAAGCTGGCGATGCCCATCGACACCGAGAGCCCCAGATCCTGGCCGTTCAGGGCGACGATCTGCTGGTTGCACTGGCGGCGCAGTTGCTCCATGCGCGCATGCGCCGTGGCCAGGCCCACGCCGGAAAGCAGCACGGCAAAGTACGGATCTCCAATGCGGCAGGCCGCGTCCATCGCCCGGGTGTTGCTGCGCAGCAGGCGTCCGATCGCCTCGATCAAACGCTGGCGCGCGGGCGCGTGCTCGTCGCCCATCAAGGCGCTGGGCAGGTCCAGCGCGATCAGCACCAACGCGAACTCGCGGTGTTCGCGGGTCGAAAGGTCCATCTCGCGCTGCAGCAGCTCATCGAAGGGGCCACGCTGCTGCAGGCCGGTGGTTTCGTCGCGCCCGCTACCGGCCTGGGCCTGGCGGCGCAGGTTCTCGATCTCGGTCTGGTGCTGCTCGATCTGCGCCAGCGCGCGCTGCAGGTGCATTTCGCGCTGCCGCTCCTGCGTGCGCTCCAGCCAGGCAGCCATCACGTGCTGCGGGCCCAGCGGGGCGCGCACCAGGGTGAATTCGCGCCGCCGCCCACTCAGCTCCAGGCGGTGCTCGCTGACGGAGACGCTGCGGCTTTGCAGCACCTGCAGCTCGACTCGCCGCATCGCCGCGGCCTCGTCAGGGCGCATCAGGTCACCGTCGCTGGAGCCCACCAGGCTGGATTCACTGCGCTCGAACAGGCGATCCAGTCCTTCGGACGCCTGCACATAGCGGCCCTGCGCAATCGACTTGACCGACAGCATCGCCCCCAGGGTTTCAAACATCTGCCAAAAAGTGCTGGCGGTGGCATCGGCCCCCAGCTCCTGGTACCAGGTGCCGGGGTTGGGAGACGGTTCGGGCGCTGCGCTCATCGATCACCTGCAGTTCGTTGGGGTTCTCGCTCACCCACCTGCCCGCGGTGGCAAGGTGGGCCGGGCACGGCCCCTAGGATGGAGACCATGATTGTGTCCCTGCCCCGCCACCTGCTGGCGCTGCTGTTCGGTCTGTTACTCAGCCTGCCTGGCGCGGCCCAGCGCCTGCCGCTGCGCTTGCTGCTGACGACCGACGTGCACATGCAGCTGCTTGACCACGACTACACGCTGGATCGCCCCAGTCCACAGTTCGGCCTGGCCCGCACGGCCAGCTTGATCGAGCAGGCGCGTGCAGAGGCACCCAACCACCTGCTGTTTGACAACGGTGACCTGCTGCAGGGCAGCCCGCTCGGCGACTGGCTGGCGCACCAGGGCAACTGGCCGCCCGCGCAACTGCACCCGGCCTACCGCGTGCTGCGCGCCCTTCAGGTAGACGCCGCCAACCTGGGCAACCATGAATTCGACTTCGGCCTGCCCTTTCTGCGCCGCGCGCTGCAAGGCGTTCCCTTCCCGGTGCTGAGTGCCAACCTGCTGGACAGTCGCAGCGGCAAGCCCGCATTCAAGCCGGCCGTGATGCTGGAGCGGCGCTGGCGCGATGAGCAGGGCCGGGTGCATCGGCTGCGTGTGGGCGTCATTGGCCTGGCGCCGCCGCGCAGCGTGGCCTTGCTGCGCGAACAGCTGCTGGGGCGCCTGCGCACCCAAGACGCGGTGACAAGCGCCCGCCACTGGGTGCGCCAACTACGCCGGCAGGGGGCCGACCTGGTGCTGCTGCTGGCCCATACCGGCTTGGAGCCGGCCGGCCAGACTGCCCGACCGCTGGACGACAACGTGGCGCTGGCGCTGGCGGAGCTGCCGGGGGTGGATGCCCTGCTGCTTGGGCATGCGCACGGCCTGTTTCCCTCCCCGGCCTATGCCCAGCACCCCGGCGTCGATGTCGAGCACGGACGCATCGGCAAGGTGCCGGCCGTGATGGCCGGCCGCTGGGGCGACCATCTGGGCCTGATCGACCTGCTGCTGGAACGCCGGCACGGCCGCTGGCAGGTGCGCGAATCGCGCAGCGTGCTGCGCCCGGTGTGGGATGCCCAGCAGCAGCGCGCACGGGCTGAGCCCGCCACCTGGGTGGCGCCGCTGATCCAGCAGGAGCACGAGGCCACGCGGGCCTGGGTGCAGCAGCCGGTGGCCCAAAGCCGGGTGCCCCTGCACACCCACTTTGCCCAGCTGCTGGACAGCGCCGCGCTGCAATTGCTGAACGAGGCGCAGCTGGCGCAGCTCGATCGCGAATTGAAGGGCAGCCGCTGGGAGGCCTTGCCGCGGCTCTCCGCGGCCTCCCCGTTCAAGACCACCAGCCTGCACGGCCAGGCGGCCGATATCCCGGTCGGCCCGCTGGCGCTCAAGCATGCGGTCGACCTCTACCCCTACCAGAACCGCTTCAAGGCCTTGAAGGTCAACGGCGCGCAGCTGCGCGACTGGCTGGAAATGGTGGCCGGGCAATTCCGCACCATCGACCCGGCCGGCCCGGCCGAGCAGGAGCTGCTCGACCCGGACTACCCCTCGTACAACTTCGATGTCATCGACGGCGTGCGCTATGCCTTCGACCTGACGCAGCGCCCGCGCTACACAAGCTACGGCCAGCGCCGCCCGGATGGCGGTCAGCGCGTCGCGCTGCTGGAGTACCAGGGCCAGCCGGTGCGCCCGGAGCAGGAGTTCGTCGTGGCAACGAACAGCTACCGGGCCGAGGGCGGTGGCCGCTTTGCGGCGCTGCAGGGCGCAGAAGTGGTGGCAGAAGGTCGTGCAGACAGCCGCCAGGTGCTGCTGGATCACATGCGGCAACTCGGCACGGTTTCGACCGTGCCGGACCAGAACTGGTGGATCCAGCCGGTGCCGGGCACCCGTCTGGTGTTCCGGGGCCTGGCGGAGGCCGCTCGACATCTGGAGCAAACGCCGGGCGTGAACACCCTGGGCCAGCCCGAAGCCGGCCTGCAGCGCTTCAGCCTGGGCGGGCGCTGATCAGGCGTAGATGTCCAGCATCACGCCGGACACTGCCAGTTGCGTCTGCAGCACGCGCAAGTTGGCGATGAACTGGTACGTCGCGGTGCGTTGTTCGACCAGCGAACGCGCCAGGTCAGGGTCTCGCGCCTGCAGCTGAAACTCGGAGGCAGCCCCCTGGTTCAGGTCGGGACGCGACTCAGGCTCGGTGCGCATGAGCTTGACGGACGACAGCGCCACGTTGTTGGCCGACGCCCGCAGCCGCTCCTGCGCCGCCGACAAGCCCGCCAAGGCAGTGGACAACTCGACAGCCATCTCAGGAACTCCGGGGTGAAAACGGCCCAATTATCAGCCGGCCACCGCCTCAAAGCTGCCTGCCGACACAAACACCCGCACGCAATCACCCCCGGCGGCCTTCGCTTCGCCACAGGCCAAGCTGGCCGCTGCGAGCACGGAGTCCGGGGTTTCCAGGCTGTTCTGCAGCAGCACCACGCCGATGCTGACCTTGACCCGCGCCCGATGCAGGCCCCAGCGCAGCCGGTAGGCGGCGATGGCAGACCGCATCTTTTCAGCCACGATCTCGGCGTAGTGCTGGTTGCAATCGGGCAACAGCACGGCAAAGCGGTCCTTTTCGATGCGCGCCACGGTATCCGAAGCCCGCACCCGAGCCTGCAGCAGCTGGCCGATGCCGTAAAGGAAGTGATCGGCGGTCTCGTTGCCCATGCCGGTGACGATCTCGCCGAACTTGTCCAGATCCAGCCAAAGCACGGTCACTGGCTCGTTGCGGCGGCTGCCCACGTGATCCGAGAGGCGACGTTCGAACTCGCGGCGGTTGGCCAGCTCGGTGACCGGGTCGTGCTTGGCCGTCCAGGTCGGCGCCAGACGGGCCGCACGGGCCGCCGTGACGTCCTCGACGATCCACAGCGCCTCACCCTTGGGGTCCTGCCAGTCCAGCGGGCTGGCGCTGAGCTTGCCCCAGAAGCGGCCGCCATCGCGCCGCACGAACTCGACTTCCTCATTCAGGGGCTGGCCAGACTGATAGGCCGCCGCCAGGCGCTCGGACACCGCCGCGTGGGAGGCGTCAGAGACAAACACGGCCCGGATCGGCTGGCTGCCCAGGTCGTGGTCGTCACCCTGCCCGAACATGTGGTTGAAGGGTTCGCTGACGACCGTGAACTGCCCCTGGCTGACAAAGGCGGCGGCCACGGGGGACCGCACCAGCAGGGCCTGCAGGCGGTTGGCGGCGAGGGGGTCGGTCATGACGGCTCCTGGCAGGGGAATGGGGCGATCTTCACCCAAGAAGTGGGGCGGTCAAGCGGCGCTATCCCGCAATTCGTCCGGGTGCGGCGGCGCGATGCCCTCCACCCAGTCCACCAGCGCCTCCAGCAGAGCTTGGCTGCGCTCATCGTCGTGCTGGGCCTGCAGTTGATCCAGGCGGTCCAGGTAGTCGGCCAGCGGCAGACCGCCGCCCTCGCCCAGATGCAGGCGGCGCGCTCGTTGGGCCAGCCAGCGCTGGCGCTCGGCGGCATCCAGCTGCTCGCCCTGGTGGCGGGCCCGGTAACGCCACACCAGCTCTTCCAGGCGCGCGTCGCTCAGGTGCAGGCGGCCCGAACGCGCCCGCTCGGCCAGTTCGGCCGCATTCCAGCCGCGCAGCTGGATCAGCGCCTTGCGGTCGGCATCCGCCACGAAACCGCCGTACAGATCGGCCTCGGGATCGACCGACTCCGTCGGCGCGCTGGCGTAGACCTCTGACCAGAGCCCGTCCAGCTGCCGGCCACGCTGACGCAAGAGCTCGGCATGGCCGAGCTGCACTTGCAAATTGAGACCCCAACGCTCGGCCAGTTCCAGCCTCAAGGTCTGCAGACTGCTGACGACGAACGGCGACTTGTTGGCATGCAGGGTCTTGATCGGCAGGCGCAACACGCCCTCGGGCAGTTCGGACTGGCGCACGAACAGACGGGCGCGGATCTCCTCGGGGCGCAGGTCGAACAGTTCGGCGGGGTCAGCAGCCAGATCCCAAAGGATCAGCTCGTTTTTGTTGCGCGGGTGCATGCCCAGCGGCCAGACCAGGGCCAGACAACCGCGCTCGACGCCGTACATGCCCGATACATGCAGCAGGGGCCGCGGCGCCTCGCCCACCTCGGCCCAGACCGCCTCCTTGCGGCGCAGCTTGAGTGCGAAGTCAAAGAGGCGCGGCTGGCGCTGCTTCAGCAGCCGGGCCAGCGCAATCGTGGCGCGCACGTCCGACAAAGCATCGTGCGCCGCCTCATGCGCCAGGCCATTGGCGGCCGAGAGCTTCTCCAGCTTGAAGCTTGTGCGACCGTCATCGCCCAAGGGCCATTCGATGCCTTCCGGACGCAACGCATAGGCCGCGCGCACCAGATCGAGCAAGTCCCAGCGCCCGCAGCCGTTCTGCCATTCACGGGCGTAGGGGTCGAGCAGGTTGCGCCAGAACAGATGGCGGGTGAACTCGTCGTCAAAGCGCAGGGTGTTGTAGCCACAGCCCACCGTGCCTGGCGCCCCGAGCTCGCGCTCGATGGCGGCGGCAAAGGTGGGTTCGGGCACGCCGCGGGCCTGGCAGGTCTGCGGCAGGATGCCGGTGATCAGGCAGGACTCCGGGTCAGGCAGCGTGTCGTCGCCCGGCTGGCAGTACTGCATCAGTGGGCTGCCGATCTCGTTGAGTTCGGCGTCGGTGCGGATGCCGGCAAACTGGGCCGGCCGGTCCAGCCGCGGATTGCGGCCGAAGGTCTCGTAGTCGTGCCAGTAGAAGCTCAGGGGTGCGGACATGGGCTCAGCATAATTCGCGCCCCCATGGCCTGTCCGGCTTGCCGGCCCCACCTGTCTTGAAACGCCTGCTGTACTGGGTCATCGGCCCCCTGCTCGCCCTGAGCCTGATCACCGCCCTGGCGGCCGCCTTCATCTGGCAGCAACTGCCGGATCTGGACGCCTTGTCCGACTACCAGCCCAAGCAGCCGCTGCGCGTGCTCAGCGCCGAGGGGGAGCTGCTGGGTGAGTTCGGCAGCGAGCGCCGCCGTTTCGTGCCGCTGGCGCAGATCCCCAAAGGCCTGCAGGACGCCCTGCTGGCCGTGGAAGACGTGGACTTCTGGAACCACCCGGGGCTGGATTTCAGCGGCATCCTGCGCGCGGTGTGGAACAACCTATGGAGCGAGCGCCGCCAGGGCGCCTCGACCATCACGCAGCAGCTGGCGCGGGACATGTACCTGACCAAGAAGCAGATCCTCAGCCGCAAGCTGGTGGAGATGTTGCTGGCCCTGAAGATGGAACGCGAGCTGGGCAAGGCCAAGATCCTCGAGGTCTACATGAACCAGATCTATCTGGGTCATCGCTCCTACGGATTCGCCGCCGCCGCCGAGCGCTATTTCGGCAAGCAGCTCGACGAACTCAATACGGCCGAGGTGGCCATGCTGGCCGGTCTGCCGCAGAACCCGCAGCATGTGAACCCGGCCGTCAACCTGCCGCGCGCCATCAAGCGCCAGCACCATGTGCTGGGGCGCATGCAGGCGGTGGGCCTGCTCACCGCCGCGCAGGCCGAAGCCGCGCGCAAGCTGCCGCTGAAGCTGCGCCAGCCCTCCGCGCTGGCCGGCAAGTCCGACCACGCGCTGGAAATGGTGCGGGCGGAGCTCTTCGAGCGCTATGGCGAGGAGCTCTACACGCGCGGCCTGGTGGCCCACACCACCTTGATGGCGGGCGAGCAACTGGCCGCCCACCAGGCCCTGCACAAGGCGCTCTGGGCGCTGGAGCGTCGCCAGGCCTACCGCGGCGTGGAAGAAGGCATGGCCGAGCTGGAGGCCGACGGTGACATCCACGACGGCAGCTTCAGCGACTTCCCCGACGTGGATGACGCGCTGGCCGGCATCGTGAGGGCGGTGAGCCGCGACGCCCTGGAGATCCAGCTGCGCGATGGGCGACGCGTGGCGCTCAGCGGCGCCGCCCTGCGCCCCGCCCTGCCCTTCATCGGCCCCCAGGTGCCGGTGGCCAAGCGCCTGCAGCGCGGCGCGAAGGTCCGGGTGCAGGAGCTGGCCCCCGGGGGCTGGCAGCTTGCGCAGCGTCCGCAGGCCGAGGGCGCAGTGGTGAGCCTGGACCCGCAGGACGGCAGCATCCGGGCGCTCGTCGGCGGGTTCGACTTCCAGCGCCTGCAGTTCAACCACGCCACCCAGGCCTACCGGCAACCGGGTTCGGCCTTCAAACCCTTCGTCTACTCGGCCGCCATTGAGAAGGGCGCGCACGCGCGCACCCATGTCAGTGACGAGGCCCTGCACATCGGCGACTGGAGCCCGCAGAACTACGACGGTGAGTACCAGAGCGAGCTCAGCCTGCGCGAAGCCCTGGCGCGCAGCAAGAACATGCCCACCATCCGCCTGGTGCAGGAGCTGGGCCCGCAGGAGGTGCGGGCCTGGGCCGCGCAGTTCGGCCTTGAAGCCGAGCGCCAGCCCCTCAATCTGACCCTGGCGCTGGGCTCGGGCGCTGCCACTCCGCTGCAGATGGCGCGCGCCTACGCGGTGTTTGCCAGCGGCGGCCTGAAAGTGGAGCCGCGGCTGATCAGCAAGGTGACCGACAGCAAGGGCGAACAGCTTTACGCCGCAGCGGAGCCGCAGCGCGCCCAGGCAATTTCGCCCCGCAATGCCTTCATGACGTCCCAACTGCTGAATGCCGTGATGCTTCAAGGCACGGGCGCACGCGCCAGTGCGGCGCTGCAACGCCAGGATTTGTACGGCAAGACGGGCACCACCAACGACGCCGTGGATGCCTGGTTCGTGGGCTTTCAGGCGCAGCGCGCCGCCGCGGTGTGGATCGGCTACCCGCAGCCGCGCTCGCTGGGCGAGCGCGAATCGGGCGGCGGCCTGGCCCTGCCGGTCTGGGTGGACACGCTGCGCGCCGCGCTCAAAGGGGTGGCCCCTGCACCGCTGCAGCCGCCCGAGGACGGGCTGGTGCAGCTCGACGGCGAATGGTTCTACGAAGAGTTCGCCGGCAGCGCCGCGCGTGCCTGGATCGGCAGCCCGGCGCCGGCGGCCAGTGCCGCGTCGGCTACTGGCGGGTAAGTACCACGCTGCCGATCGAGTAGCCCGCGCCAAAGGAGCAAATCACGCCACGGTCGCCGGGCTGCATGTCGGCCCGGTGCTCGTGGAAGGCAATGATGGAACCGGCCGAGGCGGTGTTGGCCCACTCGTCCAGGATCAGCGGTGCCACGCTGGAGCCGGCCTCGGCTCCCACCAGCTTCTTGATGACCAGCTGGTTCATGCCCAGATTGGCCTGGTGCAGCCAGTAGCGGCGCATGTCGGCCGGCTTCATGCCCAGACGCTGCAAGTGCGTTTCGATGTGGGCGGCGGCCATCGGCACCACTTCCTTGAAGACCTTGCGTCCTTCCTGGCGGAAGGTCTTGTCCCGTTCCTGCCAGTTGCTGTCCTCGCAGCGGTTCATGAAGCCGAAGTTGTTGCGGATGTTGTTCGAGTACTGCGTGGCGAGCTGCGTACCCTCGATCTTCCAGCGCTCCGGGCTGACGGCCAGGTCGGCGCGCTCGATCAGGACGGCGGTGCAGGTGTCGCCAAAAATGAAGTGGCAATCGCGATCGCGCCATTCCAGGTGGGCCGAGGTGATCTCCGGGTTGACCACCAGCACGCATTGGGCACTGCCCACCTTCACGGCATTGACGGCCTGCTCGATGGCGAAGGTGGCCGAGGAGCAGGCCACGTTCATATCGAAACCGTAGCCCTTGGCGCCCAGCGCGGCCTGGATCTCGCAGGCCATCGCCGGATAGGCACGCTGCATGTTTGCGGCGGCGCAGTACACGGCGTCGATGTCGGAGGTCTGGCGCCCGGCGGCGGCGCAGGCCTGGCGGGCAGCATCCACGGCGATCTCGGCCATCAGCGAAAGCGCGTCATCGGGCCGCGCCGCGATGCGCGGGTACATGCGCGCCGGGTCCAGCACGCCCTGCTTGTCCATCACGTAGCGGCTCTTGATGCCGCTGGCCTTCTCAATGAACTCGACGCTGGAGGGCTGCAGGGCCTCGCGCTCCCCGGCGGCGATGGCGGCCGCATGCTCGCGGTTGTGCCGCTCGACATAGGCATTGAAGGCCTCCACCAGCTCGGCATTCGAAATCTGATGCGGCGGCCGGTACAGGCCGGTACCGGTGATGACGGCGTCGAACATGGGGGGTCTCCGGGTATCGATGTTGTGGCGGCGCAGTGTAGGCAGGGCCCCAGGCCTGGCGGCTGCCAAGGCTGGAGCCGCGGCTCCAGAACCTGCCGCTCGGCACGGCCACAGGCCCTGCCCCTCCCTAGAATCCGCCTCCCTTTGGCCCGCTCTGGGCCGCAGTCCCCATCCGCGCCATGACCGAACTCGCCAAGTCCTTTGAACCCGCCGCCCTGGAAGCCCACTGGGGCCCGACCTGGGAGCGCGAAGGCCTCTACGCCCCGACCCTGGACAAGGCCAAGCCCAGCTTCTGCATCCAGCTGCCGCCACCGAATGTGACTGGCACCCTGCATATGGGCCACGCGTTCAACCAGACCATCATGGACGCGTTGACCCGGCTGCACCGCATGAAGGGCCACAACACCCTGTGGGTGCCGGGCACCGACCACGCCGGCATCGCCACCCAGATCGTGGTGGAGCGCCAGCTGCAGGGCCAGGGCGTGAGCCGCCATGACCTGGGGCGCAAGAACTTCGTCGCCAAGGTCTGGGAGTGGAAGGAAGAGTCGGGCAACACCATCACCCGCCAGATGCGCCGCATGGGCGCCTCGGTGAGCTGGGACCACGAGTACTTCACGATGGACGAGAAGCTCTCGGCCACCGTCACCGACACCTTCGTCAAGCTGTACGAGGAAGGCCTGATCTACCGCGGCAAGCGCCTGGTGAGCTGGGACCCGATCCTCAAGTCCGCCGTTTCCGATCTGGAGGTGGAGAGCGAAGAAGAGGATGGCTCGCTCTGGCACATCCGCTACCCGCTGGCGGAAGGCTCGGATTCCTTGGTGGTGGCCACCACGCGACCGGAAACCATGCTGGGCGACACCGCCGTCATGGTGCACCCGGAAGACGAGCGCTATGTGCACCTGATCGGCAAGCAGGTGCGCCTGCCCATCACCGGCCGCCTGGTGCCGGTGATCGCGGACGAGTACGTCGACAAGGCCTTCGGTACCGGCGTCGTCAAGGTCACGCCCGCGCATGATCAGAACGACTACCAGGTCGGTCTGCGCCACAGCCTGCCAATGCTGACCATCTTCGATCTGGAGGCCAAGGTCAGCGCCCATGAGGCCGCAGACATTCCGGCCACCTATGTCGGCCAGGATCGCTTCGCTGCCCGCAAGGCCATCGTGGCCCAGCTGGAGAGCGAAGGCCTGCTGGTCGAGGTCAAGAAGCACAAGCTGATGGTGCCGCGCTGCGCCCGCACCGGTCAGGTCATCGAGCCGATGCTGACGGACCAATGGTTCGTCGCCATGAGCAAGCCGGGCAAGCATGGCAAGTCGATCGCCCAGGGCGCCATCGAGGCGGTCGAATCGGGCGAGGTGAAGTTCGTGCCCGAAAACTGGGTCAACACCTACAACCAGTGGATGAAGAACATCCAGGACTGGTGCATCAGCCGCCAGCTCTGGTGGGGCCACCAGATTCCGGCCTGGTATGACGAAGACGGCCAGGTCTACGTGGCGCGCAGCGAGGCCGAGGCCCAGGCGCAGGCGCCTGGCAAGAAGCTCACCCGTGACGAGGACGTGCTCGACACCTGGTACTCCTCGGCCCTGGTGCCCTTCTCCACGCTGAACACGCAGGAGCAGGACCTGTTCCTTCCCAGCAGCGTGCTGGTGACCGGCTACGACATCATCTTCTTCTGGGTCGCCCGGATGATCATGATGACCAAGCACTTCACCGGCAAACCGCCCTTCCGCCATGTCTACATCCACGGCCTGGTGCTCGACGCCCATGGCAAGAAGATGAGCAAAAGCGAAGGCAATGTGCTCGACCCGGTGGACCTGATCGACGGCATCGAGCTGGCCCCGCTGCTGGACAAGCGCACCACCGGCCTGCGCAAGCCCGAGACCGCACCCAAGGTGCGCAAGGCCACCGAACAGGAATTCCCCGAAGGCATTCCCGGCTACGGCGCCGACGCGCTGCGCTTCACCTTCGCCTCGCTGGCCACGCTGGGCCGCTCCATCAACTTCGACAGCAAGCGCTGCGAGGGCTACCGCAATTTCTGCAACAAGCTCTGGAACGCGACCCGCTTCGTGCTGATGAACACGGAAGGCCAGGACTGCGGCTTCCGCGAGCACCCGGGTGGCGTGTGCCCGCCGGGCTTCAACCACTTCAGCGCGGCCGATCGCTGGATCGTCAGCCGCCTGCAGCGCGTCGAGGCCGAGGTCGCCAAGGCCTTCGAGGACTACCGCCTCGATCTGGTCGCCAACACGCTGTACAGCTTCGTCTGGGACGAGTACTGCGATTGGTACCTGGAGATCGCCAAGGTGCAGCTGCAGGAGGCCAAGGCCGCCGGCAACGAGGCCGCCGCGCGCGGCACCCGCCGCACCTTGATCCGCGTGCTCGAAACCGTGCTGCGCGCCCTGCATCCCATCACGCCCTTCATCACCGAGGAGCTGTGGCAAACGGTGGCGGTGGTGGCCGACCGCAAGAAGCCCGACGACGGGCGGCGCATCGTCAGCGCCGCCTACCCCCAGGCGCAGCTGGACAAGCTGGACGAAACCTCGGAAGCCTGGGTCGCGCGCCTGAAGGAAGCTGTGGGCATCTGCCGCAGCCTGCGCTCGGAAATGAAGCTCAGCCCGGCCGAACGGGTGCCGCTGCTGGTCAGTGGCGACACCGCCTTCCTGGCCGAGGCCGCCCCGCTGCTCAAGGCCCTGGCCAAGCTCAGCGAGCTGCGCGTGCTGGATGAAGCCGCCTTCGCCGAGGCCAGCCGCCTCGCCCCGGTGCTGGTGCTGGGCCAGGCCAAGCTGGCGCTGGAAGTCCAGATCGACATCGATGCCGAGCGGACCCGTGTGGCCAAGGAAGTGGCGCGCCTCGAAGGCGAGATCACCAAGGCCCAGGCCAAGCTAGGCAATGAGAGCTTTGTGGCTCGCGCCCCCGAGGCGGTGGTCGCTCAGGAGCGCCAACGCCTGGCCGACTTCGAGGCCCAACTGAGCCAGCAACGCGAACAACTGGCCCGTCTGGGCTGAGGACACGCCGTGAGCGCAGCCGTCACCAAGGCCGTCTTTCCCGTCGCCGGGCTCGGCACCCGCTTCCTGCCCGCCACCAAGGCGCAGCCCAAGGAAATGCTGCCGGTGGTGGACAAGCCGCTGATCCAGTACGCGGTCGAGGAGGCCTATGCGGCCGGCGTGCGCGAAATGATCTTCGTCACCGGCCGCCACAAGCGGCCGATCGAAGACCACTTCGACATGACCTTCGAGCTGGAGGTGGCGCTGCAGCAGGCCAACAAGCAGGAGCTGCTGGATGTGGTGCGCTCGGTCAAGCCCGACGACATGGAGTGCATCTACGTGCGCCAGGCCCAGGCCCTGGGCCTCGGGCATGCGGTGCTGTGCGCGCAGCGCCTGATCGGCAATGACCCCTTCGCCGTGCTGCTGGCCGATGACCTGATGGTGGGCGAGAAGCCCATCCTGCAGCAGATGGCTGAGCAGTTCGCCGAATGGCGCGCCAGCATCATCGCGGTGCAGGAAGTGCCGGCCGAGCACACGCGGCGCTACGGCATCGTGGCGGGTACCGAGGTCAACGAGCGCCTGCTGGACATCAACCGCATCGTCGAGAAGCCCGCGCCGGAAGTCGCGCCTTCAAGGCTGGGGGTGGCGGGCCGCTACATCCTCACGCCCGGCGTGCTGCGCGAGATCGCCAACCAGCCGCGTGGCGTGGGCGGCGAGATCCAGCTGACGGATGGCATTGCCGGCCTGCTGCGCCGCGAGAAGGTGTTCGCCTACCGCTACGAAGGCCGGCGCTACGACTGCGGCAGCAAGGAAGGCTTTCTGGAGGCGAATGTCGAGCTGGCCTTGGCGCACCCGCAGCTCGGCCCGGGCTTCCGCCAGTATCTGCAAGGCCTGGCGCTCTGATTCAGCGGCCTTGCAGGCCGCGCTCACCCCGCTGGACGTGGTGCCCCCTTCGCAAGGCGTCGGCGAGCCCTCAGGGCTCGCCTCGGCCCACGCTCAGCGTCCGCGCCGCCAGTAGCGCATCAGGGCGTAGGCGCCCAGCATGCCGCCCAGGTGGGCGAAGTGCGCCACGCCGCCGCCGCCTGTCAGTCCCATCAGCAGCTCCAAGCCGCCGAACACCGCCACGAAGACCTTGGCCTTCATGGGGATGGGGGGGAACAGCGGCATGATGACCCGATCCGGGAACAGCATGCCAAAGCACAGCAGCAGGCCGTACAGCGCACCGGAAGCCCCCACGGTGGGCACGTTGCTGCCGATCGCCGCCGTGAACACCAGTTGCACCGCAGCGGCGCTCAGCACGCCCGCCAGCAGCAGCTGAACATAGCGCTTTTGCCCCAGCACGCGCTCCAACTCGGTACCGAACATCCACAGGCCGAGCATGTTGAAGAACAGGTGCAGCACGTCGCCATGCAGGAAGGCGTAGGTCAGCGGCTGCCAGGGCAGGAAGAAGCCCGAAGCAATCGGGTACAGCGCCAGCCAGCCGGCCAGGTAAGGCCAGAGTTCGCCCAGGCAGAACATGCCGACGCAGATCAGCATCAAGGCCTTGGTGACGGGCATCATCGGGGGCATGGGCTCACTCGGAAACGCACCCCGGGTCTTGGGGCGGCGTGAGTGTATGAGCGGGAATCTTGGTGCCCAGGGCCGGACTCGAACCGGCACACCTTGCGGCGGGGGATTTTGAGTCCCCTGCGTCTACCGATTTCGCCACCTGGGCAGGTGCGCAACCCGTGTGCAGGTTGCTGGCAAGGCATCGCCTTGCTCGGAGGGCCGCGATTCTGCCATAGCGAAGCGAAGTCTTTGGGGCGGCCGGCACAATGGCTCGCATGAGCATCCCCTACCCCACGCTGGAAGACGTGATCGGCCGCACCCCGCTGGTGCGTATGCAACGCCTGCTGGGCAGCGACAGCCGCGGCAATGTGCTGCTGGCCAAGCTGGAGGGCAACAACCCTGCGGGCTCCGTGAAGGACCGCCCCGCCATCAGCATGATTCGGCGCGCCGAAGAGCGTGGCGACATCAAGCCCGGCGACACCCTCATCGAGGCCACCAGCGGCAACACCGGCATCGCCCTGGCCATGGCCGCCGCGATCCGCGGCTACCGCATGGTCTTGATCATGCCGGAGGACCTTTCCATCGAGCGCGCCCAGACCATGAAGGCCTTCGGCGCCGAGTTGATCCTCACGCCGCGCAGCGGCGGCATGGAGTACGCGCGCGATCTCGCCGAACAGATGCAGAACGAGGGCAAGGGCCGCGTGCTCGACCAGTTCGCCAACGCCGACAACCCGCGCGTGCACTACGAAACCACCGGGCCCGAGATCTGGCAGGACACCGGTGGGCGCGTCACGCATTTCGTGTCGGCCATGGGCACCACCGGCACCATCACCGGGGTCTCGCGGTATCTGAAGGAGCGGAACCCCGCAGTGCGCATCGTCGGAGCCCAGCCGCAGGAGGGCTCGCGCATTCCGGGCATCCGCAAATGGCCCGAGGCCTACCTGCCCAAGATCTACGACCCGAGCGGCGTGGACGAACTGGTGCTGGTCAGCCAGGCGGACGCCGAGACAATGGCACGCCGGCTGGCGCGCGAAGAAGGCCTGTTCGGTGGCATTTCGGCTGCGGGTGCCTGCTGCGTGGCGCTGAGCATCGCCCGCGTGGTGCGCGACGCCACCATCGTCTTCGTGGTCTGCGATCGTGGCGACCGCTATCTCTCCACCGGAGTCTTTCCCGCATGAAGTTCTGCCCGGAGTGCACGACGCCGCTGGCGGACATCGAGCAACTGGAGGACGGCGGCCCCAAGACGCGACTGCGCTGCCCGGCCTGCGGCTTCACGCACTGGAACAACCCGACCCCGGTGCTGGCCGCCGTGGTCGAGTGCACGGACCGCGAGGGCCAGTTGCTGCTGGCGCGCAATGCCGCTTGGCCGGGGCGCTTCTTCGGCCTGATCACCGGCTTCATGGAAGCGGGTGAGACGCCGGAAGACGGCATCCTGCGCGAGGTGGCCGAAGAGACCGGCCTGCAGGCCAGCGCCCCGCCCCGCCTGCTGGGCGTGTGGGATTTCCAGAAGAAGAACCAGCTGATCGTGGCCTACCACGTGCCGACCGCTGGCGAGATCGTGCTCAGCCCCGAGCTGGCCGAGTACAAGCTGATTCCCCCCGACAAGGTGCGCTGCTGGCCGCAGGGCACGGGCCAGGCCCTGGCCACCTATCTGCGGCAGCGCGGCATCGAACCCGAGTTTTTCGAATGAATCCACCCTTCGACCGCGAACTGGATGTGCGCGGCCTCAACTGCCCTCTGCCCATCCTCAAGGCCAAGAAGGCCCTGGCCGAGCTGGAAAGCGGCCAGGTGCTGCGTATCCTGGCCACGGATCCGGGCTCGACCCGCGACTTCCAGGCCTTTGCGCGCCAGACCGGCCATGAGCTGATCGAACAGGCGCAGCAGCAGGACGAATTCGTCCACGTGCTGAAGAAGAAATAGGCCTTACCAGCCGAGCTCGGGCAGCGGGTAGCGCAAGCGCAGGCGCAGTTCGCGCTTGAGGCGCTGGTTGCCAATGCGCCGGCTCTCGCTGAGGAAGCTCAGTTGCATGGGCGTCATCTGCACGGACGCCTCGGCACGGCTGATGCGCGGCGCGCGCGGCAGGCCCAGGCGGGCGGCTGCCAGGTCGAAGTGCTCGCCCATGCGGCGCTCGCTGTCGTCCACCACGTTCACGGCGCGCAGCGGCTTGCCCAGGAAGAGCGCGCGCCAGCAGGCCCGGGCCAGGTCATCGGCCTGGATGTGGTTGGTGAACACATCGTCCTCGGCGCGCAGCAGCGGCCGGCCGGCCAGCAGGCGCTCGCGCGGATGGCCTTCGCGGTCGGCGGCATAGATGCCGGGCGCGCGCAGCAGGCTCAGGCGCACGCTGCGCTCGCGGGCCCAGACCCGCAAGCGCTCTTCGGCGTCCACACGGCGCAGGGCCCGCGCCGTCTGAGCCCGGCGCACCGCGGTCTCGTCGATCCGCGCCCCGCCCCAATCGCCGTACACACCGGTGGTGGACACGTAGACGAAGGCGCGCGGCGCGCGGCCGCGCGCCAAGGCCGCCAACAAGGCCGCGGTGCGCGGGTCGCCCTCGCCCTGCCCCGGCGGCGGCGCCAGGTGCACCACGGCATCGGCCAGGCCGGCCAGGCGGCGCAGGCTGGCTGGATCGTCCAGATCGCCGCGCAGCAAGCGCACGCCGCTTGCGCGCCAAGCCGCCAGGCGCTCCGGCTCGCGCGCCAGCACCAGCATCTGCACCCCTGGCGGCACCAGCCGCAGCAAGCGCTGCCCGACATCGCCACATCCCACCACCAAGACCCGCATCGTCTGCATTCCTCCCGGACAATCGCCGCCCAGTCTAGGTTTCCTCTCCGCTTCCGTCCCCATGACCCTGACCGTCACCGTTCAACCCGCCGGCCGCAGCATCGAAGTGCCACGCGACGCCACCATCCTGTCTGCCGCCATCGAACAGGGCATCGGCCTGCCCTATGGCTGCAAGGACGGCGCCTGCGGTTCCTGCAAGAGCCGGCTGCTCGAAGGCCGGGTCATCCACGGCGTACACCAGGCCAAGGCACTGAGCAGCGAAGAGGAAGCCGCAGGATTCATCCTCACCTGCTGCGCCACGCCACAGACGGATTGCACGATCGAGGCGCGTAGCGTGCCGGCCGAGGGCCTGCACCCGGTACTGAAGCTGCCAGTGCGCGTGATCTCCGCCGAGAAGCCCGCTCCCGATGTGCTGCGCCTGCGCCTGCAACTGCCGGCCACGCAGAACTTCCAGTTCCATGCCGGCCAGTACCTCGAGTTCATCCTGCGCGATGGCAGCCGCCGCGCCTATTCGATGGCCACCGCCCCGTCCCAACTGGGCGACCCGCCGGCGATCGAGCTCCACATCCGCCACATGCCGGGTGGCAAGTTCACCGACCACGCCTTCAGCAGCCTCAAGGAGCGCGACATCCTGCGCGCCGAGGGGCCGTTCGGCAGCTTCTTCCTGCGCCGCGAATCCGACAAGCCGATGGTCTTCCTGGCCAGCGGCACGGGTTTCGCCCCCATCAAGGCCTTGATCGAACAACTCGAAGCGGACGGCAACACCCGGCCGGTCAGCCTGTACTGGGGTGGCCGCCGTCCGGCCGATCTGTACCTGGACGCCTGGGTGCGCGAGGCCGCGGCCCGCCTGCCCTGGCTGCAGTACGTGCCGGTGTGCTCGGATGCCCTGCCCGAGGACGGCTGGAGCGGCCGCAGCGGCTTTGTGCACCGGGCCGTGCTGCAGGACCTGCCGGATCTCGCCGGCTACGAGGTCTACGCTTGCGGCGCCCCGATCGTCATCGAATCGGCCAAGCGCGATTACGCCAGCGCCGGGCTGCCGGATGACTGCTTCTTCGCCGACGCTTTCACCAGCGAAGCCGACAAGCACGGCGCCACCGCCTGATGTTCCAGCCGCCCTTCGTGGCCGCCTCGGCGGCCGATGAGTCCCTGCTGCAAAGCGGCCAGGCCGTGCTGTCGCCGCAGGGCACGGCCGGGTGGCTGGGCCTGCCGCTGCCTGAACTGCTGGCGCTGCAGCCCTACTGGGACGACCTGCGCCCGGACGGTTACCTGAAGGACGGCGGCCGCTACCGCTCGCGCCGCCACAGCTGCTTCGTCGTCGACGGCAGCGCCGTCACCGAAACCCCGCGCCGCGCCCACTGGCAGCCGCTGGACTACAACGCCCTGCACGGCGGCATCGAGCGCTGGTACGAACCCGTGGACCCCGCCATGGCCGTGCACCCGGCGTTCCAGGCCTTGCTACGCCGCCTGGCACGCAGCGCCGATCGCTTGCGCGGTGCTCAGCCCTGGTTCATCGAGGTCCACCCCTTCCGCATCGACACCGAAGGCGGCATCGGCCGCCCGACGCCCGAGGGCGCCCACCGCGACGGCGTGGACCTGGTGGCGGTGTTGCTGCTGGCACGCCAGCACATCAAGGGCGGCGAGACCCGTGTCTTCGAGGCCACTGGCCCGGCCGGCCAGCGCTTCACGCTGACCGAACCCGGCAGCCTGCTGCTACTCGACGACCCCCGCATGATTCACGAAGCCACGCCCATCCAACCCGATGGGGCGGCACGCGGCCACCGCGATACCCTCGTGATCACCCTGCGTTCCGGCGGCTTTCAAGGCCCCTGAACGTGCTCCTCGCCCCTGCGCCACAAGCGCGGACGGCGTTTGAACCTCCCCAAGCGAAAGCCCTACCCCATGCCTTCCTTCTTCGGCCTGCCCCACCAAGCCCCGCACGAACGCGTGCTGATCGCCGCCGACGCCGAATCCGGCCTGCGCACCATGATTGCCGTGCACAGCACCGCCCGCGGCCCCGCCTTCGGCGGCTGCCGCCTCTGGGCCTATGAAAACGACCTGGCCGCCCACCACGACGCGCTGCGCCTCTCCCAAGGCATGAGCATGAAGAACGCCCTGGCCGGTCTGCCCTTCGGCGGCGGGAAGGCCGTGATCGTCAAGCCCAAAGGTGAGTTCGACCGCGCCAAGCTGTTTGCCGCCTTCGCCCGCGCCGTGGACAGCCTGCAAGGCGCCTACATCACCGCCGAGGACGTGGGCACCACCACCGCCGACATGCGCGGCGTGCAGGCCCTGACGAAGTACGTCTCCGGCATCCCGCGCGAAGGCGCCTTTGGCGGCGACCCCAGCCCCAAGACCGCTTGGGGCGTGTTCGTCTCCATCGAGGCCGGCGCGAAGACCGTGCTGGGCCGCAGCGACCTGCAGGGCCTGAAGGTCGCCATCCAGGGCCTGGGTGCCGTGGGTTGGCACCTCGCCGAGTTCCTGCACAAGGCCGGCGCCCAGCTGGTGGTGGCCGACATCGACCCCGCCAAGACCGCCAAGGCCCAGGCCCAGTTCGGTGCCGAGGTGGTGACGGTGGATCAGATCCTGGCCGCCCCCTGCGACGTGCTGGCACCCTGCGCCCTCGGTGCCTCGCTGAACGCCACCAGCATCCCCACGCTGCAGGCCAAGCTGATCTGCGGCGCCGCCAACAACCAGCTGGCCCTGCCGCACGACGGTGATGAGCTGGCCAAGCGCGGCATCACCTACCTTCCGGACTACCTGGTGAATGCCGGCGGCATCATCTCCGTGGCGCGCGAATACCGCGGCGAAGGCGAAGAAGGCGCGGTGATGGCCGAAGTGAGCCGCATCGCCGAGCGCGTGAACGAATTGCTGGTGCGTATCAAGACCAGCGGCCGCACCCCCGCGGCCGAGGCCGATGCCTGGGCGCAGAGCCTGCTCGTCAAGCCCTGAGCGCCAGCGCCCCACTACGAAGCCCTGGGCGCGCCCAGGGCTTTTTTGTGCTCGCCCCCCTGCCTCGGCTGTGACCCATGTCGCCCTGGCGCACCGCTCCTTACACTGCGAAACAGAGCGGGCCAGGGGGCCTGCAGCGATGGAGACGGACATGAACTCCGAGGCTTTGAAATCTCTCGTTCGACGCGGCGCCGGCGCGCTGCTGGTGGTGCTGCTGACGGCCTGCGCGGCCGGCGGCGGCATGGGCAACAACCCCTCGCCGGTGGCAGGTTCGGCGGTCTCCAACGACGCCAACCGCCGCGCCGACATGGGCCAGTACCAGGCCATCGAGTACGCGAATGCCGCCAAGAAAGGCCCGCGCATCATCGTGCTGCCCGGTGAAATCAAGGGCGCCAACGCCACCTTCACCCAGCGCGTCACCGCCAACAACATCGCCGACTTCGTCGAGCTGGAGTTGACGCGCGCCAATTTCACGGTGCTGGAGCGCGCCCAGTTGGGGGCGCTGCTGCGCGAAGTTGAGTTGGCCTACAACGTGGGCGACGTCAAGCAGGCCCAGCGCGCCTTCCAGAAGGGCAAGATCTCCACCACCCGCTGGGTCGTGAAGTTCGATGTGCTCAAGGCCGAGCCGGTGGCTTCCTCGGGTGGCGGCATCGACGGCAGCACCGCAGCGAACCTGCTCAACATCTTCGGCCGCGGCAAGGCCGCCGCTGCCGGCTCCACCGTCGCGGGCTCGGTGCGGACCGACCAGCAGGCCGTGGTCTGGAACGTGGGCATGCGCTACAAGATCCTGGATGCCAACACCTCGGAGCAGGTGGCCAACGGCTACTTCGAGGAAAAGATGGAAGTGGGCGCTAAGGTGACCTCCATTGCCGGCGTGCGCAGCAACGCCACCGGTGGCGTGGGGCTTGACACCCTGGTGCAACGCCTGGTGCAACGCGGGGTGTCGGAAATTGACGCCCGTCACAAGTAAGACCCGAGGGCCATGGCCATGCGCACCTTCCTGCTTTCCCTGTTGCTGTGGGCGCTGGCCGCCTGGCCGGCCGCAGCCTCCAGTCTGGACAAGGGCAAGCGCATCGCCCTGGTCATCGGCAATGCGGCCTACAAGAGCTCGCCCCTGGCCAATCCGTTGAACGATGCCCGTGCGGTGTCGGACAGCCTGCGGCGCCTCGGCTTCAAGGTCATCAGCCTGGAGAACGCCTCGCAAAAGCAGATGTTCGACGCCACGCGAGAGTTCGGTGATCAGCTGAAAGATGGTGTCGGGCTCTTCTATTACGCCGGGCACGGCGTCCAGGTCAAAGGCCGCAATTTCCTGGTGCCGGTGGACGCCCACATCGAGCGCGAGGACGAGGTGGCCTACAAGGCCTTCGACATCGGCCAGGTGCTGGAGAAGATGGAGAGCGCGAAGAACCCGCTCAACATCGTCATCCTGGACGCCTGCCGCAACAACCCCTTCACGCGTGGCGCCCGCTCGGGTGCCAGTGGCCTGGCACAGATGGATGCCCCCACCGGCTCCATCATTGCCTTCGCCACGGCGCCCGGCGCCGAAGCCGCCGACGGGGCCGGCAACAACGGGCTCTACACCAGCCATCTGCTGCGCAATATGAACACGCCGGGCCTCAAAGTGGAGGACGTGTTCAAGCGCACCCGCGTGGCGGTGCGCCAGGCCTCGAACGGCCGCCAGATCCCCTGGGAAAGCACCTCGCTGGAAGGCGACTTCTTCTTCACTGGCAATGCCGGCGCCGGCTCGGCAAGCGCGGCGCTGCCGGCCGATCTGGACCAGGAGATGTGGCAGCTGGTGGCCGAATCCGGCAAGCCCTCGGCCTACCGCGCCTATCTGGAGCGTTTTCCGAATGGCCGCTATGCCGAGCAGGCGCGTGTGCAGGCCGCGCAGCTGGTAGCGGCTACCGCACCTGCCACCCAGGGCGCGGCAGCACCCGCAGCGCTGGGGCGGCAGAACGTTGCCCGCTCCACCGGGGGCTTCTCGTTCTCGGAAGAGGAAGCCAAGATGGACCGCGCCACGGCGGCCGGGCGTGAGGTGGCCTTCGAGCGCACGCTCGCCTCGCTGGAATGCGCGCCGGCGCGTCGGCAGGCGCGTGTCCAACTCAAGCTCAGCGAGTCCGGGGGCGGACAGTTCAGCGTGGCCTTGGCCCAGCGTCTGCGCCAGGCCGGCATGAAGGTCGGCCAGGCGGGCGGCTACGTGGTGCAGGGCACGGTGAGCAGCACCGCGAACCGCCACCACCTGCTGCGTGTCAACGAGGTGTCGGTGAACGCCGCGCTGAGCCTTATCAGCGCGAGCGGCCAGGAAGTCGCGAGCGCGATGGGGCGTGAAGAGTCCTACGCCGGCGCCGACGTCAGCAACGCCTTCCTGGAACTGGTGCAGGCGCAGGCCACCGACATGGCCAGCCAGCTGATCACCCAGCTGTGCCGGCCTTCCTGAGGGCTTACTCGCCGAGGTAGGCGGCGCGCACCTTGGGGTCGGCCAGCAGCTCCGCCCCTGGCCCCGTCATCGTGACCAGGCCGGACTCCATCACATAGCCACGGTTCGCCAGCTGCAGCGCGCGGCTGGCGTTTTGCTCCACCAGCAACACGGTCACGCCCTGGCCGTGGATCTCGTTCACGACCTCGAAAATCTTGTCGACCATGATGGGCGACAGGCCCATCGAGGGTTCGTCCAGCAGCAGCACCTTGGGGCGGGCCATCAGCGCGCGGCCCATGGCCAGCATCTGCTGCTCGCCGCCGGACATGGTGCCGGCCAGCTGGTCGCGCCGCTCCTTCAGGCGCGGGAAAAAGGTGAACACGCGCTCCATGTCGGCGTCGATGCCCGCCTTGTCATTGCGCGTGTAGGCGCCCATCTGCAGGTTTTCGACGATGGTCATGCGCGTGAAGGTGCCCCGCCCTTCCGGCACCATCACCAGGCCCTGCTTGGCCAGATCCCAGGCGCCCTGGCCCTTGATGGACTTGCCCAGGTAGAGCACGTCGCCATCAGCCACCGGCTGCAGGCCGGTGACGGCCTTGAGCGTGGTGGTCTTGCCGGCGCCGTTGGCACCGATCAGGCTGACCAGTTCCCCAGCGCGGACTTCGAAATTCACGCCCTTGACGGCCTGAATGCCGCCGTAGGCCACCTTCAGGTTCGAGACCTGCAACAACACATCATCTGCCATGGGCGCTTCCTCAGTGGGTGGCGGCGGGCGCCTGCGCATGGCCGGCACCCAGATAGGCCTCGATGACCTTTTCGTTGCTCTGCACCTCGGCCGGCGTGCCTTCGGCAATCTGCTTGCCGTAGTCCAGCACCGTGACGCGGTCGCACAGCCCCATCACCAGCTTCACGTCGTGCTCGATCAGCAGGATGGTGCGGCCGTCCTTGCGGATGCGGTCGATCAGCTCGCGCAGCACCACCTTCTCGGTCTGGTTCATGCCGGCGGCCGGCTCGTCCAGGGCAATCAGCTGGGGGTCGGTGGCGAGGGCGCGCGCAATCTCCAGGCGCCGCTGGTCGCCGTAGCTCAAGGTGCGCGCACGGAACTCGGCATGCCGACCGATGCCCACGTACTCAAGCAGCTCGCGCGCACGCTGGGCGATCTCGGCTTCCTCCTTCTTGAAGGACGGCGTGCGGAAGATCGCGCCGAGCAGCCCGCTGTGCGTGCGTACATGGCGACCCACCATGACGTTTTCCAGGGCCGTCATCTCGGGGAAGAGACGGATGTTCTGAAAGGTGCGGGCGATGCCCGCCTTGGCCACCAGGTGCACGGCGGCCGGCCGGTAGGGCATGCCGCCCAACTCGAAGCTGCCGCCATCCGGCGTGTACAGCCCCGTGATGACATTGAAGAAGGTGGTCTTGCCGGCGCCGTTGGGGCCGATCAGGCCATAGACCTGGCCCTTGCGGATCTCAACGCCGACCTCGGAGAGCGCCTGCAAGCCGCCGAAGCGCTTGGAGACCCCCTGGACTTTCAAGACGATGTCCGTGCTCATGGTGTTCAGGCAGGAGTGTTTGGAGCGGGCTTGCCGTGCTCGGGCGCAGGCCACAGGCCGCGCGGACGCATCAGCATGATGACGATCATCGCCAGCGCCACCAGGGCCTGGCGCAGGATGGCGGCATCGATGCGGCCGTCGGTCATCTGCTGGATGTCCCCGGCCACGTAGCGCAGCACCTCGGGCAGCGCGGCCAGCAGCAGCGCGCCCAGGATGACGCCAGGCAGATGGCCCATGCCGCCGAGCACCACCATGGCGACGATCAGCACCGACTCCTGCAGGCTGAAGGACTCGGGGCTGACGAAGCCCTGGAAGCCCGCGAACATCGCACCGGCCACGCCGCCGAAGGTGGCGCCCATGCCGAAGGCCAGCAGCTTGAGGTTGCGGGTGTTGATGCCCATGGCCTTGGCGGCGATCTCGTCTTCGCGGATGGCCATCCACGCGCGGCCGATGCGCGAGTTCTCCAGGCGGTAACAGATCAAGACCGACACCACCACCAGCGTCAGGAACAGGTAGTAGTGCAGGGTCACGCCGGGCAGCTCGAAGCCGAACAGCGAGGTCTTCTGCGAGAGCGGCACACCGAAGACGGCGATCGAGTCGATCTGACCCAGACCGCGCGGCCCGTTGGTGATGTTGACCGGGTGCTCCAGGTTGTTCATGAAGACGCGGATGATTTCGCCGAAGCCCAGGGTCACGATGGCCAAATAGTCACCGCGCAGTTTCAGCGTGGGCGCCCCCAGCAGCACCCCTGCCAGCGCCGCCAGCCCGGCGCCGAGCGGGATGGTGACCCAGAGCGGCGTGTGCAGGCCGTCGGGGAACATCTGCGCAATGGCCGGGAAGGTGTCCCAGAGATGGGGGCTGGCCAGCAGCGCGAACATGTAGGCGCCCACGGCGTAGAACGCCACATAGCCCAGGTCCAGCAGGCCGGCGTAGCCCACCACGATGTTCAGGCCCAGGGCCAGCATCACGTACAGCAAGGCCGTGTCCATGATGCGCACCGGGCCGGAACCGAATTGCTGCGCGATCAGCGGCAGGATCAGCAGGGCCAGCGCACTGGCCAGGAAGACGGCGAGTTTCTTGGTCTGTTGCATGCGAACTCCCTCAGGCGCGGTCGGCCACGCGTTCGCCCAGCAAGCCGGAGGGGCGCAACGTGAGGACGAGGATCAGGGCCACGAAGGCAAAGATGTCGGCGTAGTGGCTGCCCAGCACGCCGCCGGTCAGCTCACCCAGGTAACCCGCGCCGATGGCTTCGATCAGGCCGAGCAGGATGCCGCCCACCATCGCGCCCGCCAGGTTGCCAATGCCGCCCAGCACCGCGGCCGTGAAGGCCTTCAAACCCGGCATGAAGCCCATGGTGTGCTGCGCGGTGCCGTAGTTGGCGGCCCACATCAGGCCGGCCACGGCGGCGAGCGCCGCACCGATGACGAAGGTGGCCGAGATCACGAAATCGGGCTTGACGCCCATTAGCGAGGCGACCTTGGGGTTCTCGGCCGTGGCGCGCATGGCGCGGCCCAGCTTGGTCTTGTTGACCAGCCACATCAGCGCGGCCAGCAGCACCCCGGTGGTCACCAGGATCAGCACCTGGGTGACGGAAATGACCGGGCCGCCGAGGTTGATCGGATCGGTGGGCAGCAGCAGCGGGAAGGGTTTGGGATTGGGCTTCCAGATCACCATGGCGAGCGTCTGCAGCATCAGGCTCATACCCATGGCGGTGATCAGCGGGGCCAGGCGCGGCGCGCTGCGCAGCGGCCGGTAGGCGATCTTCTCGATCGTGAAGTTGACGGCGGAGCAGACCACGATGGCACAGCCCAGGGCCACGATCATCAGGGCCCAGCCGGGCAGGCCCGAGCCGGCCAGTGCGCCGATGACGGTCCAACTCGTCAGCGCGCCAATCATCAGGATCTCGCCGTGGGCGAAATTGATGAGGTTGATGATGCCGTAGACCATCGTGTAGCCCAGGGCCACCAGGGCATACATGCTCCCCAGGACCAGGCCGTTGATGATTTGCTGAATCAGGACTTCCAAGTCGTTCTCCTTGGCAGTGCGCCAGGGCACAGGTTGCGGCCGATTATGTGAAGGCCCTTCCCGCCTTCCTGCCTGGGATAACCCGCTGGACTTGGCGGCCAAAAAACAAGGGCGCCCCGCAGGGCGCCCCGTCGTTCCGCGCTGCTGCGCTCAGGCCAGCAGTTGCTTGGGGTCGACGAAGGGCTTGCCCAGTTCGCGCGCCACGGCTTCGTAGGTGATCTGACCTTCGTGCACATTGAGGCCGGCCGCCAGATGGAGATCGGCGGCGCAGGCGGCGCGCCAGCCCTTGTTGGCCAGGGCCAGCGTGAACGGCAAGGTGGCGTTGTTCAGCGCGAAGGCCGAGGTGCGCGGCACTGCTCCGGGCATGTTCGCCACGCAGTAGTGCACCACGCCATCCACCTCGTAGGTCGGCTCGGCATGCGTGGTCGCGTGCGAGGTTTCGAAGCAGCCGCCCTGGTCGATGGCAACGTCAACGATGACCGAACCCGGCTTCATGCGCGACAGCTGCTCGCGGCGGATCAGCTTCGGTGCGGCGGCGCCCGGCACCAGCACAGCGCCGATGACGAGATCGGCCGACAACACGGCGGCCTCGGTGTTGTCCAGGTTCGCGTAGGCGGTGACGAGACGGCCGCCGAACACCTCGTCGAGCTGACGCAGGCGCGGCAGCGAGCGGTCCAGCACCACCACCTCGGCGCCCAGGCCCATGGCCATGCGGGCCGCATGCGTGCCCACCACGCCGCCACCGATTACCACCACCTTGGCGGGGGCCACGCCGGGCACGCCGCCCAGCAGCACGCCGCGGCCACCATTGGCCTTCTGCAGCGCCACCGCGCCCACCTGGATGGCCATGCGGCCGGCCACTTCGCTCATCGGGGCCAGCAGGGGCAGGCCGCCGCGCGAATCCGTGATGGTTTCGTAGGCGATCGCCGTGCAGCCGCTCTTGATCAGGCCTTCGGCCTGCACCGGATCCGGCGCCAGGTGCAGGTAGGTGAACAGCAGCTGGCCCTTCTTCAGCATCGCCGTCTCGGAGGGTTGGGGCTCCTTGACCTTGACGATCATCTCGGCCTGCTCGAACACCGCCGTGGCGTCGGCCAGGATCTTGGCGCCCATGGCTTGGTACTCGGCGTCCGGGCAGCCGATGCCGTTGCCGGCCCCTGCCTGAATGAACACCTCATGGCCGGCGGCCACCAATTCGCGGACGCTGGGGGGCGTCAGGCCGACGCGGTACTCGTGGTTCTTGATTTCGGTGGGGACGCCGATGCGCATGGAAGTCTCCGAGGGGTTGGATGCAAAGAGCTTCATCGTCGGGTGCCTGCGTCCGCAGAAGATCGCGTTCGCAACCCTAGAAAACCCTAGGTTCACGCAACTTCGTTCGAAAATTCGCTGAAACTGCGCCGCATGGAAATCGAATTGGACCGAATAGACCGTGAACTCTTGCGTCTGCTGCAAGAGGACGGACGGCTCAGCAATGCCCAGCTGGCCGAGCAGGTCGCGCTCAGCCCCTCGGCCTGCCTGCGGCGCCTGCAGCGCCTGGAGCAGAGCGGCACCATCCACGGCTACCGCGCCCTGCTCAGCCCGGAAGCCATCGGGCGTTCGATGACGGTGTTCATCGAGGTCACGCTCTCCGGCCAGGGCAGCCCGGCGCTGGACGCCTTCGAGCGTGCCGTGGCCGCCTGCCCCGCTGTGCTGGAGTGCCATCTGATGAGTGGCGATTTCGATTACCTGCTGCGGGTGGCAGTGGCCGACATGGCCGACTACGAGCGCGTGCACCGCCACAGCATCAGCGCCCTGCCCCATGTGGCGCGCCTACGCACGGCCTTTGCCATGCGCGCCGTCATCCCGCTGCGGGCCTATCCGCTATGAATCCGATCGATACCTATGCCGCCGCCCTGCAGGCGGGCGAACTCCTGGAACCCTGGCCGGAACTGAGTCTGCCGCAGGCCTATGAGATCGCCGCACGCCGGCACCAGCTACGTCTGGTCCGCGGCGAGCGCGCCGTCGGCCGCAAGATCGGCCACACCAATCGTGCCAACTGGGCGAGCCAGGGCATTGCGGGTCCGAGTTGGGGCTGGCTCTACGCGGCCAGCACGGCACCGCTAGGCGGGTGCCTGAGCCTGGCCGGCTGGCGCGAGCCCAAGGTCGAGCTTGAGTGCGTGCTGCGCTTACGGCACAGCCCGCGCAGCGCGGCGGACTTGCCCGACTGCGTCGATGCCATGGCCCTCGGGCTGGAAATCGTCGACCGGCCCTACCCCAGCTGGCAGATTTCGGTTGCCGATTCGGTGGCGGCCGGCGGCGTGCATGCGGGCCTGCGCGTCGGCCCCTGGCGGGCGCCAGACCCGGCCTTGCTGCGCGAACTGCAGGCCGAGTTGCAGGTCGGCACGCATCAGAGCCGCGGCAGCAGCGCCCTCGTCTTCGGCAGCCCCTTGACGGCCCTGGCAGAGCTCATGGCCCTGCTGGCCAAACAGGGCGCGCCCGCCCTGCAGGCCGGCGAGCTGATCACGACTGGTGCCCTCGCCCCCGCCCTGCCCTTGCAGGCCGGCGAGACCTTGCGGGCCCGCATCGATGGCCTGGGCGAGTGCGAACTCGCCCTCAGCCGGGACTGATCTCAGCCCACCCCAGCCTGGGCATTGGACTCACGCAGACGCCTGAGCTTCTCAGCGATCTTGGCCTCCAGGCCACGCTCGTTCGGCTCGTAGAAGCGCTGCGCCTCCAAGCCCTCGGGCAGGTAGCGTTGGCCGGCCGCGAAGGCATCCGGCTCATCATGGGCATAGCGGTACTCGGCGCCGGCACCCAGCTGCTTCATCAGCTTCGTCGGGGCATTGCGCAGGTGCAGGGGCACGGGCCGCGCCCCATCGGCCTCGACGAGCGCGCGCGCCGCCTTCAGCGCCAGGTATCCGGCATTGGACTTGGGCGCCACGGCCAGATAGAGCGCCGCCTCCGCCAGCGCCAGTTCGCCCTCTGGCGAGCCCAGGCGCTCGAAGGTTTCGGCTGCGGCCACGGTGAGCTGCAAGGCGCGCGGGTCGGCCAGCCCCACGTCTTCCGCCGCGATGGCCAGCATGCGCCGGCTCAGCACCTTGCCGTCGGCACCGCCATCGAGCATGCGCACCAGCCAGTAGATGGCGGCATCGGGGTCCGACCCGCGTACCGACTTGTGGAAGGCCGAGAGCTGGTCGTAGAAGCTGTCACCGCCCTTGTCGAAGCGGCGTTGCCGGCTCCCCAGCACCTGCAGCACGAGCTCGGGCGTGATGGGTTCGCCCCCCTGGGCCACGGCCTCGACGGCGTTCAGCAGGCGCCGGGCGTCACCATCGGCCCATGCCAGCAGGGCATCGCCGCTGGGCCCGTCCAGCGCCACTCTCATGGCCTGGGCACCGCGCGCCAGCAGTTGGCGCTGCTCGTCCTCGCTCAAGCTCTGTAGCACATGCACCCGGGCGCGCGAAAGCAAGGCCGCGTTGACCTCGAAGCTCGGGTTCTCGGTGGTGGCGCCGATGAACACGAACAAGCCCGACTCGACATGGGGCAGGAACGCATCCTGCTGGGCCTTGTTGAAGCGGTGCACCTCATCAACAAAGACCACTGCCTGGCCCTGGATGCGCGCTTGCTCGACCGCCTCGCGGATGTCCTTGACACCCCCCAGCACCGCACTGATGGCGATGAAGGGCAGCCCGCTGGATTCCGCCAGCAGACGCGCCAGGGTGGTCTTGCCCACTCCCGGTGGCCCCCACAGGATCATCGAGTGCAGCTGTTTGCGCTCCACGGCCATGCGCAGCACCTTGCCCGGCCCGAGCAGATGCTGTTGGCCCACCACCTCGTCCACCCGATGAGGCCGCAGGCGCTCGGCTAGCGGGGCCGGCGTGCCGGCGGCAAAAAGGTCGCCGGAAGCGCTCACTTGCCGTCGATCACGTCCATGCCCGGCGCCGGCGTGAAGCGCAGGCGCTCGGCATCCAGCTTGGCATTGGCCTCGAAGCCGCTGAAAACCAGACGCGAGCGCTGGCCCAGACCATCGACGATCTCAAGTGCCGCGAGCTCACGGCCCTTCAAGCCGATGCGCAGGCTCTGGATGCCTTGATCCGCCTGCTTGGGCGTGGCCGCCACCCAGGCGATGTCGCCCTGCTCACCGTCGTCCTTGAGCTGGAACGCCTCGCCCAACGAGGCACCGGCCAGCAGAGCCACCGGGGTGCTGGAGAGCACCGCATCCAGTGGACGGCTGCTGGCCTGGTTCAGGTCCGGATCGACCATCCAAACCTTCTTGCCATCGCCGATCAGCACCTGGTTTTGCGGGGCGGCGTAGTCAAAGCGGAAGCGGTTGGGGCGCTGGAACTCGAACTGACCCTTGTTGTGCTTCTGCTTCTTGCCGTCGGGCGAGCTGACGGTCTGCACGAACTGCACCCGCGCGCTCTGGATCTCCTTCTGGAAACGCAGCAACTGCTCCAGGCCAGCTGCCTGGGCCGCAGCGGTGGCCAGCAGGGAAGCACCGGCGATCAGGGACTTGAACTTCATCATTCCTCGTTGCGGCGCGGCACGACGATGTCGCGATTGCCATTGGTGGCCATGGCCGAGACCAGGCCGGACTTCTCCATCTGCTCCAAGAGGCGGGCGGCACGGTTGTAGCCAATGCGCAGGTGCCGTTGCACCAGCGAGATCGAGGCACGCTTGTGCTCCAGCACCACGGCCACGGCCTGGTCGTACATCGGGTCGCTTTCGCCGTCGCTGTTGCCGCCGCCACCCGGCAGCGCCTCGCCACCCTCGCCCTCCAAGGTGCCGCCTTCCAGGATGCCCTCGATGTAGTTGGGCTCGCCACCCTGCTCTTTCAGGTACTCGACAACGCGGTGCACTTCTTCATCGCTGACAAAGGCGCCATGCACACGCACCGGCAGGCCGGTGCCGCTGGCCATGTAGAGCATGTCGCCCATGCCCAGCAGGGCCTCGGCGCCCATCTGGTCGAGGATGGTGCGCGAGTCGATCTTGGAGCTGACCTGGAAGCTCAGGCGGGTCGGGATATTGGCCTTGATCAAGCCGGTGATGACGTCCACCGAGGGACGCTGCGTGGCCAGGATCAGGTGGATGCCGGCGGCGCGCGCCTTTTGGGCCAGGCGGGCGATCAACTCCTCGATCTTCTTGCCCACCACCATCATCAGGTCGGCCAATTCGTCAATGACGACGACGATGTGCGGCAGGCGATCGAGCGGCTCCGGGGCCTCCGGCGTCAGGCTGAAGGGGTTGGGGATGCTTTGTTCCTTCGCGGCCGCCTCGGCGATCTTTTTGTTGTAGCCGGCCAGGTTGCGCACGCCCAGCTTGCTCATCAGCTTGTAGCGGCGCTCCATTTCACCCACGCACCAGTTGAGCGCGTTGCCGGCCTGCTTCATGTCGGTGACCACCGGGCAGAGCAGGTGCGGGATGCCCTCGTAGACGCTCATTTCCAGCATCTTGGGGTCGATCATGATCAGCCGCACGTCGCGCGCCTCGGCCTTGTAGAGCAGGCTCAGGATCATGGCGTTGATGCCGACCGATTTGCCCGAGCCGGTGGTACCGGCCACCAGGCAGTGCGGCATCTTGGCCAGGTCGGCCACCACGGGCGCGCCCACGATGTCCTTGCCCAGCGCCATCGTCAGCATCGACGCGGCATCGTGATAGACCTGCGAGCCCAGGATCTCGCACAGGCGGATGGTCTGCCGCCGCGCATTGGGCAGTTCCAGCGCCATGCAGTTCTTGCCCGGGATGGTTTCGACAACGCGGATCGAGGTCAGGCTCAGGGAGCGCGCCAGGTCCTTGGCCAGGTTGACCACCTGCGAGCCCTTGACCCCGGTGGCCGGTTCGATCTCGTAGCGCGTGATCACCGGGCCGGGGTAGGCGGCGATCACATGCACCTCGACGCCAAAGTCGCGCAGCTTCTTCTCGATCAGGCGGCTGGTCATCTCCAGCGATTCCGGCGTCACCGTCTCCACGCGGGGAGGGGGTGCGTCCAGCAGATCGATCTGCGGCAGGCGCGTGGTCGACAGTTCCTGGAACAGGGGCTGCTGCCGCTCGGCTGCCACGCGGGTGGACGGGGGCAATTCAACCACCTCGGGTTCGATGAACAGCGGCTCATGCACCAGCTCCTGCTCGCGCTGCTCCACCTTCGCAACCTGAACCTCGACCTCCCGCTCGACCTTGGCTTGCTCGCCCAAACGGCGGTCTTCCTGCTGCTCGCGCACCGTGCGGCGGCGTTCCTGCAGGGCCTCCAGCTGACGCCCGATGCGCTCCGCCAGCTGGAGCCAAGAGAAATCCAGCGCCCAAGCCAGACCCAGCAGCAACAGCACGATGCCAGCCAGCCCGGAGCCCGCAAAGCCCAGCAGCTGCATGGCCAAGGGCCCCATGGCATAGCCGAGCACGCCACCCGCATGACCGGGCAGGCGGGCTTCAAGTGCATAGAGCCGCGTCCACTCCAGCACGCAGCTGGACAGGATCAGCAGGCCCACGCCGAGCCAGACGCGCCACAGCGGGCCTGGGTTCGGCTCCGCTTGCGGGCGCTCGCGCCACAGGGCAGCCAGCCCGCCGAGCCAGTGGCGCGCCAGCACAAGCACCAGCCACCAGGCCGAAAACCCGAAGGCGAACAGCAGGCCATCGGACAACCAAGCCCCCAGCACCCCCAGCCGATTGGCCGGCAGGCTGCGTTCGGTGGCGATGGAGTAGGCGCTGTCCTGCGCGTCATGGCTCGCCAGGGCCAGCACCAACAGGGCCCAGAGCAAAGCAGTCAGAAGCAACCAGATGGGCGTGCGCATCCAGCGCTGGGTCGCACCCTGAGAGTTGGGTGCCGACGGAGGGAACCAAGTCATGGGCCGAATTCTGGCCCAGGGCCGAGCTACTCCTCGGCTTCCTCACTCTGGTCGGTATCGATCTGCTTGAGCACCACCGAGCCGTCCTGCAGGGTCTCGATCTGGCCGCGCTCCTCCAGATCCTTCATCACCCGGCTGACCATTTCACGCGAGGCACCCACCACCTTGGCCATGTCCTGCCGCGACACCCGACCGCGGATGATCTTCAGGCCATCCTCGTCTTCCGCCATGTCCAGCAGCGTGCGGGCCACGCGGCCGTAGACATCGAGCAGCGCCAGAGACTCGATCTGGCGGTCGGCATTGCGCAACCGGGCCACCAGCGCACGCAAGATGCCGTAGGCCAGACTGTTCGGGTCGGGCAGGCAGCGGGCGAATTCGGCACGGCCCAGCACCAGCATGTCGGTGGGCTGCTCGCAGCGCACAGTGGCCGAGGCCGCCTCGCCATCGATCAGGCTCATTTCGCCCACATGGTCGCCGGCCTCCAGCACCGCCATGATGACCTCGCGCCCGCGCCGGTCGGCCGTCAACACCCGGGCCCGGCCATTGAGCAGGATGTAGAGCGAGTTGCTATGGGTGCCCTGCTCCACCACCACTTCGCCCCGCTTGAAGCGACGCTTGCTGACGCTGTCCGCGATGGACTGCGCTTGCTCGGGCGTCAGCATCGAAAACAGGCGCACGCGCCGAATCAGGTCGAGGTTGGACAGCATGGCCATGCGCAATCTCCTTGATGAAAGCCGGCTATGGACCCGGCTCCTAGAATGAAGCCATTCTTCCTTAGCGCCTCGCGCGGCTTGCCCCGGTGCAACCCTGCCCAGAGCCCAGCCGAAGCCCCACCAGCATGCCCCATCACCGCCTCATCATTCTGGGCTCCGGCCCAGCCGGTTACACCGCTGCCATCTATGCAGCGCGCGCCAATCTGAATCCGGTGCTGATCACCGGCATGGCCCAGGGCGGTCAGCTGATGACGACCACCGAGGTGGACAACTGGCCGGCCGACGTGATGGGTGTTCAGGGCCCCGAGCTGATGCAGCGGTTTCAAGAGCATGCCGAGCGCTTCAAGACCGAGATCGTGTTCGACCACATCAACGCGGTCGACTTCAGTCAGCGCCCCTTCACGCTGACCGGCGACAGCGGCAGCTACACCTGCGATGCCCTGATCATCGCCACCGGCGCCTCGGCCAAATACCTCGGCCTCCCCTCCGAGGAGGCCTTTTCTGGCCGCGGCGTCAGCGCCTGCGCCACCTGCGACGGATTCTTCTACCGGGGCCAGGACGTGTGCGTCGTGGGCGGGGGGAACACGGCGGTTGAAGAAGCGCTGTACCTCTCGAACATCGCCAACACGGTCCATCTGATCCATCGTCGCGACAAGTTCCGCGCCGAGCCGATCCTGGTGGACAAGCTGATGGAGAAAGTCAGCGCGGGCAAGATCGTGCTGCACACCTTCCAGACCCTGGATGAGGTGCTGGGCGACAGCAGCGGCGTGACGGGCGTGCGTCTCAAGTCCACGCAGACGGACGAAACGCAAGAGCTCAAGCTGCATGGCTGCTTCATCGCCATCGGCCATCAGCCCAACACCGGCATCTTTGCGGGCCAGATCGAGATGAAGGATGGCTACATCCGCACCCGCTCCGGGCTGGACGGCTTTGCGACCATGACCAGCGTGCCAGGCGTTTTCGCCGCCGGTGACGTGCAGGACCATGTCTATCGCCAGGCCATCACCAGCGCAGGAACCGGCTGCATGGCGGCGCTTGACGCCCAGCGCTACTTGGAGCAAAACGCCTAAGTTTTGAGGCGCGACGGAAAAGCTGCCGCGTGGGCTATACTCGCGGGCTTTTCCGGAAGCGGCTTCTTGCTGAACTCGTCAGCACGCGGCTGCCCTGAAGGGACGGGTTACCGCCACCCGAGTACGAAGTACGCATGGCGAGGTGAAGCCGCCACCGTGAGAGTCCGCTCTCCCGCGTGGTCGCTGTAGAGAACGGAGTGTCCTCATGGCACGCGTCTGCGAAGTCACGGGCAAGAAGCCCATGGTCGGGAACAATGTTTCCCACGCCAACAACAAAACCAAGCGCCGGTTCCTGCCGAACCTGCACTACCGTCGTTTCTGGGTCGAGAGCGAAAATCGCTGGGTGCGCCTGCGCATCAGCAACGCTGGCCTGCGCCTGATCGACAAGAAGGGCATTGACGCCGTGCTGGCCGATCTGCGTGCCCACGGTCAAGCCTAATCACTGAAGGAGCGACACCATGGCTGCTAAAGGCGGACGCGAAAAAATCAAGCTGGAGTCCACTGCGGGCACCGGCCACTTCTACACCACGGCCAAGAACAAGAAGACCACGCCCCAAAAGCTGGAATTCATGAAGTTCGACCCTAAGGCTCGCAAGCACGTTCTCTACAAAGAGATCAAGCTGAAGTAAGCCCCCCAGGAGCCCACTGCTTCCGAGAAGAAAAGCCCGCCATCGGCGGGCTTTTTCATTGGCGTCGCCCGTCCCTTCAGGGCTTCAGAAACTGCCTCGTGAACCAGCGGTCCAGCATGGTCTTCTCGTGCGCCAGAGCCTCGCCGCGCCAGCGCAGTTCAGAGCCATTGAGGTAGCTGAAGTCACGCAGCTCAACATGCTCCTTGCGTAGCAGCTGACCGCCCTCCTTCAGCTCCACACTGAAATCGATATACGGTAGGGTGACCGAGCGCATCACACGAAGACGCTGGGCATAGCCCCGCAACCACTCCAGTTCGCCCGCCAGGTTCACATCGCGAACCTCGATCAGGAGTTCCTGATTCGGCCCGATGCGCTTGCCCCAAGATTGCAGAAATTGCGTCAATTCCTTCTGGTGTCGCTCGCGGTCCCAGTTCGTCTCGCCGAAATCGGCAAATTTGCTGGTGTCCGCGTACTGCACCTGGACTGTTCCAGCCTGAGCACCGGCCGCCGCCCAAAGCGCAACCGCCATTGCAACTGCACGCATGATGGCCTCCAAATCGTTCCGCGCCCGCCCCTTCAGGGCATCGGCGAAACCAGTATAGGAAGCCGAGCCGGGCGACCCAAGAAAAACGGGCCCAGAGGGCCCGTGGTTTACAGCACTTTGCAGTGACTCAGGCAGCACTGGGCAGGCGCGAGGCCCGCAGGCGCATGGACAGGGCCTTCAGTTCTTCGATGCCGCTGGCCTCGGCACGCGCGCACCAGGCTTGCAAATCCTTGACCAACTGCTCGGCGGACACATTGGTGCGCGTCCACAGCTGACGCAATTCCTCGCGCATCGTCAGCCATTGGTCGAGAACCGGATTCGCCGCACGAACCGCGGCCAGCTTGGCACCCAGCTCGGCCGGGATGCGATCGGCATCACGCGGCAGCCAGCGCTTGGCCAGCTTCAGCTCGCTCCAGCGCGCACTGTGGCGAGCACCCTCGGCCTTCAGGCGATCGAGCTCTTGGCGGCAGGCCGCCTTCATTTCACGACCGAAGCGGGCCATCACTTCATAACGATTCGCAATCACGGCCTCCAGGGTCTGGCGGTCAGCTGGCTGGATCGCCCCTTCCACCAGTTGCGGCGGACGCTTGCGCGGCTGCGCCAGACCAAAGAACTGCAGCAGGCGGATGTAACCCCAACCGATGTCGAACTCGTACTTCTTGACCGAGAACTTGGCCGAGGTCGGGAAGGTGTGGTGGTTGTTGTGCAGCTCTTCGCCGCCCACGATGAAGCCGATCGGCGACACATTGGTCGAGGCGTCCGGCGCTTCGAAATTGCGGTAGCCCCAGTAGTGGCCGATGCCATTGATGACACCGGTGGCCCAGAGCGGAATCCACAGCATCTGGATGGCCCAGATGGTGGCGCCCCAGCCGCCGAACATCAGCACGTTGAAGACCAGCAGCGCGGCAACCCCGTGGATGCCCAGCCGGGTGTAGACCTGCCGCTCCATCCAATCGTCCGGCGTGCCATGACCATACTTGCTGATGGTCTCGGCGTTCTTGGCTTCGGTGCGGTAGAGCTCCACGCCGGTCAGCAGCAGGGCCTTGAGGCCGCGGGTCTGCGGGCTGTGCGGGTCTTCCTCGGTCTCGCACTTGGCGTGGTGCTTGCGGTGAATCGCCACCCATTCCTTGGTGACCATGCCGGTGTTCAGCCAGAGCCAGAAGCGGAAGAAGTGCGCCACGGCCGGGTGCATGTCCACCGAGCGGTGCGCCTGCGAGCGGTGCAGGTACAGCGTGACGCTGACGATGGTGATGTGCGTGGTGACCAGCACATAGGCCAGGATGGTCCAGAAACTGGCATCCGCGAGGCCTTGGCCGGCCCAGGTCGCAAAGGCGTCAAAAGCCGCCGTCCATGCATTCATGTCGATCACACCGCCCGGGGGCAGCGCCAAATCAAGGAAGCCGCGATTTTAGGGGTCATGCTCCAGTTCGCTGCACTGCAGCATTGACCCCCGTCAAACCGGCTCGTGCGCAAGTCACGTCCGCTGCCAGGCCGCGGCAAAGAAGCCGTCGCAGTGGTGACGGTGCGGCCACAGGCGCAACTGTCCGTTGTGCACCAGTTCGCTCGCCCGCGGCACTTGGCCCGCGAGCAAATCGGCCGCATCCAGCTTGGCGAATCCCGGGTTCTGTGCCTCGAACGCTGCCGCCACGCCCTCGTTCTCGGCTTCCAGCAGGCTGCAGGTGGCATACACCAAGCGCCCGCCCGGCTTGAGCAGGCGCGCGGCCGACTGCAGGATGGCCAGTTGGCGCGGCACCAGCTCGGCCACAGCTTGTGGTGACTGACGCCACTTCATGTCGGGATTGCGACGCAGGGTACCCAGTCCCGAGCACGGCGCATCCACCAAAACCCGATCCAGCTTGCCGCTCAGGCGCTTGATGCGTTCATCGCGTTCATGGGCGATCTGGATCGGGTAGACATTGGAGAGCCCGCTGCGCGCCAGACGGGGGCGCAGGTTGTCGAGCCGGTGCCCGGAGATATCGAAAGCATAGAGCCGGCCGGTATTGCGCATGGCAGCGCCCAGGGCCAGGGTCTTGCCGCCGGCGCCGGCGCAGAAATCGGCCACCATCTCGCCGCGCTTAGCATCCAGCAAGAGGGCCAGCAATTGACTGCCTTCGTCCTGGACTTCGATGCTGCCGTCCTTGAACAGCGGCCATTGGCTCAGACTCGGTTTGCCTTGCAGCCGGATGCCCCAGGGCGAATAGGGCGTGGGTTGGACGCCAAATTCCTGCAACTCGGCCAGCACGGCATCGCGCTTGGCCTTCAGGGTGTTGACGCGCAGGTCCAGCGGCGCGCCTTCCAGCAGGCTGGTGGCCAGACGCTCGAATTCCTCTGGCGGCAGCTGCTTGTGCAGCGCGTCGGCAATCCAGTCCGGCAGGTTGTGGCGCAGCTTGGGAGCCAGGCTGTCCAGGTCGATCTGCCGGCGCGCAGCCAGCCAATCACGCTCGTGCACTTCGGTGCCGGCCTCCAGCACGCGGGGCTCGCCGGCCCAGGCTAGCAGCACCAGGCGGCGCTCCATCGGGCCGCTGCCGGATTGCGCCAGGTGCTGCCAGAGCAGGCGGCGCCGCAGCAGGGCGTAGGTGGTTTCGGCCAGCGCATGGCGCTCGCGCGAACCCAGCTCGCGGTGGTCGCGGAAGAAGGCGGAGACCAGGGCATCGGCCGGCTGGTCGAGCTTGAGCACGCGCTGCACGAGCTGCGCGGCCAATTGAAGCAGGGGTTTGGGATGCATCAGCTAAACAGTTGCGACTCACCCATCCGATGGCGCACACGGTTGCCATCGAACTCCAGTTCGTCATTCAAGAACCAGCGCAGTGCGCGCGGGTACATCTGGTGCTCCAGGGCCAGCACCCGGGCAGATAGCCGGTCGGCGTCGTCGCCGGGCAGCACCGGCACCAGAGCCTGCGCCAGGATCGGACCATGATCCAGCTCCGCCGTCACCCCATGCACCGTGGCGCCGGCCAACTGGCAGCCCGCTTCGAGCGCCCGCTGGTGGGTATGCAGACCTGGGAAGGACGGCAGCAGCGAGGGATGAATGTTCAGCATCCGGCCGGCATAGTGCGCCGTGAAAACGGGCGTGAGGATGCGCATGAATCCGGCCAGCACCACGACGGCCGGGTCGTGCGCATCGATCGCCTGCATCAGCGCGGCGTCAAAGGCCTCGCGGGTCTCGAACGCCTTGTGATCCACCACCGCCGTGGCAATGCCTTGGGTCTGCGCGAACTTCAGGCCCGCGGCATCGGGCCGGTTGCTGATGACCGCGGCAATGCGCGCGCTCCAGCGCTCGCGCTGCGCGGTATGGACGATGGCTTCCATGTTGGAGCCCCGTCCGGAGATCAGGATGACCACATTCTTCATGGGGCGGCAGTGTAGGTGGCGCCCCTGGGTTGCTCCCTAGAATCGCCTCCCCTCACGCGCCCTCTTCCATGTCTTCTGCTGCCCGCGTCGTCTCCGGCATGCGCCCTACCGGCGCCCTGCATCTTGGCCATTACCACGGCGTGCTGAAGACCTGGCTGGCCTTGCAGCAGGACCATGACTGCCTGTTCTTCGTCGCCGACTGGCATGCGCTGACCGATGGCAGCGGCGCCGTGCGCGAAGAGGCGGTGTACGACATGGTGGTGGACTGGCTGGCCGCCGGCATCGACCCGCAGCGCGCCACGCTCTTCATCCAGAGCCGCATGGCCGAGCACGCCGAGCTGTTCACCTTGCTGGCGATGGTGACGCCGCTGTCCTGGTTGGAGCGGGTGCCGGGTTTCCGCGAGATCGCCGACCAGCACCCGAGCTTTGGCCGCCTGGGCTACCCGCTGCTGCAGGCGGCTGACATCCTGGCCTACAAGGCCGAGCTGGTCCCCGTGGGGCAGGATCAGGCCGCCCATCTGGAACTGTGCCGCGAGCTGGCGCGCCGCTTCAACCATCTGGCCGGGCGCACGGTCTTTCCCGAGCCGCAGGCGGTGCTCAGTGACGCCCCGCGCCTGCCCGGGCTGGACGGTCGCAAGATGAGCAAGGGCTTCGCGAACACCATCGGCATGCGCGAAGACGCCGAAAGCACCCGCGCCAAGCTGCTGCGCATGCCCACCGATCCCCAGCGCGTGCACCGCCACGACTGCGGCGAGCCCACGCGCTGCCCGGTATGGCCCCTGCACCAGGCGGTCAGCCCGCAAGCGCAGCAAGAACAGCTGGCGGCCGACTGCCGCGCGGCCCGGACCGGCTGCGTGGACTGCAAACAAGCCCTGCTGGACCATCTGCTGCCGCAACAAGCCACTTGGCGCGAGCGCGCCGAGCAGCATCTGGCCGAACCCAAGCAGGTGCACTGGCTGGTGGAAGTGGGCACGGAGCGGGCCCGCGCCCTGGCCCGCAAGACCCTGCGTGAGGTGCGCGACTGTCTCGGGCTGGCCACGCCGTGAGTGCGCGTCTGCACATCACCGATCTGGAAGCCGCCATCAACTGGTGGCGCGAGCGCCAGCCCTCACCCGATGGCATCTCGGCCTGCGCCGAGGTGCGTGCCCTGGCCGAGGTCTATGCGCTGATGGTCTATTTCCACGACCCCGAGTGGGACCCCGAACGCCTCTCGGCGCGCGCCCGGGAGGCCTTCATGACGTGGTACGCCAGCACGCCGGACTCCCCCTGCATCGCCATCTGCTCCACCGCCCAGGGCGACCCCATCTGCAAGGGTTGCGGCCGCAGCTTTGCCGAGGTGCGGGATTGGCCCCAGCTGGATCCGCTCGAAAAACGCGTGGTGTGGCGCCGCATCCAGCATGAAGCCACGGCCTGGCGCTTCAACCGCTATGCCGAGCGGGCGCAGGAGCCCTCGGCTTGAGCGGCTTTCTGCACAGCGGCCGCCAGCTCGCGCCCCTGGCCTGGCCGGTCTTCGTCGGCCAACTCGCGGTGCTGGCCTTCAACACCGTGGACACCCTGATGCTCGGGCGTCTGGGCAGCCAGGCCCTGGCGGCACTGGCGGTGGGCTCGGCGGCCTACGTCACCATCTTCGTGGGTCTGATGGGCGTGGTGCTGGCGGTGGGCCCACTGGCCGGCCGGCAGTACGGCGCGCAGGACCTGCCGGCCGCGGGCGCTCAGTACCTGCAGGCACAGTGGTTGGCATTGTTCCTTGCCTTGCCCGGCATGGCCCTGCTGGCCTGGCCCGAGCCCTTCATCCGCCTGGCTGCGCTGGAGCCGGCGGTGGCCGAGGCCGTGCGCGCCTACCTGCGCCCGATGGCCATTGCCCTGGTGCCGGCCCTGCTGTTCACGGCCTACCGCGGCTTCAACACCGCGGTGTCGCGGCCCAAGGCGGTGATGGTGCTGCAGTTGGGCGGGCTGCTGCTCAAGGCGCCCTTGACGGCCCTGCTGGTGTTTGGCGCAGGGCCGGTACCAAGCCTCGGGCCGGCCGGCTGCGGCTGGGCCACCGCCACGGTGATGCTGCTGCAATGGCTGGTGGCACGCGAAATCCTGAAGCGTGACGCCTTCTACGCACCGTTCCGGCTGAGCCGCTGGCGCGACAGCCGCCCGCATGCGGCCGCACAGAAGAACCTGCTGCGCCTGGGTGTGCCGATGGGCGGCTCGATCCTGGTGGAGGTGACGGGCTTCACCTTCATGGCCTTCTTCATCGCCCGCCTGGGTGCAACGGCCGTGGCTGGCCACCAGATCGCGGTCAACCTCGTCAGCATGATGTTCATGCTGCCGATGGCGCTGGCCAGTGCGGCCACGACGCTGGTGGCGCAGGCGCTCGGCGCCCAGCAGATGCGCGACGCGCAGCGCCTGGGCCGGCATGCGCTGATCTGGGGCCTGCTGATTGCGGCCTTGATGGGCGGCGCGTTGGCACTGCTGCGCGAGCCCGTGGTGAACCTCTACACCAGCGACGCCACGGCTGCTGCCGCGGCCATCCCCTTGCTGGTATGGGTGTGGTTCTTTCACATGGGCGATGCGGTGCAGACCGTGGCCGCCGGGGTGCTGCGCGCCCACCATGTAGCCACCCTGCCGATGGTGTTCTATGTGATCGCCCTGTGGGGTGTGGGCATTGGCGGGGGCTACCACCTGGCGTTTGGTGGTGCCGGGGCGCTGGGCTTCTGGTGGAGCGCCACCTTCGGACTGCTGCTGGCAGGGGCGTTGCTCGCGGCCCTGCAGCTGTGGGTCGAGCGCGGACTGGTCAGGCCGCGGGCAGGCTGAGCACGAAGACCGAGCCGCCCCCCGGCCGCGGCTCGCAGCGCACGCTGCCCTGGTGCGCGAGGGCGATCTGGCGCACCAAGGACAGACCGAGGCCCACGCCACCGGCCACTTCGGCATGCCCCGGCAGGCGGAAGAAGGGTTCGAAGATGCGCTCGGTCAGCTCGGGCGGTACGCCCGGGCCGCGGTCGCGCACCCGTACATCCAGCCAGGTGCCGCGGCGGCAGAGCTCCAGATCCTGCTCGCTGCCGCCATAGCGCTTGGCGTTCTCCAGCAGATTGCGCAGGGCGCGCCGCAGCAGGCGCTCTTCACCCTGCACCGCCGCCTCGGGCAGCTCGCTTTCCAGCGCCAGGCCGGCCTGCGCGCATTCCTCGGCCGCCAGGCCCAGCAGATCCACCCGCTGGCGCTGGGGGGCACTGGCTTCGAGCCGGGCCGACATCAGCAGCTCCTCGATCAGGCCATCCAGCTCGGCCAGATTGCGCGCCACCTCCTGGTCCAGGCGCGGATTCGGGCCGGTCTCGTCGCGCAGTGCCAATGCCATCTTGAGCCGCGCCAGCGGCGATCGCAGTTCGTGGCTGGCGTTGGCCACCAGGCTCTGGTGCGCGCGTACCAGGGCACTCACCCGCTCGGCGCTCTGGTTGAAGCTTTGCGCCAGCGCGGCCACTTCGTCCTTGCCGTCCACTGCCACGCGGTGCTGCAACTCGCCCGCGCCGAAGCGCTCGACGCCGCGCTTCAGGGTTTCCAGCCGCCGCGTCAGCCGCCGCACAACGGGGTAGGCCCCCAGAGCCACACCGATGAAGAGCAGCACGAACAGCAGGCCCAGCACATGGGCACGCTCAAAAAGGGGGCCGAAGACGGGCGGCAGGCCCGCACGCGGGCGCCAGGGGCGCAAAACCAGCAGGCGGCGGCCGTCGCTCAGGGTCAGCACCTTGGGGGGACTGCCTTCGCCGAGCTCCTGGCGGCGCTCGAAGCGTGGCGTGGACGCCAGGCGCTCGCCGGTGGCACTTTCGAGCGCCAGCGGCATGCGCAGCTGCAGGGACCAGCGACGCAGCGCATGCGCCTGTTCGAAAGCGGGGGCATCTGCCGGTGGTAGGGCGCGCTCGAGCAGATCGGCCATCGCCTGCAGGCGCTCGTCCTGGGCCTGCTCGGCCTGCTCACGTTCGCGCTCGATCTGCCGATGCGCCAGCCAGCCGCCAATCAGCGCGAAGGCCAGCAACACGGCCACGACCGTGAGGTAGATGCGCAGGTAGAGGGATTTCAAGGGGAGTTCAATCCCCGTCCTGCTTGCGCGCGAACACATAGCCGGCGCCGCGAACGGTCAGCACCCGCTTGGGGGTCTTGGGGTCGTCCTCGATGGCGGCACGGATGCGCGAGATGTGCACGTCGATGCTGCGGTCAAAGGCCTCCAGCGGGTGGCCCTTGAGTGCGTCCATGATCTGGTCGCGGCTCATCACGCGGCCGGCATTGCGCGCCATCACGAGCAGCAGCTCGAATTGGTGGCTGGTCAGGTCGCAGGGCTGGCCGCCCAGGCGCGCTGCACGCTCGCCCAGGTCGATCTCCAGGCGGCCGAAGCGCAGGGTCTCGGCCTGGGCCGGCTGGCCGCGCCGCAGCAGCGCCTTCACGCGTGCCAGCAACTCGCGCGGCTCGAAGGGCTTGGGCAGGTAGTCGTCGGCGCCCAGTTCCAGGCCGAGCACACGGTCCAGCGGCTCGCCGCGGGCCGAGAGCATCAGCACTGGCAGGCCGCGCAGATGGGGTTCATTGCGCAGCTGGCGGCAGAAGTCCAGGCCGTCACCGTCGGGCAGCATCAAGTCCAAGATCAGCAGATCGGGCAAGGCGCTGCGCAGCGCCAGCTGGCTGCGCGCCTGGGTCAGGTTGGGCGCCACCTGGACACGGAAGCCGGCCGTGCCCAGGTAGCCCTGAACCATCTCGGCCAGGCGCGCATCGTCATCAACGATCAGCACCTGGCCGGCGCTGCGGCCGTTCTCAACCATTGCGGTCGTGGCCACGGCTGCGTTCCTGCATGCGTTCTTGCATGCGCTCCATGCGCTTGCCCATCTTCTCGGTCAGCTTGGCGCGCTGCTCGGGGCTGAGCACGCGGGCGGCCTCGACCATGGCACGCGTCATGCGCTGGCTGGCCGCGTCGTGCAGCGCCAGCTGCTGCTTGCGCAGGGCTTCCACGGCATTGGCGTCCACATTGGCGGCACCGAAGGCCTGCAGCATCTGCTTGTGCAGGGCCTGGCCCTGCTCACGCTGGCTGCGCAGGTCTTCGCGGGCGGTCTTGAAGATCTCGCGAATCTGCTGGCGCTGGGCGTCGCTGGCGCCGACATCGTCCAGCGCATGCATCAACTCCATGCCGGGCATGCCGCCCCGGGGGCCGCCGCCATGCGGCATGGCGAACACGGCCGGCGCGGCGGCGGACAAGACCAGGCCGACGGCCAGGACCAGGGACTTCAGGGACAGGCTGCTTTGCATGGCATCACTCCAGCGGGTTGGGATGGTGCCACTGTCTGCGCCGGGGGTTTCAGGGTCTTGCCCTGAACGTAAAGATCGGTTGCAGACACCAATTCTTTCGACACCCTGCCCTCAAAAGCAGCCGGCCTATGCAGGCCGCCCCCAAGTGCCACCGTGGAACCGGCTCCGCCGGGCCACTGGTGGCGCCCCCTGGGGGGAGGCGGCCACTTGGGCCGCTTCGGGGGGGTTACGCAATCGGCTTGTAGCGCACGCGCTTCGGGCGCGCGCCCTCTTCGCCCAGGCGCTTCTTCTTGTCGGCCTCGTACTCGGTGTAGTTGCCGTCGAAGAACTCCCAGTGGCTCTCGCCCTCGCAGGCCAGGATGTGGGTGCAGATGCGGTCCAGGAACCAGCGGTCGTGCGAGATCACCATGGCCGAGCCCCCGAACTCCAGCAGCGCCTCCTCCAGCGCGCGCAGGGTTTCGACGTCCAGGTCGTTCGAGGGCTCGTCCAGCATCAGCACGTTGCCGCCCTCGGCCAGGGTCTTGGCCAGGTGCAGGCGGCCGCGTTCACCACCGGAGAGCTGGCCGACCAGCTTCTGCTGGTCGTTGCCCTTGAAGTTGAAGCGACCCAGATAGGCGCGACTGGGCATCACGAACTTGCCGACGATGATGTTGTCCAGCCCGCCGGACACGTCTTCCCAGACCGTCTTCTCGGCCGCCAGGCTGGCGCGGCTCTGGTCCACGAAGGCCAGCTTGGCGGTCTTGCCGATCACGACCTCGCCGCTGTCCGGCGTCTCGGTGCCCTGGATCATGCGGAACAGCGTGGACTTGCCGGCGCCGTTGGGGCCGATGATGCCGACGATGGCGCCGGGCGGCACCTTGAAGCTCAGGTTGTCGATCAGCACCCGGTCGCCAAAGCTCTTGGTGACGTTCTTGAACTCGATCACCTCATTGCCCAGGCGCTCGGCCACGGGAATGAAGATCTCGTTGGTCTCGTTGCGGCGCTGGTAGTCGACGTCGCTCAGCTCCTCGAAGCGGGCCAGACGCGCCTTGCTCTTGGCCTGGCGGCCCTTGGCGTTGGAACGCACCCACTTCAGCTCTTCCTTCATGGCCTTGGTGCGGGCCTCATCCTGGCGCTGCTCCTGCTCCAGGCGGGCTTCCTTCTGGTCCAGCCAGTCGGTGTAGTTGCCCTTGTAGGGGATGCCATGGCCGCGGTCGAGTTCCAAGATCCACTCGGCGGCGTTGTCCAGGAAGTAGCGATCGTGGGTGACGGCCACCACGGTGCCGGGGAAGCGCTGCAGGAACTGCTCCAGCCACTCCACCGATTCGGCATCCAAGTGGTTGGTGGGTTCGTCCAGCAGCAGCATGTCGGGCTTGCTCAGCAGCAGGCGGCACAGGGCCACACGGCGCTTTTCACCACCGGAGAGCAGGCCGATCTTGGCGTCCCAGGGCGGCAGGCGCAGGGCGTCGGCGGCCAGTTCCAGCTGCAGATCGGTGTTCTCGCCACCGCTGGCGGAAATGATGGCTTCCAGCTCGGCCTGCTCGGCGGCCAGGGCATCGAAGTCGGCGTTCTCGTCGGCATAGGCCGCGTAGACCTCGTCCAGGCGCTTCTTGGCCGCCACCACGCCGCCCACACCCTCCTCCACCGCCTCGCGCACGGTCTGCTCGGGGTTCAGCTCGGGCTCCTGGGGCAGGTAGCCGATCTTGATCCCCGGCATCGGGTAGGCCTCGCCCTCGAACTCCTTGTCGATGCCGGCCATGATCTTCAGCACCGTGGACTTGCCCGAGCCGTTCAGGCCGAGCACGCCGATCTTGGCGCCGGGGAAGAAGGACAGCGACACACCCTTGAGGATCTGTCGCTTGGGGGGCACCGTCTTGGTGACCCGGTTCATGGTGAAAACGTACTGAGCCATGGCTATGGATGTTGAGCGAGTGAAAGGAGCGAAACCGGCCGAAGGCCGCAGGACGTTTGGCGGTACGTCAAAAGGTACTGAGCCATGGCGTGCTTGCGTTTCGATCAGAGAAAAAACGGCGGCCGCCTGGGGTGGCGGCCGGAATTGCCCGGGATTATCGCGGCAGCGCCGGATGCAGCTCCGCCATCACGGATTCAGGCAGGTTTCCGTCCGACGACGGGCGCGGCAGGCTGTCCCAGCGCGCGATCAGGTCCACCAGCTGCTCGGCCGGCATGGGCCGGGCCACCAGGAAGCCCTGGATGGCGGCGCAGCCCACATGGCTGAGCACCTCCAGCTGCGCCGGCTCTTCCACGCCCTCGGCCACCGTGTCCATGCCCAGCACGCGGGCCAGTTGCAGGATGGTGCGCACGATGGCGCGCGCATCGCTGGTGCTCAGCAGCTCGCGGATGAAGGCACGGTCGATCTTGAGCTTGTCGAAGGGGAAGCGGCGCAGGTAGGCGAGCGAGGAATAGCCGGTGCCGAAGTCGTCCAGCGCGATGCGCACGCCCAACTGCTTGATGGCATGCAGGTTCTCCAGCGCGACCGCGATGTCCTCCATCAGCAAAGACTCGGTGATCTCCACCTCCAGCTGCGAGGGCTTGAGCTCGTAGCGGTTCAGCAGCTGGCGCAGCTCGTTCACGAAGCCGGCACGCTGCACCTGGGCTGCCGAGGCGTTCACCGCAATGCGCAAATCGGGCAGCAGATGGCGGGCATCGGAGCAGGCCTTGGCCAGCACCCAGGCGCCGATGTTGTGGATCAGGCCGGTTTCTTCGGCCACGGGCACGAATTCGGACGGCGACACAGAACCCAGCGTCGGGTGGTTCCAGCGCACCAGGGCCTCGGCGCTGCGGATCGTCCAGGTGCGCAGGTCCACCTGGGGTTGGTAGTGCACCACCAGCTCGTTGCGCGCCAGCGCTTCGCGCAGCTCGCGCTCGATGGTGATGCGGCGGCGCTGGCTGGCGCCCAGCTCGTCGGTGAAGCTCTCGACCCGCCCACGGCCGCTGGCCTTGGCGGCATAGAGCGCCAAGTCGGCCGCCACCAGGGCCTCGTCCACCGTCTGCGCATGGTCGGGCAAGAAGGCCAAGCCGATGCTGACGCCCCCCGCCACCACCACGCCCTGCACTTCCACCGGCACACGCATGGCCGCCACCAAGCGGTACGCCAGGGCCATGGCCTCGTCGTCGGAACGGATGTCGTCCAGCACCACGGCAAACTCGTCGCCACCGAGGCGGCCACAGAGGTCGGACTTGCGCATGTGCGCGCGCAGGCGCTGCGCGACTTCCTGAAGCACGGCATCCCCCAGGCTGTGGCCATGGGTGTCGTTGATGGTCTTGAAGTTGTCCAGATCCATGCACAGCAAGGCACTGCGGCCGCCGCCGCCTTCCACGGCCTGGGCCAGGCGGTTGCGCAGACTGACCCGGTTGGCCAAGCCCGTCAGGGCATCGAAATGGGCCAGGTAGGCCAGGTGCTGGTGGGATTGGCGGGCCGCCGTCACATCGGCCAGCACGCCGCGCCAGCCGCGCAGATGGCCATGCTCATCGGTCAGCGGCTTGGCCGTCACCGACCACCAGCGCGGCCCTTGCGCCAGCTGCACGCGCACCACCTGATCCCGGAAGGCCTCGCCGCGGTCAAAGGCCTGCTGCAGACGGTCCACACCGGCCGAGCCCTCCTGCTGCAGCGAGCGCAGCACCTGCAGGAGGCCGATCTGACCGAGCTTGTCCAGCGGCCGCTCCAACAGCTGCGCCAGGCGCTTGGAGGGGTGGGCGAAGCGGCCTTGGCGGTCGACCTCCCACAGCACATCGGAGCTGCTTTCCTCGAAATCGCGCAGCAGCAGCCCCACCACCTCACCCTGGCGTGTGGCCTCCTGCTCAGAGACCAAGCGCCGCGAATACAGATGCGCCGCCGAAGCCACCGCCACCGCCAGGATCAGGGCATAGAGCAGGCAGAGGAACTGCAGCGCGAGCGCCAAGCTCAGGTCCGAGCGCCCCAGAGCAATCAACGAGCCCAGGGTGATCAGCACCAGGTACACCAGTGCGGCCGAAGGCAGCAAGGCCAGCGCCACGGCGCCGCCGCACATCATGCCGGTCAACACCACGGCCACCCAGAGCTGCAGCTCATGGCCCAGGCCCGCAAACCAGAACACGCCCAGGCTGGCCCAACCCAGCGCGAGCAGCGCCGCATGCGCCGTGGCGCGCTGCACCACACGCGGGCCGCAGCGGCTCAGGCGGCGCGGCCGCGAACGCCACCAGCCGCTCAGGCCGGTCAGCGCAATGGCCGTCATCGTGGCGCCCCAGGCGGCCAGGCCCCAGGGGGCGACCGCGTTCCAGAGCAGCAGCACGGTGCACAGGGTGCCGAGCAGGGTGCCACTCATCGTCCAGGGGGCCACCTGGAGCGTGGCTTCGACGTGGCGGGCACGCGTACGCGCCGTCTCATCGTCCGCGGCGGACCAGAGACGGCGCTGCTCATTCCACCAGCCCTCGAACAGCGCTCGTTCGCGCCGCCGGGCCCTCTGAACCGACACCATGGATGCACTCTAGCGGCAGCCCGTCACGGCGCCGGAGCGCATGGAGGGCGTACAAACCCGGGCCGTTTCGGCAACTCGCCTACACTGCGCGCCGCTGCGGCCCCTCAGCCGTCTGGTACGCAGCCTGCATTCACGCATCCGCTGAACCCTGCACCGCCGTGACGGCGCCTGCCCTCCCCAGGGCTTGCGAACGGTGCGACGCCCGGCATCCCGGGCCCTCCAAAATCCCATGAGTTTTGCTGATCTCGGCCTGGCCGAGCCGATCCTGCGCGCCGTGCGCGAACAGGGTTACGAGACCCCGACCCCCATCCAACGTCAGGCCATCCCGATGGTGCTGAGCGGCGGCGACCTGATGGCCGGCGCCCAAACGGGCACTGGCAAGACCGCCGGCTTCACCCTGCCCATGCTGCATCGCCTGATGCAGAGCCAGAAGCCCGGTGCGAAGCGCGTCGTACGCGCCCTGGTGCTGACCCCCACGCGCGAACTCGCCGCCCAGGTGGAAGAGAACGTGCGCGCCTATGGCAAGCATCTGCCGCTGAAATCCATGGTGATCTTCGGCGGCGTGGGCATGAACCCCCAGATCGACGGCCTGCGCCGTGGCGTCGACATCCTGGTGGCCACCCCCGGCCGCCTGCTGGACATCCACCAGCAGCGCCACCTCGACCTGAGCCAGGTCGAGATCCTGGTGCTGGACGAAGCCGACCGCATGCTCGACATGGGCTTCATCCATGACATCAAGAAGGTACTGGCCCTGCTGCCCGCCAGCAAGCAGAGCCTGCTGTTCAGCGCCACCTTCAGCGACGACATCAAGGCCCTGGCCGACCGTCTGCTGAAGTCGCCCCAGCTGATCGAGGTGGCGCGCCGCAATGCCACCGCCGACACGGTCAGCCAGCGCGTCTACTGGACCGGCCGCGAGCGCAAGAAGGACCTGCTGGCCGAGCTGATCAGCAAGAACGACTGGCACCAGGTGCTGGTGTTCACGCGCATGAAGCATGGCGCCAACCGCCTGGCCGAGTTCCTGGACAAGCAGGGCATCACCGCCATGGCCATTCACGGCAACAAGAGCCAGGGTGCGCGCACCAAGGCCCTGGCCGAGTTCAAGGCCGGCACCCTGCAGGTGCTGGTGGCCACCGACATCGCGGCGCGCGGCATCGACATTGACGAGCTGCCGCACGTCGTGAACTTCGAGCTGCCGAACGTGCCCGAGGACTATGTGCACCGCATCGGCCGCACCGGCCGCGCCGGCTGCGAGGGCGAGGCGCTCTCCCTGGTCTGCCCGGACGAAGAACTGTTCCTCAAGGACATCGAGCGCCTGATCAAGCGCAGCCTGCCGCGCGAAACGCTGCCTGGCTTCGAAGTGCCGAGCACCGAGCGCGCCGAACCGATCCAGATCGGTCGCCAGACCATCGGCGTGCGCGGCCCGGCCCGCAGCAGCGCTCCGCGCCCGAGCGGCCGCTCCGGCCAGGGCGCCCCGCGCCCGCAAGGCAGCGCGCACGGCCACGGCGGTCAGCCCAAGCCGGCGCAAGGCCGTCCGGCCCAGCCCGGCCGCGG
>NZ_JAEDAK010000020.1 GCF_016093275.1 Inhella proteolytica
GCGCGCGGGACACGAGCCGCCGGTGCGGGCGGCAGCGGCGCCGGCGGGGCCGTGGCCAGCGGTGCGGCCGGGCGCGCGGCCGGCACGGTGACGATGCGCAAGCTGGCCGCCGACACGCGCGCCACGGGGGCGGCCGAAGCCCCCAGGCGCAGCAGCCCCAGCCACAGGGCATGGCCGGCCAGGCTGATCAGCAGGGCCAGCAGCCACAGCCCGGTGGGGCGCAGCGCCGCCGGCCAGGGGTTGCGGGCGTGCATGGCGGCGCACCTTAGCAGGCGCAGAATCGTCGCTCGACCCGCTGCCGCCCTCCACCATGAAGCGCCGCCACTGCCTGCTCCTGCTTGCCCCCCTGCCGGCTCACGCGGCCCTGCTTGAAAGTGACGCCGCCCAGGGCGTGCGCGCCGCACTGGAACGCGGCGCGCTGGCCGCAGTGAGCCAGCTCGGCCGGGTGGACGGCTTCTTTGCCCACCCCGAGCTGAAGATCGAATTGCCAGGCGCGCTGAAGGACGCCGCCAAGCTGCTCAAGGCCACCGGCCAGGGCAAGAAGGTGGACGCCCTGGTGCTGGCGATGAACCGCGCCGCTGAAGCCGCCGTGCCGCAGGCGCGCGATCTGCTGGTGCAGACGGTGAAGAAGATCAGCGTGGAGGACGCCCTGCGCCTGGTGCGCGCGAGCGAAGACGACGCGGTGACGCGCTTCTTCGAGACCAAGACCCGCGAGCCCCTGACCGAGCGCTTCCTGCCCATCGTCACCAAGGCCACCGAGAAGCAGAGCCTGGCCGACAAGTACAACGCCGTGGCCGGCAAGGCCGCCGGCCTGGGCCTGCTGAAGGGCGAGGACAGCAACATCCAGGCCTACGTGACGCGCAAGGCGCTGGACGGGCTTTACCGTCTGATTGGCGAGGAAGAAAAGAAGATCCGCCAGGACCCGGTGGGCACCGGCAGCGCCATCCTCAAGAAGGTGTTCAAGCTGGGTTGAGCCAAGGCTCGGCCAAGGCCTTTTCGGCCGCCTTGGCCAGCTGCTTGGCGCCTTTGGCCTTGGCCTGCGCGGCCACCCAGCTAGCGGCGGCTCCGCCCTGACCCGCGAGCAGGCGCAGCGCCAGGCCACCCACCGCGGGCGCGCGCACGCCCACATCGGGCAGGCGCTCGAAGGCCGCCGTAGCCACGGCCTGCCAGGGGGCGTCGTGCAGTTCGGGGTCGAGCGCCGACCACCAGAGCAGGCCCATCAGCAGGTCCTCGCTGCATTCGCCCAGGCGCGCGCCCACGCCGGGGCGGGCGCCGGTCGTGGCCCATTCGGTGCGGCCGCTGCTATGCGGGAAGGCCGCCAGGCGCGCACGCACCCAGTCGCGCCAGGGCTGCAGCTGCGCCGCGTCAAAGCCTGCGATGTGGGCGCGCAGCTCGCGCAGCCAGCGCTGGCTGGGCTTGGTGGGCACGCCTTCCAGCCAGTGCTGGATTACGGGCGCGGCGGCGGTCTTCAATACGGGCGGTGCGCTGTCCCAGGCAGCTTGCGCGGGCCCCCCAAAGTCATCGGGCTCGAAGTGCACCGGCAGCAGGCCCGTCACCGGGTCGCGCCGCAGCCAGCGCCGCCAGCTGCGCACGGCGGCCTTGTCGGCCGGGGCCAAGACCTGTTCGGGGTACTCGGTGAGGCGGCGGCGGATCGCTTCGGGGTCCACTGGCTCCTGAGCCTCCAACTCGGCCATGCGCTCGCGGCTCTCCTTCATGAACTCGTACATAGAGTCGTTCGGGTCCAGAGGCTTGGAGCGCTCGGCTGCCAAAAAGGCCACGCCCACTTCCCAGCGCTTCACGACAGTGACTGACAAGCGCGCCAACCAAGTCCGAATGCCCTCGGTGAGCGCGGCACTATGCGACTGCCCTTCCAGCCAGGCCGCCAAAACTGAGAAGCCCCAAGGAAAGCGCGCCGTGACCAGTTCCTGCTTCAGGCGGGTTTGCAGGCAGAGCAAGATATCGAACAGCGGCGTGGTCTGCTCCAATTGCGGAAGGCCTGGGAGCAAGGCCGCCAGCAAAGGTGGCAGAGCCTCGTCCGCGTCGCATCGGCGCTGCGAATCGTAGAGAGCCGAAGGCGCAAGCCCCCGTTCCCAGTTTGCTGGCTTCTGGAGCAAAGCAAACAAGGTCTCCTCGCGAGCCCGAGCGTCCATTCGGCCGATCTGTGGTCCGGTCGGCAAATCTCGCAGTGGATCTGGGTCCCGGTGCCGCAACTTGCGGAATTCGGCAAACCATGCATCGGCGAGCTGCGCCGGCGAATGGTGCGAGGACTCCGCTGGCGACTCAAAGGCTTTGACGACAGGCTTCGGTTTGGGAGGGCGCTGAGCTGCACTCGATTGATGAGCCGCCGTCGTTGACTTTCGCGCACTTGCGCGTGTCCAGGCGCCCGCATCGACCCCGTGGACCTGCAGCCAGGTACTCAGCGCGCGTAGATAGGCGGGCGACCAACGCTTCCAGGGCTCCAAGACCGAGTCGACCAATCGCTGCGCGACCTCCCGGTCCCTGAGCACCAGGGCCGCGGCGAGGCGGGTTGGAATCGAGGGCTCAATGCCGGAGTCCGCAAAATCGCGTACGGCCTCGACCGAGGCATGTTGATCGAACCAAGGCAGTACATGCCCAGTAGCGGCAAGCTCATGTGCTTCAGCCAAGGCCAGCAAGTCCGTATCTTTGCCCAACTTGCCCTCGGTCTGAACCAACCAATGATCTGCAGGTAGCGCATCTTCGAGGTGGCAACGAATGTGGCCGCGGGCGTCGTCCGGCTTCTCGATGCCTTCGAGGCGCCGTTCCTCACCCGGGCACTGCGCCCGCATCTGGTCAATGGCCGGGAATTGCAAGGCGAGATTGACATAGAACTCACCTCTCGATCCCTCGTTCCACTCACCCGCCTGCAGATTCACGATCTGCCAATGCCGCTGCACCCCCTCGCCCTGCTCGCGCCAAAGCGTGCGGCTCTTGCGCTTGAAGCCCAGCGGCGCCAGCACCTGACCCAGGCGCTTGGCCAGGTAGTCGATCTTGGCGCCGGCCTTGTCCTCAGGCGCGGGGCATTTCAGTTCCTTGCTGGCCATGTGCTGCCTCCATGGGGGCCGCATGCTGCCAGACCAAGTCGGCAATCGCGCCGATGTCCTCCAGCTTGAGCCAGGGCCGCTCGACCGGGGGCGGCGCGTCGGTCGCCAGCGCCACGATGCCCGGCCAATCCGGCCACAGCATGGGCTTGCCCACCTCGGCGCGCCAGACCTCGAGCTTGGGGAAGTCGCCGCTCTTGAAGCCCTCCACCAGCACCAGGTCGCAGCGCTGGATGCGGCTGAGCAGGTAGGCCAGCGGCGGCTCCTCGGCGCCGCGCAGCTCGTGCATTAGCGCCCAGCGCGAGGCGCCCAGCAGCAGCACCTCCTGGCAGCCGGCCTCGCGCAGGCGAAAGCTGTCCTTGCCGGGGCGGTCGACCTCGATGTCCTTGTGGCTGTGCTTGATCAGCGAGACCGAAAGGCCGCGCCGGCCGAATTCCGCCACCAGCTTTTCCAGCAGGGTGGTCTTGCCCATGCCGGAGCGCCCGGCGATGCCAAAGACTTTCATATCCGTGACCGAAGGGCCGCCCCGAGGACACGAGGGCCCCCTTGGGGGGTGGCGACTGAAAGGAGACTGGGGACGTCCATTTCGCGATTGTGGTGGTGCCGGCTTGACGCACTGCAAGCCCGTCGGCCGGGCCTGCGCCCAGAATGCCGCGATGGATCCGCGCCGCCGCTTCTTCTTCCGTGCCCAGCCCATTGCCGCGACGATTCAGCGCCCACCCGGCGCCCTGCCCGAGGCCGCCTTCGAGCAAGCCTGCACGCGCTGCGATGCCTGCATCACCGCCTGCCCGCCGCAGGTGATCCGGCGCGGCAGCGGGGGCTTTCCGGCGATGGACTTCAGCCGCGCCGGCTGCGACTTCTGCGGCGCCTGCCAGCGCGCCTGCGCGCCGGGCGCCTTGGCTGCTGCGCCGGGCTTCGGCCCCTGGAAGGCGCAGATCAGCAGCAGCTGCCTGGCGCAGCGTGGCGTGGACTGCCGCGTCTGCGGCGACGGCTGCGAGGCACGCGCCCTGCGCTTCCCGCCACGGCGTGGCGGCGCGCCGGTGCCGGTGCTGGACCTGCAGGCCTGCACCGGTTGCGGGGCCTGCGTGGGCAGCTGCCCGGCGCAGGCCATCAAGCTGGTGGTGCCTGCCTGAAAGAAGGCTGGCCTGCGGGGCTCGCGCCGCCGCAGGCCAGCACCAGACCTTCAGGCCCTCAGCGCCCTGGGGCCGAATCGGACGCGGCGTTGCTCGGGGGCAGTTGCACCGCCCCTTCCTTGGCTGCGCCGATCGGCTGCTCGATCGGTGGCAGCGTGTGCGCGATGCCTTTGTGGCAGTCGATGCAGGTCTGCCCCGCCGTGAACGCCACCTGGTGACGCGTGGCCGCGCGGCTGTTCTGCTCGGCGTAGTCCATGTAGCTGAAGTTGTGGCAGTTGCGGCATTCCTGCGAGTCGTTGCGCTTCATGCGTGCCCACTCGTGCTCGGCCAGGATGGGGCGCTTGGCGTTGAACTTCTCGGGGGTGTTGATGGACCCCAGGATCTTGTGCAGCACCTCGTTCGAGGCCTGGATCTTGCGGATCATCTTGGGCCCCCACTCCTTGGGAACATGGCAGTCCGGGCAGGTGGCGCGCACGCCGGTACGGTTCTGGTAGTGGATGGTGTTGCGGTACTCGACGAAGACGTTCTGCTCCATCTCGTGGCAGGAGATGCAGAAGGCTTCGCGGTTGGTCCACTCCATCGCCGTGTTGAAGCCGCCCCAGAAGATGATGCCGCCGGCAAAGGCCGCGAACAGGACCCAGAACTGCTTGGTGTGGGCAAAGGCCCAGGCGCGTTGGATGAGGGCTTTCATGGCCGGGACCTTACTTCATGCCTTTGGCACGTTCGTAGGTGTTGGCCACGAGCGGCTTGGCGTCGCTCTGCGGCACATGGCACTGGGTGCAGAAGTAGCGGCGCGGGCTCACCGTGTCCAGCTCCACACCCTCGCGGGTCTTGAAGTGGGTGACGCTGATCTTGGTGGCGCCGCTCTCCTTGGTCTTCTGCCAGGCATGGCAGTCCATGCACTTGTTGAAGTTCTTGGTGATCTGGTAGCCGCTGATGGTGTGCGGAATCAGCGGCGGCATCTGCACGAAGTCGCGGTCGCCCACCGGGTGGTCACGCTCCTGCCGGTGGTTGGCCGGCGGGTTGTCCTGGTTCAGCGGCGTGCCGCCCCGCAGGCCCTGCAGCTTGACGGGCTCGGCCGGCTTGTCGGCGGCGCGCGCCTGGTCCACGCCGATGGCAAAGACGGAGAGCGCCAGCAGTACGGGGCCAAAGCGCTTGAAGAAGCCGGGTACTTTCATGGTCAGTCCCTTCTTGTGTCGAAACGGTGGGTGAATCGGAAGACGTCGGTGGTGCAGACATCGGCGCAGCGGCCGCAGGCCGTGCACTCGCGGTCGGTGATGACGGGGCCGTGGCCCTGCTTGCCCTTGAGCGGCATGACGATGACCTGCGGCTCGGGGCAGACGGCGTAGCAGTCGCCGCAGTCGTTGCAGCGGCTGCTGTGCGTGGCGGCCACGCGCAGCAAGGGCTTGCTGCCCAGCAGCGCATAGGCCGCGCCATGCGGGCACAGATGGCCGCACCAGCCACGCGGTGCCACCAGCAGCTCGAACAGGAACACCGCGAGCGCGCCGCCCCAGGCCAGGGAGCCGCCGAAGATCAGCGCGCGCTGGGTGAGCGTGACGGGGTTGACGGCTTCCCACACGGCCTGGCCGCTGAAAAAGGCCGCGCCCAGCACGGCCGCCAGCAGCCAGTAGCGCAGGTTGCGGCTGGGGCTGCGGCCGGTGCTGATGCGCAGCTTGCGGCGCAGCCAGCCGGCGCTGTCGCTCACCAGGTTCACCGGGCAGACCCAGGAGCAGTAGACGCGCCCGAACACGGCGTAGAAGGCGAGGACGATGCCCACACCGATCAGCGCGGCCGCTTCGGGCCGGTGCCCCGCCGCCAGGCTTTGCGCCAGCACGAAGGGGTCGGTCAGCGGCAGCACGCCCAGGGTCAGGCTGCTGGCCAGATTGCCCTTGACGATCCAGAGGCCTGCCAGCGGACCGAGCAGGAAGAGCGTGAAGAGGCCGAGCTGGCTGAGGCGGCGCAGCAGCAGCCAGCGCTGGCGCTTCCACCAGGGCTTGGCGGCCACGTTCGGCAGCGGCAGCACGGCGCTCACTTCCTGGCCCCGGACGCGGGTTGCGGATAGGCCGGGCTGCCGTCACGCAGCGGCGCAATGTCCCCGCCCTGCTCGGGCAGGCGCTGGCTGGGCAGGTTGTATTGGGGTTGGTAGCCGCGGTTCTCGGCCTCCCAGCCTTTGCGGTAGTGGCCGCCTAGGCGCCCTTGCGCCAGCTCGCGCGGCAGCACCTTGATGGCCGCCTCTTCCAGCACGCAGCTCTTCTCGCATTTGCCGCAGCCGGTGCACGCGTCGGCATGCACGGTGGGCAGCAGCATGGCGTGGCGGTCGCTGCGCGGGTTGCTGATCTTCTCCAGCGTGATGGCCTTGTCCATCACCGGGCAGACGCGGTAGCAGACGTCGCAGCGCAGGCCCAGGAAGTTCAGGCAGCTCTCGTGGTCGATCAGCACCGCCAGGCCCATCTGGGCCTTTTCAATCTGCCGCAGGGTCGGGTCAAGCGCGCCGGTGGGGCAGGCCTTGACGCAGGGGATGCCCTCGCACATCTCGCAAGGGATGTCGCGCGCCACAAAGTAGGGCGTGCCGATGGCGACGTCGCGCGCCATGCCGTCGCCGAGCTGGCTGAGCTTGAGGTTCTGCGGCGGGCAGTCGCGCACGCACAGACCGCAGCGCACGCAGGCGGCCAGGAATTCGGCTTCGTTCAGCGCGCCCGGTGGGCGCAGGGCCTGAGCCGGCCGCGCCTGCGCCGGGTGTGCGACCAGGGCCGCGCCGCCGGCCGTGAGGCAGGCAGCGGCGGCGCTGGAAGCGCCCTGCAGCAGGTTGCGGCGGTTCAGGTTCATGGCCTCAAACCTTGATGACCTTGACGGCGCACTTCTTGAAGTCGGTCTCCTTCGAGATCGGGCAGGTGGCGTCCAGCGTGAGCTTGTTGACCAGCCGGCCTTCGTCGAAGAAGGGCACGAAGACGAGGCCACGCGGCACCTTGTTGCGGCCCTTGGTCTCGACCTGGCACTGGATCTCGCCGCGGCGCGAGGCCACCTTGACGCGCATGCCGCGTTGCAGGCCCCGCGCCTTGGCGTCGTCGGGGTGCATGAAGAGCAGGGCCTCGGGCACGGCGCGGTGCAGTTCGGGTACGCGGCGCGTCATCGTGCCGGTATGCCAGTGCTCCAGCACGCGGCCGGTGCACAGCCAGAGGTCAAACTCCTTGTCCGGGCTCTCGGCTGCCGGCTGGTAGGGCAGCGCATAGATCACCGCCTTGCCGTCCTTGTGGCCGTAGAACTTCACACCCTCGCCGGCCTTCACGTACGGGTCATAGCCCTCGCGGAAGCGCCACAGGGTTTCCTTGCCGTCCACCACCGGCCAGCGCAGGCCGCGCACCTCGTGGTAGGTGTCGAACGGGGCCAGGTCGTGGCCATGGCCGCGGCCGAACTCGGCGTACTCCTCGAACAGGCCCTTCTGCAGGTAGTAGCCCAGCTGCTGGCTCTCGTCGTTCTTGTAGTCGGGGATGTACTTGCCGTTGACCTTGCCCATGTCGGCCAAGGGGAACTTGTTGACCTTGCCGTTCTTGTAGAGCACGTCGAACAGGGTCTTGCCCTTGTACTCGGGCTTCTTGGCCAGCAGCTCGGCCGGCCACACCTCTTCGATCTTGAAGCGCTTGCTGAATTCGATGAACTGCCACAGATCGCTCTTGGCCTGGCCCGGCGCGCTGACCTGCTGGCGCCAGAACTGCGTGCGGCGCTCGGCGTTGCCGAAGGCGCCTTCCTTCTCCACCCACATCGCGGCGGGCAGGATCAAGTCGGCGGCCATCGCACTGGCGGTCGGGTAGGGGTCGCTCACCACCACGAAGGCCTTGGGGTTGCGCCAGCCCGGCAGGATCTCGCCGTTGATGTTGGGGCCGGCCTGCATGTTGTTGTTGGTGGTGACCCAGTAGCAGCGCAGCTTGCCGTCCTTGAGCGCGCGGCTCTGTGCCACGGCGTGCAGGCCGATCTTGTCGGGGATGGTGCCGTCGGGCAGGCCCCAGATTTCTTCGGTGTGCTTGCGGTGCTCGGGGTTGGTGACCACCATGTCCGCCGGCAGGCGGTGCGAGAAGGTGCCGACCTCGCGCGCGGTGCCGCAGGCGCTGGGCTGGCCCGTCAGGCTGAAGGGGCTGTTGCCGGGCTGGCTGATCTTGCCGGTCAGCAGGTGGATGTTGTAGACCATGTTGTTGGCCCAGGTGCCCCGGGTGTGCTGGTTGAAGCCCATGGTCCAGAACGAGGTCACCTTGATCTTGGGATCGGCATACAACTTGGCCAGGTCTTCGAGCTGCTTGACGGGCACGCCCGAGAGCTCGCTGGTCTTCTCGGCGGTGTATTCGCTCACGAACTTCGCGTACTCCTCAAAGCTCATCGGCGTGGAGTCGTTCGGGTTGCCCTTGGGCTTGCCGTCGGCGCCGGGGTAGCCGTTGCTCTTGGCGTCCTTTTCCAGCGCGTGCACCGGGCGCAGGCCGTAACCGATGTCGTCGGCGCCCTTCTTGAAGTTGACGTGCTTCTTGATGAACTCCTGGTTCACCTTGCCGTTCTTGATGATGTAGTTGGCGATGTAGTTGAGGATCGCCAGATCGGTCTGCGGCTTGAAGATGATGGGTTGGTCGGCCAGGTCGAAGCTGCGGTGCTCGAAGGTCGAGAGCACAGCCACCTTGGTCTGCGGGTGCGAAAGCCGGCGGTCGGTGATGCGGGTCCACAGGATGGGGTGCATCTCGGCCATGTTGCTGCCCCAGAGCACGAAGGCGTCGGCCTGCTCGATGTCGTCGTAGCAGCCCATCGGCTCGTCGATGCCGAACGTGCGCATGAAACCAGCCACGGCGGAGGCCATGCAGTGGCGCGCATTGGGGTCGATGTTGTTGGTGCGGAAGCCCGCCTTCCACAGCTTGGCGGCGGCATAGCCTTCCCAGATCGTCCACTGGCCCGAGCCGAACATCGCCACCGAGTTAGGACCCTCGGCCTTGATGGCCTCCTTCCACTTGGCGGCCATGATGTCGAAGGCCTCGTCCCAGCTCACGGGCACGAAGTCGCCTTCCTTGTCGTAGACGCCGTTCTTCTTGCGCAGCAGCGGCGTGGTCAGGCGGTCCTGGCCGTACATGATCTTGGACAGGAAGTAGCCCTTGATGCAGTTCAGGCCGCGGTTCACCGGCGATTCCGGATCGCCCTGCGTGGCCACCACCTTGCCGTCCTGCACGCCCACCACCACCGAGCAGCCGGTGCCGCAGAAGCGGCAGGGCGCCTTGTCCCAGCGCACCGTGCTGGCGGCCGCTGTGGTTGGTGCGGCCTCGGCGCTCTGCATCATCACCACCGGCAGGCCGGCGGCCGATGCGGCAGCGGTAGCGGCCTGGGTCTTCAGAAAGTCACGACGGTTGGCGTCCATGGGGTTCGCTCCTGCTGCGGCCGGTGGCCGGGTTCGTTCTGCGGGAATCCTCGGGGGAAGGGGTGTCGGCTGCCTTGAACCGGTTCAAGGACGCACACCATCCAGATCGCTGAGGTTGCGGCGCCAGTCGAGCTGGCCGGATTGATGCGCCTCGGGGGCCGGGGCATCGGGCCCCGAGTACTCGTACACCAGGGTGCTGGACCAGACCTGGGGCATCTGGGCGATCTCACCCAGCGTGGCGGCGGCGGAGCGCTCGGCCACGTCCTCGATCACCAGCACCAGGCGGCCATCGCCGGGGTTGTGGGTCACGTCCACACCGGGCAGGGCCAGCACCTGGGCCTGCACTTCGGCCACAGCCTGCGCCGGCACCCGCAACACCACTCCCAGAATCGACATCGATGCCTCCCGCACCAAATTGGTGAAAGCAGTGTCCGGGCCGATGCTGCACCTGGGTTTGACCGAGATCAAGTAGGGCGGGCTCGGGATCTGATGCGCATCAGATTCCAAGGCCTTACCGGCGCCCGCTCTCTCAGCCCCTGGATGAGCCGCCCTGCATTTGCTGGTTCACCCAGCGCGCGAAGGCCGCACGGTCAGCCACCCCCGTGCGGCCGTACAGCGAGCGGCAATGGGTCTTGATCGATGTCGTGGCAATGCCCAGGGCGCGGGCGATGGCCTCCAGGCTGTCTCCTTCCAGCAGCCGCCAGGCGATCTGCAGCTCTCGTCGGCTCCAGCCGTGGCGGCGCGCCAGCGTCAGCAGCGGCAACTGGGGACTGAGCAGCCGGGTCAACTCGACCGCCACCAGCCCGGCCCCGCCGTCCTGCAGCGGCGTCAGCGCACGCAGCTGCGCCAGGTAGCGGCCTTCGCTGAGCTGGAACACCAGGTCTTGAGCGTCGCCCGGGCGTTCCGCGGTCAACAGGGCCTGATGCAGGCGCACCCGCAGCTCCTGCCAGGGGCGGCCCTGATCGGTTCCCTGCAGAAGGGCCAGCAGCCGCTGACCCAGGCTGCAGGCCTGGACCACTTCGCCATCCGTGCGCAGCAGCAGCAGGCCGGCGCCGTGCTGCTCCAGCGGGGCGGCTTCCGTTCCGGCCTGGGCGGCCGCGTTGGCAGCCAGCAGGGCCTCCAGCGCGGGACGCAGGCGTTCCATGTGGCGCAGCTCCGCCGCCCCGAACGGCCGTTGGCCGCTGCGCGCGCAACCCAGGATGGCACGCAGACCCGGGGCACTCAAGGGCAGGTTCAGCACCGCATCCAGGCCGAGCGGGCGCAGCACGCTTTCATGCACGGGCCGCCGCTCCAACTCGCGCGCCTGCAAGGCAAACGGACGCGGATCCGCCAGGCGCTCCAGGGCACTGCGCTGGTAGGCAGGGCGGTGGTGTTCGTAGTCGGCCAGGTAGCCGCGCACGGCGGGGGCCGCCCAGCCGGCATCGGCGTAGAAGTCACGCATGCCGCCGTCCGGCCCGTACCAATGCACCACCAGGGAGTCCAGCCCGATGCAGGCGTCCAGATGGCGTTGCAGCTCCCCCATCAGATCGGGCAGGGGGGCCCGGATGGCATCCAGGCGCTGGAAGTCGGCAAAGGGGCGAAGCGTGGCCATGCGTTTGAGGGGCCGCAGCCCCCCGGATCCTCCCCGGGGAGGAAGCAGCGTTGCCAGGGTCGAGCCAGCATCAAGGGGCAATCACAACGCCCTCGATTGTGCGGGCGCAACCCTTGGAGAACACACATGAAAGCCCTGTGGACCCTGCTGCTGGCCAGCAGCCTGAGCGGCATGGCCGCCGCCCAAACCGGCGCATACGGCGCCATCGCCATGAACAAGAACAACGGCCACTTCGGGTGGTCCGTGGGACAGGTTTCCTCGCAGGCGGCCGAGCAGGTGGCGCTGCAGAACTGCAGCGGCCCCTGCAACCCGATGGTGTGGTGGGCACACGGATGTGGAGCCCTGGTACGCGGCGGCAATCGCTCCTACGCCACCGGCATCGCCCCCAGCCGCAGCGCGGCCGAGCGTCAGGCACTGGGCCGCTGCCCGGCCGGCCCCTGTGTGGTCGTGCTGAGCCGCTGCAGCGGCAACGCCCGCTGAGTCGCCCCGGCGCTCAGCGGGCCACGCCGGTCAGCGTGGCGTGCTTTAGCAACCGCATCCAGCGCAGCGCCTGTTGCTGCGCCGGCGGCTCGCGAAAGGCCACCTGCACCAGATAGGAGGCCTCGCGGCCCTGGATGGCCTTGAACCAGGTGATCTCGCGCGGCTGGTCGCACTCCAGGGTCCACAAGGCAAAGGGATGGCCCTGCTCCCGCCCCTCCACCACGGAATCCAGGCGCGCATGGCGGCAGCGCTTCTGCCAGGCCTCATGCAGGCGCGCCCGCCACACCTGAGGGGGCACCGCCCCGGCCTGGGGAAAGACTTGCGTGGTGAGCAGTTCGGTCCACTGCTGCAAGGTTTCCCCGGCGGCCAGCCACTCGGTCATCACCACGGTGGCACTGCGCTGGCGACTGGCCACCGCATAGCCGGGTGGCAGGTCCATGCTGAGGCCTTCGGTCGAACCCAGCAGACCCACGACCAGGGGCCCGACCCAGGCCAGGCTCATTCCACGCCCCCACAGTCCGGCCAGGCGCGGATCTTGGCCACTTCCAATCCCATCGGATTGGGCAAGGAGCGGCGCGAGAACGGCGTCCCTGCGCCCGCAGCGAGGCGGTCTTCGTGCAAGCCGGGCAGGCGCACCACTTCGCTCTCCAGCAACTTGTCCTGCGCGTCAAACAGGCCCAGCACGATCAATGGCTTCAGGCAGTGACCCGGCCCGGCGTTGCGCACTTGGCCTTCCACCTGGTGGAAGCCGGTCTTCGAGGTCTGGTGGGTCAGCCCCGCCATTTCCAAGCGGGGCTGCGGTCGGGCGCAGGCCCGTGCACTCGCGGTGATGCGGTGGCCCGCCGGCGTGCCGTTGATCTTGCGCAGGTCACGCCGGTAGGTGAATACCGCCGCTTCACCCGGCGGCAGGTAGCGCCGCTGGGCCATCACCCCATCGGCTTGGGCACGGCCGAGCTCGCTTTGTGCCAGTGTCACGACCGAGCGCACCCCCAGAGGTTTGCCCGCGGCATCCAACCACTGCACCTGAACCTGGGGAGCACACACCGGCTCCGAACCGGTGTTTTGAATGAGACCGGCCACGCGGGCCATGTCCAAGTGCTTGTAGCTGACATGCCCTTCGAGCACTTCCAATCCCGCTCGAGCAGGTTGACTGAGAGTCAAGGCGGTGGCCATGGCCACCATCAGGGCGAACTCACGCATCTTCATTTCGATCCTTTCTGCAACAAGGCCATGTCGGCACGGCGGCGGCGCCCCCCCGCGATCACCAGGACGACGGCAACCGCCATCACGCCGTGCAGGCTGGCAAACAACCAGGGCCGATCACTCGGTCGACCCAACGGCCAGCAACGGGCGTAGCGCTGCCCACGCCGCCAAGGCAGCACGAACATCACTTCGCAGCGCGCCTGCGGCTGCCAGGCAGGGGCCAGGCGAAGGGCTTCCTGGCGTGGGTGGCTGTTCATCCAGGCCAACCACATTCCGCTGCACATCAGCAGCAGGCCAACACCGATCCACTGCCAAACCGCCGCCAGAGCGCTCCGCTGCGTGCTCTTCACCATGCTCGGCCACCTCTCGCGGGGCGACATTCCAAGAAGGCCTCAGCTTAGGAAGTGCGGCCCTGCAACGCCTCCTCCCTGGGGAGGAATACGTCGTTCAGAGGGCTGGCGCACAAGCGTCGCGGTAGACAAGCCGTCCGAGCGAAGTCCCTGCCGCTCGTTCGAAGGTCGGATTGGCGCCAGACGCCCGCAAGGTTGACGCAGCCAGGGCGCAGCGTCTCGGGGGATAACTCGCTCGGGTCTCCGCGTCATCAGCCTCCCTGAAACCAATGCAACAGATCCCGAAACGGGCCTGCAACGGGCCCTTTTGAAACTGACGTCACTTCGAACCGCACTGCAAGAGACAAGCTCAGCGCAGGCGAAATGCAAAGGATCTCAACGTGGCGACTTACACCGGCAACAACCTCAACAACGTCATCAAGGGCGGCAGCAACGCCGACAAGATCTACGGGCTGGGTGGCGATGACGAGCTGTGGGGCATGGACGGCAATGACTGGATCTATGGCGGCGAGGGCAACGACCTGATCCGCGGCAACGACGGCGACGACACCCTGCTGGGCGAGGCCGGCAACGACCAGCTGATCGGCCACGAAGGCAATGACAAGCTCTACGGCGGCGAGGGCAATGATTCGGCCTTCGGTGGTGACGACGACGACTGGTTCTCGGGCGGCAATGGCGACGACCACCTGGCCGGCGACAACGGCGACGACGTGATCTGGGGTGAGGCCGGCAACGACTACCTGGAAGGCGGCGACGGCGACGACAAGCTCTACGGCGGCTATGGCAACGACAAGCTCGAGGGCGGCTACGGCGACGACCGCCTGGAAGGCGGCGACGGCGACGATGCGCTCTACGCCGGCGGCGGCAACAACGTGCTGGTGGGCGGCACCGGCCACGACATCCTCTCCACCGCTGGCTTCGGCGCCTGGCTGGGCCCGACCAAGCTGTATGGCGGCACCGGCAACGACACCTACTACGTCACCCGTGTGTCCTCCTCCGTGCTGGTGGACGACGCAGTGCCTGAGGTAATCGAGTACGAATTCGAAGGCCACGACACCCTGCACCTGGACTCGTCCTTCTTCAACGAGATGAGCACGTACAACCTGCCCGCCTTCATCGAAGACTTTGTGGCGCACCGCAACCCGGCGGCCGGCCTGTGGACCGAGTCCGACGAGCACATGAAGGTGGTCGGCAATGCGCTGGACAACCGCATGACCGGCACCAACGAGGACGACACCCTGATCGGCGGGGGCGGCAACGACACGATCTACAGCCGCAACCCCGCCTACGCCAGCCAGCCCCGCGTGGACAACGGCATCGGCCAGGATCAACTCGAGGGCGGCAGCGGCAATGACAAGTTGATCGAGGTCCAGGGCGACCTGGCCCGCATGTACGGTGGCACCGGCGACGACACCTACACCCTGAGCGACAGCGGCTATGCCGGCACCGACAAGGCCACCTTCCGCGGCTGGGGCGTGCTGGAAGCCGCCAATGAAGGCTACGACACCGTTTATTCCGCCACCGCCAGCACGCTGCTGCACACAAACGTCGAAGCCCTGATCTACACCGGCAACGCGGCGCAGACGCACCTCTGGGGCAACGCCAGCGCCAACACCATCTACGGTGGCGGCAACTCGAACGACGACATCCGCGGCGAGGACGGCGACGACCGCCTCGACGGCGGCTGGGGCGAAGGCGCCGACACCCTCCAGGGCGGCGCCGGCAACGACACCCTCACCGGTTGGGGCGGCAGCGATTTGCTGCGCGGCGGCACGGGCAACGACAGCCTGAACGGCGGCAGCGGCCCCGACAACCTGTTCGGCGACGACGGCGACGATCAGATGTGGGGCGACGACGGCGTGGACTTCCTCTACGGCGGCGCCGGCAAGGACGCCCTGCTGGGCGGCAACGGCGGTGACCGCCTGGAAGGCGAGGCGGGCGACGACCAGCTCTGGGGCAACGACGGCGACGACTATTTGGTGGGCGGCGCGGGCGTGGACCGCCTGACCGGCGGCAATGGCGCCGACCTGTTCATCTTCCAGGCCCTGAGCGATTCCCCCGGCTCGACCTTCGACTACATCAACGACTTTCAGCCCGGGGTGGACAAGATCGACCTCTGCGGCATCGACGCCCGCCCCACGATCGCAGGTGATCAGGCCTTCGGCTTCACGGGCTTCGACGCCCCGCAGGTCGGCCAGCCCGGCCAGGTTTGGGTGCTGCACGGGGGCGGTAGCACGTATGTGCAGGCCGACATCAACGGTGACGCGGTGGGCGACTTCATGGTCGTGCTGACGGGCATCCTGCCGCTCACCGAAGCCGATTTCCTGTTCTGAGGCCGCGCTAGCGGTGCTGATCGATCAAGATGGCATTGCCGTCCGGGTCGGTCAGCGTGAAGAAGGCCGGGCCGCTGACCGCGGTGGGGTTGACGCGTTCGGTGGGCGTGATGCCGGCAGCCTCGATCTGGCCCTGCAGGGTGCGCACGTCGGTGAAGTCGGGCAGGTTCTCGCAGCGCGGACCCCAGCCGGGGTTGAAGGTCAGCAGGTTCTTCTCCAACATGCCCTGGAAGAGGCCAAGGGTGATGTCATCGGCATTGCGCAGGATCAGCCAGCCCTGGGCGGCATCGCCAGCCACCGGGTTGAAGCCGAGCTTTTCGTAGAAAGCCTGGGAGATGGCCAGGTCCTTGACGGCCAGGCTGACGGAGAAGGCTCCTAGACGGATGGCGGACATGGCGGGCTCCCGTGCGGTGGAGCCCGCAGCCTACGTCAGGGCCGGGCTTTGTAGAACGTGACGGGCTCGGCCTTGAGCTGCTTGAGGACGTTCTTGCGCATCGCCCCCACCACATGCATCTCGCAGGGCTTGCAGTCGAAGCGCAAGGTCAGGGTGTCCTCGCCATGTTGCAGGGTCAGCGGCTCGGCGCGCACCGTGCCCTGAACGCCCGTCACGCCCTTGGCCTGCTTGGGGCACAGGCTCAAGCTCCAGCGCACGCAGTGCTTGGTGATCATCAGGCTCACCTCGCCCAGCTCCTCGTGGCTTTCGTAAGCAGCGCCCACCACCTTCACGCCATGGCGGGCGTAGAACTGCGCCGCCTTGCTGTTGTAGACGTTGGCCAGGTAGCTCAGCGTGTCCTCGGGGTAGGGCACGGGGGGCTGCACCTCGGCATCGCGCGGCAGCTTTTCAAAGGCGGCGGCGCGCGCGGCTTCCAGCGCGGCCACGCCCTCGCGGCGCAGGGCGTTGAGCTTGGCGGCCGGCAGGAACAGGGGCTCTCTCAAACTCAGGCGCACGCGGCGCGCTTCGAAGATCGTGTCGCCCAGCTTGGCCAGGCCGTCCTTCAGCTGCGCCTCGGCCTGGGCGGCGTCGCGCGCCGGCTCGTGCGCGAGCGGGAGGCGCACGGCGGCCTTCACGCCGGTCTCGTCCTTCAGGCTGAGCTCCAGGCCGTCGGCGGTTTGCGCCAGGTTCAGATCCACGGCGATGCGGCGCTCGCTGCTGGGCTTGGCGAGCAGGCGCTCCCAGGCCATGTCGCGGTTGCGGCTGACGGCCGTGTTGGGGAACAGGTCCTTCAAGTCGCTGAACTGCGTGCTGCGGTTCAGGTTCGGGTCGATGCGCCAGCGCGTGCCCTCGATGTGCGTGGCCACGTTCACCGGCACGCCCTGCAGCTCGCCTTGGCGGTCCCACCAGGTCAACGCGTCGCCATTGTTGAGCTGGATGGCGGCGTCGCCGGTGTCGATCTCGAAGTAGTCGGCACCCACCTTGCCGATGTGGCCGATCGGCATGCCGGCGTGCTTGGGGGTGTCGAAGGCGCCGATGTCGATCTTGCGGCCATTGACGAAGTAATCCGTGCCGCCACGGTTGAAGCCCTGCTCGGGTTCGGGCGTGAAGGTGAAGCGGCAGTGGCCGTGGCTGCTGGGTTCGTAGTCGCGGCCGCGGCGTTCCATCAGGCTGTCGAGCAGCTGGCGGTAGTGGGCGGTCACGTTCTTGACCGTCGCCATGTCCTTGTAGCGGCCCTCGATCTTGAAGCTGCGGATGCCCGCATCGGCCAGCAGCTCGATGTTGGCGCTCTGGTCGTTGTCCTTCAGGCTCAGCACATGCTTGTCGTGGGCAATGATGCGGCCCTGCGCGTCCTTCACCGTGTAAGGCAGCCGGCATTCCTGGCTGCAGCTGCCGCGGTTGGCGCTGCGCCCGGTGTGCGCATGGCTGATGAAGCATTGCCCGCTGTAGGCCACGCAGAGCGCGCCGTGCACGAAGAACTCCAGCTTGGCCTGCTGCACCTGGGCGCGGATGGCCTGGATCTGGCCCAGATCGAGCTCGCGCGCCAGCACCATCTGGCTGAAGCCCACGTCCTGCAGGAAGCGCGCCTTTTCGGGCGTGCGGATGTCGGTCTGCGTGCTGGCATGCAGCTGGATCGGTGGCAGGTCCAGTTCCAGCAGACCCATGTCCTGCACGATCAGCGCGTCCACGCCGGCGTCGTAGAGCTGCCAGGCCTGCTGGCGCGCGCCCTCGAGCTCGTCGTCGCGCAGGATGGTGTTCATCGTCACGAAGATGCGCGCGTGGAAGCGGTGCGCATGCGCGGCCAGGCGGGCGATGTCTTCGATCGGGTTGGACGCCTTGTCGCGCGCGCCGAAGCCGGGGCCGCCGATGTAGACGGCGTCGGCGCCATGGTTGATGGCCTCGATGCCGATATCGGCATCGCGGGCGGGTGCAAGGAGTTCGAGCGGGGCGCGGGACATGCCGAATTTTAGGAAGCCAGGCGTAGGCTCGGGGTTTTTCGCTCGCGCCACCGAACCGCCATGCGCCATCTATTGCACGCCCTGGCCCTCAGCCTGCCCCTGCTGGCGAGCGCCCAAACTGCGGCCCAGACCGCCCCCCCGCCCCCGCCGGGCTACGACGAAGCGCTGGCGCAGCGCGTGGGCGCCAATGAGAACGGCATGCGCGCCTACGTGCTGGTGATCCTGAAGTCCAGCGGCACGCCGGTGCCCAAGGGCGAGGCGCGCGACGCCATGTTCAAGGGCCACTTCGCCAACATGAAGCGCCTGGCCGATGCCGGCGTGCTGGCCCTGGCCGGCCCGCTGGATGGCGTGGACGGCTGGCGCGGCCTGTTCGTGCTGGCCGTGCCGGACATCGAGACCGCCAAGCAGCATGTGGCCACCGACCCGGTGATCGCCCAGGGCGAGATGGTGGCCGAGTACCACCGCTACTTCGGCTCGGCGGCGCTGATGCTGGTGAACGAGCACCACGCCAAAGTGGCGAAGAAGCCGTTCTGAGCCTGGCTCAGCCCCAGCTGGCAAACGGCAAAGCCCCCGGGGCGAACATGCCCTGTGGGCCGAAATGGAACATGCGTGAGCGGTCGGCCGCGTAGTCGTGGCCCTTGGTGGCCAGTACGCTGCGGTTGAGCTGCTCGTACCAGCGCTGCACCGTCACGGCATCGTTCAGAACCACGAAGGTCCAATTCGGAAAGGCCACGGTGATGGGCTCATCGCCATGCCAGGCGAACTGAGCCTCGGCGCCGTGCTGGACCATGTCGGCGCCGATCAGCTGGTTGAGCTGCTCACGCACGCGCTCGAAGTTGCCCCGCTCCAGCACCGGGGTGTAGTTCTTGACGCCGTGCAGCTTGCCTTCGGCGCGCTGGTTGAGCGTTTCCCGGCCCGGCACGATCACGTCCTTGAGGTCGTAATCGCCGTGGATGTAGGCCCAGTCCAGGCCGGCGCGCATCAGCTGCAGGCAGCCGAAGTGGCTGGAAGCCGGATCGACGTCGACCCGCCAGCGCCAGTCGGACGAACAGGTCGCCACGCGCCCCACGCCCCAGGCCGCCCAGCTCTCCAGCTTCAGCGGGTCGCCGGCTGCGGGCAGGTTGGCGCCGGCCAGCAGCTTCATGCCGTCTTCCCAGGCCTGCAGGGCCTTGGCCAGCTTGGCGGGCTTGTAGGCCCCCGGGTGCATGCCCGGGTGCACCACCAGGCCGGCGATGCGGTAGCTCTGCGCCACCATGCGCCCGGCCACGCTGCGCGTCACGGCCGGCGGGTCCAGGTCGGCGGTCTTGGCCTTCAGCAGGGCCGGCTTGGCGTAGTAGCCCGGCTTGCCCACGTAGACGAGCGAGTCCTCATTCGTGTGCCGCACCAGCAGGATGACGTTCTGATCGCGCGCCACCATCAGGAACTTCTGCAGATCCTTGCCGCGCATGCCGGTGCTGGTGCCCATGCTGCCTCCCTGGTTTTGATGGGCAGGATCCTAGGTGCCCGGGCCGGGATCAGCCAATCCCCAGCGCCTGCGCGGTCGGCGCATCGGCCGGGAACAGATGCTCGATGCGCAGCGAGGCCAGCGTCACGTCCAGCGGCGCGCCAAAGCTGCTGAAGATCGAGAACAGGCTCAACACCTGCCCGTCCTGCGCGCGCAGCCGGGTGAAGAGCAGCGGCGCCTGCACCTGCGGCAGCGGCCAGTCTGGCAGCGGGCCCAGGGCCTGCAGGCGGGCGGCCAGGGCGGGCACGTGCAGGGCCTCGCGGCGGGCGCGATGCAGCACCTCGCCACACACTTCCGCCTCGTTCAGCACGCAGCCGCGCAAGCCCTGGGGGCCGAGCAGGAAGTCGAGCAGATTGGGTTGGCCGGCTGGGAAGGGAATGCCCAGCAGCTCCAGCAGGCGCTGCACGCCGGCGTTGGCCATCAGCAGGTTCCACTCGGCATCGATCACCAGGGCCGGCGCCGCGCCGGGGGCGTGCAGCAGCCGCTCCAGTGCCTGGCGCGCCGGGGCCAGGGGTTCGGCGTCCAGCGCGTGCCGGCTGTACTGCGGCGCCAGGCCGGCGGCCAGCAGGGCGGTGTTGCGCGCCTCCAGTGGGGCATCCAGCGCATCCAGCAGCGCCAGCAGGGTGGCGCGGCCGGGTTGGGCGCGGCCGGTTTCGATGCAGCTCAGGTGCCGCTGCGACACCCCGGCGCGCAGGCCCAGTTCGAGCTGGCTGATGCGGCGCTGGCGGCGCAGGGCGGTGATCGGGTGGGGCGCGGTCTGCATGGGGGCGCAGCCTACGCGGCCGGACCGCTGGCGGCCATGACCTCGCAGGTCATTGCGGCCCCGCCGGGCGGCGCAAACACTGGCGCCGCCTTCAACCCCCCAGGAGATCACCATGCCCCGCCCCCTGCTCTGGATCGTCACGCTCGCCTTCGGCGCCTACTCGCTCTGGGCCCTGGCCCAGGTCGGCTACCTCGGGCTCTGGCAAGGCGGTTTCGCCAACCCGGGCAGCACGCAGATCACCTTCGATCTGATCGTCAGCTGCCTGCTGCTGCTGGGCTTCGTGGCGCAGGATGCCAAGGCCAGCGGTCGCCGCTTCTGGCCCTGGGCCCTGGCCACGCTGGCGCTGGGTTCGCTGGGCGTGCTGGGCTATCTGCTCTGGCCCGGCGCCCGCCGCGCGGTGACACGGCCGTCATCTCGCGCCGATACATTGGCCGCGTGACGACCGCGCCCCAGACCCGCCCCGCCCCCGTCGGTTTTGCCGAAGCCCTGCGCTTCTGGCTCCAGCTCGGATTCATCAGCTTCGGCGGCCCGGCAGGGCAGATCGCCATCATGCACACCGAGCTGGTGGAGCGGCGGCGCTGGATCAGCGAACAGCGCTTTCTGCACGCCCTCAACTACTGCATGCTGCTGCCCGGGCCGGAGGCGCAGCAGCTCGCCACCTACCTCGGCTGGCTGCTGCACCGGACTTGGGGCGGCATCGTGGCGGGGGCGCTGTTCGTGCTGCCCTCGCTCTTCATCCTGGTGGGCCTGAGCTGGGTCTACCTGCGCTTCGGCCACCTGCCCGTGGTGGCCGGCCTGTTCTACGGCCTCAAGCCGGCCGTCACGGCCCTGGTGCTGCATGCCGCGCACCGCATCGGCACCCGGGCGCTGAGGAACCGCTGGATGTGGGCCCTCGCCGCCGCCTCCTTCCTGGCCCTGTTCGCGTTCGACACGCCCTTCCCCGCCATCGTGCTGGCGGCGGGCCTGATCGGCCACTTCGGCGCGCGCCGCTGGCCGCAGGTGTTCACGCTGGGCGGCGGGCAGGGCAGCGCGAAGGCGAGCTACGGGCCGGCACTGATCGACGACGACACCCCGACGCCCGCGCATGCGCGCTTCTCGCGCCGCCGCCTGGCCCAGGTGCTGGGCATCGGGCTGGGCCTGTGGCTGGCAGCGCTCGGGCTGTTGACGATCCAGTACGGCTGGCAGGGCGCGCTCACGCAGATGGGCTGGTTCTTCACCAAGGCCGCGCTGCTGACCTTCGGCGGCGCCTACGCGGTACTGCCCTACGTCTACCAGGGCGCGGTGGAGCAGTACCAATGGCTCAGCGGCGGGCAGATGGTGGACGGCCTGGCGCTGGGCGAGACCACGCCAGGGCCGCTGATCATGGTGGTGGCCTTCGTCGGCTTCGTGGGCGGCTGGGGCCAGCAGGTGCTGGGGCCGGAGGCGCTCTTCCTCGGCGGCGCCCTGGCCGCGGCCGTGGTCACCTTCTTCACCTTCCTGCCCAGCTTCGTGTTCATCCTGGCCGGCGGGCCGCTGGTGGAGGCCACGCATGGCCGGCTCGGCTTCACGGCGCCGCTGTCGGCCATCACTGCCGCGGTGGTGGGCGTGATCCTCAATCTGGCGCTGTTCTTCGCCTGGCATGTGTTCTGGCCGCAGGGCTTTGCCGGGCGCTTCGACCTGGGCGCCTGCGCCATCGCCCTGGCTACCGGTGTCGCGCTGTTCCGCTTCAAGCTGGGTGTGCTGCCGCTGCTGGCGGGCTGCGCCGGCGCCGGGCTGCTGCTCAGCTCGCTGCCCGGCCTGCGCTGAGCCTACAGTGCCAGGCCTTCTGGAGCCCCGTATGAAGACCCTCACCCGCTTGGCCCTTTGCAGCCTGCTCGCCACCCCGGCTCTGGCCGAGAACGTCGGCGAGGTCTCGACCGCCTTCAAGCTGATTGGCCCCAACCACAAGGTGGTGGTGGAGGCCTACGACGACCCCAAGGTGGCCGGCGTGGCCTGCTACGTCTCGCGCGCCAAGACCGGCGGCCTCTCCGGCGCTTTCGGCCTGGCCGAGGACAAGGCCGAGGCCTCGATCGCCTGCCGCCAGGTGGGCGAGATCAGCTTCCCCAAGGGCGCGCTGCCGCAGCAGGAAGAGGTGTTCAGCGAACGCGCCTCCATCCTCTTCAAGCGCGTGCGCGTGGTGCGCATGGTCGACAAGGCGCGCAACACCCTGGTCTACCTGACCTACACCGACCGACTGATCGACGGCTCGCCGCAGAACAGCGTCACCGCGGTGCCGGTGCCGCGCGAGACCGTGGTGCCGCTGAAGTAAGGCGGCGCAGCAGCAACCAGGCCGGCAATGCGCTGGCCGCGCCCAGCGCGTGCGCCAGTGGCACCGTGGCCATGCCGCCCCAGAAGGGCTCGTGGCGCAGGGCCGGCCCCCAGGGTTGCTCCAGGCCCAGCTTGAGCACCAACCCGGCCAGCAGGGCCGCACCCACGGCGCGTGCGCGGCCCGGCTGCTGCAGCAGCCGCAGGCCGATGAGCGCCGCCGCGCCGTGCAGCAGGCCGGAGGCGCCGAAGTAGACCGGCAGATCGGGGCGCAGCGCCAGCAGCGCATGCGTCAGTGGCCAGGCCAGCAGCAGGGCCAGCAGCTCGCGCCGGCCGGCCTGGGCGCGCGCCGCCAGGGCGGCCAGCAGCAAGGCGCCGACGCAGTTGCCGGCCGCATGCAGCACCGAGCCGTGCACGGCCACGCAGGTCCACAGGCGCCAGGGTTCGGTGAGCCAGCGCCCGGCCTGCCAGTTCCAGGCCTCGGGCCGCAGCGCCAGGCCGGCCGCACAGCCGGCGGCCAAGCCCAGCAGCAGCCAGCTCAGGCCGGGAAGACGGCCGCCCACAGTGCGCGCACGGCGTCGCGGTGGCCGGCCAGCTCGCCCAGCGCGGCCTCGTCCAGGTGGGTGGGCTGCTCGTCCAGGCGCAGGCGGTGCTGGGCGCGGCGCAGTTCGCGGTAGGCGTCGGCCGCAGCGCGGCCGATGCCCGGGCCCAGCAGGCCGGCGGCTTCGGCCCGCTGCAGCAGGGCGATCAGGCCCTTGTTGGGGATCAGCTCGGGGTGGGCGGCGCTGTGCAGCAGCTGCAGGGCCTGCAGCGCGAACTCGGCGTCCAGCATGCCGCCGGGGCTGTGCTTGAGGTCGAAGCGGCCGGCGCGCACCGGGTGGGCCTGGCGCAACTTCTCGCGCATGGCCAGCACCTCGGCTTTCAACGCCGCGGGTTCGCGCGCGGCCTGCATCACCCCCTGGCGTACGGCCTCGAAGGGGGCTTCGAGCGCGGCGTCGCCGGCGCACCAGCGCGCCCGGGTGATGGCCTGGTGTTCCCAGGTCCAGGCGGTGTTGCTGCCGCGGCCTTCCTGGTAGGCGGCAAAGCTCTTCAGGCTGCTGACGAGCAGGCCGCTGTTGCCGTTCGGGCGCAGCGCGGTGTCGATGTCGAAGAGGCCGCCGGCGCGGGTCTGCAGCGTCAGCCAGGGCACCAGCTTGCGCACGAAATTCCCATACGCCTCGGGCGCGGCTTCGTCCTCGTCGTCGTAGAGGAACACGACGTCCAGATCGGAGCCGTAGCCGAGCTCCTTGCCACCGAGCTTGCCGTAGGCGATGACGGCAAAGCGCGGCTGCGCGCGGTGCGCCTTGCCGAGCTTCAACTGGCGCGCCCAGCACCAGTCGATCGCCGTTTGCAGCAGGGCGTCGGCCAGGGCGCTGAGGTCGTCGGCCACCTCTTCCACGGTGATGCAGCCCTCGACGTCGCGCACCAGGGTGCGGAACACCTCGGCATGGTGGGCGCGGCGCAGCGCGTCCAGCAGGGATTCCTCGTCGTCCTCGCCGGCGCGCACCCAGGCCTCGTGGCGCTCGGCCAGCTCCTGGCGGAAGGCGGCGGGCTCGAAACGTTCGTGCAGCAGGCGCACATCGGCCAGCTCGTCGATGACGCCGGGGTGCTGCATCAGGTAGCGCATCGGCCAGCGGGCGAGACCCAGCAGGCGCAGCAATCGCGTCAGCACGGCCGGGCGTTCGATCAGCAGGGCCAGGTAGGCCTCGCGGCGCAGCAGGGGTTCGACCCAGTCGACGAAGCGCGCCGCCGCCGCGGCCTCGCAATGGCCCTGCGCCACCTGCTGGGCAGCGCGCTGGAACAACTGGGCCAGGCGCTGCTGGGCGGTTTCCTTCAGGCCCTGCACGCGCGGCTGCTGCGCAAAGGCGCGCACCGCCGCCTGCAGGGGTTCGGGCAGGGCGGCCAGGAAGTCTTCGCTGGTCAGACTGGCCGGGGCGCCGCAGCTGCCGGGTTTGCAGGGCCCGCCGGGCGCGCGACCCTCGTGCAGCAGGGCGTCGAACTCGGCCGCCACGCGCTCGCGGGTTTCGCACAGGCGCTCGAACAGCGGGCAGCTGGCGTGCTCCTCGAAGCCCTGGCAGGGCTTGGCCTCGGTGCGCTGCAGGCCCAGGGTCTGGGCGATCCAGCGCAGGTCCTCGATGGCGCCAGGCAGGCAGTGGGTCTGCTGATCGTCCAGGTACTGGATGCGGTGCTCGACCTGGCGCAGGAACTCGTAGTCGCCCGCCAGCAGGCGCGCGGCCTCGGGTTTCATCAGGCCGGCGGCGGCCAGGCGGTCCAGGGCTTTCAGCGTGGAGCGGGTGCGGATCTCGGGGAACTGGCCGCCGCGAACCACCTGCAGCAGCTGGACGATGAACTCGATCTCGCGGATGCCGCCGCGGCTGAGCTTGACGTCATTGGCGCGCTCGGGCCGGCCGGCGGCGCGGCGCTGCGCCTCCTCGCGGATCATGCGGTGGATCTGGCGCAGGCCCTCGAACACCGAGTAATCGAGGTACCGGCGGTACACAAAGGGCGTGACGAGCTGGCTGAGCTGCTGCGCGCGCTTCAAGGTGTCGGGGTCGCGCGGCGCCACCACCCGGCTCTTCAGCCAGGCCAGGCGTTCCCACTCGCGGCCCTGGGCGTAGAAGTAGGTTTCCAGCGCGGCCAGGCTGCAGGCCGGCGGGCCGCTGTTGCCGTTGGGGCGCAGCGCCAGGTCCATGCGGAAGACCTGGCCGTCCTCGGTCACGTCACCGATCAGGGTGGTCAGGCGCTTGGCCACGCGGCCGAAGTACTCGGCGGCGCTCAAGCTCACCGGGCCGTCGCTGTCGCCGTCTTCCTCGTACACATAGATGAGGTCGATGTCGGACGAGACGTTCAGCTCGCGCGCGCCCAGCTTGCCCATGCCCAGCACCCAGAAGGCGACCTCCTGGCCCTCGGCATTGCGCAGCCGGCCGTGGCGCTCGGCCAGCTCGGTGCGGGCGGCCTGCACGGCGATGTCCAGCGTCACCTCGGCCAGCAGGGTCATGGCGCTGGTCACCCCGGCCAGCGGCAGCTGGCCCGCGCAATCCAGCGTGGCCAGGCGCTCCAGCCAGAGCTGGCGCGCCACGCGCAGCGCGGCGGGCAGGGGGCGGCCCTGGCGTTCCAGCGTGCGGACGAGGGCGCGCAGCGCGGCCTCATCCGGCGCGCCGGGCGGCAGCAGGGCCAATTCGGCCGCATAACGGCGCCGGATGCGCTGCACGAACCGGCTGTGCGCGGCGGCGTCCTCGCACTCGGCTGCGCCAGCGTTCAGCGGCGACACTTCGGCCCCTGACCCCATGTCCTCTGTCCTGTCCAAGATTGCTGCGGCCTCGCATCGCCCCGCCCGCTGGCTGCGCCGCGGCCTGCGGGCATTGCTGTGGGCGGTGCTGGGTCTGTGGTTTGTCTTGCTCAGCCTGTGGCTGATCCTGCACTGGGCGATTCTGCCGAACGTGGACCGCTGGCGCCCCGAGCTGGAACAGCGCGCCACAAGCTGGTTGGGGTCTTCGGTGCGCATTGGGGCGATCGAGGTGCGCACGGCCGGTTGGATCCCGGCGCTCGATCTACGCGAGGTGCAGCTGCTGGACGCCGCCGGCCGGCCGGCGCTGCGCCTGCCGCGCGTCACCGCCGCGCTCTCGGCGCGCTCGCTGCTGACCTTCACGCCGCGCCTGGAGCAGCTCTACCTGCATGAACCCGAGCTGGAGCTGCGCCGCGACGCGCAGGGCCAGATCTGGGTGGCCGGCCAGCGCCTGCGCACCGAAGGCGCCGCCGAGGACACCCGCCTGGCCGACTGGCTGCTGCGCCAGCACGAGTTCGCCATCCAAGGCGGCCGCCTGCGCTGGGTGGACGAAACCCGCGCTGCCGAGCCCCTGGTGCTGCAGGGCGTGGACCTGCTGTGGCGCAACGGCCTGCGCCGCCACGAGCTGCGCATCGACGCCGTGCCCCCGCCCGGCTGGGGCGAGCGCCTGAGCCTGCGCGCCCGCGTGACGCAACCCTTCCTGGCCCGGCCGAGCGACTGGAAGCGCTGGAACGGCCTGTTCTACGCCGAGCTGCCGCGCGCCCGCGTGGCCGAGCTGCGCCGCCACCTCAGCCTGCCCTTCGACCTGAACGAGGGCGACGGCGCCCTGCGCTTCTGGGCCGAGCTGAAGCAAGGCAGCCTGCACAGCGCCGACCTGGACCTGGCCCTGCGCGCCGTGGCCCTGCGGCTGACGCCGCGCGTGCAGCCGCTGCAGCTGGCCGATCTGCAAACCCGCATCAGCTGGAGCCAGCAGCCCCAGGGCACGCGCTGGCAGCTGCGCGGCCTGCGCTTTCAGCTGCAGGATGGGGAGGGCCCGGCGCAGCACTGGGCGCCCAGCCAGCTCACCCTGAGCCTGCAGCATCCGGCCAGTCGCGGCCTGTGGCAGCCGCTGGCCCCCGGCAGCCTGCAGGGCGGCCAGCTGCAGGCTGACCGCCTGGACCTGGGCCTGCTGGCCGCCTTGGCCGAACGCCTGCCCCTGGGCGAGGCCCTGCACCGGGAGCTGCAGAGCCGCCAGCCGCAGGGTCGCGTGAACCAGCTGCTGGCGGAGTGGCAGGGCAGCCTGGACGCCCCCACGCAGTGGCGCGTGGATGCCAGCGCCGAGGGCCTGGCCTGGGCCGCGCTGCCCGCCAGCGCCGCACCCGACGGCAGGCCCGGCCTGGGCCAGCCCGGCCTGCAGGGCGCGGCGCTGAGCCTGAACGCCAGCGAGCAGGGCGGGCAGGCACGCATCAGCCTGCGCGAGGGCCATGTGGCCTGGCCCGGCCTGCTGGCCGACGAGCAACTGCCGCTGGAGCAGGCGCAGCTGCAGCTGCAATGGCAACGCCAGGCCGACAGCTGGGACGTTCAGCTGCGCCAGGCCAAGCTGCGCACCGCCGACGGCCACCTCGAACTGGACGGCCGCTGGCGCAGCGCGGGCCCGAACGACCCCAAGCGCCACGGCCACTTGGAGCTGAACGCCAAGCTGCCGCGGCTGGACGTGCGCGCTCTGCCACGCTACCTGCCGCTGCCGCTGGACGCCGGCGTGCGCCGCTACCTGGCCGAATCCCTGCAGGCCGGCGAGGCCCGCCAGGTGCAGCTCACGCTCAAGGGCGCGCTGGACGACTTCCCCTTCGAACACGGCGGCGGCGTGTTCAAGGTCACGGCCAAGGCCCAGGGCCTGCGCTACGCCTTCGTGCCCAGCCATGGCGCCGACGAGCGCGGCCCCGCCTACCAATCTCCCTGGCCGGCGCTGGAGGAGCTCAATGGCGAGCTGAGCTTCGAAGGCCCGGGCATGCGCATCAAGAACGCCCGCACCAAGGTGGGCAATCTGGAAGCGCAGGTGACGCAGGCCGTGGTAGCCCACCTGGGGCGCGAGCCGGTGATGAAGATCGACGGCAGCTGGAAGGGCCCGGCCCAGGACGCGCTGCAGTTCATGCGCAACACTCCCATCGGCGGCTGGACCGGCCACGCGCTCGGCCTGGCCCAGGCCAGCGGCCCCGTGGCCGGCAAGCTGGCGCTGCAGATCCCCCTGCAGCACCCCGAGCGCACCACCGTTCAGGGCAATGTGCAGCTGGCCGGCAACGAGCTGCGCCTGCGCCCCGACCTGCCGCCCTTCCAGAACGTGCGCGCCCGGGCCGAGTTCACCGAAGGCGGGCTGCAGATCCCCAGCGCCCAGGCGCGCTGGCTGGGCGGCGAGCTGAAGGTCGAGGGCGGCAGCCAGGCGGACCGCAGCCTGCTGCTGCGCGCGCAAGGCAGCGCCAGCGCCGAAGGCCTGAAGGCCGCCACCGAGTTCGGCCCCATGGTCAGCGGCCTGGCCGCCAAGCTGAACGGGCTCACGCCCTTCCAGTTCCAGGGCGTGTGGAACGCCCAGGGCAGCGAGCTCAGCCTGCAAAGCCCCCTCACCGGCCTGGGCGCCAGCCTGCCCGAGCCCTTCGCCAAGCCGGCCGAAGCCAGCTGGCCGCTGCAGCTGAGCTGGCGCACCGACGTGCAGCGGGTGGACCGCCTGCGCATCGCCCTGGGCCCGCACCAGGGCCTGCTGGAACGCGCGCCCGGCCAGGCCCTGCGCGGCAGCCTGCGCGTGGGCTCCGGGCCCGAACCCAGCCTGCCCGAGCAGGGCCTGTGGCTGAACCTGAACCTGCCGCGCATCGACCTGGACGCCTGGCGCGCCGTGCTGCACGGCCTGGGCCCGCAGGGCGCCGGCGCCGGCGTGGCGCCCAGCCGCATCGCGCTCAACACCCCCGAGCTGCGCGTGGCCGGCCGCGTGCTGCGCGACATCAGCGCCGCCGCCAGCCGCGAGATGGAAGTGGCCGGGCGGCCGGTGTGGCGCTTCACGCTGCAGTCGCAGCCCATCAGCGGCTATGCGGAATGGCAGGAAGGCGGCAGCGCCGGCCAGCCCGGCCAGCTGCTGGCGCGCCTGGCGCGGCTTTCGCTGCCCAAGAGCGAGGCCGCGCGCGCCGACCAGGCGCTGGACGAAGCCAGCGGCCCCCTGCCCGGCCTGGACCTGGTGGTGGACGACTTCGAGCTGCGCGGCATGAAGCTGGGCCGGCTGGAGGTCAAGGCCACCGGCGCGCCAGCCGGCCAGCCCTGGTCGCTCGCCCATCTGGGGCTGCAGCACCCGGACGCCACCCTCAAGGCCCAGGGCGCCTGGCGCCCGCAGAGCCACCGCACCGAGCTGGACTGGCAGCTGGAGCTGGCCAACAGCGGCAGCTGGCTGGCCAATCTGGGCCTGCCCGACACCGTGCGCGGCGGCCAGGGCGAGCTCAAGGGGCGCCTGAGCTGGCGCGGCTCGCCGCTCAGCTTCGACATCCCCAACCTCGACGGCCAGTTCAGCGTGCAGCTGGGCGCCGGCCAGTTCCTGAAGGCCCAGCCGGGCGCGGCGCGCCTGCTCGGCGTGCTCAGCCTGCAATCCCTGCCGCGCCGCCTGCTGTTCGACTGGCGCGACGTCTTCGCCGACGGCTTCGCCTTCGACGACTTCGGCGGCGACGTGCAGATCGAGCGCGGCATCGCGCGCAGCAGCAACTTGCGCATGCGCGGCCCGCAGGCCAGCGTGCTGATGGACGGCAAGGCCGACCTGCTGCGCGAAACCGCCGACTTCAAGGTGCTGATGGTGCCGGACGTCAATGCCGGCGGCGCCTCGCTGGCCTATGCCGCCATCAACCCCGCTGTGGGCCTGACCACCTTCCTGGCCCAGCTGATCCTGCGCCGGCCCATCGCCGCCGCCGGCACCCAGCAGTTCCACATCACCGGCCCCTGGGCCGACCCGAAGGTGGAGAAGCTCGACAAGCCCGAGATCCCGGGCGCGCCGACGCCGCCCGCCGCCGCCCCAGCAGCCTCTGCCACCGCCTCCGCCCCGAAGTGAACGCCATGAAAGTCGCCGCCATTCAGCTCGTCTCCACCCCGCGCGCTGCCGACAACCTGGCCCGCGCCGCCCACTGGGTCGGCGAGGCCGCCGCCGCCGGCGCCCAGTTCGTGGCCCTGCCCGAATACTTCTGCCTGATGGGCCAGCAGGACGAGGACAAGCTCGGCATCGCCGAGACCCTGGACACCCCCGGCGTCATCCAGCACACCCTGCGCGACCTCGCGCGCGGCCACGGCATCTGGCTGCTCGGCGGCACCCTGCCGCTGCGCGCCGCCAGCGGCAAGGTCACTAACACCAGCCTCGCCTACGCCCCCGACGGCCACCTCGCCGCCCGCTACGACAAGATCCACCTCTTCAGCTTCAACAGCGGCCTGGGCGAGAGCTACGACGAAGGCCGCGTGCAGCAGGCCGGCCAGCAACCCGTCGCCTTCGACCTGGGCGGCTGGCGCACCGGGCTGTCGATCTGCTACGACCTGCGCTTCCCCGAGCTCTACCGCGCCCTCGCCCCCGAACTGATCTGCGCCCCTTCCGCCTTCACCCACACCACCGGCAAAGCCCATTGGGAGCTGCTGCTGCGCGCCCGCGCGGTAGAGAACCTGGCCTATGTGGTGGCCCCGGCCCAGGGCGGCACGCACGAGAACGGCCGCAAGACCTGGGGGCACACGATGATCGTGGACCCCTGGGGTGAAGTGCTGGCTGATGTGCCGGAAGGGGAAGGGATGGCGGTGGCGACGTTGGAGCGGCGGCGGCTGGAGGCGGTGCGCAAGGCGCTGCCTTGTTTGCAGCATCGGCGGCTTTGAAGGCAGCCGCGAAGCGGCGTGTGGGCTGACACGCCGGGTGCGTTGGCACGCTTTGGTTTTAACCCCCGCCTGGGCCGAGTAGCTCGGCCCAGCGTTGCTCACGCATCAAGCGCTCGAGTTGTGCCACGCGGGCCAGAGCCTGCTCTCGCTCAGCATCAGAAAGCACCATGGTGCTTGGACACACATACTCGACAGCGCAGCGTCGCAGCGTGCGCAAAGACTGAGGTTCGTTGGGAAATCCGGTCAAGCGCTGATAGAGCTCGTTTCGCACGAGCGCAAGCTGTGCAGACGTCAAGCCCTGCAGTTGCGGCAGCCTGCTCTCAGCGACCCGATCCAACCAGGCGTCAAAGGCAGCCGAGTACTTGGGCGGATTGGCCAACACCTGCCGGATGGCGGACCGGTAGTAATCGATGTAGCGCTCTTTCGGCCGGTCGCGAACCCATGCCGCCAGATTCCCTTTCAGCTTGACATGCTGTTTCAGAAAGGCAGTTGGGTCGGCGATCTGGCTTTGATTGCAGTAGCCCAACAGACTCTGCTTCGCCTGCTTCATTTCAAGTTGCAGCTGTTCCGCCCGGCTCTTATCACCATCGAAAAAGCCCGCCAACGCCAAGTCCTCAGCAGAGAGCGAAGGACTCTCCTTTCCAACCGAGCAGGCGACTACAGCCACCAGCGCGATGTAGTTGTTGTCTGGGTCGCTCGACGCGGCCGCCTTCCTCAGCAGCTCATCAAGCGGGATACGCGTACTGGCGGCACTGCCATCGAGATTGAACTGCAGCTCGATCGCCGGCGTCGCAGAACTCGGGGCCGGCCTCTCATCCAATTGACGGACGGTTTCGGCCGCCATCGGTCCGGATTGGACAGCCGGCGGCTTCGTAATGACGACGCTAGGTTGAGGCTGGGCCCGCCACAACAACCATCCAACCAAGAAAATGCAGGCGCCACCGAATAGCGCTCTAGCAATTCTCATTCGCCACCGCACATATCACCCATGCACGGATCTCGTGCCTTGGTTGGCTGGTCGGCTTGCTGACCGAGGCGCAATGATCATCGCGTGAACAAGTATCCAATCGGAATCAAGCCTCCATCGGAGGCCTGCCTGATCAATCAGTCGCCGCAATTTAGGCGTCAGTCAGAAGACGAATTGCGTCTTGCTGAAGATGTTTCATCGACCTTTCCTTTCACGCAAAATCGGACGAACATCTCCACTGCGAAATGCTGCTTCCATTTCTGCAGCCAAAACCAATATCTGTTGACGCGTCTTTTCGTCAAAATCCCTCGGACTGACCGCAGCTATAGCATATTCAGCGCCGCAAGATCCGAATAGAAAGCAGGAGCGCATCAATCGGACATCCTCCGATGCCATTTCGGGTGTCGATGTGGCCCTCAATATCGCCAACGATACTGCTGTATCAAATACTTCGGATTGCTCACCCCAATAAACGCCATCCCACGTTCTTGAAATAAGAAGAGGCCTAGCAGCTAGATTTGCAAGGTGTCCTTGCGAAGCCGCCTCTTCAAGCGCCGACTGAAACGATCTAGAGTCGCGCATGGCACTTACGGTGATCGCTGCGTCTTGAAAGGACTTGCCGTAAGCATCATCAGCCAACGGATCTTTGGCCACCCCATTCAATGCGCCACACTTTTGTTGAATTCGATCGCGCGCCTGCAGTCTGATTCCGAAATCAGGGGAGTTCTCCTGACCGAGCAGTGGATTCTCCTTCGAATTGTCTTGCGCAAGCTGGACCGCAAAGTTTGCCTCCATGCAGTACATGTAAATTGCACGCGCTGCCGCGTAGCCGCCCATCTGCCGAGAGTTACGGAAGGCTTCAGCTATCGGATACAAGTTGGGTTCGGCGAGCGCTATAAACCAGTCCGGTTTCATCCGCTGCTCGGGCAGCTCAATGCGCGAGGATTCTCTGAGCGATGTCTGCTCGCTCGGAGTCGAGGAGGCGGCCGGCGAGTGCAGTTTCGGGGGGGCCTGCTCAAGTTGAAGGCGTGGCGCTTCTCCTGGGCGGAGCAAGAAATAAATTGCAACTACCGCAACAACTGCGCCGGCAACCAGCCAATTAAATAAACGCCACCTCATTCAGAGCAGGGGGTCTCTGATGGATCTGCGAAACCAACCGGCCAGATCACCATGGCTTTAGTGGTGTAGTCAAACCTCTCGATAACAAAGGTAACCGGGAGGCCAGTTGGATACTTGACATCCACTCGATTTCCAATACGGATAAGGCTAGTCTGCCCCGCGTAGGAACTCAAGATGGATTGCTTTGCCTGGTAATAGTCATAGCCCAGGTCCCTGTCCAGTGTATTTATCGGGGAAACTGACGACGTAGGGGCGCACTTTGGCAGCTTTTCCAAGAGCACCCCAACGACCATTTTAACGGTATCGTCAGAAATCTTCTGAAAACCAAGCCCTCTTAAGCGCATAGCTTGATCCCGAGCATTTCTTGTTACTGTCTCGCAATCCGCCCCGCGACAAATGGTCGTATCTCGCAAGCCTTTACCGCGGATCTCAACCTTCTCAAGGAGGTGGGTGAAAGAATTCCGCTCCCACCCGCTTAGCAGGATGTTGGAGCCCGTACCACAGTCGAGCGCCGTCAGTTGACCCTTAGGCAGCTCTTGAACTTGATAGGTTGAACCGCCAGCTTCCCCATCTATATGGGATTCGCTTCCAAGCTTGTTGTTCGATGCCGGAATTTTGAGTGGCTCATAAGAGCCGCAAAACGCTTTAGCTTGACCTGATAGAACTACAAGCAAGGTCAGTCCAAACACTTTTGAAAGAAAATTCTTTTGCATATGCGCTCCCAAAAAGCTGAAGGGCCGCGATTCTGATTTTGTATATTTTGAAATGCACAAGGGCATACCCCCGGTTGCCTCATGAAGAAGCCGTCTGAAGGTGCCTCTGGCAGCTCAGCTATCAGCGCGGGCGTTCTGGATCACTGACAGTGGGGCCCTCGAGGCCAGCGACTTTGAGCCTAGGACTGCTGAACACCAGCCTGTTGCCAGGCAACTGACCGGCGAAACCGGCCTTGATGCCCGCTTGGTGCGCAGCGCCTGCTGCCTAGACTGGCCCCATGTCCGTCTCGCGCCGCACCCTGCTCGCTGCCCTGCCCCTGCTGGCAGCCGGCTGCAGCACGCCGCTGCGCACCCCGCCGCTGGCCATCACGCCGCGCCAGGCCTTGCAATGGCGCAGCTTTGTGGACGAGCAGTTGCGCGGCCAGATTGCGCTGGGTGAGGTGCAGGGAGCGGATGAGCCCGCCGTGGGCTTCCTGCAGCAGGCGCTGGCCTTTGTGTGGGGCAGCCCGGTGGCGGGCCAGGTGGTGCTGGATGCGCTGGAAGACCAGCTGCGCGCGCTGCGCCTGCTGGCCAGTGCGGCCGAGCCCGGGCGCTACCGGCTGGACGCCAAGCTGATCCAGCTGGAGGTGGGCGGACTGATTGGCGGCGCCGAGGCGCAGGCGCGCGTGGAGTACACGGTGCGCGAGCGCGAGGAGGGCGGCCGGCTGATCTACCAGCGGCAGGTGCGCAGCGAAGGCAAGGCCGGCTGGCTGGACCACGCCTTCACGGCCGACCGGCAGCGCCTGGCCAAGGAGGCGGCGCTGCGCGCCGGGTTGGTGCTGCTGGCGCAGGATCTGGTGGCGCTACGGGTCTGAAATTGCGACCTGACCTGCATTCCTGCTGGACCTTGTGGCCGCCCAGGCCAGAGCCCTGACGCGAGTTCGGCGGACCCTGTGAGAGCGCTCGGGGGCTTCACCCCCGAACCCCGACCCGCATTTCTTTGCTGCGCCAAAGAAACGCGGGGCAAAGAAAGGCGCCAACCCACACAGTCGCCCTAGGGGCGAACTGTGATGGCGGTGCTTGGGCTCACACTGACACGAGCCCCCATCTGACTGCGACGGTCAGGACGACGAAGGCGCCCGGAGTACCGGTCGTCCCGGGCACCGCACACCATCACCCTCGACGCTCCGAAGAACAAACCCCCAACCAGCGCAATACCTGCAAGGACGCTCATTGGGGGTCCCTTCATCACAGAAAGCCCGCGATGGTTTGCAGTGGTCTAGTCGGCCGGTACTCCGGCCAGCTTAGCGGGCAGGTTTTCGCAGTCCCAGGAGGGGTGTGGGAGCCATGTGCGCCAGCCGTGCAGTCGCGGCCGACCCGAGGTCGGCTGCGTACATTGGCGCCTTTCTTTGCCCCGCGTTTCTTTGGCAAGACAAAGAAATGCGGGTCGGGGTGTGGGGTTGAAGACCCCACAGGCTCTGACGCACACCCACACCAGGGCCAAACAGCCCCCATCACCGCCCTAGTCGGTCCGGAACGCCCCCATCACCCCGATGAGCTGCTGCGCCTGATCCTTCAGGCTCATGGCCGCCGCGCTGCTTTGCTCCACCAGGGCGGCGTTCTGCTGGGTGGCGTTGTCCAGCTCGGTGACGGCCTGGCCGACTTCCTGGATGCCGCGGCTTTGCTCGTTGGTGGCCAGGCTGATGGCGCGCACCGTTTCGGTGACCTCGGCGACGACACGCAGCAGCTCGTCCATGCCCTGGCCGGCCTCGCGCACCCGGGTGGCGCCGGCCTGCACCTGCTCGCTGCTGGCCTGGATGAGGCTGCGCACCTCACGCGCGGCGGTGGCGCTGCGTTGTGCCAGGCTGCGCACTTCGGCCGCGACGACGGCAAAGCCGCGGCCCATCTCGCCGGCGCGCGCCGCCTCGACAGCAGCGTTCAGGGCCAGGATGTTGGTCTGGAAGGCGATGCCGTCGATGACGCCAATGATGTCGGCGATCTTGCGGCTGCTGCCCTCGATGCCCTGCATCAGCTGCACCACCTCGCCCACCATGGCACCGTTGCGGGTGGCAGCGCCACTGGCCTGTTCGGCCAGGCGGCTGGCGTTGCCGGCGGCCTCGGCATTGCTGCGCACCGATTCGCTCAGTTCCGTCATGGCCGAGGCGGTCTCCTCCAGGCTGGAGGCGGTCTGCTCGGTGCGGTGGCTCAGGTCAGCACTGCCCTGCGAGACCTCGGCGCTGGCGGTGGCGATCGAATCGGAGGTGGCGCGCACCTGCTGCACCAAGTGCGCCAGGCTGCCGACGAACTGGTTGAAGCTCTCGGCCAGGTGGCCGATCTCGTCGCTGCTCTCGACCTTCATGCGCCGGGTCAGATCCCCCTGGCCGTTGGCGATCTCGCCCAGCAGCTGCGCGGCGCGGCCCACCGGCGCGGCCACCGCGCGCGAGGCCATCAGCACCAGGCCGAGCGAGAGCAGGCCGCCGATGAGGATGCCGGCCAGCGCCGCCACCTGCACGGCGCGCGTCACCGGGCCCACCAGCTCGGCCTGCGGCACCTCGGCCACTACGTAGCCCTCCAGCTCGGGCACATAGGAGCTGGCCAGGAAGCGCGCGCCCTCGTGCTCGTGCTGCAGCACGGCGAAGGGCTTCTTGTCCAGCAGCACGCGGGCGGCGGCGTCGTCCAGCTTGAACAGGCCTTGCAGCTTGTGCTTGCCCTCGATGGTGAGCTTGGGGTCGCGGTGGATCAGCACGCTGCCGTCACCGCGCACCAGGAACACCGAGCCGGTCTGGCCGATGGTGTAGGCCTTGATGCTCTGCGCCATCGCGTCCACCGAGAGCGCCACGCCGGTGGCGCCGCGCTGCGTGGGGCTGGCCTCAAAGCGCGCGTTGATGAACATCATGTAGGCCTTGCTGGTGGGGTCCTGGTCGATCTCCACCGAGTAGGGCTTGCCCGAGTTCAGCATCGCGGGCAGCCAGGTATCGCGCTCGGCCAGCATGCGCGAAAGGCCCGCCTCATTGAAGTACTTGCCGGTCGCCTGCGAGACCCAGAACACCTGCGCGGTGGCCTGCTGCTGCTTGACGGCGCCGGCCAGGGCCTTCCAGTCGGCCACGCCTTCGTCGGGCAGGCCGGCGGCCTCCCACTTCAGCAGAAAGGGGTCGTGCGCGACCTGCAGCGAGGCCGAGAGCGGCACGGCGATGCGGCGCTGGATGTCGGCGCGGATGCCGGTCACCAGGGCCGGCAGCTCGTCGTTGACGATGCGTCCACGCACCGTGCTGCCGATCATCCAGGTGCTGATGACACCGCTGACCGCGCTGAACAGCAGCAGGCAGGCCGCCATGCAGGTGATCAGCTTGCGCTGGATGGACCAGCGCGCCCACTGCCGCTTCATGAATCCGAGCATCGTCGTCTCCACTGGGGGTGAGCAACGATTTCACGCGCGCCCCTCGGGGGGCGTCATGGGAATTACCCTTCTTTTGCAGGAGGGTTGAGCGAGCGCGGCGGCGCCTCGCGCCGCAGCTTCGCAAACGGCCCGAACAGCCAGGAGCGCACGGCGATCACCATGGTGTAGGGGCGCTTCTGGTCCGGGGGCAGGCGCTGGTCGGCCAGGTGTTGCTGGGCGAAGTCTTGCGCCACGCGCTGCAGGCGTTCGTTGAAGGCGGTGATCAGGGCCGGGCTGATCTGGCCGTGCACCAGCAGCAGCTTCTCGCCCTCGCCATCGAAGTCGCTGGCGAAGAACTCGTCCACCGCGTGTTCGCGGAAGAAGCGCATCACCGGCCCGCCCGGGCGCCAGCGGAAGGTCTTGGCCACCAGCAGGCGGTAGCGGTTCAGCGGCCGCAGCTCGATGAAGCCCAGCCGGTCCAGCTGCGTGAGGCAGCGGATGCCCTCGGCCTCGTCGTAGCGGTAGGTGGCCAGCACCTGCTCGAAGGGCCATTGCGAGAGGCAGCAGATCGCCATCAGCAGCAGCTTGGGGTCGCCCACCACCGCCTGCTCCTGCTCCACCGAGAGCTCGCGGCGCAGCGGCTGGGCGTCGGCCACGCGGCGCGCCAGGTCGGCGAAGTCCATCTTCAGCACGCGCAGCACCTCGTCGATGCGCGAGAGCGGCAGATCACCCTCGGCCGCGAACATGCGCTTGACGCTGCTCTCGGCCAGATCCAGGTGCTGCGCCAGTTCGGCGTAGGTGATGCCGGCGAGCTTGAGCTCGGCCTTCAGGGCGTTGATGAGGTCGCGCGTGCTAGACATCCCGGCAGTATCTATTTCTCCAGGCTGCGCTTTTCGAACAGGTAGTCAGTGTTGTCCTGGTGCCCGGCCGCGCGTGCGGCGCCGTAGCGCGGGGTCTGCGGGAACTCGCGCGCCACCTCGAAGCGCACACGCTCGTAGAGCTGGTTGCCGATCTGCCAGGCGCTGAGCTGCTTGAGCCGCTCCATCAGATGCCAGGCGAACACGGAGTGGCCGTCGCGCCCGGTGTCGGCCACGGGTTCGTTGCCGCCGGAGGAGAGCACCACCACGGCCTTGCGGCTGAGCAGGCTGTCGGGGGCGGCGCTGCGGTCCACTTGCACCTTCTCGCTGCCGGCCAGGGTGCCGGAGTAGCAACTGTCTGAGACCAGCAGGGTCTGGCGCGCGCCGATCAGACCCACCAGGCGGGCGATGTCGGCATTGCTGAGCCAGCTCTGCGGCTGGTCGGCACGGCTGTCGGCGGGCAGCCAGTAGCCCATGTTGGCGCTGGGTTCGACGACGCCGTGGCCGGCGTAGTAGATCAGCACGGAGTCGTTGCCGTCGGTCTCGAGCGCGAGCTGGTTGAGCGCGCGCACCATGGCTTCCTTGCTGGCGTTTTCCAGCGTCAGGGTCTCGTAGCCGAGCTGCTCTTCGAGCAGGCGCTGCATGGCGCGCACGTCGTCGAGCGCGCCGCTCAGGTCGGCCACGCGGTCGTCCTGGTAGTCGTTGACGCCGATCAGCAGCGCCACCTTGCGCGCGATGGTGGGCAGCGCGGCCTCGCGCACCTTGCGCGCCTGGGCGCGGCGCAGGCGCTCCAGCCCGGTCTGGGTCTTGGCGGCGGGCGCGGCCTGGGGCGTCGTGCTGGCCAGGCGGGCGGCCTGGATCTGCGCCTTCAGCGCCTCGGTGATCAGGCACTGGCCGCTGGCCAGTTCGGGCTCGCTGGTGCAGGGACGTACATCCGCCAGGGCCGGGTCCAGCTGCAGGCGGTGCAGGGCGTCGGCGAAGACCTTCTTCTTGTAGTTGTCGCGCGCGGCCAGCAGGGTGATGAGCTCGGCGCGCGACATCTGGCTGCTGTTGATGGGCGTGAAGCTGGTGCCACCGCTGCCCTGGGCCACGCCGGGCAGGGCGTCGAGGGTGCGGCCCTCGCTGGGGGTGGAGAGTTGCACCAGCGGCGCGCTCTGCGTCAGCGCCGTGCCCAGGGCCACCTGGGTGTCCACCGCCGCGGGCGCCACGCTGGCGCTGGTGCTGGGCGGGCCGGAACGGTAGAAGGCGCCGCTGCCGGCGGCACCGACGACGAGGTTGCCGCTGGCATCGCGGCTGAAGGCGGCGGGGCTGACGCTGTACTGCGTGAAGCTGGGGCTCAGCGCCCCCAGGCTGCCGGTGCTGCCCTGGTCCATGAAGACGAGCCAGCGGCCATTCGGCGTTTGCAGGGCATCCGCCCCGGCCTCGTTGCTGAAGCGCTGCATAGGGCTGCTGCCGTCGGCGCCGAGCAGGGTGATGGCGTCGCCGGGGGCGGTGGAGCGCAGGGCGGCACCGGGCAGCAGGGTGAAGTCATCGATCGCCAGTTGCAGGCGCGAGGGAATGCCCAGCACCCCTGCAAAGCTCACCAGCTGCCCTTCAATGGTGATGCGCGTGACCGCAGCGCTGGGCATGTCGCGCAGGTTCTCGCCGAGTTGACGAAGTTCGGCGCTGCTCACCACCGCGTTCGGGGCGCGCTCGGTGAGCTTGAGGTGGAGCAGGCTGCCGGCGGACAGCTGCGGGGTCCCTGCGCCCTGGGTGTCGTTCTCCAGCCCGACGCTGTTACCCGTGCCATCCAGCAAGAGGGTGCTGCCCGCGCTCAGGCGCCACGGGCCGGCAACTTCGATGGTGGCGGAGGTCCCGAGGGATTCGCGGCCGGTCAGGATCAAGTCCTTGGTGGCGGTGACGGTGCCGGCGTTGTTGGCAAGGCGCACGCCAAAGTCGTCGGCGCCGGTTCCGGTGAGCCGAATGGTGCCGCCGCTCAAGGTGCTGCGCTCGTACACCGCCACACCCATGCCGCTGTGCCCGGCGCCATTGCGCGAGCTGCCGGTCAGCTCGATGGTCTCGGCCTGCAGATTGCTGTTGAGCAAGGCCACGCCCACCAGGGCGAGACTCTGGCCGGCCAGTTCCGGGCTGGCGGGGTCGGGCGCCACACCGCTCATCTCGATGCGGCCGGTGGGGCCCGGGGCGCTCAGCTGGCTGTCGCGCACCTGGATGCCGAAGGCGTGATCGCCGTACTCGCCCGGCAACTCTCCAAAGCCACCCAGGGCACGCAGGCCGATCGCTCCGCCCCCAGCCGCCAGGCGGCTGTCAAACACTGCCAGGCGCGAATCCCGGCTTTCCAGGTTGATGTTGAGCGGGGCGCCACTGGACACGATTTCCGAACCCGTCAGGAGCATGCGGCCCGCGCTGGCGCTGAAGCGCCCACCGGCCTGCACGGTGGCGTCGATGATCTGCACGAAGCCGCTGTTGGCAACTTGCGGGCCGACCAGTTCGAACACGCCGTTGCTCGGGCCGCGCAGGATGCCCGCGCCCAGGCTCACGCCGCGGTTGGTGCCTTCCAGGCGCACCAGGCTGGCCGCCGCGGCGTCGAGCAGTTGCTCATCGGCCGCACTGCCGCTAATGAAGCTGCTGCGGTTGGAGACAAGGGTCACTGTGCCCCCGGTGGCGGTAATCAAGGCCGGCCCGCTGTACGCATTGGCCGACACGCCGGCGCCACCAAACTCAGCCAGCTGGTTGATCTGCCCATCGATCCGCAGTTCAGCACTGGAGGAGCTGGCGTTGAGCGTGAGGCGCGCGTTGTTGCCGCGCACCCCGCTGCCACCGAAGCCGCGCAACCACAGGCGATCGGTGGCGATCAGATGCGTGTTGGCGCGCAGATCGATGCCACGCTCCGGCAAAACGGTTCCCGCCACCAGGGGGCCGCTGCCCGCGGCACCCACCATGTTGATGACCCGGGCGCGAATTTCCATGGGGTTGACGCCCGTGCCGTCGACGCGGATGGCGGTGGCCCGGCCGCCCACGCTGGTGGCGGTTCCGGCCTGGGCCGAGAACGTGCCGCTTCCCAGGTCGAAGAGGCTGCCGTTGAGGTAGATCCCGATGCGGGACGCGGGTGCGAACGGAGCGCTCGTGAGATCGGCGAGCGCCGCGGCGTAGGCGTCGGGGGTGAAGCCGCCCTCGAACTCCAGCTGGCGCGAGGTCTGGCTGCCGATCGTCACGTTGCCGCCGCGCGTGTCGATCACCGAGTCCACGATGGCAATGGCACCGGAGCTGCCACGGGCCGCCTGCACGAAGAGGTTGAGCGGGTTGCCGGTCGTTTGCACGCGGCTGTTGCGCATGCCGATGTGGCGGTGGGCGTCGAAGGTGAGCGACACCCCGGCTGGCGGCGCCACCACCAGGTTCATGCCATCCACGGTGATGTCGCCAGCCTGGCTGTTGGCGCCCGCGCTGGCCGTGGCGATGGTGACGGAATTGCCCGCATTCAGCGCCGCCGCGATGGTGGCGGTGGCGATCGTGGAGTCGTCGCCCGTGCTGGTGAAGAGCGGGCCGGCGCTGATGTTGGTGTTGCTGGCGGTGTCCGACACCAGGATGTTGTTCGGATCGATCAGCCAGTTGCCGGCTCGGCCGCCCGGCGCCTGCAGGTTCAGGCCGGCGGGCCGCGCATCCAACCAGCCGCCCGAGGTCTCCACGAAGCCGCCGTTGCCGCCCTGCGGTCCGCCCTGGGCGCTGAAGTGCCCGTAGGCGCGCGTGGCCTCGTTGCTCCACAGCCAGATCGAGCCGCCGTCGCCGGCCTGCGTGGCGTCGGCGCGCAGTTCGGCCTGCGGGCCCATGTAGACGGCGCGGGCGTTGGGCAGTGCCGCATCGCGACCGCCGGCCCCGCCACCCACATAGATGCGCCCGCCGCCCGCGGGCGCCGAGGTGTCCGCGCGGGTGCCATCGAGCAGGGCCACTTCCTGGCCCAGCAGCTGGATCTCGCCGCCGGCGGCGGCGGTGACGCTGCCCGCGCCCAGGCTCAGGCGCTGGCTGGCCTGCAGCACGATGCGGCCCTGGGCGTCGGTGCCGAGCGAGTCGGCCTGCACCAGACCCTGCTGGTTGACGCTGGCGGCATGCACGTCGATGCGGCCGCCCGGCGCGCTCAAGGCGCCCAGGTTCAGCACCTCGCCAGCGGGCACGTCGACGCGCACGGCGAGGTTGGGCGCGCCGCTGTCCACCAACTCCACCTGACGCGCCGCGGCCAGCTGCACCTGGCCAGCCTCGATCGAACCCGTGTTCTCCACCCGGCCGCCTAACAGCACGATCTGCCCGCCCAGGCTGCCGCGCAGCTGGCCCTCGTTGCGCAGGCTGGCGCCCTGGTCGGCGCTGAAGCGGTAGCGGCCGCTGATGAAGTCGGCGTCGCTGAGACTCAGCGTAGACGTGACGAGGCTGGCCACATCCACGCGCGCGCCGGCACCGAACAGCACGCCGTGCGGGTTCAGCAGCCAGACCTGGCCGTTCGAGCCCAGGCTGCCGAGGATCTGCGAGGGGTCGCTGCCGACCACGCGGTTCAGCACCTTGGAGCTGGCATTGGCCTGCTCGAAGTACACGCCGGCGCCGGGGCCGATCGAGAAGCTCTGCCAGTTCAGGATGGCGTTCGGGCTGTTGCGCACCGTCAGCTGGTTGCCCTGCTGCTGCAACTGGGCCTGGCCCTGCTGCACCTGCAGACCGGCGGGCAGGGTGGCGGCCAAGGCGGGCGTGCAGCACAGCGCGATCAGGGCGCGGGCGAGCGGGCGAAGCGTCGGAAAGCGGTTCATGTCGACTCTCCCGGCCTTAGAAGCGGTGTTGGAGGCTGAAGTGGGCGTGGACGTCGTCGCGCCGGGTCTGCAGCGCGTCTTTCAGCGCCACGCCCACATCCAGGCGCAGCTGGGTGTCGCCCTGGCCCGCGCGCAGGCCCAGGCCCAGGCTGGCCAGCTCGCAGTGGCGGCGCGTGTTCACGCAGGGTGTGCTGCCGCGGTTGCGCGCCCAGCCCAGGTCGGCGAACACGATGCCCTGCAGGCGCCAGCGTTCGCTGAAGCGCGCCCCCCAGTTCGGGCTCCACCACTCCAGGCTGGCCTGCAGGCCGGAGTCGCCATTGAGCTCGCGCTCCTCGTAGCCGCGCACGCTGAACTGGCCGCCCAGGCCGAAGGCCTCGGCGGGCACCAGGGCGTCGGGGCTGAGCTGGCCGTTCAGCTGCAGCTCCAGGCTGCCCCAGTCGTCCAGCGGCAGACCCAGGTTGCTGCCGAAGCGCAGCAAGGCATAGCGGCGCTTGGCGTCGGGGCGGACGGCCTCGAAGTCGGCCTGGCGGCCGTCGCCCCCGCCCAGGGCCAGATTGGTCTGCAGGCTGGCATGCAGGCCCCAGCGGATGCGCTCCACCGCCTGCGCGGTGTAGCCCAGGCTGAGCGGCTGCAGGCGCACGCTGGCGCCGGCCGAGCCGCAGGCGCCGGGCGGCAGCCCGGCAATCGAGCAGTCGTTCAGGTAGTGGCGCTGCTCCAGCGCCACTTGCAGGCGCTGGTCCACATTGCCGACGCGCTCCAGGTAGCGGCTCAGGCGCAGGCCCATCACGCGGCCGCGGCCGGAAAAGGCCAGGTCACCCGCGGCCGTCTGGCTGGTGCCGCCGTCCACATCGGACCAGGCACCGTAGGCATCCAGTGCCAGCAGGCTGGCATAGAAGGGCTGGCGCAGGCCGGCGCTGAAGACCTTGACGGCCGAAGGCTCCTCGGGCGCGGTCTGGAACTCGGTGCTGAGCACGCGGTCGCCGCCGGCGAAGTTGGCGTGCTGCCAGCCCAGCGCGGCACGCCAGCGGCCGGTGCGCTCGCCGCCGCTGTTGTCCAGCCGCGCGTGCCAGCGACTGGGGGGCTGCTGCTGCACCGTCAGCACCGCGCCCACCTGGCCCGGCTGCGCGCCGGGCTGCAGCAGCACCTGGGTCTGGTGGGCGGGGTTTTCGTTGGCCAGCTGGATTTGCGCGTCCAGCCGGCGCACCTCGGGCGTGCGGCCGATCTGCAGCGCGGGCAGGCGCGCGCGCACCGCCTCGTGCTGCGCGGCCGGCACACCGCGCACCTCGACGGCGCTGAGCTGCCCCTCCACCACGCGCAGCTGCACCACGCCGCCGCTCAGGGTCTGCTCGGGCACGAATGCCACCACGCCGCCGTAACCGGCCTCGCGGTACAGCGCCTGCAGCGCCGCCGCCGCCTCGCGCAAGCGGGCCACGCTGCTGCTGCCCTGGAAGGGCGCCAAGCGCGCCTGGATGCGCTCGGCCGGCAACAGGGTGTTGCCCTGCACCTCGAAGCGCTGCACCTGCAAAGGCGGGCTGTCGGCCGCGTGCGCGGCTGGGCGTACCGCCAGCAGACAGAGCAATACCAGGGGCAGGACGGTTCCACGCATGGTCTGGGGCCTCATCGCTTGCCGGCTGCGGGCAGCCCCGCGCCAGGTTCTTGGAAGGCCCGCCCGTGGGCCGGCCACCTGATCGTGACAAGTTGTTGTACGCCTGCGCTGCGGCAGCGTCCTCCGGGAAGGTGCGGAGAGACAAAGCGCGCTCGGGCGCGCATGGCGATACCGGGCGAAGCATCAGATCGGCCCGACCGACTGGACGCTGGTCAAGCCCTGGCGGGTTCGCCAGCATCGCGGCCTCTACAGAGCCACGACCATGCAAAGACGACGACTCCTCTGCTGCGGTGCACTGGCCGCGGCCGGCCTGTTCTCCGAGCTGGCGGCCGCCACGTCCACCGCGCCGAATGGCGCCCATGCTTTGGCCCATCAGGCGCTGGATGGGCTGGACGCCCGCCAGCTGTGGGACGCGCATTGCCATTTGCTCGGCACTGGCGACTCGGGCTCCGGATGCACCCTGCACCCTTCGCTGGACCAGTGGTGGCACCCCGTGGAGTACGCCCGCAAACGCGCCATCCTGCACGGCGCGGGGGTACCGGCCCACGCGCCTTCAGTGGACCGCGCCTATGTGCAGCGCCTGCTGCAACTGGCTGAGGGCTTCCCACCCGGCGCGCGCTGGTTGCTCTACGCCTTTGAGCAGGCCCATGACGCCAGCGGCCAGGCCTGTGCGGGCGGCACCACCTTTCATGTGCCCAATGCCTATGCAGCACAAGTTGCGGCCGCGCACCCGGAGCGCTTCGGTTTCGTCGCCTCCATCCACCCCTACCGTGCCGATGCGCTGGAAGCCCTGGAGCAGGCCTTGACCCAGGGCGCGCTGGCCATCAAATGGCTGCCCAGCAGCATGGGCATCGACCCCGCCGATCCGGCCTGCAGTCCCTTCTACGAACGCCTGGCGCGCAGCCGCACGCAACTGATCATTCACTGCGGCGACGAACACGCCGTGCCCGGCATGGGCCGGCAGGACTTCGGCAACCCGCTGCGCGTGCGCGCCGCGCTGCGCCAGGGGGTGCGCGTCATCGTGGCGCATTGCGCTTCGCTCGGCTATGCCGAAGACCTGGACCGGCGCAGCACACCGAAGCGCCCGGCCTTCGAGCTGTTCGCGCGCCTGATGGACGAGCCGGGTTGGGAGGATCTGCTGCTCGGCGATGTGTCCGCCGTCACGCAGGTCAATCGATCACCCGAGGTGCTGCGTACCCTGCTGACGCGGCGTGACTGGCAGCCCCGCCTGCTGCATGGCTCCGACCACCCCCTGCCCGGCCTGGCCCCGTTGGTGCGCTTGCCTGCCCTGGTGCGCGCCGGCTTGCTGGAGCAGCAGCAGGTGGCCGGCCTGCAGGCCCTGCGCGCCCACAACCCGCTGCTCTTCGATCTGGCGCTCAAGCGCAGCCTGCGTTGGCAGGACCAGGCCTTCGATACCGCGGTCTTCCATACCGCCCGCCACTTCGCCTCGGCATCGCGCCGCGATACCGAATGGCGCAACAACTGAAACCGTTCCTGAAGGCTTTGACCCCGTGGAGGCGCGCAGACACTATGCGCCCCACAACGAACCCGGAGCCCCTGATGAACACCCCTCGCGCCCCACGTGACACCAAGGCCTGGCAGCTGCAGGTTTGGATCTCGTTCGGCATCGCCGTGCTGCTGTGTGGCACGGGCCTGGCCTATTTGCCCGTCTCGCCGATCGAGCGTGCCTTCATGGTGATGGCCTATGTGTTCTGCCTCTGCGCCGTGTTCGTGCTGGCCAAGCATGTGCGCGACCGCCATGCCGGCATGCCCGAGACCCCGGGCTGGAGCTTTGTGGTCTGGGGCAGCTTCGCAGCGGCCATGGGCCTCACCGGCTGGGGCCTGTGGGAGCTGGAGATCAGCCCGCCCTATGCCGCTTTCATGCTGGTGAGCTGGCTGTTCCTGATCTCTTCCACCTTCACCCTGGCCAAGACCCTGCGGGACGCCTACGAGGACCGTCGTGTGCGTCCGCATCACCCGAGCGAATAAGGAGTTCTTCATGCGCACCTCTCTTGTCTGCCTGAGTCTGCTGCTGTGCCTTGCCAGCCCGGTGGCCCGGGCGCACGGCGATCCGTCCGAGGCCAGCGCCCTCTCGGCCCTGCCGGTGGCGGTGTCGGTGGCGGCGCCGGTGGTCGTGCTGTCCGGCGGCGTGGTGCTGACGGTCGTTGCGGTCCAAGCCAGCGCCGTCGGCACCGTCTGGGTGGTGGAGCGCGCCAGCGACGGCGTGCGTGCCAGCATCCGCTTCAGCGGCCAGCTCGCGCAGTCCTCGCTGCTGGCAGCCGGCACGGTCATCACCGTCACGGCGATCTCTGCCGGGCATGTGCTCTCGGCCGCCGGCCAGGCCATCGCCTTCGTGCCCAGCGCCATCGGCGAGGCCCTGCTGCACCACGAACCGATCACGCGCTGATCACCATGCTCAAAGCCCTGGTTCTGACCTTGGCCCTGCTGGCGGGCGCGGCGCAGGCCGGCCGCAGCTGCGACACCCAGCCCCCGAAGGTCGAGACCGTGACGCGCGGCCTGGAACTGGCCGAGCGCACCGCCCGTGCGCTGGACGCCAGCGGCGCCGAGGTGGTGGTGCTGGCCCGTGCCGGGCAAGACCTGAGCGCCTACGGCCTGCGCTGGTCGCACCTGGGCTTTGCCTACCGCCTCAAGCCGCCGGCTGCGGGTGGTGCGGGCGATGCGCCCGGCACCTGGCGCGTGGTGCACAAGCTCAACGACTGCGGCAGCGACCGCGCCGGCCTGTACCGCCAGGGCCTGGGCGAGTTCTTCCTGGACAGCCCGCACCGCTACGAGGCCGCCTTCGTGCCCCTGCAAGGCCAGGCCGCCGAGCAGCTGGCGCCGCTGCTGCGCGACAGCCGCGCCGTGCAGCGCCTGCACCAGCCGCGCTACAGCATGGTCAGCTACGCCTGGGGCACGCGCTACCAGCAGAGCAACCAGTGGCTGCTGGAAACCTTTGCGCTCATCGAACCCGGCGTGCGCGACCGCGAGACGGCGCAGGCCTGGCTCAAGCTCAAGGGCTTCCAGCCGAGCCGGCTGCACATCAATGCGATGACGCGGCTGGGTGCGCGCGCCACCCGCGCCAATGTGGCCTTTGACGACCACCCCAATGCCCAGCGCTTCGCCGGCCGCATCGACACCGTCGGCGCCGACGCGGTGCTGACCTGGCTGCAACAGAACCGCTTCGGCGGCGCTCCCGTCTACATCCGCTAGACCCAGCCGCTGAGCGGCTCCCCACCATGACGCTCTATGCCCTCAAACCCCGCTTCCAGCGGGGGTTGCGCCCCGCCGTGCGCCGTTTGGCCGCGGCCGGTGTCACCGCCAACCAGGTCACCGTGCTGGCGGCCCTGCTTTCCGTGGCCCTCGGTCTGGCCCTGTGCGTGCTGCCGCGCGCCGCCTTTGCGCTGCTGCCCCTCTGGCTGCTGCTGCGCATGGCGCTGAACGCGGTGGACGGCATGTTGGCGCGCGAGCACGGCCAGCAGAGCCGCCTGGGCGCCTACCTGAACGAGCTGGGCGATGTGCTCAGCGACGCCGCGTTGGCCCTGCCACTGGCCTTCGTCGCGCCGTTCGACCCGCGGTGGGTCGCGGCCTTCATCTTCCTGGGCCTGCTGAGCGAATTTGCCGGCGTGCTGGGCCCGGCGCGCCGCTATGAGGGCCCGCTGGGCAAGAGCGACCGCGCGCTCGTGCTCGGGGCCCTGGGACTTTGGATTGCACTGAGCCCGGAGCTGCCGGGCTGGCTGGCGGGCCTGATGCCGCTGCTCTGCGCCCTGTTGCTGCTGACCACCGTGAACCGTGTGCACCAAGGCCTGAAGGCCACGAAGGGAGCTTGACCATGGACTACCCCACCACCCGGCCCGAACACCCGGGCCAATTCCAGACCCATGACGGCCAGAGCCTGTTCTACCGGCACTGGCCCGCGCAGGGGCCGCGCCAGGGCGCGCTGCTGCTGCTGCACCGCGGCCACGAGCATTCGGGCCGCATGGCGCACCTGGCCGACGAGCTGAACCTGCCCGGCTTCGACGTGTTCGCCTGGGACGCCCGCGGCCATGGCCGCTCGCCCGGCGCGCGCGGCTACAGCCCGGGCGTGGCCTGCTCGGTGCGCGATCTGCAGGACTTCGTGCAGCACCTGCAGCAGGCGCACGGCGTGGCGGCGAGCGAGCTGGTGGTGGTGGCGCAGTCGGTGGGTGCCGTGCTGGCCGCCACCTGGGTGCATGACTACGCGCCCCCGCTGCGCGGCCTGGTGCTGGCCGCGCCGGCCTTCAAGGTCAAGCTCTACGTGCCCTTCGCGCGCCCCGGCCTGCGCCTGCTGCAGAAGCTGCGCGGCGAGTTCTTCGTCACCAGCTATGTGCAGGCCAGCCAGCTGAGCCAGGACGCGCAGCGCGTGGCGAGCTACCAGGCCGACCCGCTGATCACCCGCCCGATCGCCGTGGGCATGCTGCTGGGCCTGTACGAGGCCGCCGAGCGCGTGGTGGCCGATGCCGCCGCCATCCAGGTGCCCACGCAGCTGCTGGTGGCCGGGCGCGACTGGGTGGTGCACGAAAAGCCGCAGCGCCGCTTCTTCGAGCGCCTGGGCAGCCCGGTGAAGGAGCTGCGCGTGCTCGATGGCTTCCGCCACGACCTGCTGGGCGAACGCGAACGCGAGCGCGCGCTGGCCGAAGTGCGCCGCTTCGTGCTGGCCCGCTTTGCCGCCCCCCTGCAGCCGCCCTGCCTGCGCCGGGCCGACCGCCAGGGCCCCAGCCATGCCGAGGCCCTGGCCCTGGCGCAGCCGCTACCGCTGGCCAGCCCGCGCGGCGCCTGGTGGGCGCTGGTGCGCGCGAACCTGCGCCTGGGTGCCTGGCTGTCCGAAGGCCTGCGCCTGGGCCGCCGCACCGGCTTCGATTCCGGCTCCACGCTCGACTACGTCTACCGCAATCAACCCCAGGGCCGCAGCGGGCTCGGCCGCCTGATCGACCGCGTCTACCTGAACTCGATCGGCTGGCGCGGCATCCGCCAGCGCAAGCGCCATGTCGAAGAGCTGCTGCGCCAGGCGATGGCGCGCCTGCAAGGCCAGGGCGAGGGCGTGCGCCTGCTTGACGTGGCCGCCGGCCATGGCCGTTATGTGCTGGATGCACTGGAGGCCCTGCCCGCGCAGCCACGCCCCGAGGCCGTCCTGCTGCGCGACTACTCGGCGCTGAACGTGCAGGCGGGCACGGAGCTGATTCGCACGCGCGGCCTGCAGGACATCGCACGCTTCGAGCAGGCCGATGCCTTCGACCCCGCCAGCCTGGCGCAGGCGCAGCCGCGTCCCAACCTGGCGGTGGTCTCGGGCCTGTACGAGCTGTTCCCCTGCAACGAGCAGGTCGGCCGTTCGCTGGCCGGCATCGCGCAGGCGGTGCCGCCGGGCGGCTACCTCGTCTACACCGGCCAGCCCTGGCACCCGCAGCTGGAGCTGATCGCACGCGCGCTCACCAGCCACCGCCAGGGCCAGGCCTGGGTGATGCGCCGGCGCAGCCAGGCCGAGATGGACCAGCTGGTGCGCGAGGCCGGCTTCGAGAAGCTGGACCAGCGCGTGGACGAGTGGGGCATCTTCACCGTCGCGCTGGCGCGCCGGGTGGCCGCATGAAGTTGGGCGCGCTGCAGCGCCGCGCGCTGCTCTGGCTGGCCTTTCTGGGGCCCTTCTTCTACGCCAGCTATGGCCTGGCCAACCACCTGGCCAGCCGGCGTGGCGCCGTGCCCACGCTGGCCTTCGCCTGGGAAGCCCAGATCCCCTTCCTGGCCTGGACCATCCTGCCCTACTGGAGCCTGAACCTCTTCTACGCCGCCTCGCCCTTCCTGTTCCGGCGCGCACAGGCGCTCGACGCGCATGGCCGCCGCCTGCTGCTGGCGCAGGTTCTGGCGGTGGCCTGCTTCCTGATCTGGCCGCTGCGCTTCGGCTTCGAGCGCCCCGCCGCCGAGGGCTGGGCCGGGGCGCTGTTCGCCGCGCTGATGAGCTTCGACCAGCCCTACAACCAGGCGCCCTCGCTGCACATCGCGCTGCTGCTGATCCTCTGGCAGCCGTACGCACAACGTCTGCAGGGCCTGGCGCGCTGGGCCCTGCATGCGTGGTTCGCGCTGATCGGCGTTTCGGTGCTGACGACCTACCAGCACCACTTCATCGACATCCCCGCCGGCGCTGCGCTGGGCCTGCTGTGCATGAGCCTGCTGCCGCTGGAGGGGCGCGCACCCGCCGCGGGGGCGGAACAAGCGGGGCAGTTGGGGCGGCGGCTGGCGCGTCGCTATGCCCTGGGCGCGGCCGCGGCGCTGGCGGCCGGCTTGGGGCTGGTCGCCCTGGGTCTGCGCCAGCCGGGGCCCGGGGCCGGTGCGCTGATCGGTGCGGCCGGTCTGCTGCTGGCCTGGACCGCGCTGGCGCTGGCCGGCGTGGCCTGGATCTACCGCGGCGCCCGTGGCGAGGGCTTCCAGAAGCGCGCCGATGGCCAGTTCCCGATCGGCCCGCGCCTGCTGCTCGCGCCCTACCGCCTGGGCGCCTGGCTGAACAGCCGCTGGCACACGCGCGGCGGGCGGGCGCGCACCGAGGTCTGGCCGGGCGTGTGGTTGTCGCGCCAGCCCAGTGCCGCCGAGCTGCGGCGCGCCCGGCCGGCCGGGCTCATCGATGCCGCGCCCGAGCTGGCGCTGCGCCATGGCGCGGCCGAGCGCCTGCCGCTGCTGGACCTGCTGGTGCCCAGCCCGCAGCAGCTGCGCCGGGGCGCCGAGGCCATCGAGGCCGCGCGCCCGCGCGGGGCTGTCTGGGTGTGCTGCGCACTGGGCTATTCGCGCAGTGCCGCCATCGTGGCCACCTGGCTGCTGCGCAGCGGCGCGGCACGCGATGCAGCGGCCGCAGCCAGATTGCTGCAGCGGCTTCGCCCCGGCGTGGCGCTGAGTGCCGCGCATTGGCAGGCCATCGCGGCCGCGGCGCAATGAAGGCCGAGCTGCAACAGGCCTTGCGCGGCCTGCGCATCGAGCTGCTGCTGCTCGGACTGGCCCTGGCCCTCGGCCTGCTGCTGCTGCCTCAGCTGGGGGCCGGTGCGCGTGCCGCCGTGTTGCTCAGCGCCCTGCTGCTCGCCTACCTGGCCTTGCGCCTGGGGCTGGACGCCTGGGTGCTGCGGCGCTGGCTGCGCGCGCCGGATCTGCCGCAGGCCATGCAGGCCTTTGACCAGCGCCTGGCCCGGCTGCGCCTGCGCCCGGCCAGCGGACGCAACCTGGCCGAACGCCTGCAGGGCCTGGCGCGCTGGCGCCTGCGCGCGCTGTGTGCGCTGGCCCTGCACTGCGCCCTGCTTGGTCTCTTCTTCGGGAGTGCGTGATGGCCCTGTCCTCCTTCAGTCAACAGCTCTTCACCGGCCTGGCCCTGACCCTCTGCCTGGCTTCGGGCACCGCCCGGCTCATCAAGTGGCGCGTGGCCGGCGGCCGCCCGCACGCGGTAATCGACAACCTGAACGCCCGCATCAACGCCTGGTGGGTGATGGTGGGCGTGCTGGCCTTCAGCTTCTGGTTCGAGCGCTTCGGCCTGCTGCTGCTGTTCGCCGCCCTATCCGCCCTGGCGCTGCGCGAGTACGCGCGGGTGGCCGGCCTGCAGGCGCAGGACGGGCGCCTGCTGCGCTACCTGTGCTGGCTGTTCCTGCCGGTGCAGTACGGGCTGATCGCGATCGACTGGTACGGTCTGTACGCCATCTTCATCCCCGTCTACGCCTTCCTGGTGCTGCCCATTCTGGCCACGCAGTGCGGCGACACGCGCAACTTCCTGGCCCGCTGCGCCTGTGCGCAATGGGGGCTGATGGCCTGCGTCTACTGCCTCTCGCACGTGCCGGCGCTGCAGACCCTGGCCATCCCCGGCTGGAGCGGCAGCGGCCTGCAACTGGTGGCCTTCCTGCTGCTGGTGGCGCAAGGCAGCGATGTGCTGCAGTACATCTGGGGCAAGCTGCTGGGCCGCACGCCGGTCGCGCCGCGGCTCTCGCCGTCGAAGACGGTGGAGGGCCTGCTCGGTGGCGTGGCCAGCGCCACCCTGCTGGGCGCGGCCCTGCACCCCATCACCCCCTTCAGCCCGCTGCAGGCGGCAGCCCTGGCCTTCACCATCTGCGTGATGGGCTTTCTGGGCGGGCTGGTGATGTCGGCCATCAAGCGCGGCGCCGGCGTCAAGGATTGGGGCCAGCTGATCGAGGGCCATGGCGGCCTGCTGGACCGGCTGGACTCGGTGGCCTTCGCGGCGCCTGTGTTCTTTCACTTCGTGCGGTACTGGTGGACCTGAAGGGGTGGCTGGCGTTCCAAGCCCCCTGAAACAAGTCGTTGCTCCTTGACCCTCCGAACATGGGGGACTGCCCGCGGTGAGTGGATCAAGCCCTCTCCAATCGCTGCCTGACGTCCCATCCACTGTCCTCGGCACGAATGAAAGACCTTCCGCGGTTGTCGCATTCCCCCATCCAGCGAACGGCGATGCGAGCGGGGCTCTGGCTGGCCCTGACCCTGGTCCTGGCTGGGCTGGGCTGGTGGATGCGCGCGGGGGGCACCCCAGCCTCACCCGAGGCAACAGCCCCCGCAGAGGCCCGCACCGCTCCTCCGGGGGCTCCCATCGACGCCAAGTTGCTGCTGGGCCAAGTCATGCAGATTGAGTTCGGCCCGTACTCCGAAATGGGGAAGGCCTGGATGCAGCCCAGCACGGATGGCAGCCCCTACGCGATGCGGGTGATTCAGCAAGCGCTGGTGACGGACGCGCAAGGACAGCAGACGCTGTTCTTCGCCGCATCCGGCCAGACATCCGACTCCTTCCCTCACCACAAGAGCGCCGTCTTCGTCGTGCCGGTCAGTCGAGTTGCCCAGTCCGGCGTTCTGCAGTACCGCAAGATGCCTCTGGAAGATGAACTGGAGCGCGGCATGGGGTTGGACGCGCATGACCTCGAGCTGGTTTCGCTCGGGGCCGGCGTGCAGGCCTGGCTGGTCAACGTGCAGCAGGCTTTTCATGGCGAGGAGCTCACGGAGCAACGCACCGATGTCTGGGTCCTGGCCTTCTTTGGCGGAGAGATCCACCGGCTCGCAAGCATCCCCACCCTGGTAGAGGGTGACGGCAATTGCCAGGACTTGGATGCCGAGTTTGCGCATTGGCAGGCACGCCGGACAGACCCAGCGAATCGACCGGATCCGGCTCACCCAGCCACAACAGCGCCCGCAGCAGATCCCTCCAGCCAAAGCCCGGAAGCCCCTGCCAGGGAAGACGGTCCGCCACCGCGTTGCTACCGTGTTCAGGTGGACTACCGCTTCGCCCCCGGCGCTGCCGGCTCTCTGGCCAGCCTTGAGCTGGTCCAGCGCGGCTGGCGGGGCCAGGAACTGCTGCCCGCGCAACAGTGGACGGTTCGTTTCAACCCCCGCAGCCTCACCTACCCCCTGCCCGCAGGTGTGGGGAACCCAGTGGACGATTGAGCGTCGGGCGCGCGGCCTCGGCGCGTCTGCGGCGGCAGGATCAGCCGATTCGAGCGGTGCTGGCTGGCGATACCGATCGCCCCCTGGATCCGTACTGGGGCAGGCGAGTCCAGGCCGAGCCACTCCCAGGCCCTAGCATCCCGGCCACTCTGCAGGAGACCTCAGTTGAGCGCATCCCATTCCAGCCAGTTCGCCCTGATGGCCCAGCGCCGCTTCGCGCCCTTTTTCTGGACCCAGTTCCTGGGCGCGGCGAACGACAACCTGTTCAAGTTCGCGTTCACGGTGCTGGTGACCTACCAGCTCTCCATCAGCTGGATGCCGCCGGCGCAGGCCGGGCTGGTGATCGGGGCGGTGTTCATCCTGCCCTTCGTGCTGTTCAGCGCCACCTCGGGTCAGCTGGCCGACAAGTTCGACAAGCGCGCGCTGATGCGGGGCATCAAGTCGCTCGAAGTGGCCATCATGGTGCTGGCCGCCTGGGGGCTTTACACCAGCACGGTGCCGGCGCTGCTGGCCTGCATCTTCCTGCTCGGCCTGCACAGCACCCTGTTCGGCCCGGTCAAGTACGCCTACCTGCCGCAGCATCTGGCGCCCAACGAGCTGACGGGCGGCAACGGCATGGTGGAGATGGGCACCTTCGTCTCCATCCTGATCGGCAACATCGTCGGCGGCATCCTGATCGCCATGCCCGGCGTGGGCCCGCATTACGTGGCCTGGGCCTGCCTGGGCCTGGCGCTGGCCGGGCGGCTCACCGCCCAGGCGCTGCCGCCCACGCCGGCCTCCGACCCGCAACTGAAGATCAACTGGAACCCGGTCAGCGAGACCTGGTTCAACTTGCAGCTCGCACGTCAGCAGCTGGCGGTGTTCCGCTCGCTGCTGGGCATTTCCTGGATGTGGTTCGTCGGCGCAGTGTTCCTGGGCAACTTCCCGGTCTTCGCGAAGAACGTGCTGCAGGGCGACCCGAACGTGGCCTCGCTGCTGCTGGCGGTGTTCTCGGTCGGCATCGCCATCGGCTCGCTGGCCTGCGAGATGCTGAGCCGGCGCATGGTGGAAATCGGCCTGGTGCCACTGGGCGCGCTGGGCATGACGGTGTTCGCGGTGGACCTGTACTTCGCCTGCACCGCCCTGAGCCCCCACAGCGGCCCGGCCCACACCCTGGCCAGCTTCGTGGCCGCCCCGGGCCATCTGCGCGTGATGCTGGACCTGGCCCTGCTGGCCCTGTGCGCGGGCCTGTACAGCGTGCCGATGTATGCGCTGATCCAGCTGCGCGCCCAGGCCACGCACCGTGCGCGCATCATTGCCGCCAACAACATCCTGAACGCGCTCTTCATGATCGCGGCCAGCGTGAGCGCCGGCCTGCTGCTGGGCGCGGGCTTCACGGTGCCCGAGCTGTTCCTGTGCATCGGCCTGCTGAACGCGGTGGTGGGCAGCTACATCTTCCTGGTGGTGCCCGAGTACCTGCTGCGCTTCATCGCCTTCGTGCTCTCGCACACCTTCTATCGCCTGAAGCTGCAGGGCGCCGAGCACATCCCCACCGAGGGCGCGGCGCTGCTGGTGTGCAACCACGTCAGCTTCATCGACGCGGTGCTGCTGATGGCCGTGAGCCCGCGCCCGCTGCGCTTCGTGATGGACCACCGCATCTTCAAGATCCCGGTGCTGGGCTGGATGTTCAAGCTGGCCAAGGCGATCCCGATCGCGCCGCAGAAGGAAGACCCGGCCACCTATGCACGCGCGTTCGAGCAAGCCAGCGCCGTGCTGCGCGACGGCGAGCTGCTGGCGATCTTCCCGGAGGGCGGCATCACCCGCGACGGCACGCTGCAGACCTTCAAGGGCGGCGTGATGAAGATCTTGGAGGCCGACCCGGTGCCGGTGATCCCGATGGCGCTGAAGAACCTCTGGGGCAGTTTCTTCAGCCGCGTGGAGCATGGCAAGGCGATGGTGCGGCCCTTCCGCCGCGGCCTGTTCAGCCGCGTGGAGGTGGTGGTGGGCGAGCCGGTGCCGGCGGCCCAGGTCAGCCCGCAGGGCCTGCAGCAGCGGGTGGCGGAGTTGCTGGCCTGAGGGCCAGTGGCCCGGCCGCCTCCGCAGGACGGCGGCGGCTCTTCGCACGCCGTCACCGGGTGCTCAGGACCCGGTTCGGTGCGTGCTCAGTGCGCCGTATTCGCCCGCACTTCGGCCACTGAGCTGACGCCCTGCAGCACCTTGAGGATGCCGTCCTGGCGCAGGGTGTGCATCCCTTCCATCAGCGCCTGGCGCTGGACTTCCTCGGCGCGGGCGCCGGACTGGATGAGCTGGCGCAGGCCGGGGCTCACCATCAGCAGCTCGTGCAGGCCGGCGCGGCCGCGCAGGCCGCTGTGCTCGCATTCGGCGCAGCCCGGCGCCTCGTAATGCTGCAGCACGCCCTTGATGCCGTACTGCGCCTGCCAGTGGCTCAGCAGCTCGGCGCGCTGCGGGCGTTGTTTGGGCGGCAGCACGCGCAGGTAATCGTCCATCAGGGCCTCGCGCTCATGGGCTTCGAGCGGGCGGTGGCGCACGCAGCTGGGGCATAGGCGCCGCACCAGGCGCTGCGCCAGCACGGCGATCAGCGAGTCGGCGAAGTTGAAGGGGTCGCAGCCCATGTCGAGCAGGCGGCCCACGGTTTCGGCGGCGCTGTTGGTGTGCAGGGTGCTGAGCACCAGATGCCCGGTCAGCGAGGCCTCGATGGCGATGTCGGCGGTCTCCTGGTCGCGGATCTCGCCGACCATGATGACGTCGGGGTCGGCGCGCAGAAACGCGCGCAGCGCACGCGCGAAGGTCCAGTCGATCTTCGGGTTGACCTGCACCTGGCGCAGGCCGCTCTGGGTGATCTCGACCGGGTCCTCGGCGGTCCAGATCTTGCGCTCGGCGGTGTTGATATGCGCCAGCACGGAGTGCAGGGTGGTGGTCTTGCCCGAGCCGGTGGGGCCCACGCACAGCACCATGCCGTGCGGGCGCTCCACCGCCTCGCGCAGCGCGGCCAGCTGCGGGGCGCCCATGCCCAGCTCGTCCATGGTGAGCGGCTTGCTGCTGGCCAGCAGGCGCAGCACCACGTCCTCCAGCCCATGCGTGGTGGGGATGGTGGCGACGCGCAGCTCCAGCGGGTGGCGCTGCGAGAAGCGGGCGAAATTGATCTTGCCGTCCTGCGGCTTGCGGCGCTCGGAGATGTCGAGGTCGCACATCACCTTGATGCGCGCCACCACCGCCTGGCGGTAGGTGTGCGGCAGCTCCAGGTAGGGGGCGAGCACGCCGTCGCGGCGGAAGCGGATGCGCACCTTCTCGCGTCCGGGCTGGCATTCGATGTGGATGTCCGAGACGCCGCGTGCATGGGCCTCCAGGATCATGCTGTTGATCAGGCGCACCAGGTTGTTGTCGCTCTGCTCGATCGGGCGCTCGTCGTGCTCGGCGCGCAGGCCGCCCTCGCGCTCCAGGGTCTCGACGAGCTGGTCGGTACGCGGCGCATCGAGGTGCTCGCCATCGCGCCGGTTGCCCTGCATGGCGCCGATGCGCTCGTAGGCCGCGCGAATGCCCTGAGCCAGCTGGCCCAGCGGCGCCAGCGTGGGCACCACCTTGGCCTGGGCCACGAACTCGATCTCTTCGAGCACGTCGCGCCGCGTCGGGTCCTCCATCGCGACGATCAGCCGGCCCTCGCGCAGCAGCAGGGGCAGCACCTCCAGGCGCCGCGCCATCGCATGCGGCAGGCGCTGCAGGGCCAGCAGCTCGACCGGGAAATGCGCCACGTCCACTGTGGGGTAGCCCATCTTGCGCGCGAGTGCGGACTGCAGCTGCTCACGCGTCACCCAGCCACGCAGCACCAGCAGCTGGCCCAGCGGCATGCCGCGTTCATGCTTCTGCTGCTCCAGCGCGGCACCCAGCTGCTCGGCGCTGATCAGCTGCATGGCCACCAGGGCCTCGCCGATGCGCACGATGGGCATGCGCGATTGCGACTCCATCGCCTGCAGCAGCTGCTCGGGGCTGACGATCTGGCTGTCCACCAGGATGTCGCCCACGCGGCGCTCGCGCAGCTGGCGCTGCTCCGCCACCGCGCGTTCGAGCTGGCTCGCCGCGAGCGCACCGTCCTCCACCAGCAGCTCGCCGATGCGGCGTCCATAGTCCCAGTGCTCGATGGCCTCGCGCGGCACGAACAGGCGGCAGACCGAGTCGTCCTCGGGGCTCAGCGGCAGAAACAGGAACAGGCCGGCTTCGTCCTCGACATGGCCGATGGTCTGCCCCTGCAGCACCTGCCCGCCGCGCAGGCGTAGCCGGTATTCGCTGCGCGGCCGGCGGTCGAAATCGCTGTCGGCGGCATCGGCCGCGTCGCTGCCGGGCGGCAGCGCCGGCGGCACGCGCAGCGGTCGCAGCAGGCGCAGGCTCAGCAGCTCGTCCCAGTCCACCTGCAAGGCCTGCGGGGTGTTGGGCAGGCGCAGCAGGGCCTGGCGCTGCACGGGCAGCAGGCGCAGCAGCTGGCCCACGCTGCGCGCGCCGTTGATGGCGGTGATCTCGACCGGCTCGGGCTGCTCCTGCACCTGCGGCGCCGGGTAGGCGGCGAAGGGCGGCGTGGGCCAGGCAAATTCCTCTGGCTCGGCGCGCGCGCCGTCCAGGGGCGCGGGCTCGGTGGGCTCGTAGGAATCGGGATCCGGCATGGGCACCTCCGCTGTGCGTCCCTGAATGGCCTGTTTCGGCCTGATGCGAGCTTAGGGCAGCCCGGTGCCGTCTGGCAGGAAGGGCTTGTAGAGCTTGTGCGCGGCGCCGCTGGCATGCAGCTCGCTCAGGGCCTGATCCAGACGGCGCAGCAGCTCCTCGGCACGCGGGGAGCCGCGCCCCACCAGCAGGTGCTGGCTCACCGGTTCGCGCCCCGGGTAGGGCAGGAACTCGAAGTCCTCGGGCAGGCTGACGAAGCCGAGCTGGGCGGCCCCGCGCACCGGCTCGCGCGAAGACAGCACCAGCTCGCAGCGCCCGCGCGCCAGTTTGTCGAGCACCGCCTTGAGCGAGAGCGCGCCGCTGTCCACACCGCTCACGCCGCGCTCGCTCAGCCAGCCGTAGTTGTAGCCATGGATGCCGCACAGACGGTACTGACCCAGGTCCTCCAGGCGCTCCAGCCGCGGGCCCTGCGGATAGCTGCGGCGCGAGTACCAGACGCCGCCGGTGACGCGGTGCAGCGGCTGGGTGAACAGGAACTGGCGCTCGCGCTCCTGGTTGCGGCTGCCGTAGATCAGCAGCTCGATCTCGCCGCGCTGCGCCACCTCCTGGACCTCGCGCAGGCAGCGCGGCCAGGGCATGGGCCGCCACTGCACGGCCAGGCCGGCGCGGTCCAGCACGGCGCGCGTCAGCGCCAGCGTGGCGCCCTGCCAGCGGCCCTGGGCATCGCGGTACAGATAAGGGGTGTGGTCGGCCTCGTCGAAGCAGACCTGAACCGGCGGGTCGGCCGCCCGGGCGCACCCCGCCGCCAGGGCGAAGCACAGGGCCAGCGCCGCGCGCCAGCGAAACAAGCGGAGGATCTGCATGGGCGGCGCAGCTTAGGGCAAGGCGCTATGTCCCTACGGTCTCCTCGGCGGCAGTTCCGCACGGGTGGGCCTTGATGCCGGTCAAGCCGCTCCGGAGCGCCCCCGCGCTTGCAGGGGGGTGGCCGTTACAGTCCCCCGGCTGCATTCAGGAGGAGAACAGGCATGCGAGACCTCAGCATTCGCGCGCGGCTCTGGTCGGTGATCGCCGGCTTCGTGGTGGTGATCCTGGTCGGCTCCGCGGTCGGCCTGTACGGCACCCAGCAGGGCACGGCCGCGGCGGGCGCCATCTACGAACAACGTGCCCTGCCCATCGCGCAGCTGGGCCGCATCGAGGCCCAGCTGATGGACACCCGGCTGGCCGTGGACGCCGCACTGACCCAACTCAACGCCATGGCCACGCTGGAGGCGCAGGTGGGCAAGCTGGACAAGGACCTCAAGAGCTACCAGGCCCAACCCAAGCCGGCCAAGCTCAAGGCCGCCGACGACAGCCTGGCCCAGGCCTACGCCAGCTTTCAGAAGGCCGGCCTGGAGCCGCTGCTGGTGGCGCTGAAGGCCGACGACGGCGAGAAGGCGCGCGCCCATGCCGAAGGGGCGCTGGCCGAGCAGTTCAAGGCCTTGCGCGGCCGCATCGCCGAGACCAGCCAGCAGCTGGTGGACGATGTGCGCGGCGCGCATGAAGAGGCGCAGTGGCGCTGGCGCACCATGATCTGGGTGGTCATCGTCGGCGTCAGCTTTGCCTTCGCCGCCGTGGGCCTGTATGGCCGCTGGCTGGTGGTCTCCATCACCCGGCCGCTGAACGAGGCGGTCAAGGTGGCCGAGCGCGTGGCCGCCGGCGACCTGACGGCCGACGTGGACGCCCAGGGCCGCAACGAGCTGGCCAAGCTGATGCAGGCGCTGCAGACCATGAACCAGAACCTCTCGGCCATCGTGGCGCGGGTGCGCGGCGTGGCGGATTCCATTGCCACCGGTTCAAGCGAGATCGCCAGCGGCAACACCGATCTCTCGCAGCGCACCGAGGCGCAGGCCAGCAATCTGCAGCGCACCGCCTCGGCGATGGAGCAGCTCTCCGCCACCGTGCGCCAGAACGCCGAGACCTCACGCGAGGCCAACACCCTCTCGGGCACCGCCAGCAGCGCGGCCAGCGCTGGCGGCGAGGTGGTGGCGCGCGTGGTCGACACCATGCAGGGCATCAGCGAGAGCTCGCGCCGCATCGCCGACATCGTCGGCCTGATCGACTCGATCGCCTTCCAGACCAACATCCTGGCGCTGAATGCGGCCGTGGAGGCCGCGCGCGCCGGCGAGGCCGGGCGCGGCTTTGCCGTGGTGGCCGGCGAGGTGCGTGCGCTGGCGCAGCGCAGCGCCACGGCGGCGCGCGAGATCAAGACCCTGATCGAGCAGTCGGTCGAGAAGGTCGAATCGGGCAGCCGCCAGGCGCACGAGGCCGGGCAGTCGATGCAGCAGATCGTCGAACGCGTGCAGAAGGTCAGCAGCCTGATCGGCGAGGTCTCGCATGCCTCGTCTGAGCAGAACGCCGGCATCGCCAGCGTCAGCCAGTCGGTCGTCGAGTTGGACCATGTGACGCAGGCCAACGCGGCGCTGGTGGAAGAGTCCGCCGCCGCCGCCGAGAGCCTGCGCCAGCAGGCCGGCCAGCTGGTCGAGCTGGTCAGCTCCTTCAAGCTGCGCTGAAGGAACCCGCTTGCCACTGCACTTCGCGCGCCAGCTCACCGGCCCGGCGCGCACGCTGCAAGGCAACCGCCGGCTCGGGCTCACGCTGGCCTTCGTGGCCGGCGCCATGAACGCCGGCGGCTTCCTGGCCGTGCAGCAGTACACCTCGCATGTCACCGGCACGGTGTCCTCGGTGGCCGATCAGTTCGTGCTCGGCCGCTTCGACCTGGTGCTGGACGGCATCGTCGGCGTGCTGGCCTTCCTGTTCGGCGCCATGGTGTGCGCGCTGCTGGTGAACTACGCACGGCGGCGCCGCCTGCACAGCGAGTACGCGCTGCCCCTGCTACTGGAGGCCGCGCTGATCCTGGCCTTCGGCCTGCTGGGCTCGCAGCTGGCGCACTGGGAGGGCCTGCTGGTGCCCGCCACCGTGGTGCTGCTGTGCTTCATCATGGGCCTGCAGAACGCCGTCATCACCAAGCTGTCGAACGCTGTCATCCGCACCACGCACATGACGGGCATCGTCACCGACCTGGGCATCGAGCTGGGCAAGCTCGTTTACTGGAACCGCGCGGAGACGGAGCAGGCGCCGGTGCTGGCCGACCGCGCGCGCATGGCCGTGCTGGCCAGCCTGCTGGCCAGCTTCCTGGGCGGCGGCCTGGCCGGGGCCTATGGATTCAAGGCCTTCGGCTACCGCTCCACCTTGCCGCTGGCCCTGCTGCTGGCCGCGCTGGCGGCCGTGCCGGCGATGGACGATCTGCGTCAGCGCTGGCGCGACCCCGGGGCCACATAGACTGCGCGCTCCCATGCGGCGCCGTCTCCTCTCCCTGTTCCTGACCTTGCTGGCCTGCGGCCCCGCCCAGGCCCAGACTGCGGCGGCCCCCGTGCGCCTGTGCGACGACGTCAACGAGTGGCCGCCCTACACCTACTTCCGCCGCGTGGACGGCCAGCGAAGCGGCGAGTTGACCGGCTACACCGTTGAGCTGCTGCGCCTGATCGGGCAGCGCCGCGGCCTGGAGCTGCGCATCGAGATGCTGCCCTGGAAGCGCTGCGTGGAAGCGGTGCGCCATGGCGAGATCCTGGGCTTTCTGAACGCCATCGTCACGCCCGAGCGCAAGGTCGACTTCCTGATCTCGGACCTGCTCTATGAGACCCGGCTGCTGGCGCTGTGGAGCCGCCAGCAGCACCCGAATGGCCTGCGCGTGAACAGCCAGGCGGACCTGGCCACACTGCGCATCGGCGGCGTGCATGGCTACAGCTACTCGCAGCTGTCGGAGGCCGAGCAGGCGCGCCTGCAGCGCGCGCCACATTACGAATCCCTGGTGCAGATGCTGCACCGCGGCCGCGTCGACGTGGCGCTGGTGAACGAGGGCGTGATGCTGGGCCACGCAGCCCTGGGCAGCCCGGCCTTCGCGGCCAGCGCGAGCCTGGGCCAGGTGGCGCTGCAGGACCGCCAACCGAGCCGCTTCCACCTCATGTTCACCCGCGCCAAGCCCGAGGGCGCGCGCCTGCAGGCCCTGGTGAACGAGGAACTGGCGGCGCTGCAGCGCAGCGGCGAGCTGGCGAAGCTGCGCGCGCAGTTCCTCAGTCCGGCACCTTGATCAGGGTACGGGCGCCGGCGGCCTGGGCCTGCAGCAACGCCAGCGCCTGCGGCGCCTCCAGCGGCCGCGCCAGCCCGAAGCCCTGGTAGAGGTCGCAGCCCAGCTCGCGCAGGCAGTGCCAGTCAGTCGCCGCTTCCACGCCCTCAGCCACCACCTGCATGGCCAGGCCCTGGGAGACGCGGATGATGGCCTCGATCAGCAAGCGTGCCTCGCTGCTGCGCGCCACGCCGTGCACGAACAGGCGGTCGATCTTGAGCTTGCGGCAGCGGAGACGGCGCAGGTAGGAGAGCGAGCTGTAGCCGGTGCCGAAGTCGTCAATGGCGAGCGCATAGCCGCGCTGCTGCAGCAGGGCCACCATCGAGTCCGGCGCCTCCAGGTCTTCAAACAGCGTGCCCTCGGTCAGCTCGAACTCCAGCTGCTGCGGGCCCAGGCCCAAGCGCTGCAGGGTGTCGAGCAGGCGCTGGCGCTGCTGCGGCTGACGGCATTGGCGCGAGGACAGATTGATCGCCACCGGCGGCGCCTCCAGACCCTGGGCGCGCCAGCCTTGCAGGTCCTGGGCCAGCAGGCCCAGGGTGTGTAGGCCCAGCTCGACGATCAGGCCGGAGCTCTCGGCCACGGTGACGAACTCAGCCGGTGCCACGGCACCGCGCTGCGGGTGCTGCCAGCGCGCCAGCGCCTCCAGGCTCTGCACCCGGCCTTCGGCGTCGAACAGAGGCTGGTAGACCAGGCGCAACTGCCCGCTGCCAAGCGCGGCGCGCAGGTCCTGCTCCAGACGCAGGCGCGCGTCCTGGGCGGCGCCCAGCTCGGCGCTGTACAGCTGGAAGCCATCCTTGCCCTGGCGCTTCGCCTGCACCAGGGCGGCATCGGCGCAGCGCAGTGCCGCACTGGCATCGCGGGCATGCTGGGGCAGCAGCACCACGCCCACCGAGACATGGGTGGGCAGCAGTTCTCCCACCGGCACCGGCAGCAGGGCCACCAGCTGCGCCGCCAGGTTGCGCGCCGCCGCCTCGTCGATGGGGGCTGCCAGCAGCAGCGCGAACTCGTCGCCGCCCAGGCGCGCGGCCAGGTCCTGCGGTCGCAGCAGGCCGCGCAGGCGCTGCGCCAGCTCGCAGAGCAGGCGGTCGCCCACCGCATGGCCGTGGTTCTCGTTGATCTGCTTGAAGTTGTCGACGTTGATGACGAGCACCGCGACCGGCTGCGCAGCGCTGTGCTCGGCGGCCTGCTCCAACGCGGCGCGGAAGGTCTCGCGGTTGGGCAAGTCGGTCAGGGTGTCGTAATGGGCCAGGTACTCGGTGCGGCGCTCGGCCCGGCGCACTTCGCGGCGCAAGCCCCAGCTGGCCAGCCAAGCCAGCAGCAGAGCGGCCGCCAACATGGCGGTGGCGGTGCCGACGAAGCGCAGCAGGTCGGCCCAGATGCCGGCGCGGCTGGCGCGCACGCGCAGCTGGCCCACGGTGTCGCGCTGGGCGCGCACCGGTACGGCCAGCTCGGTCTCGCCGGCCCAGCGCTCCAGCAGGGTGGGCGGCCCCTCGTCGGCGCGCTGGTACAGGGCCAGGCGGCGCTGTGCACCGACGCGCAGCTCGGCCTCGACGATGGCCGGCGAGGCCCGTAGCGCGCCAAGGATGTCGCGCGCCTCGGCCGCTGTCTCGAACACCACAGTAGCGGCAGCGTTGTCGGCCACGATGCGCGCCTGCACCTCCAGATCGGTCTGGAAGCGTTGGTCCAACTGCGCGTGCTGCACCACCCCCAGCACGGCCAGAAAGACCAGCAGCAGCGCCAGCGCCAGCGCCAGCGCGGCACCGCGGCGCACGTTCTGCGCCGCCATATGGCTGAGGCTGCGCGCGGCGGGCTTGGCGGGATTCATCCGCTGCGCTTCACGAAGCGCGCCAGGCGCAGCAGGCGGGCGCTGATCTCCAGGCCGGCGCGCCGGGCGGCGTCGAGCTCGACATCAAAGACCACACGCCCCTCCTCGACCTGCAAGCTCAGCATGGCCCCCCGGTCCAGCAGACCCGGGGTCTCGGTGACCAGCAGTGTCGCCCCGCCGGACTGCCAGGGCCCCTCCGGGCCCACCAGGGCCAGATGGCAGCCGCCGAGCTGCTGGTTGTGCAGCACGCGCACCTGCAGCGGCAGCTGGTTGATGCGCTGGCCCTCAAGGGCCTGCAGCTGACGGGCCAGTTCGCCCTCCACCAGCAGGCAGAGCTGCAGGCCGCCGCGGCCGGCCAGGGCGGCGGCTGGCCACTCCACGAAGCGCAAGGCCTTCAGCAGCACCTGGGCCTTGAGCTCAGGCGCGGCCGCGGCGGCCTGGGCGCGCGCCGGCCCGGCCAGCAGCAGCGCGCCGGTCAGCAGGGCGAGCGCCGCGGCCTTCATCAGAACCTGAGCTCCCAGTCCAGGCGCAGGCTGCGGCGTGGCTGCGGCACGCGGCGCAGGGCCTGGTTCTCGGGGCCGGCGGGGTCGTAGAGGCGGGCGTCGGCCAGGTTCTCCACGCGCAGCAACCAATGCTGCTGGGTGCCGGCGCTGTAGCGCAGGGCCGCATGGGCCAGCCATTGCGCGTCCACGTCCTGACCGCCCGGCGCGGCGCGGCGTGCGCCCTGCCCCTGTGCCTCCAGCGCCAGGCTCCACTGTGCCGCCAGCGGCTGGATCCAATGGCCCTTGAGCAGCCAGCGCGGCGCATTGCTGAGCGGCTGGCCGGCGCTGCGCGCCTGAAGCAGCGCCAGGTCCAGCCGCCATTGCTGCTCGCTGCGCAGGCGCTGTTGCAAGCCCAGCTGCAGGCCGCGGCTGTGGAACTGGCCACGGTTGTCGTAGCGCATCACGCCCTCGAACCCGCTGGGCTGGGGCTCGATGCCATCGTGCAGCCGGGTGTCGTAGAGGTTGAGGCTGAAGGCGCTGTGCGCGTCCAGCTCGCGCTCCCAGGCCAGCTCAGCGGTGCGCAGGCGCTCGGGCGCGAGGCCGGGGTTGGCCTGCTGCGAGATGCCGCCGTCGTCGTAGAAGCGTTCGGCCAGGTTGGGGGCGCGGAAGGCCGTGCCCAGCATCAGCTTCAGCGCCTCACCCGGCCGCGGACGGTAGACCAGGGCCAGGCGTGGCGAGCCCCGGGTGCCGAAGCCACGGATGCGGTCGGCACGCAGGCCGCTGGTCAGCTGCCAGTGCGGCGAGAGCCGCCAGTGGTCCTGCAGGTACAGGCCCAGGCTGTGGCTGCGCTCGCGGCTGTCCAGGTAGGCGGCCGGCGGGTCGAGGTCGAAATTGCGCTGCAGGCCCTCGGGCACGCTGCGCGCCTCCAGACCCAGCAGCAGCTCGTGGTTCAGCCAGCCGCGCCACTGCAGGCGCGCGTCCAGGGTGTGCCAGCGGCTGCGCGCCACGTCGCGGTTCACCAGGCCCTGCTCGTACTGGTAATGGCCGTCGAAACCGGTGCCGGCCGTGCCCAGGCGCAGGCTGCGGCGCAGGGCCTGGCTCCAGTCCTCCTCGTAGGCCAGCTCGGCATGCCAGAAGCGGTCGCGGTAGCGCGTGCCGCTCTGGCCGGGTAGGGTGCCGTAGGGGGCGGTGGCGAGATCCTTGTCACGCTGCAGGGCCGAGAGACTGGCGCGCCAGGCGCCGAGCCGGTACTTGGCGAACAGGCTTCGCTGCTGCAGCCCGTCGAGCCCACGCAGCTGCGCTGCCGGCACGCTCAGTTCAGGCAGTTCCAGGGTCTCGCCGCGGCTCTTCTGCAGCTGCAGGCCGACGAACAGATCCCCACCGCCGGCATCGGCCTGGCCAAACTGCAGCAGCGCGCGGCGGCTGCCGAAGCTGCCCAGCGAGCCCTTCAGGCGCAGGCCCGGCGCATCGGCACCGTCCAGGGTGACGAGGTTGACGACGCCGAGCAGGGCATTGCCGCCATAGACCGAGGAGCTGGGCCCGTAGACCAGCTCCAGGCGCTTGACCCATTCGGCGGCGAGCGGGAACTCGGTGTCGGGCAGGGCCTGGTCGTACAGCGCGTCGTTGCTGCGAAAGCCGTCGATGGCGACCAGCATGCGGGCGTTGTAGTCGCCCGGCCTGTTCAGGCCGCGCAGGCCGACGCTGAGGTACTGGCGGGTATGGCCGAGGTGCACGCCGGGCAGCCGCGCCAGCATTTCCGACACGCGCTGGTGCCCGAGCAGCTCGGCCTCCTGGCGGCCGAACACCGCCACCGCGGCGGGGGCATCGAGCAGGCTCTGCGCGTAGCGCGAGGGACCCTGGACCTCGCGCTGCAACAAGGCCTCCAGGCTGTCGTCTTCGTGGCTGGCCTGGGCCGCCGCCAGCGCTGGCAGCAGCAGCCAGGGAGCGCAGCGTCGAGCCAGTGGCGTCATGGGCGGTCCGCAGAGTCCGGGGCCAGCCATGCTAAGCCGCCAGCCCCAGTGTTCAGCGCCTCTTCGAAGGCGGCGTCGGGTTGTAGTCGACGGTTTGGCACTCGGCGCCCTTGGGGTCGGCGCAGCAGGCGGCCAGCTTGCGCAGGCTGTCGTTGAAGGCCTCGTCCCATTGCAGCCGGCTGTGCAAATTGCCCGGGCTCATCCAGTGCGATTGCGGGAACTGGCGCGACCATTCATTGCCGCCCTCCTGCGGCGCACGGCCGGTGCTCTGCCACATCGCCGTCTGGCAGGTGTTCATATTGCCGATGCGGTGGCAAGCGGTGCAGGTGTTGCCGCGCGTGGTGATGCCGAAGGCGTGCAGGTTCCACCAGGCCTTCTGGAAATCCTTGCCGATGGCCTTGGGTTGGTAGCGCCCGAAGGGGTCGCCGGGCAGCTGGGTGGTCTGGGCGATGTAGGGGCTGTACATGAAGGGCCCGCTGTCGTGGCAGCTGACACAAGCCGGCTTGCTCTCCGCCACCTGCCTGGGGCTGAGCCAGACCTTCTCGGGCGGCAGCATCCGCAGCTTCTCGGCGGGTTTGGGCTCCATCGCCTGGCGGGCGCTGAGTGCCGAGGGCGAGGGTACGAAGCGGCCGTCGATGCCACCGGCCGCCGTCAGCGGCTCTTTGGCCTTGGCGGTGAACCAGCAGGTCTTGCCGTTCTTCAGGCTGTGCGAGATGACGTTGATCTCGTCGAACAAGGGGCTGCCCGCGGGCCGCGCCACCTTCTTGCGGCAGATGGCGCTGATCTGCGCGCTGGCGTCGTCGCGCAGCAGCAGGGCGCGGGTGCCGGGCACGCATTGGCCCTGCGAGCCCGGTTCATACGCGGGCAGCAGCGAGGGGCGGTCGCAGACCTTGGGTGCCTGGTCCGGTGGCACGGGTTTGCCGCCGTCCACGGTGATGGGGATCTCTTCACCCGCCATGCAGTTGAAGGCCGGGATGGCGGCGATCTCCTGCGCGCATTGGCGGCCGTACTCGAACAGGGTCTCGGCCTGGGCGGCGCCGGCCAGCAGCAGGATGGGCAACAGGCGTTTCATCGCACGAGGCCTTTCTCTTCGAGGATGACGGCGCGGATGGCGGCCTGGTAGCGCGCGTAGCCCGTGCAGCGGCAGATGTGCTGGCCCACCGCCTCTTCAATGGCCTGGTCCAGCTCGCCGCGCGCGATGGGCGCGGCGCGCAGGCGCGCGATCAGCATCTCGGTGGCCATCACGAAGCCGGGGGTGCAGTAGCCGCACTGGAAGGCGAAGTGGGTGAGGAAGGCCTGCTGCACCTTGCTGGGTTTCTGCGGGCTGCCGGTGCCTTCCACGGTGGTGATGCGCTGGCCCTGCAGCAGGGCCACGGGGGTGGAGCAGGCGAGCATGGGTTGCGGCTGGCTGCTGGGCGTGCGCTGCGCGGCCACGGTGCAGGCCTTGCAGACGCCGATGCCGCAGCAAAGCCGCGTGCCGGAGAGGCCGAGTTCTTCCTGTAGGAAGTCGACCAGCGCGAGGTCGTTCGGGACCTCGGTGTTCACGGGTTTGCCGTTGACGTGGAACTGGACTTTGACGGCTTGTGTTTGGTCGCTCATTTGGTTGGCTCCCCTTGGTTGGGTGCGTGTTCGTTGCAGCCCTCGGGGGCTTCACCCCCGAACCCCGACCCGCATTTCTTTGCTGCGCCAAAGAAACGCGGGGCAAAGAAAGGCGCCAATGCACGCACGCCGCCTAGGGCGGCGCGCGACTGCACGTCCGGTTCACATGGCTCCCACACCCCTCCTGGGACTGCGAAAACCTGCCCGCTAAGCTGGCCGGAGTACCGGCCGACTAGACCACCGCGAACCATCACGGGCTTTCTGCGATGAATGGACCCCCAACGAGCAACAAGGCGGCTCCACAGGCTGGTTGGGGGTGTGTTCTTCGGAGCTCGGAGGCCATGGTCCTCGCTGCCCGGGACGACCGGTACTCCGGGCGCCTTCGTTGTCCTGCCCATGGAAGTCAGAGAAGGGCTCGTGTCAGTATGAGCAAGAGCACCGCCATCACAGTTCGCCCCTAGGGCGACTGTGCGCATTGGCGCCTTTCTTTGCCCCGCGTTTCTTTGGCAAGACAAAGAAATGCGGGTCGGGGTGCAGGGGTTGAAGACCCCTGCGGGCTGCACCACAAAAGCACCCATCACGATTGCACCCCAGCACGGATATCCGAAGCACGGATGGGCAGAGACCGCGCCCTGAATCGATAGCCCGTGGCAGCAGCAACCGCATTCCCGATCGCCGGCGCAATCGGACACAACACCGCCTCGGCAATCCCCTTCGCCGTCGGCGAGCTGCTCGGCAACACCGTCACCTTCATCGCGTTCAAAGGCACATCGCCCCAAAGGGCCACGTGGTACCGATCCAGGTTCCAGCGCCCGTCGCCAGCCCCGCCCTCGGCAATCGGCAACTCTTCGAGCAGCGCGTAGCCGATCCCCATCGCAATGCCGCCCTGCGCCTGCCCAGTCAGCAGATCCGGCTGCAGCACCTTGCCGGCGTCCACGATCAGCTCCACTGCCACCACGCGCGGCTCATGCGTGCGTGGGTCGATCTCCACCGCCACCAGCGCGCCCGAGGGCGCGTACAGGCTGCGGCCATACAGCTCGGCCGCCGGGTCGGGCGGGATCACGTCCTTGCGCTCCACCCGCTGCCAATGGCCCACCGCACCGCCGCGCGCCAGCGCCAGGCCGTCGATGGGCAGCAGCAGCTTGCGCTCGCCCAGCTTGTAACTGGCCGAGACCCAGGTGCCCTGGTAGAGCCCGTGCACCATCGCACCCACCGGCAGGCGCGCGCGGTGCGCCTCGGCGGCCAGCTGCGGCAAGGGCAGGGGCGGCAGGCCCTCGGCGTGCAGGCGGCCATCGACCCAGCGCGTGCGGCCCTGGATGCGCTCCAGCGGCACGCGCCACAGCACCGCGGCCGCGGGCAGCAGGCCGGCCTCGAACAGCACGCGGCTGGCCTGCTCGGCCACATGCACCTGGTGGAAGGCGGTCAGGCAGGCGCTGGAGGACATGCTGACCGAAGCAGTCCAGGTCGGCTCGTCCCAGTTGCCCTTGCCGCCCGTCATGCCCAGCGCATTGAAGGTGGCCACATCGCCCATCACCGCCTGGCTGGCGTTGGCACCCAGCCAGCCCGCGGTGCTGATGGCCAGGGTGGTGGCCGAACCATTGCCCATGTCCACGCAGTTGCTGCGCACGGTCAGCGCGCCATCGGGTGCCAGCGTCACCTCGGCCATCACGCCATCGGTGCCGGTGCCATAGGCCTGGTTGGCCAGTGCAAAGCCCACGCCGTACCAGCGGCCCTGTTTGGCCTTCTCCTTGCGCACCTTCTCGCGGTCCTTCCACAGCGGGTGGGCCTGGGCGCGGCGGCAGATCTCGGCCAGCGACGCGGCGGCCTCGTCGATCGGAGCGCCGGTGATGGTGCGGTCACCGGGTTTCAGCACATTGCGCGCGCGCAGGGCTATCGGGTCGCGCTTCAGCGCCAGCGCCACCTCGTCCACCATCGTCTCCACCGCCCAGCTGGCCTGCGGGCCGCCAAAGCCGCGCATCGAGCCGGCCACCACACCGAGCGTGGGCTTGGCCTCGGCATCCACGTAGGCCTGCTTGACGAGGTAGCCGCTGAGCCCGCAGTAGCCGGCCAGCGAGGCCACGAAGGGGCTGTAGTTCTGGTTGCCGCCCGAGGGCAGCACCTGGCGGCTGGCGAAGGCGAGGAACTCGCCGCTGGCCGGGTCCACGGCGATGCGCTGGTGGATGTCCGACGCCAGCTGCTTCAGGCCGCCCTGGAACTGGCCGTAGCGGTCCTCGGCGATGCGCACCGGGCCATCGCACAGCGCCGCCGTCACCGCCAGCAGGGGCGGGAACATCGAGACATCACGGCCGCCAAAGCCACCCCCGGGGTAGCAGGCGTACAGCGCCACCGTCGTCAGGTCCACCTGGGGGGCGGACTTCTGGAACATGTTGAAGGTGTCCAGCGTGTCGCCATTGGTGGCCTGGGTGCCCAGCACCAGGTTCATCATCTTGCGCTTGGCGTCGAACCAGGCCAGGCCGGCCTCGGGTTCCATGAACATCGGGTCCAGCACCTGGGTGCGGTAGCGGCCCTCCAGCTGCAGGGTGCCGGGGCGCGCCAGCTCGGTGTCGATGGCCTCGCGCACGCGCCGCGCCGTGCGGTTGTAGGGGGCCGTGGGGCTGTCGTCCTGGTGCGGGTTGGATTCATAGCCGCTCTGCACCTGCGAGAACGGCGCCAGGCCCGGCACCTCGTAGCGCGTCAGGTAGGTGGGCGTGCCGTAGGGCGTGTCCACTGGCGCGGGGGCGGCGTCACCCAGGCGCACCACGTCCGGGCGGAACTGCAGCGCACGCTGGGCGCGCCGGCACGCGGCGGCGTTTTCGAACACCAGGATGGCGACCGGCTGGCCGAAGAACTGCGCCGGCGTGTTCGGCGGCACCAGGATCTGCTGCACGCCATCCGGCCCCTTCATCCAGAAGGGCAGCGTGAGGTTCAGGCTGACGAGGTCCTTCTGCGGCACGCCGAAGTCCGGCAGCGGGCTTTGCACGATGGCAAAGAGCGGCTGCGCCACCCCCTGCAGCGCGGCCAGGTCCAGCCCGAGGAACTGGCGCCGCGCCGCCGGCGCACGCAGCACCAGGGCAGCGCGCTCGGTCTTGGGCCAGCTGGGGAAATCCTTGGCGCGGAAGTCGCGTGCGTAGATCTTCTGGCCAGTGACCTTGGCCAGGCCCTCGATGCGAAAGCGCGCCTGCCCCGGCGGGCCGGACCAGGCCGGTGAGGCCGCCGGCTGCGTGGGCAGGCCTTCGGGCAAGGCCTGGGCGGCCGGCACCGGGCGGCCGCGCGGGCGCGCCTCGGCCAGCTGGTGCATCAGCAGCATCACGCCACCGGCACCCGCGCCGCCCAGCAGGCGGCGGCGCGTCAGTTCAAAAAGGCCGCCGCTCGCATCCGGCGCCTCAGCCGTCGCGCTCTCGTTTGGGTTCATCGTCAACTCCCTTTCTGGACGACATTCTTTCGAGATCAGGCCGCGGGCGTCTGGGGGTTAGCGCGAACGGACACGGGCCCCTGACAACTGCTCACAATCACCCATCCCGCCGCGGAGCGCCCGCCATGCAGATCCCTTCCGCCCGTACGGTTTCCACGCTGATCCTGCTGGGGCTGCTGCTGGCCTGCGGCGGCGGACGTGAGCGCGCCGAAGCACCGCAGTCCCAACCACTGGCACGCCTGCACAGCCCCGCCACCGCGCGGGCCCCAGCCGAGGATTGCGCGGGCTCCACCCCCCGGCATGCCGGGCCCGTGGGCCTGCGGCAGGTGGGCGAGCACTGCCTGCGCAGCTTCGAGCCGCTGCTGCCGGCGGCTGCGCCTTCCGGTCCGCAGCGGCGCACCGCCGCCACGGCGCCCATGACCGTGAACGAACTGTTCGACTGGGCCGAGCTGCGCTACAGCAATTTCTTCCCCTCCAAACAGAGCACGCGCAGCCTCAGCCCCTACCAATACCGCTACTACCCGGAGTCCGGCAACCATGTCGCGGTGACCGCGTCGGACGGCAAGGTCTGGGTGCAGGGCCCGATGAGCGATGGCGCCCTGCTCTATGTGGGCCAGATGGCGGACTTCGTCTGCCTGGTCAAACCCCTGACCGAAGGCTGCGCACCGCCCAAGACCTGCAATGCCCCCGCCAGCTGGGTGGTGGCGGGCAACACCTGCAACCCCGGCCAAGGCCAGCCCAGCACCCTCACCGAGGGCAGCCAGTACACCTTCGTGGACCCGACCCCGCCGGCCACCGGCACGGCCACCTTCGCCTGCGAGAACGGCGCGCTGGTGCAGCGTGCCGGCGCCCGCTGCGAAGTGCCGCCGCCCAACGCCTGCAACACCTCGGACCTGAGCTGGACCGTCTCCGGCGTGCAGTGCAAGGCCAACGCCAACGAACCCACCCAGCTGCCCTGGGGCGAGAGCCATACATTCCTGGCCTCTTCGACCACGATCGGCAGCATCACCCTGCGCTGCGACATCGGTTCGCTGACCCAGGTCTCCCCGCCGACCTGCGCCAGCACGGTGCCGGTGTTCTGCACCTCCACCAGCCCGAGCTGGACGGTGGATGGCGCCACCTGCAACGCCGAAGACCTGGTGCCCCTGCTGGCCGAGGGCTCGACCTACAAGTTCAAGGACAGCCTGGGCGAGACCACCGGCACCGCCAGCTATGTCTGCCGCAGTGGCAGCCTGGAGCCGCTGGGCGACGCCGAGTGCAAGCAGATTCCGCACATGCGCGACAGCTTCGGCGGTGATGGCGGCGCCTCGGACGGCGGTGCCTCTGGCGACGGCAGCGCCGGGGATGGGGCCCCCATCGTCGGCGGCCAGGTGCGTGTCGAGGACATGAATGGGCGGACCGCCTTCGCCACCACCGACAGCCAGGGCTACTACCGCGTCAAGCTGACCGGCATGGTGCCGCCGCTGGTGCTGAGCGTGACGCGCAGCGACGGCGTGGTGCGCCGCTCCTTCAGCACCCAGGCGCTGCGCATCAATGGCTACATCTTCATGGGCATCACGGGCCTGACCGACAAGATGGCCTCGGACATCGCGCGTGCGTCCGGCCAGTCCGGCGCGGCCGGGCTCACGCCCGCCATGCTGGCGGCCAACCCGAGCGCCATCACCGCCGCCCTGGAGGCCCTGCGCAACGACCCCGTGGTCAGCAATGCACTCACGATCGCGGGCGTCAACCCCAGCAGCTTCGATCCCCTCTACACGCCCTTCCGTCTCGACGGCACCGGCTACGACAAGGCCCTGGACCTGCTGGTGGTGACGGTGGACGCCTCGGGCGCCACCGTGGTCAAGTCGGTCGACTGCCCCGCTCCCAGCTCCTGGACGGTGGGTAACCTGACCTGCGTCCCCGACCCCTCGGACCCGCTGATCGTGCCCAACGACCGCTCGGTCGTCTTCCACGACACGCGCGCGCCGAACACCGGCACCGCGGCCTTCTCCTGCCTCAAGGCCGTGCTGTACGGTCCGATCCTGCCGTCCTGCAAATAGGCGCGTTCAGGGGGCGCGACTGAAGCGCACCAGTTCGCGCCGGTCGTACTGCTCGATGTCGCCGTTGCGCAGGCGCACCTGGGTCTCGTGCGCCACGTCGCCCGCGATGCCGGGCACGACCCAGATGGTGCGTTTGATGGAAGCACCCAGGTCCACGTTGTAGCCCTGAGCGGCAATGCGGAAGGCCTCGAAGGTGCCGGCCGGCACGGTGATGGTCTCGCGCGCCTCGACCTTGAGGTCGTAGCGGAAGTGGTAGACCCAGCCACTCTTGCGGTCCTGCCGGAATGCGCTGCTCCAGCGCTTGCCGACGATCAGCTCGGCCGGGTAGAACTGCCGCGCCGTGCTCATGCTGCCGCGCTCGTTGGCCAGGGTGTTGCCCATCAGGTCGGTGCGCTGCTCGCCGTCGTTGTAGACCACCAGGTCGGCGTCCTCGTCCACCGCGGTGACGCGCAGGGTCAGCGGCTGCTCACGCCGGCTGAAGCGGTCGATCACGCGGTACTCGTACACATCGCCCACCCGGTAGCGGCGCCGATGCGGCGCCTGCCCCTGAAAGCCCGGCTGGGCCGGCAGCGTCTCGTCCGGCTGGGCCTGGCTCTGCGCCTGCTCGGCCCGCTGGCGCAGTTGCTCCACCTTCAGGCGCTCGGCTTCTTCGGTGGCCAGCCGGGCGGCCTCGGCCGCACGGGCTTCGCGCGCGGCCTGGGCCTGGCGCTCGGCCGCGGCCGCACGCTCGCGCTGCGCCCGCTCCAGCGCCGCCAAGCGCTCGCGGTCGGCAC
>NZ_JAEDAK010000021.1 GCF_016093275.1 Inhella proteolytica
GGGCACCAGGGTGGCCAGCGCGGGCAGGCCCTTGGCCACGGGCGCCACCAGCGCGGCGGGGGGGGCGCTGGCGGCCCGGGCCGCGGGGACCGTGAGCGGGCCGCTGCGGCGGGCCGAGAGCGCCGGGCGGGGTCCGGACTCGCTGGGCATCTGCAGGGTGCGCAGTGCCGGCGTCACCGGCTCTGCTTCCGCTTCTGCTTCGGGCTCGGCGCTGGGCGTGGGCAGTTCCACGGCGGCGGGGCGGGCCTGCAGCTCGGCGCTGGGGCTCGGCGCCGGCGCGGCGATCCGTTCGCTCAGCGGTGCGGCGCGGTTGGCACGGGGCGCGGGCAAGGCCTCCTGCGGCAGCGCCAGCACGGGGGCCGGTGCCGGGGCCTCGGGGGGGCTGGGCGTGGGCGGTGCCGGTGCCGCGATGGGCGCGGGTGCCGTGGGCGCAGGGGGTGGCGCGGGCAGGTCGCGGTCGCCATCGCCGCGGGTGCCGGCGCTGTCGGTGTCGGGGCGGCTCGGGTCGGGCGGCAGTTCCTGCGGCTTCCAGGTGCCCAGCTGGGCCGCGCCAGGGCCGTTCGGGGTGCTGGGGTCGGGCGCGCGCAGGCGGCCGCCGTGGCGGGTGGTCTTGGCGTCGCCCGGCGGGCCGGCCTGTGGGGCGGGCGGCGTCGGGGTCGTCTGGCCGGGGCCGGGCTCGCCACGGCCCAGGGTCACCACCTCCAGATCTCCCCAGCCGCCTTGCCCGGTCTCGTTGGGCCCGGGCTGGGTGCCGATGCTCAGCACCAGCCACAGATGCAGCAGCGCCGACAGCACCAGGAAGCGCGGCAGCTTGCCGTCATCCAGCAGGAAGGCAGAGCGATGGGGCAGGGCGGGCGACAGGGGCACGGGCGAAGCGGAGCGGCGAGGGCCCATTGTGCTCACCCCACCGCGGCTGTGCCCGCGCAGGGGCAGGGCCCGGGCGGCCCGCAAGCCCGGCCGTGGTGTGCGGTTTGGCGCAGCCGGCGCGTGCGGCGCCGCGGCGCTGCGGCCGGGCTTGGGGATGATCCGCGCCCCACCACCTCGGCGCCCCGTCGCCCGGCGTTCCACGTCCCGCCATGAAGACTTCCTATCTGCTTGCCGCCATCCTGACCCTCAGCGTCATCGCCGCCCTGATGGCCTCCCGCGCTCTGAAGACCGGCGCCCTGCTGGCGGTGGCCGCGCTGGCGCTGCTGGGCCTGCTGAACCTGCACGGGCTGCTGCGCTGAGGCGTGCGGCCAAGCCATGAAAAAGGGCGCCCGGGGGCGCCCTTCACGGGGTCAAGGCAGGGGGGCTTACTCCACCGCCTTCACCATGTCTTCGACGACCTTCTTCGCGTCGCCGAACACCATCATGGTCTTGTCCATGTAGAACAGCTCGTTGTCCAGGCCGGCGTAGCCGGCCGCCATCGAGCGCTTGTTGACGATGATGGTCTTGGCCTTGTAGGCCTCCAGGATCGGCATGCCGTAGATGGGCGAGCCCTTGACCATGGCGGCGGGGTTCACGACGTCGTTGGCGCCCAGCACGATGGCCACGTCGACCTGGCCAAACTCGCCGTTGATGTCCTCCATCTCGAACACCTGGTCGTAGGGCACCTCGGCCTCGGCCAGCAGCACGTTCATGTGGCCGGGCATGCGGCCGGCCACCGGGTGGATGGCGTACTTCACCGTGATGCCCTTGTGCGTGAGCTTCTCGGCCAGCTCCTTGACCGCATGCTGCGCACGCGCCACCGCCAGGCCGTAGCCGGGCACGATGACGACGGTCTCGGCGTTGCCCAAGATGAAGGCGGCGTCGTCGGCGCTGCCGCTCTTCACATTGCGCTGCTGCTGCGCGCCCTGGGCCGTGGCGGTCTCGCCGCCGAAGCCACCCAGGATGACGCTGAAGAAGCTGCGGTTCATGGCCTTGCACATGATGTAGCTCAGGATCGCGCCCGAACTGCCCACCAGCGAGCCGGCAATGATCAGCATGCTGTTGCCCAGGCTGAAGCCGATGCCCGCTGCGGCCCAGCCGGAGTAGCTGTTCAGCATCGAGACCACCACCGGCATGTCGGCGCCGCCGATGGGGATGATGATCAGCACGCCCAGCACGAAGGCCAGCACGCACACCGCCATGAAGGCGTTCCAGTTCTCGCTGGCCATGAAGTAGCCGATCAGGCCCAACATGGCCAGGCCCAGCACGGCATTGAGCGCGTGCTGGCCGCTGAACTGCACCGGCGCGCCCTGGAACAGGCGGAACTTGTACTTGCCGCTGAGCTTGCCGAAGGCGATCACCGAACCGCTGAAGGTGATGGCACCGATGGCTGCGCCCAGGCAGAGCTCCAGCCGGTTGCCCATCGGGATGGCGGCGCCCTTGGCCAGGCCGGGGATCAGCGCATAGGGCTCGGCCACCGCGGCCACGGCGATGGCCACCGCCGCCAGGCCGATCATGCTGTGCATGAAGGCCACGAGCTCGGGCATCTTGGTCATCTCGACCTTGTTCGCCATGTAGGCGCCCAGGCCGCCGCCAATCAGCAGACCCACCAGCACATAGCTCAGGCCGAACCATTCATTGGCCGCGCCGAGCTGCTTGGCCAGGGTGCCGATCAGCGCCGCCGTGGTGACCGAAGCGATGGCCATGCCGACCATGCCGAACAGATTGCCGCGGATCGAGGTGGTGGGGTGGCTCAGGCCCTTGAGCGCCTGGATGAAGCAGACCGAGGCGACGAGGTAGAGCAGGGTGACGAGGTTCATCGACATCTCAATGACCCTCCTTCGCGGCCGCGGGCTTCTTGTCCTTCTTCTTGAACATCTCCAGCATCCGGCGCGTCACCAGAAAGCCGCCGAACACGTTCACCGCGGCCAGCGCCACGGCCAGGGTGCCCATGAACTTGCCGAGGTTCGTCTCGGTCAGCGCCGCGGCCAGCATGGCGCCGACGATGACGATGGCCGAGATCGCGTTCGTCACCGCCATCAGCGGCGTGTGCAGCGCGGGCGTGACGTTCCAGACCACGTGGTAGCCCACGTAGATGGCGAGCACGAAGATGATCAGGTTGATCAGGGTGGGGGATACGGCGTCCATGGCCTCTCTCCTTACTTGCGCTTCACTTCACCGCCCTGGGCCATCAGGCAGGCGGTGACGATGTCGTCGTCCGTGGGCAGGGTGAACTTGGCTTCCTTGTCGATGACGAGCTTGAGGAAGTCCAGCACGTTGCGGGCGTAGAGCGCCGAGCTGTCGGCGGCCACGGTGGCGGGGATGTTGGTTTCGCCAATGATCGTGACGCCATGCACCTGCACGGTCTGGTTGGCGACCGTGAGCGGACAGTTGCCGCCCACGCCACCGGGGCCGCGGCCGGCGGCGATGTCGACGATCACCGAGCCAGGCTTCATGCTCTTGACCATCTCCTCGCTCACCAGCGTGGGTGCCGGGCGGCCGGGGATCAGCGCGGTGCTGATCACCACATCGGCCGCGGCCACGCGCTTGGCCACCTCCACCGCCTGGCGCGCCAGCCAGCTCGGCGGCATGGGCTTGGCGTAGCCGCCCACACCCTCGGCGGCTTCCTTCTCTTCCGCCGTCTCGTAGGGCACCTCGATGAACTTGGCGCCGAGTGATTCGACCTGCTCCTTCACCGAAGGACGCACGTCCGAAGCCTCGATCACCGCGCCCAGGCGCTTGGCGGTGGCGATGGCCTGCAGGCCGGCCACGCCCACGCCCAGGATGACGACGCGTGCGGCCTTGATGGTGCCGGCCGCCGTCATGAGCATCGGGAACAGCTTGGGGTAATGGTTGGCCGCCATCAGCACGGCCTTGTAGCCGGCCAGGTTGGCCTGAGAGCTCAGCACGTCCATGCTCTGCGCGCGCGTGGTGCGCGGCGCGGCTTCGAGCGCGAAGGCGGTCAGGCCGGCCTGGGCCATGGCCTGCAGGCCCTCGGCGTCGAAGGGGTTGAGCATGCCCACCAGCACGCTGCCGCTCTTCATCAGCGCCAGCTCAGCCGCGTTCGGGCGCTGCACCTTCAGCACCAGCTCGGCCGCAAAAGCGCCAGCGGCATCGGTGAGCTCGCAGCCCACGGCCTCGTAGGCGGCATCGGTGCAGGCGGCGGCCAGGCCGGCGCCGCGCTCCACCCGCACCGTATGACCTTGGGCCTTGTACTTCTTGGCGGTTTCCGGGGTCACAGCCACCCGGGTCTCTCCCGCCGCGCTTTCACGCGGGACTCCAATCAGCATGCGCTTCTCCTCGCAAGGGGCGCCGCAGCTTACACGCGCCGTTTGACGAGTCTTCGTGGGGATTCCAGCCTGCTGTCGCGTCGGCGTGCCAGGGGCCCGCCCTCTGGCGCGGCTGGGTGCGGAGCGCTAGGCTGGCGCGGCGGCTCGCCGCCGCAGGGGAGACCAAAATGAACCTGAACCGCATGCGCGTGGGCCAGCGTCTGGGCCTGGGCTTTGGTTTGATGGCGCTGCTGCTGGCGCTCAGCCTCGGGGTGGCGATCCAGCGCCTGAACCGCATGGAGGCCGCCAAGGTCGAGGTGCTGGAGCTGGAGCGCCGGGCCGCCCTGGCCGAGGCCTGGATGAAGAACACCGAGCTGAACGCCAACCGCGCGCTGGCGATCGCCAAATCGGGCTACCACGAGGCGGTGGTCAAGCACTTCGATCCGCTGGTCAAGGCCACCACGGCCACCATCAGCGAGATCCAGAAGCGCATCGAAGCCGCGGTGAGCAGCGAGCGCGGCAAGGCCCTGATGGGCGAGATCGCCGAGCGCCGCAAGGACTACATCGCCAAGCGCAACCAGATCTTCGACCAGCTCAAGGGCGGCGACCTGGAGGGTGGGCAGCAGAAGGTCGACACCGACATGCTGCCCGCCGTGCAGGCCTATGTGAAGGCGCTGGAGAACTTCGTCGGCTTCCAGCGCGAGCTGGCCCAGGCGGCCACCGCACGCGCCGCCGCCGACAAGGCCTTTGCCCAGACCGTGCTGGTGCTGATGCTGGTGGTCTGCCTGGCCGTGGCTTTCGGTGCGGGCTGGCTCATCACCCGCTCCGTCACCGGCCCGCTGCAGGCTGCGCGACGCCGCACCGAGGCGATCGCCAACGGCGATCTCACCGTGGACGTGGTGGCCGAAGGCGCCGACGAACTGGCCGAGATGCTGCGCAGCCTGGAACAGATGCAGCAGCGCCTGCGCAGCCTGGTGGGCGAGATCCGCTCCGGCACCGAGGGCATCAACACCGCCTCGCACGAGATCGCCAGCGGCAGCCAGGACCTTTCCCAGCGCACCGAGCAGGCCGCCAGCAATCTGCAGCAGACCGCCAGCTCGCTCGAACAGATCACCACCACCGCCCGCCACGCGGCCGATTCCGCCGCCCAGGCCAACCAGCTGGCCGGCAGCGCCGCCCAGGTGGCGCGCCGCGGCGGCGCGGTGGTGCACCAGGTGGTCGAGACCATGGGCGCCATCAACGACAGCTCACGCCGCATTGCCGACATCATCGGCACCATCGACGGCATCGCCTTCCAGACCAACATCCTGGCGCTGAACGCCGCCGTGGAGGCCGCGCGCGCCGGCGAGCAGGGCCGCGGCTTCGCGGTGGTCGCCGGCGAAGTCCGCCTGCTGGCCCAGCGCAGCGCCGAGGCCGCCAAGGAGATCAAGACCCTGATCGGCAACAGCGTCGAGCGCGTGGAGGCCGGCAGCAAGCTCGTCGGCGAGGCCGGCGCCACCATGCAGGAGATCGTCGACAGCGTGCAGCGCGTCACCGACATCATTGGCGAAATCAGCGCCGCCACGCAGGAGCAAAGCTCGGGCATCGGCCATGTGAACGAGGCGGTGACGCAGCTCGATCAGGTGACGCAGCAGAATGCCGCGCTGGTCGAGCAGTCGGCCGCTGCGGCCGAAAGCCTCAGCGAGCAGGCCACTCGGGTCGCCGCCTCCGTCGCCGTCTTCAGAACTTGATATGTCCGCACGCTGGAAGCCCAATGTCACTGTCGCCGCCTACATCGAACACGAGGGCAAGCTGCTCTGGGTGCGCGAGCTGACCTCGCGCGACGGCATCCGCATCAACAACGCCGCCGGCCATCTGGAAGCCGATGAAGACCCGCTGCAGGCGGTCTGCCGCGAGGTGCTCGAAGAGACCGGTCGGCCCTTCCGGCCCGAAGCCATCCTGGGCTTCTACCTGAGCGACACCCGCTTCACCGACGGCGAACCGGTGCGCTTCCTGCGCATCGCCTTCGTCGGCACCGTGGGCGCGGTGGAACGCGAGCAGCTCGATGAGCCCATCATCGAAACCCTGCTGCTCAGCGCCGCCGAGATCCGCGCGCGCCCGCACGAGCTGCGCTCGCCGCTGATGCTGCGCGGGCTCGATGACTACGAAGCGGGGCGGCGCTTTCCGCTCGATCTGATCCGCGTGCAACCCGAACCCGGCCGCCCATGAGCTACGCCCTCGTCATCCTCGAAGCACATGGCCAGCGCGCCGAACGCGGCCTGGAGGGCGGCCAGGCCGCCTATGCGGCCATGCTGGCCTTTGCCGAACAACTGAAGGCGCGCGGCCAGCTCGTCATGACCCAGGCGCTCAGCACCGAGCAGACGCGGGTGCGCCGCAGCGCTGGCGGTGTGGAGGTGCTGGACGGCCCCTTCATCGAGGCCAAGGAACTGGTGGGCGGCATCTTCCTGCTGCAGAACGTCAGCCGCGAGCAGGCGCTGCAGATCGCCGCCGAATGCCCGGCCGCCGCTTGGGCCACCGTGGAAGTGCGCGCCCTCGGCCCCTGTTTCACCTGAGTGTGTCGAAACCGGCGGGCCTGCTTCGTCGTACCCGAACCGGAGCCCCGCCATGCACCCCGACATCGCCCAGTACCACGCCCAGCTTCCCGAAGGCCAGCGCGCCCTCTGCGAAGGCCTGGCCCAGGCCATCGATGCGCAGCTGCACGGCGCCGAGAGCAAGGTCTGGCATGCCCATCCGGTCTGGTTCCTGGCCGGCAACCCCATCGTCGGCTACAGCCTGCAGAAGCCCGGCATCCGCCTGATGTTCTGGAGCGGCGCCGGTTTCGACGAGCCGGCGCTGAACGTTCTGGGCGCCAAGTTCAAGGATGCCTCGGTGTTCTTCAACACCTGGGGCGAGGTGGACCCCGAGGCCTTGCGGCGCTGGCTGGACAAGGCCGCGCGCATCCAGTGGGACTACCAGAACCTGGTGCGCCGCAAGGGCCGGCTGGAACGCCTGCCCACCCCTGCTGAAACCGGACTTTCGCCATGACACAGATCCGCGTCGACTGCTATTCCATTTCCGCCGATGGCTTCGGTGCGGGCCCGGCGCAAAGCCTGGAGCACCCGCTCGGCCGCGGGGGCACGCAGCTGCATGAATGGGTGTTCCCCACGCGCGCCTTTCGCACCCGGGTGCTGGGACTGGCAGGCGGCGAAACCGGCGTGGACGACGGCTTCGCCGCGCGTGGCTTCGAGAACCTGGGTGCCTGGATCCTCGGCCGCAATATGTTCGGCCCGCTGCGCGGACCCTGGCCGGATGAAAGCTGGCGCGGCTGGTGGGGCGACAGCCCGCCCTATGGCGTGCCGGTGTTCGTGCTGACCCACCACGCGCGGCCCAGCCTGGAGATGCAGGGCGGCACCGTCTTCCACTTCGTCACCGCTGGCTTCGAGGCCGCGCTGCAGCAGGCCCGTGCCGCCGCCGCGGGGCGCGACGTGCGCATCGGCGGCGGTGCGGCCACCTTGCGCCAGGCCCTGCAGGCGGGTTCGATCGACCGCCTGCACATCGCCCAGTCCCCCGTGCTGGTGGGGCAGGGCGAGCCGCTGTGGGCCGGGCTGGACCTGCCGGCGCTGGGCTATCGAATGACCGAGGTGGTGCCCGGCGAGCGCGCCACGCATCTGCGCATCGAACGCGGCTGAATCTGGCTGAAAGCGCTTGACCCTCACGCAGCGTGAGGCTCCATGATCCGGGCTCGCTCACCGCCCCGCTCATGGACTACACCGTCGGCGAACTCGCCAAGAAGGCCGGACTGACCGTCCGCACCCTGCACCACTATGAACAGCTCGGCCTGCTCGTGCCCTCGGGGCGCAGCGAGGCCGGCTACCGCCTCTACAGCGCGGCCGACGTGCGCCGCCTGCACCGCGTGCTGGCCTACCGACAGTCCGGCCTGGCGCTGAAGGACATCGCCGCCCTGCTGCAGACCGACAGCCCGCCGCTGCGCGAGCTGCTGGAGCGCCAGATCGCGCAGGTGGAGGGCGAGATCGAGCGCCGCCAGCGCCTGCTGCGCGCGCTGCGCCATGTGGCCAAGCAGGCGCATGAAGGCGAGGAGGGCCTGAGCGAGCACCTGCTCAGCGCCATGAGCCTGATGCGCCTGATGGAGCAGCACTTCAGCCCGGCGGAGCTGACCGTGCTGGCGCGCCGCCGGGCCCAGTTGGGCGAGCAGAAGATCGAGGCGCTGGAGGCCGAATGGCCGGCGCTGATCCGCCGCGCGCAGGCGCTGCTGGACGGCGGCACGCCGCCCAGCGACCCCGAGGTGGCCGGCATCGCCAGGCGCTGGCGCGAACTGGCCCAGCTCTTCATCGGCGACCAGCCGCAATTCCGAGCCAAGGTCCAGGCCATGTACGCCCAGGACGGCGACCTGCAGCGCAAGACCGGCGTGACCCCGCAGCTGATTGCCTACCTCCGGCAGTCCCTTCCCCAAGAGAAACCGACGCCATGAACCCCGAAGTCCTGTTATCCGGCCCCGCGCCGGAGGCCCCGCCACGTCTGCTTGCGAACCGCAACTTCCGCTGGCTGCTCGGCGGCGGCCTGCTCTCCATGCTGGGCGACCAGTTCACGCTGATCGCCTTGCCCTGGCTGGTGCTGCGGCTGACCGGCGACCCCGTCACCCTGGGCCTGGTGCTGGCCGTGATGGGCCTGCCGCGCGCCGCCTTCATCCTGGTGGGCGGCGCGCTGGTGGACCGCCATTCGCCGCAGCACGTGCTGCTGCTCACCAAGCTGCTCAATGCCCTGTGGGTGGGCCTGCTGGCGGTGCTGGTGCTCAGCGGGGCGCTGCAGCTGGGGGTGGTCTACGCGCTGGCGCTGGCCATCGGCCTCACCACCGCCTTCAGCTACCCCGCAGGCAGCTCCATCCTGCCGCTGAGCCTGCCGGCGCCGCTGCTGCGCGCCGCCAATTGCAGCTTCATGGCGCTGCGCCAGTTCAGTGTGCTCATCGGCCCGCTGCTGGCCGGCGGGCTGATTGCGCTGCTGGCCGAGCCCGGCGCCCGCGGCCTGCAGGACGCGCGCGGCCTGGGCCTGGCCTTCGGCTTCGATGCACTGAGCTTTCTGGTCTCCAGCTGGACCCTGAAGCAGGTGCGCCTGCTGCAACGCCCCGCGCCGGCCCACGCCCCGGTGGGGGCGGCCATTGCCGAGGCCCTGCGCCACTGCTGGCAGGACGTCGAGCTGCGCACCCTCTGCCTCTACTTCGCCGCCATCGGCTTCTTCGTCGGCGGGCCCATCCAGGTGGCGCTGCCGGTGCTGGCGCAGCAGCAGCTACCGGGCGGCGCCGCGGCCCTGGGCCTGCTGCTGGCCGGGCATGGCGGCGGCGTGCTGGTGGGCATGGCGCTCTCGGGCCTGCGGCGCCGGTTCGGCCTCGGCAATCTGGGGGCCACCGTGCTGCTGATTGACGCCATCGCTGGCTGTGTGTTCCTGCCCTTCGGCCATATCCACGCGGCCTGGCAGGGCGTATTGCTGCTGGCGCCGCTGGGGGCCATGGCCGGCTTCGTGCAGGTGGCCGTCTACACCTGGATGCAGCAGCGCGTGCCGCCGGCCATGCTGGGCCGCGCCATGGGCCTGTTCATGTTCCTGTTCATGGGCGTCGCGCCGCTGGCCGCCGCCGCCGCGGGGGCCGGCCTGGCGCTGTGGGGGCCGCAGGTGCTGTTCACCTTCAGCGGCCTGGCCCTGCTCGGGCTGGTGGCACTGGGGCTGCTGTTCACGCCGCTGCGGCGGCTGCGGGACGCGCCGGCCTGAGCCGGGGCGGCGCGCTCATTGCCGTTCCCCTCCGCGCGGTGATCCGAAGCGCGCCGCCGAGCGCTCCCGCGCCTTGGCGGCCTCTTCCTCGCGGTTCTTCGGCGTGGCCGTGGTGTGCAGGGCCGCAATCAACTCCCGCGTGCTTGCCGCCACCTGCTCCACCGCGCGCTCGAACGCAGCCTCATTGGCCTTGCTGGGCACGTTGAAGCCGCTGAGCTTGCGCACGAACTGCAGCGCCGCGTCGCGGATCTCCAGCTCGGTGGCCGGGGGCTCGAAGTTGAAGAGGGTGCGGATGTTGCGGCACATGGGGGCGGTCTTGCGAAGGGGTTTGGGCATTCTGCGCAGAACGGCGGCGTCGCCGCGGAGCGAGAACTGGACAGCGTAGGACTTTCCAGAGCGGCAGTTCGAAGCGCCTTCTGACTCTGAGCCTGCGGTACAACACGTCAGCGGCGGTTCGGCCAATTGGGCTGCAACGTCAAATCCAGAACTACGGGAGAGAACGATGGGAATGGTGGGTTGTTTTGCTGCCCTGCCAGCCGCGCAATTGGCGCAGCTGCAATCTGGTGAGCGATCGATTGAAGACTTCCTGTATCCAGATGACGGCGATGGGGAACCCGAGCACAGCATCGATGTGGATAAGGCATGGCACGGCCTGCACTACCTACTGACCGGCACCGCCTGGGGGGGCGACGCGCCTCTGTGTTTGGCCGTGCTGGGAGGCGAGGAGTTCGGTCCTGATGTGGGCTATGGCCCAGCTCGCGCGCTCACGGCTACGCAGGTGGCCAGCGTGGCTGCCGCACTGGCCGGATTGCCGGCCGACAAGCTGGCGAGTCGCTACCAGCCTGCCGATATGGCAAAGCTGGAGATTTATCCCGACGTCATCTGGGTGCGCGACGGAGCCGAGGCGTTGGACTACCTGCTGGAGAACTACCAGCAGTTGGTTGAGTTCTATCGTGACGCGGCGGCGCGGGGGGATGCGGTCATTCAATGGCTGAGCTGAACGCGTGCTGTTCGACACTGTCCTCAGAGCACTGCAGCAGTCAACAAAGATTTGCCGGTGATTGAACATGCAGCAGCCCATTCAAGAGGCTTCTTCACCTGATTCAAAGGTGTGGGCCGGCGACTTGTTTCAACGTCAGGACTTCGCAGATTTCCTGACGGGATACCTTGTGGCGAAGTCATGCCCGCCTGATGAAAAAGGGCATCGGCCGTTCTCTTTGGCCCTGAATGCAGGCTGGGGCAGGGGAAAGACCTTCTTTGTGAGTCGGTGGGCTGAACACCTATCGATCCAGTCTCCCCGCCACCCGGTGATGCACTTCAATGCTTGGGCCTCCGACGTAGCTGCCGACCCACTTGTTGCCTTCATGGCGGCCTTCAAGGTCGCGCTCGACCGGGAAGTCGACAAACTTGAATCGACGGCAGAAGCCAAGTTCGCGATTCAGGCGGGTGTGGAGAAGGTTGTTTCTGGTGTTCGACGAGCCTACCTGCCGGCCGCAAAAGTGGCCTTGAAGGGGGTTGTGAAGAAGCTAAGCGGCGTCGCACTTGATGAAGTCAGCGAGGCCTTGACCACAGGCGATGTGAACGTCGACGCTGGGCGGATTGAAGAGCTAAAGGCCGAAGGGCGCGATGCGGCCGAGAAGGGATTGGACGAGTTTTTCAAGAAGGCCTTGGCCGAGCAAAGTGATTTGCCACAGGTCATTTCAAGCCTCCGCATCGCGATTGAATCGACCCTTGCCCGCCTCGCTCAGGAAGGCAATCTGAAGCTCCCGATGTTCGTGTTTGTCGACGAGCTGGATCGCTGTCGGCCACCTTTCGCCATCGCACTGCTTGAAGGCATCAAGCATCTATTTGGGGTCAGAGGTGTTTGCTACGTCATTTCGACAAACCTCGATCAACTTGCGAAGGCAACCGGGGCGGTTTACGGATCGGGGTTCGACGGCGGCGGATACCTGAAGCGGTTCTTTGACGTGCAGTGCGAGTTGCCAACGCCGTCATCCTTGAGGTTCGCGCAGTTCCTGTTTTCCACCAGCCCAGTGATTGCTGCCGCAAGTGCAAACCTCGGCCATGGGCTGCCTGAAGGCGGGTTCACAGATTGCGACTGGGGTTCAGCTGAGCACTCGGCCCTTTGCTGGGTGGCCGATGAGTTCGGGCTCGATCTGCGTTCTCAAGAGCAAGTTTTTGGAGCTATTGAGGCGAGTGTCAGCACGCTCCGCGATGGCCGCATCCATTTGATTTGGTTGGCCACGTTGTGTGCGATTCGGCACAAGCACCCAGCGGTATTCGACGACATCACACGTCCGAACGGGTCGAACCTTACAAATGCGTGGGGTGTGATGGGTATTGCTGGCAGGCCACATTCCTACATGTCGTACGACTCACAAGCTGGGCGCCACGTACAGCGCACTGTGACCTTGCTAGAAGTGGCAGAGAGGTACTACAGGAATGCATTTAAGTGCGAGAAGCTAGAGAAGCGCACCCCTGCGCATGGGCTGGACTATCCGAATCACTGGCTTCAGCATCTTTCGTCGCTTGGTAGTCACTCCGAATTGTTCCGCTACTTCGCTGCCGTAAGTAGCGCAGGCTACCTGTCCAGGAGCGGAGCAGGCTAGCAGTTGGGTATTCGAGGTCTGGCCAATGCAGACAGCTTCTAGCGCGGGAGTGCCCCCAGTACGGGCTACTTTTTCTCAAGGGCCTCGCCGCGGTGTGTGCTGGTCTGACTTGTCGAAACGCGCCCGCCCCATCCGTCGTACCCCACACACCCTCACGACAGGAGCCCCCCATGCCCCGCTACATGATCCAAGTCCGCGCCACCCCCAGCAGCGAGGCCGGCGAGTTTCCCGATGACCCGACGCTGGTCACGCGCATGCTGGCCTTCCATGACGAGATGGCCAAGGCCGGGGTGCTGCTGGATGGTGCCGGCCTGCAGCCCTCCAGCCAGGGTTTCCGGGTGCGCTACACGGCGCAGGGCGAACCCGCGGTGATCGATGGCCCCTTTGCCGAGGCCAAGGAGCTGATCGCGGGCTACACGCTCATCGAAGTGCGCTCGCGCGAGGAGGCGCTGGCCTGGGCGCGGCGCTTCCCCTCGCCCTTTCCGGGCCAGGAATGCGCGATCGAGGTGCGGCCGCTGTTCTGCGAGACGCTGGACTGCCCGCCCGAGGAGGCCGAGCGCCAGCTGCGTGAGCAACTGGCCCAGATCCGCCAGGGCGGATGAGTGCTGCAGAGACGGTCCAGGCGGTCTGGCGGCTCGAAGCCGCCAAGATCGTCGGCGCGCTGACGCGCCTGACGCACGACCTGGCCCTGGCCGAGGACTGCGCGCAGGACGCCTTGCTGGCGGCGCTGGAGCATTGGCCGCGTGACGGCCTGCCACGCAACCCGGCCGCCTGGCTGATGACCACCGCCAAGCACCGCGCGCTCGACCGCCTGCGCCATGGCCAGATGGCCGCGCGTGAGCAGGGCGCGCTCGGGCAGGACCTGGATGCGAGGCGCGACATGATGGCCCCCGACACGCTCGAAATCATGCTGGCCGACGAGGCCGATCCGCTCGGTGATGACGTGCTCAAGCTGCTCTTCATCGCCTGCCACCCGGGCCTGGCGCGCGAGGCGCAATGGGCGTTGACGCTGCGCCTGGTCTGCGGCCTCACCACGGCAGAGATCGGCCGCGCGCTGCGTGCCAAGGAGGCCACGGTGGCGCAGCGCATCAGCCGCGCCAAGGCGCAGCTGGAGAAGCTCGATGCCCGCTTCGAGCTGCCGGATGCGGCCGAGCGCCAGGCCCGCCTGGCCCAGGTGCTGACCGTGCTCTACCTGATGTTCAACGAGGGCTACACGGCCACCGCCGGGCCGGACTGGATGCGCCCCGAGCTGTGCCTGGAAGCGCTGCGCCTGACGCGCATGCTGGCCGCACTCTGCCCGGGCGAGGCCGAGGCCTGCGGGCTGCAGGCGCTGATGGAGATCCAGGCCTCGCGCCTGCCGGCGCGCCTGGACGCGGCCGGCAAGCCCGTGCTGCTGCTGGACCAGGATCGCCGCCGCTGGGACCCGCTGCTGATCCGCCGCGGCCTGGCCGCACTGGCGCGCGCCCAGGGCCTGACGGCGCCGGGTTCGTTCACGCTGCAGGCCGCCATTGCCGCCTGCCATGCACGCGCCGCGCGGGCGGTGGACACGGACTGGGCCGCCATCGTGGCCGGCTACGACGAGCTGTTGGCCCTGCAGCCCGGCAACCCGGTGGTGGCGCTGAACCGCGCCGTGGCCGTGGGCATGGCCTTCGGGCCCGGCGCGGCGCTGCCCCTGGTGGAAGACTTGAGCGCCCAGGCCGCGCTGCAGGGCTACCCCTGGCTGCCCAGCGTGCACGCCGACCTGCTGATCAAGCTGGAGCGCCCGGCCGAGGCGGCCGCCGCGCTGCGGCAGGCGATTGCCTGGACCGACAACGAGGCCGAGCGCCAGCTGCTGGCCGAACGCCTGCAATCCCTGGAAGGGCGGCCCTGAATGCAACTCGACCACCTGACCGTGCCCGCCGCCGATGCGCGCACCGCCGCCACCCGCCTGGCCGAGCTGCTGGGCCTGCCCCATGGGCCAGCGGCGGTCGGGCCCTTCCATGCCGTCTATGTCAGCGACAGCCTGACGCTGGACTTCGACACCTGGCCCGAGCCCGTGCCGGCGCTGCATTACGCGCTGCGCGTCTCCGAGGCGGAGTTCGATGCCCTGGTGGCGCGCCTGCGTGCCGCCGGCGTGGGCTTGCGCAGCCGCCCGCATGGCCCCGAGGATGGGCAGGTCGGCGAACACGGCGGCGGCCGGCTGGTGTACTGGAACGATCCGGCTCCGCATGTCTGGGAGCTGCTAACCGTTTCTTACGCACGGGCGCCCGCGTCCGATTGATGCGGCTGTCGAAACCGGGCAGGCTCGAACGTCGTCCCACACCACCACCCCTCAGGAGAGAGCCATGTCCCGCGTCAGCACCTATCTGAACTACCCCGGCACCACCGAGGCCGCCTTCGCGCTCTACAAGCAGGTGTTCGGCACCGACTACGAGGTGCCCCCGGTGCGCTTCGGCAGCATGCCGGCCCAGCCGGGCCAGCCCGAGATGTCGGCCGCCGACCAGCAGAAGATCCTGCATGTGGCGCTGCCCATCCTGGGTGGCCACGTCATCATGGGCACCGATGTCATCGAAGGCCCGGGCTGCGGCAAGTACGAGCCGGGCAACCACATCACCCTGAACCTGGAACCCGACAGCCGCGCCGAGGCCGACCGCCTGTATGCCGCGCTGAGCGAAGGCGGCAGCGCCGACGCCCCGATGGCCGACATGTTCTGGGGCGCCTACTGGGGCGTGCTGGTGGACCGCTTCGGCCTGCGCTGGATGATCAACGTCGATCACGCCAAGGATCCGGCGAAGTAATCCGCATCAGGAGACCGTCATGGCCATCAAGCTGGACTATGTGATCGAGATCCGCGCGCCGCGCGCGCGGGTGTGGACGCAGATGCTGGGTGACGCCGGCTACCGCGACTGGACCGCCGCCTTCTGCGAGGGCTCGTACTACGAGGGCCGCTGGGAGACCGGTGCCGACATGCGCTTTCTCGGCCCCTCGGGCGACGGCATGCGCGCGCGCATCGAGGTCGCGCGGGAGCCCGAGTACGTCAGCATCGAGCACCTGGGCGAACTGGTGGGCGGCGCGCCCAAGGAATGTGCCGACTGGCAGGGCGTGTTCGAGCGCTACTGGCTCAAGGACCAGGGCGGCGCCACGCGCATCGAGGTCGAGCTGAACCAGGTGCCGGAGGCCTACGTCGAGATGATGAACACGATGTGGCCGGCCGCGCTGCAGCGGCTCAAGAAGGCGTGTGAGACATGACGATGGAACTGTTCGCCCACCCCTTCTCGTCCTACTGCCAGAAGGTGCTGATCGCGCTGCGCGAGAAAGGCCTGGACTTCGAGCTGCGCCTGCTCGAACCCGACCAGACCGTCACCCAGGCCGAGTTCGCGCGCCTGTGGCCGCTGCAGCGCATGCCGCTGCTGCGCGCGGGCGAGACGGTGCTGATGGAGTCCACCCTCATCATCGAATGGCTGGACCTGCAGCATCCGGATGCGCCGCGCCTGCTGCCGGCCGACCCGCAGGCCGCACTGCAGGTGCGTCTGTTCGATCGCCTGTTCGACCAGTACGTGATGACGCCGATGCAGAAGCTGGTGTTCGACTGCATCCGCCCGGCCGAGAAGCGCGACCCCCACGGCGTGGCCGAGGCCCATGCGCTGCTGGAAAAGGCCTATGCCTGGCTGGACGGCCAACTGCCCGCGGCCGGCTGGGCGGTGGGCCAGTGCTTCAGCCTGGCCGACTGCGCCGCCGCGCCTTCACTGTTCTACGCCGACTGGGTGCACGAGATCCCGCCCGAGCTGCACCGCCTGCGCGCCTACCGCCAGCGCCTGCTGGCCCACCCTTCGGTCGCCCGCGCGGTGGACGAAGGCCGCCCCTACCGCAGCTGGTTTCCACCGGGTGCCCCTGACCGAGACTGACCATGCCCAACACCCTGCAGATGCAACGCGTGCTGCGCGCCCCGCCCGAGCGCGTCTACAAGGCCTTCATCACGCCAAAAGCGATGGAGAAATTCCTGCCGCCCTATGGCTTCACGGCCGAGGTGCACGAACTCGACGCCCGCGTGGGCGGTCGCCACCGCGCCAGCTTCACGAACTTCGGCACCGGCAGCAGCCACTCCTTCGGCGGCGAGTTCCTGGAGCTGGTGCCGGGCGAGCGTCTGCGCTATACGGACCGCTTCGACGACCCGAACCTGCCCGGCGAGATGCAGGTGACGCTGGAGTTCCGCAAGGTGCTCTGCGGCACCGAGCTGCGTGTGACCCAGGCCGGCATCCCCGACAGCATCCCGCTCGAGTTCTGCCACCTGGGCTGGCAGGAGACGCTGGACCAGCTGGCCCGGCTGGTGGAGCCGGAAATCCCGGACGGCGCCTGAGCGCGCCTTGCCGCCGCAGCGCGCGTGCCAAGCGCGCCGCCGCGGCGCAGAATCGATCGGGCCATGGTGTCCGACCCCGCGCTTCCCACGGCTCCGGCCGAACTGCCTGCCTGGCTGGCCGCGCAGCGCAGCGCCTACCGCCAGGCGCCGGAGCGGGCCGCCGAGCTGCTGACGCAGGCGTTGGCCCTGGCCCAGGGCGCGCTGGCCGGCCCTGCGCTGGCGGTTTGGGCCGGCACCCTGGCTCTGGAACTGCGCAGCCCGCTGCGCGCTGAAGCCCTGCTGGGGGCGGCCCTGGCGCAACCCGGGCTGGCAGATCAGGAACGGGCTTCGCTCGAATCCCTGGCCGCGCGCGCCGACATCCAGGCGCAGCGCCTGGATGCCGCACGCGAGCGCCTGCAGCGCGCCCTGCTGGCCGCTGAGCCGGGCAGCCTGGCCCAGGGCCTGGCGCTGGGTGGCAGTGCCCAGCTGGCCTACCGCGAAGGCGCGGCGGCGGCGGCCGTGGTGCAGGCGCGCCAGGCCCTGGCCCTGCTGGCCGGCCTGGAATGGGAAGGGCCCTGGGTGCAGCTGCATGCCTTGCTGGCCCTGGCGCAGCGCGAGCTGGGCGATGCCGAGGGCCGGCAGGCCAGCCTGCAGCGTGGCTGCGCACTGGCCCTGGCGCAGCAGCGCTGGGGCGAGGCGGCGCTGCTCACCACCGGTCTCTTCGATCTGGCGCTCGAACAAGGCCAGCCGCAGCAGGCCGAGCAGGCCCTGCAGCAGGCCAGCGCCTACGCGGCCCGCGAGCCCGGCGGCGCCGAGGCCCCGGGGCATGCGATGGTGGTGTTCAGCCGCGCGCGCTGGCTGGCGGCCCAAGGCGATTACGCCGCCGCCTGCGCGGGCCTGCGCGAGGCCCTGAGCCAGCAGCGCCACCGGCTCGCCGCCCATGATCTGGCGGACCGGCTCAACCAGCTGGCCGATTGGCTGGTGCTGGCGGAACAGCCGACCGAGGCCCTGGCGGCGGCACGCGAGGCCCAGCAGCTCCAGCTCCTGCACGACGCACGCGCCGGGCGCCGCCATCTGGACCTGCTGCGCCAGCAATCGGACATCGAGCGCGCCGAGCAGGAGCGCGCCGCCAGCGAAACCCGCGTGCTGGCCCTGGAGCGCCACCACGCCGAGCTGGCCGCCACCCTGGCGCGCCAGCGCGCGCTGCACGACGAGCTGGTGGAGGCGCGCAAGCTGGCCGGCCTGGGGCAGCTGCTGATCAGCCTGGCGGGCCGGCTGGAGGCCCCCCTGCAGCGCGCCCGCCAGCAGCTTGAAGCCGGGCAGGCCAGCGACGAGGCGCTGCTGGAATCGGTGCGCCTGGGCGCGGGCGTCAGCCGCCGTGCGCTGCAGCAGGGCCTGCAGCAGACCCTGGCCGGTTGCCAGCACGCGCAGCGCGAGCTTGAGCAGGCGCTGGCCGAGGTGTCCAACTACCAGAGCCTGCGCGATGAGGTCTGACGCAGCGGGCGCGTCACCCGGCTCGGCGGGCTGGCTGGACGCGCAGCGGGAGCGCTACCACCAGGCCCCCGAGCACGCGGGCGTGCTGTGGCACGAGCTGCTGCCCACCTTCCTGGCCCTGCCCGAGGACCCGCCGGCGGAATGGCCGGTGGTGGACTTCGCCCTGCTGCTCTGCCAGCTGGGCTACGAGCGCCGCCAGCTGCCCCTGCTTGAACCCGTGCTGGTGCGCGCCCTGGCCTGGTGCGAGGCCGGGCGCGAGGCCGAGCTGCTGCCGCGCCTGCTCTGCGTGGCGGCCCGGCTGCAGGTGGTGGCGCAGGAATTCGAGCGCGCGGCCGAGCTGCTGCAGCGTGCCGGCAGCCTGCTGGCCGCGCAGAGCGTGCCCGACCCGCTGAGCCAGGGCCTGCTGCTCGGCGCCCTGGGCCAGCTGACCCTGCTGCAGGGCGAACCCGAGCGCGCACTGGGCTATGCCCGCCAGGCCCTGCCCCTGTACCGCGCCATGGGCTACCGCGGGCCCTGGGTGCAGGTGTATGCGGCCCAGGCCATCGCGCTGCGCAGCCTGGGTCGGCAGGCCGAGCGGCGTGCGGTGCTGCTCGAAGGCATCACGGAATCCTGCGCGCAGCGGCGTTGGAGCGAGGCCGCCAATCTGGCCACGGGCCTGATCGACATGGCGCTCGAGCAGGGCGATCTGCCGGCCGCCTGGGCCGCGCTGGAGCAGGGCGAGGCGTTGGCGGCCCAGGCCGACCGGGACCCGGCCACGCCCTGCCACCGCATCCTGCGCTTCAGCCGGGCGCGCTGCCTGGCGCAGGCCGGCCAGGCCGAGGCCGCCTGTGCGCTGGTCGAGCCGGTGCTGGACGACGCGCTGCGCTTCGGCGGCCCGACCGAGCTGCTGCGCCGCCTGGACGATCTGGCCGATTGGCAGGCGCAAGCGGGCCGCGCCGCCGCCGCCCTGGCCCACAGCCGGCGCGCGCACGCGATGCGCCTGCACATGGCGCGCGAGGCGCAGGAGCGCAGCGGCTTGGCCCTGCGCCAGCAAGTGGAGCTGGAGCACACCGAGCGCGAGCGCCACTGGCACCGCCAGCGCGCCGACGAGGCCGCGCGCCAGAGCACCGCCCTGCAGGAAGCGCTGGACCAGCTGCAGGCGTTGCAGGAGGAGCTGGCCCGCTACAGCCGTGCTGCCAGCCTGGGCCCGCTGCTGGCCGGCGTGGCCCATGAGCTCAACACGCCGCTGGGCACGGCGCTCACCGCCCTTTCGCACGCCGGCATGCTGGCGCAGGAGCTGATGGCCTGGATCGAGGCCGAGCGCCTGCAGCGGCCGCGCCTGCTGGCGCGCCTGGGCGAGCTGGCCGAGGCCCAGGCCCTGGCCCGGCGCGGCCTGGAGCGCGCGTTGGCCCTGACGGCCAGCTACCGGCCGGCCCGCCACGACGGCGCCGCCGGCGCGCCCCTGGCCGCGCTGGTGGAGCGGGCCTGGGCGCGCGCGCTTTCACCCACCAGCTGCCTGCGCCTGCAGCTGCAGGACGGCGTGGGCGCGCCGCTGTGGCCCGGCCAGGCGCTGGAGGAGGTGCTGGTGCAGCTGTTCCAGAACGTCGAGCGCCATGCCTATGCGCCCGGTGAGCCCGGCCTGGTGCGCGTGCAGGCCGCGGCCCAGCCCACCGCCCATGCCTTGCTGGCGGTCGAGGACCTGGGCTGCGGCATCGCCCCCGATCTGTTGCCCCATGTGTTCGAGCCCTACGTCAGCACCCAGTTCGGGCGCGGCCGCAGCGGTCTGGGCCTCTTCATCGCCGAGGCCGCCGTGCGCCAGCAGCTGGGTGGGCGCTTGCGCGTGCACAGCCGGCCGGGGCAGGGCACGCGCTTCGAGATCGAGTGCCCGCTCGGCCCGGCGTTCGACGGCTGATCAGGCGCTCGCCAAGGCCTTGTGCAGCGCCGCCTGGTTCAGCCAGGCGCGCAGGCGCAGGCGGATGCCTTCCTGCTCGGCCGCCAGCGCCGCGTTGCGGGCCTGCAGCCAGTCGGCACGGGCAATCGCGCCCACCTCGAAGCGCAGCTGGGCCAGCTGGGCGGTGCGGCGCGCTTCCTGCAGGCGTGCGGCATTGGCTTGTTCCTGCGCCTGCAGCTCGCGCTCCTCGGCGGCCAGGCCTTCCACCTCCACCAGGGCCTGGTGCAGACTGTCGCGCAGGGCCAGGGCGCTGCTCTCCACCTCGGTCAGTGCGCCCTGGCGCTGCAGCTCCAGGCGGCGCCAGTCCACCAGCGGCACCACCAGGTTCGCGGCCAGGCTGCCCAGCGGGTTGCGCAGCCAGTCGCCGGCGTCGCGGCCGCCGGTGCCCAGGCCCAGGGTGAAGCTCAGGCGCGGGTAGCGCGCGGCTTCGCTGCTGCGCTGGCGGGCCAGTGCGGCGTCCACGGCCAGGCGGGCGCGCTGCACGTCCGGGCGGCGGGCCAGGGCCTGTTCGGGGGCTGGCGGCAGCCAGTGCGGGGGCGCGGCGTCGGGCAGGCGGGCGGTGGCGGGCAGGGCGGGCTCGGTCTGGTCGAGCAGCAGGCCCAGGGCCAGGCGGTGCTGGCTGCGTTCGCGCTCCAGCTGAGCCAGGCGCGAGCGCAGGCCCTGCAGGGTGGCGGCGTTCTTGTCCACCTCGATGGGCAGCAGCTTGCCTTCGCGCACGCGCTGGCGCGTCAGCTCCACCACCTGCTCGGCGCCCTGCAGCTGCTCTGCAATCAGGGGCTCTTCGAGTGCCAGCGCGGCCAGGCTCCAGTAGCGCTCGGCCACCTGGGCGCGGATCAGCAGCTTGGCGGCGGCGATGTCGGTGCGCGCGGCTTCCGCATCGGCCAGCTGGGCCAGCTCGGCCTGGGCCAGGCGTTGCCAGAGGTCCAGCTCGTAGCCCAGGCCGGCACTCAGGCCGTGGCTGCGCGTGGTGGGGCCTTGCTCGACGAGGCGCGAGCGCGAGGCGTCCAGGCTCAGGCTGGGCGTGGGCTGGCGGTCCAGGCCTGCTACTTGCGTCTGCAGCTCGGCGCGGCGCCAGCGCAGCACGGCCTGGGCGATGTCGCGGTTGGCGGCCAGGGCCTGCTGCTGCAGCTGGGCCAGCGCGGGGTCGATCAGGCCGGCCCAGTCCGCCGGCGCGGCCTGGCCCTCGAACTGCTGCCATGCCGCCGGCATCGCGGTGCTGGCCTGCGGGGCGGCGGGCGGGGTGATGCTGCAGGCGCTGAGAGCCAGCGCCGCAGCCACTGCGATCAAGTGCTTGTTCATGTTCTTACTCCCGGGCCAGGGCGTCGACGGGGGACAGGGCGGCGGCGCGGCGCGCCGGCAAGGTGCCAAAGATCAGGCCGACCAGGCTGGAGACCGCGAAGGCCACGCCCAGCGCCGCCCAGCTCACCTCCACCTTCAGGTCGCTCTGCGCGGCGTTGATGCCCTGCGCGCCCAGCCAGCTCAAGAGCACGCCCACCAGGCCGCCCAGGCAGCACAGCAGCACGGCCTCGACGAGGAACTGCAGGCGCACGTCGCGCTGGCGTGCACCCACCGCCATGCGGATGCCGATCTCGCGGGTGCGCTCGCTCACCGACACCAGCATGATGTTCATCACGCCCACGCCGCCCACCAGCAGGGAGATGGCGCCCACGCCGGCAAACAGCAGCGCCATCGCGCCGGTGACCTGCTGGAACTTCTGGAACTCTTCTTCCGCGCTCCAGGTGCCGAAGTCCTGCGCGCCGTGCAGGGCCCGCATGCGGTACTCGATATGGCGCAGCACCTCGGCCGGCGGCACCGTGAAGTCGAGCAACACATTGAACTGGTCGGCATCGGTGCGCAGGTCCAGCTTGCGGGCGAAGGCGGTGTGCGGCACGAACACCTGGCCCAGCCAGGAGCCGAAGTTCACCAGGCCGCCGGTGTCGGGCTTGACGACGCCGATGATGGTGACGGGCAGGGCCACGCCCACCGCGGGCGGCGCCATCGGCCCGCCCTGGGCCACGCTGGCCATCGGGTCGCCGCCCATGCCGGCCATGGGGTTGATGAGCAGGGTGCGGCCCACCGGGTTCTCGCCCGGCTTGAAGAGGTTGTTGCGCGCCTTCTCGTCGATCAGCGCCACCTGGGCGGCGCTGTTGAAGTCGTGCGGCTGGAAGACGCGGCCGGCGTCGAGCTTGAGCTTGCGCATCGCCAGGGTGTCGGCCTCGGCGCCGAGCACGGTGACCATGCTGTCGCGCGCGCCGTGGCGGGCCGTCATCTGCGCCTCGCGCTCGGTGGTGACGGCCTTGACGCCGGCCAGCGCGCGGATGGAGGCCATGTCCGACGCCGTGAAGGCCTTGGCCTGCTGGCCCGGCGGCAGATTGGGGTTGCCGCGCCAGACCATGATGCGGCCGGACATGAAGCCGCTGACGTCCTTCTCGATGCTGCCGCGCGCGGCGGTGGTGAGCGCCAGGATGGACACCACGGCGGCGATGCCGATGCTGATGCCCAGCATGGAGAGCGCGGTGCGCAGGCGGTTGCCCTTGAGCGACTGCACGCCCGAGGCAAAGGCCTCGCGCCACTGCGCCTGCAGGCGCCGCCACCAGCTGGCCGGCGGCAGCGGCTGGCTGTCCTCGGTCTGCGGCGGCTGGTGCGTGGCGGGGGTGCCGTTGTCGCGGATGACCTTGCCGTCCTTCAGCTCGATGACGCGGCGCGCATGCGCGGCGACCTGGTGGTCGTGCGTGACGAGGATGATGGTGTGGCCGCGCTCGTTGAGCTCGCGCAGCAGCTTCAGCATCTCGGCGCCGGAGGCGGAGTCGAGCGCGCCGGTGGGCTCGTCGGCCAGGATGATCTGGCCGCCGTTCATCAGCGAGCGGGCGATGGAGACGCGCTGCTGCTGGCCACCGCTGAGCTCGTTGGGCTTGTGGTGCAGGCGCTCGCCCAGGCCCAGGCGCTCCAGCAGGGCCTGCGCGCGGCTGCTGCGCTCGGCCTGGCTGGCGCCGGCATACACGGCGGGCAGCGCGGCGTTGGCGCGCGCATCCAGGTGCGGCAGCAAGTGGTAGCGCTGGAAGATGAAGCCGAAGCGCTCGCGCCGCAGCGCGGCCAGCTCATCCGGGCCGAAGTGGCTGGCGTCCTGGCCGTCGATGAGGAACTGGCCCTCGGTCGGGTTGTCCAGGCAGCCCAGCACGTTCATCAGCGTGCTCTTGCCCGAACCGGACTGGCCGATCACGGCGACGAACTCGCCGGCTTCGATGGCCAGGCTCACGCCGTCGAGCGCGCGCACCTCGATGTCGCCCAGCTTGTAGTGGCGGCCGATGGCGCGCAGCTCGATCAGCGGCGGGGCCGTGCGGCGGCTGTGCTCCGGCGCGTGCGCGGCGGAAGGCACCAGGAGATCGCGTGCCATATCAGCTCTTGGCAGCGGCCGAGGCGGCGGCGGAAGCGGCCGATTCCGGCGGCGGCGGGGCCAGCAGCACCTTCTCGCCCAGCTTCAGGCCGTCAAGCACCTGCACGCGGCCGCCATCCTGCAGGCCGGTGCGGATCTTGCGCTCCTTGTGCGGGGGGGCTTTCTTGGCGTCCTTGCCCTCCTTCGCCGGGGCTTCCAGCACCTGCACGGCAAAGCGGCCCTCGTCGTCACGCGCGCCGAGAGCCACCACGGGAATGGCCAGCACCTGCTTGGCGCTGCCGGTCTCGATGTTGACCTGCACCGTCATGTCCGACAGCAGCTTGCGCTCCTTGTTCGGCACTTCGAACAGCACGTTGTAGAAGACGGCGTTGCCGGCGCGCTCGGGCACCGGCTGGATGACGCGCACCGTGCCTTCGAAGCGCTGGGCCTCGCCGGAGAGGGTGACGAAGCGCGCTTTCTGGCCCACCTTGACGCTGCCGATGTCGGCCTCCGGCACGCGGGTGCGCACGGTGATCTCGTCCATGTTCGCCAGCGTCACCATCACCGGGGTGATCTGGATGGCGATGACGGTCTGACCTTCCTGCACCGGCAGGTTCACCACCGTGCCGTCCATCGGCGCGGTGATGGAGGTGTGGCCCAGCGAGAGGCGGCGCTTGTCCAGTTCCGCCTGCAAGCGCTTGAGGCTGGCGGTCTGGCCGCGCAGGTCGGCCTCCAGCTTGGTCAGCTCCACTTCTGCGCGCTCGGCCTCGGTGGCGGCGGTGGCCTCGCCCTTGAGCAGGCGGCGCTGGCGCTCCACCTCGGCGCGCGTGAGCTTCAGATCGGCCTGGCGCGCCTCGATCAGCGCGGCCTGCTGGGCCACGGCGGCTTCGGCCTGCGCCACCTCGCTGCGCGCCAGCTCGGGGTCCAGGCTGACGAGCAGATCGCCCTTCTTCACTTGCTGGCCGAGCTGCACATGGATCTTCTGCACCTGGCCGCTGACCTGCGCGCCCACATCCACCTTCACGCGCGGCTGCAGCACGCCGGCCGCCTGCACGGTCTGGGTGATGTCGGCCAGCGCGGCGGCGCCGCTGGGCGGCGGCTCGGGCGGTGCGGGCGGGTTGAGCGTGCGGTAGCCGGCATAGGCCCCGCCGGCCATCAGCACCAGGGCGATGCGCACCGGCCAGGTCTTGAGGGAGAGGCGCTGGCGCCAGGTCTTGGTCTGAGTGGCCATGGGGTGAGAGCAGAAGGGTGATGGACAGCGGGGGCGGAATGTAGTGAGGCCGCCGCCGCTCTTCGCAGGGAAACGGACAGGATGCAGCAAGGCCGGCACGGACTGCGCCCATGCTCGACCAAGCGTGGCAGGGCTCAGCTCAACAGATCGCCAAAGCCGGCCTTGCGGATCTCAGCCTCGATGGTGGCGCGCAGGCCACGGGCCATGGCCAAGGCGGCCTGCGCTGCGGCCTCGTTGCCCAGGCGGCGCAGTGCGACGGCGCGGCCGTAATGGGACCAGGGGTGCTTGTCGTTGTGCTCGATGGCCTTGTCAAAGGCCTTCAGCGCCTGGGCTGCGTCCTGGCGGCGTAGCTGCAGCCAGCCCAGACTGTCCCAGTAGGAGGCGCTCTTGCGGTCCTGTGCAACTGCGGCCTGGCAGTCCTTCAGGGCCAGCTCCAGCTCCTGGTTCAGGCGGGTGCGCAGCCAGCAGCGGTTGTTCAGCACCCGCAGCCGGGCCAGGTCGCTGTCGCGGCTGGCCAGCCATAGCGTCCACTGCCGCAGCGCATCGGGCAGTTGGTCGAAGTCCGCGTACAGATCGGCCATTCCCAGGCGTTCCTGGGCCTCTGCCGGGAGCGCTTGGTCGAGGGCGAGCAGATCGGCCAGTGCGGCTTCGCGCGCTCCCATCGCTCTGTGCAATTGGGCGCGCAGCAATCGCGCATCGTGCAAGCCGGGCTGCAGCGTGAGCGCCTGGTCCAGATCCAGCTGAGCAGCCTGTGCCGCGCGCTGGCGCACCAGCACGCGCGCACGTGCCAGCCGGTGCTCGGGATTCGTGGGTGCCAACTCGACGGCGCGGTTGAGAAGTTGTAGGGCGCGCTGTGCATCGCCACGGGTGCCCAGCGCCGCAGCCTGGCGGGCCAGCGCGTCGGCATCGTCGTCCGGAGCTGCGGATACATGGGCGGCACCCTCGCTGTCCTGTGCCGTCGGGCCGGTGCCGAACACCGCCCCGCCGTTCCAGGTTGCGAACAGCTTTTCCTGTTCGCGCGACACATAGATGCGGTGCGCCAGGAAGTAGTCCAGGCCGAGCAGCAGGTCGATGTCGCGCAGGCGCGTGGCGTCCACCTGGAGTCGCAGGTGTGAAATCTTCTGTCCGCCGATCTCAAAGCTCTCGACTGGCGCCCGCCAGCTGCTGACCAGGCCAGCGCCTGCTCCGCCCGTGCGCTCCTGCTCCACCATGTCACTGCGGGCAATTCCAGCGCGGTTGGCTGCGCGTAGGCTCAGCGCGGTGGTCGGTGCTCCGGTGTCCATCAGCACCGTAACGCGGCTGCCATTCACGCGTGCGCGGGTACGCAAGGGTTTGTCGCTGCGCCCCCATTCAAGATCGGCCTCGATCACCGGCACGTCCTGGGCCCAGTACACCGGGTGCAACTTGCGGCAGTCGCCCTGCAGGAAGTGCAGCCGCATCAGGCCCTTGCCGAGGTCGTACTCGACATCGGTGGCGCCCAGAAAGTTCCGCCCCAAGATGCCCATGATGCCGGCGCCCAGTTCGTTGCCGCCGACGATGAACTCCATGTTCTTCAAGGCCAAGCCGTGGAAGTCCACTTCCTTCACGCGGGTGAGCTGGGCCTCGATCTCGCCGGTGTAGCCCTGCAAGCGAAGCCCTGCCGGCAGCGGGCCCAGCGGCAGCTTCAGCTGAGCCGCCGTGGCGGGCAGCAGCATGCTGAAGAAGGCACCGGTGTCCAGCAGCATCGGCAGCTCGCGGCCCTCGATGCTCAGGGTCACGATGGGGCGGTGGTGCACCAACTTGACCGGGATGTCGAGCGCTTGGCGCTGGCATTGCGCCGAGCTCAGAGCCGGCAGTGCCAGCAAGGCACAGGCCAGCATATGGAGGACGAGGCGCCTGGCATGGGGCAGGCAGGAGCGAGCATCGGCTCCGCGGTTGGACAGCATGAAACTCCCTATGTTCTTGTTCACCCCGGGGCGAGCGGGGGCGCCACTTTAGGCGCCACCCGCTTGCGCCGGACTCAGCAACTCCACCAGCCTTTGCCCCGCCCGCCCCAGCGGCTTGTCGAGCCGCTGCACCAGCCAGGGCGTGAAGCGGTAGCGCGAGCCGCCCTCATACGCCAGCTCGGCCAGCTCACCACGCGCCAACTGCTCGTCGACCAGGTAGCGCGGCATCCAGCCAAAGCCCATGCCCATCAGCAGCGCCTGGCGCTTGGCCACGAAGCCGGAGAGAAAGAACACGCGTTCGCCGCCGAACATCTGGCGGTCCTCTCCGCCGGCGCCGGAATCGCGGACGGTCAGCTCGACATGGGCGTGCAAATCAGCCAGTCGGGCCGGGCGCCCCAGCTGCAGCAGCGGGTGCTGCGGCGCCACGCAGAGCAGGCATTCGAGCTCGGGCAAGGCCAGCGCGCGACATTGGGCGTGGGGGCGGTAGTCCTTGGCGATCATCAGATCGGCCCCTTCCTGCTCGAAGCAGCGCTGCACGCCGCCCAGGAACTCGATCTTCAGCTGTACGCGTGTCGGCACGCCTTCATCGGCCAGGGTCTTCAGTGCTTGCAGGCTGTCCGCCAGCGGCAGGATGCCGTCCACCACCAGCAGCAGGCGTGCCTCCCAGCCACTGGCCAGCTGCTGCGCCAGCGCGTCAAGCTGATGCGCCTGTTGCAGCAGGCGGCGGCCCTCCGCCAGCACGGCCTCGCCCTCGGGCGTCAGGCGCAGGCGGTAGCCACTGCGGTCGATCAGGCTCAGCCCCAACTGCTCCTCCAGGCGCTTGACCTGGTAGCTGACCGCCGAGCTGACCTTGTGCAGGGCCTGCGCCGCGCCGGCCACGCTGCCGGTGCGCACCAGGGCGTCCAGCGCCGCCAAACCCTCCAGATCCCAGCGCATGTTCTAGGAACTTGTCCGCAAACAAGCGGGGTCGGCGCGGCGGGCGCTTTGGGCGCCGGCCTGCGTTGCAAATCCTCGCAATGCCTCCGGGCATTGCTGCGGTGTTGCGCCTTGTCCTGCATCCCAAATCGTCACGCCAGCCTCCACCCGCCCGTCTGCGGACAAGTTCCAAATCCTAGAAATTGATCTGCAAAGAAATTCGCTTTTTTAGAATTTAAGGCCTTAGAAGAATCAGGGTCATTCGCTTCTTCCCTGGGTCTTGCGATGAGCACCTTCAACCCCTGCGGCCTGCGCGGCATCGAGTTCACCGAGTTCTGCGGTCCGGATCTGGACCACCTCGAATCCCTGTTCTGGGCCTTCGGCTTTTCCAAGCTGCGTCGCCACCCGGAAAAGGCGATCCACTACTTCCGCCAGAACGACATCCACTTCCTGCTCAATGGCGAGCGCGGCGGCCACTCGGCCGAGTTCGCCAAGCGCCACGGCCCGTCCATCAGCGCCATGGGCTGGCGCTGTGACGACGCCCAAGCCGCGCTGCAGGCGGCGGTGGCGCGCGGCGCCGTCGCCGTGCCTGCCGAGATGAAGGACCACCCCTGGCCGGCCGTCTGGGGCATCGGCGAGAGCCTGATCTATTTCGTCGAGACGCCGCGCGCCGGCCAGCCCTCGGTCTACGAGCGCGAGTTCGTGGCCCTCGAACGCCCGCTGATCCAGGCCGACAAGGGTTTCAAGGTGGTGGACCACCTGACCAACAACGTGCCCCCGGGCGAGCAGCAGAAGTGGGCCGAGTTCTACAAGGGCATCTTCGGCTTCACCGAGGTGCGCTACTTCGACATCCAGGGCGTCAAGACCGGCCTGACCAGCTACGCGCTGCGCTCGCCGGACGGCAGCTTCTGCATCCCCATCAACCAGCCCAAGGACGACAAGGACCAGATCGCCGAGTACCTGCGCGAATACAAGGGCCCGGGCGTGCAGCACCTGGCCTTCCTGACGGACGACATCCTGGCCTCGCTGGATGCTTTGGAGGGCAGCCCGATCGAAACGCTCGACATCGACCCCGACTACTACCGCGAGGTGTTCGAGCGCGTGCCCGGCGTGCGCGAGGACCCCGCCCGCATCCAGCGGCACCAAGTGCTGGTGGACGGCGACGAGGGCGGCTACCTGCTGCAGATCTTCACCAAGAACCTGATCGGGCCGATCTTCATCGAGATCATTCAGCGCGCCGACCACCTGGGCTTTGGCGAGGGCAACTTCGGCGCGCTGTTCCGATCCTTGGAGAAGGATCAAGAGAAGCGGGGGGTGCTGTGATGTTGCAAGGCATTCACCACGCCGCCTACCGCTGCAAGGACGCGCAGGAAACCGCCACCTTCTACAAGCAGGCGCTGGGCATGGATCTGCTGCTGGCGATCTCCGAAGACCGCGTGCCCAGCACCAAGGCGCCCGACCCCTACATGCACATCTTCCTGGATGCCGGCCGCGGCAATGTGCTGGCCTTCTTTGAGATCCCCAACAGCCCGCCGATGGGCCGCGACGAGAACACGCCGGCCTGGGTGCAGCACATCGCCTTCCAGGTCGAGGACCTCGACACCCTGGCCCAGGCCAAGGCCAAGCTGGAGGCCCTGGGCCTGGACGTGGTGGGCCCGACCAACCATGCGATCTTCCAGTCCATCTACTTCCGCGACCCCAATGGCCACCGCATCGAGCTGGCGGCCAACACCGTCAAGCCCGGGGACCTGGAGCGCCTGCGCGAGGTGGCGCCAGCCATGATGGAGGAGTGGGGGCGAACCAAGCGCACGGTGAAGCAGGCGGCCTGGCTGCATGAGGCGGAGTTTGCCGGCTGAGGCTTCAGGCGATCAGTCGGCGCAAGCCTTCGCGCAGTTCGCCGAAGCTCGGCGACTTGTTGCGCTCGACATCCATCCGCGGTCCGATTGCGGCTGCCCAATCATGTTTGAGTTGGCCTGGAAGCGGCCAGCCAGCCTTCTTGACTGCAGCAGCACCGCCTGGGTAGACGGCATCTGCCAATAACTCCCAGGTGCCGCAGACACTGTCCTGCCGGTACCCGGCAAGTACCTTCTTCTTGGCCCGAGGGTAGGCCGCGAGCAAGGCGGCCTGATCGCCGAAGTACCAGGCTTCAACTTCTTCGACCGCCAGGCGGATCAAGACCGTCGGTGGGGCCGGGCTGCAAGCGCCCGATAGTGCTTCCAACTCGGCCCGAAACTCGAGCGCGGGGCGTTGGTCGCTGTCGAGCACGACGAGCACTGCGTCAATGCCTGGCGTCTTGCCATACGCGCGCAATAGCGCAGGGAGCTTGTCCAGTAGGCAGGACTTGCTGGGATCGGGCTTGGCCTGGAGGTTGCTGGGAAGCCGGCCAATGCCGCGATGGTCATGCACTCGCCAACTGTGCTCCAGGCCTTGTTCACCGATGAGCTTGGGCAGCAGGATCTCAATAAGCCGTGCCCCGGAACTGTCCTCAACCAACACCTCAAGATGCATGGCTCAGTTGGTTTCGAGGTAGTTGCTGTACCAGAGGCTACCGAGTGGCAGTCCTTCATCGACCAGGTTTTGCACCAGGGCCAAATCGGAGGCTCGGCGAATGGTCGAGAAGCCGTCCTTGCCCTTGCCTAGGATCCAAACTTCCTTGGGCGACAGCGCGTCGACAAAGTAGGGCTGGTGAGTTGTGACGAAAATTTGGGGAGTGTGGACCTGGCCAGTGGCATGCCCACGCAACTCACGCGCTAGAGAGTCGAGCAGGCCGTGGTAAAGCCCGTTCTCGGGTTCTTCGATGCAGATGAAGGGCGGCGGCTCCGGGTCTTCCATCAGCAGCAGATAGGCAAACATCTTCAGAGTGCCGTCCGACATCTGCCCTGCGTAGAAAGGGTCGGCGAAGGCGCCGTCATTGAACTGCAGCAGGACACGTTTGTCCGGGCTCTCGATGTGTCGAATGCTGTGCACGCCCGGGATCTTTTCGGCAATCCGCTTCAAGATTGCATCGAAGCGTGCGCGGTGCTCGCGCTCCATGTACTGCACCACATTGCCTATGTTGTCGCCATGGCTGTTGAGGTGGCGCTGCGCGCCAGCCGAAGGGATCACCCGCGCCATGTCGGGGTTGAAGTACGAGAGGTACCAGCCCTTAAGAAAGTCACGGAAGCGCCGGATGCGAGGGTGCTCTTTCAGTGTCCCCAGTGTGGCAATGCCCAGACGGCGCAGATCGGTGAGGTCAACATCCTCCTGGGCGCGGTCTTCCTCACCCGTCGCGCCTTCCACCGCTTCCTCGCCGGCCCATACAGTGCCGCGGCCGTGATCGAGTCGAAGGAATGGGAAGGGGCGCCCATGCTTCTGGTTCTTGCGTCGCTGCTTCAGAACTTCGGACTGCACATACGGGCGTCCGCTGCTGTCGACATTGATCGCCAATTCGTAGGTGATCGGCCGCTCGCCCTTGGCCTCGCGGTAGTAGATCTCGAACTGGATCGGCTCGTCCGTGCCGAGCGAGCGCATGCGGTCAAAGCCGCCGCGCTGCTTCATGTCGCAGGCTGCCTCCACATCATGCGTCAGACAGTCGGAGACGAAGCCGAAGGCGTCGAACAGCGTGCTCTTGCCGGCGCCGTTCTTGCCAATCACCACGGTGAACGGGGTCAGGGGCTCGCTGTTCTGCTGGGTCGAGAGCTTGCCCAGCGTGACGTCGCGCAGAGCGCGGTAATTGCGAACGCGAAAACCTTCGATCAGAGCCATGGTGTCCTGTCGGGAAGGAGGGGCTGCCGGATTAGACGTTGAACAGGAAGTTCATCACGTCGCCGTCCTTGACCACGTACTCCTTGCCTTCGGCGCGCATCTTGCCGGCGTCCTTGGCGCCTTGCTCACCCTTGTAGGTGATGAAGTCTTCGAAGGCGATGGTCTGGGCGCGGATGAAGCCGCGTTCGAAATCGGTGTGGATCACGCCGGCCGCCTGCGGGGCGGTGTCGCCCTTGTGGATGGTCCAGGCGCGCACTTCCTTCACGCCGGCGGTGAAGTAGGTCTGCAGGCCCAGCAGGCTGAAGGCCGCGCGGATCAGGCGATTCAGGCCCGGCTCGGTCTGGCCCATCTCGGACAGGAACATCGCCTTGTCCTCGTCGCTCATCTCCGAAAGCTCGCTCTCGGTCTTGGCGCAGATCGCCACCACCGGGCCCTTCTGCGCCGCGGCGTATTCCTTCAGGCGCTCCAGGAAGGGGTTGTTCTCGAAGCCGTCCTCGGCCACGTTGCCGACGAACATGGCCGGCTTGGCGGTGATCAGGCAAAGCGGCTTCAGGATCGCCAGCTCTTCCTTGCTGAAGTCGATGGAGCGCACCGGCTTGGCCTGGTCCAGCGCGGCCTGGCACTTTTCCAGCACCTTCACGAGTGCGATCGCTTCCTTGTCGCCGGCGCGCGCCACCTTGTTGTAGCGGTGCAGGCTCTTTTCCACGGTGCCGAGGTCGGCCAGGCAGAGCTCGGTCTGGATGACCTCGATGTCGGAGATCGGGTCGACCTTGCCGTTCACGTGGATGACGTTCTCGTCCTCGAAGCAGCGCACCACGTTGACGATGGCGTCGGTCTCGCGGATGTGGCTGAGGAACTGGTTGCCCAGGCCTTCACCCTTGCTGGCACCGGCCACCAGGCCGGCGATGTCGACGAACTCGACGATGGCCGGCACCACGCGTTCGGGCTTGACGATCTCGGACAGCGCATCCAGGCGCGGGTCCGGCAGCTCGACGATGCCGACGTTGGGCTCGATGGTGCAGAAGGGGTAGTTCTCGGCAGCGATGCCGGCCTTGGTCAGGGCGTTGAAGAGGGTCGATTTGCCGACGTTCGGCAAACCCACGATGCCGCACTTGAGGCTCATCGGACAGTCCTTGAATAGCTGGGGCGCCCGGGCGTCGCTCGGCAGGGACCGGCGATCGGGAAATCTGGGCAAAGGGGCGGGATTTTAGGCGGGCGTGACCCTGTGCGCAGCCGGGCTTGGGGCGGCTTCCTAGAATCCCCGGCTATGCACAGGGCTCCAGTCGATGTATTGATCCGCGGCGATGGCTGCGTCGGGCGGGCGTTGGCGCTGGCCTTGTCGCGCCAGGGCCTGCGCGTGGCCTTGCGCGGCCGCCCCCCAGCGGCGGGCGGCCCGGACCTGCGCGCCTACGCGCTGAATCCGGCCTCGCGCCGCTTGCTGCAGGAGCTCAGGGTCTGGGACAGCCTGCCCGCCGAGGCCCGCACCCCCGTGCACGACATGAAGGTGCATGGCGACGCGCAAGGCGCACACATCGAGTTCTCGGCCTGGCAGGCCCAGGTGGAGGAACTGGCCTGGATCGTCGACGCCGGCGAGCTGGAAGCCCAGTTGGACGCCGCCCTGCGCTACGCCCCGCATGTGGAGCGTGTGCAGGAGGACGTGCCGCACGCCCTGCTGGCCCTGTGCGAGGGCCGCGAGGCCGACAGCCGCGCCGCCCTGGGCGTGGAGGTGGAGTTGCACCGCTACGGCCACCACGCGCTGGCCGCCCGCCTGGTGGCCAGCCAGCCGCACCAGGGCATTGCCTGGCAGTGGTTCCGCCAGGGCGAGCACGGCCCCGAGATCTTGGCCCTGCTGCCGCTGGACCGCCCCGAACCCGGCTGCAGCTATGCCTTGGTGTGGTCGCAGCCGGCCGCGGCCGCGCAGCAATGGGCCGTGGCCGAGCCTGCGGAATTCGAAGCCGAGCTGAACCGCCTGTGCGCCGCCTCGTCCGGCAGCCTGAAGCTGGCTAGCGAGCGCAAGACCTGGCCGCTGCAATGGCTGCGCGCCCGGGAGGTCTGCGGCCCCGGCTTCGTGCTGCTGGGCGATTGTGCGCACCAGGTGCACCCGCTGTCCGGCCAGGGCCTGAACCTGGGCCTGGGCGACGTGGCCGCCCTGGCCCAGGTGCTGCGCCAGCGCGAGGCCTGGCGACCGCTGGGCGACGAGCGCCTGCTGCGCCGCTATGCGCGCGAGCGCGCCCTGCCCACCCTGCTGATGGGCGGCGGCGCCGATGCGCTCTGGACCGGTTTTGCCCATCCCTCGCCCCTGCTGCGCAGCCTGCGCAACCAGGGTCTGAGCCTTGTCAATCAACTGCCCCCCTTGAAGCGCTGGCTGGCCCAGCGCGCGATGGGCTGACCCCCCGGCCGAGGTGCCCTTGTCCATGAAGACCCTTCCCATCCTGACCCTGGCCCTGGCCGCCATGCTGGGCTGTTCCGCCGAAGCCAACGAGGCCACCATCCGCAAGGCCCTGGCGCAGCGCCTGCCCGCCAACTTCCCGCCCGTGGACGAGGTGCGCAAATCGCCGGTCGCTGGCCTGTTCGAGGTGCGCTTCGGCACCGAGATCAAGTACACCGATGCCAAGGGCGAGTTTCTGTTCGATGGCGACTTGATCGACCTGAAGACCCGCAAGAGCCTGACCCAGGAGCGTGTGGACAAGCTCACCGCGGTGGATTTCGACAGCCTGCCGTTCAAGGACGCCATCGTCTGGAAGCGCGGCAATGGCAAGCAGCGTGTGGCCGTGTTCGCCGACCCGAACTGCGGTTACTGCAAGCGCTTCGAGCGCACACTGCAGGAACTCAAGGACGTGACGGTCTACACCTTCGTGATCCCCATCCTGGGCAGCGACTCGCGTGACAAGAGCCGTGACATCTGGTGCGCCAAGGACAGCAGCGATGCCTGGCTGAGCTGGATGCTGAAGAACCGCCTGCCCGAGAAGGTCGCCGGCAGCTGCGACGAGGCCCCGCTGGAGCGCAACCTGGCCTTTGCCCGCAAGTACGCGATCCACGGTACCCCGGCGGTGCTGTTCGAGGACGGCACCCGGGCGCCGGGGGCCATCCCGCTGGAGGCGCTGATGGAGCGCCTGGCCAAAGCCGAGAAGCGCTCTTGAACACCACCCCGCTACCCCCGCCGCCCGCCGTGGCGGTGCGCCTGGCCTACGCCGGGCTGCTTCCCTTTGTGCTGGGTGCTGCCCTGGCCTGGCTGCTGCCGCCGCCCGATGGCGCCAGCCCCGGCCTGGACGAGCACACCTACGCGTTGCTGGGCCTGTCGGCTTACGCCGCCGTGGTGCTGGCCTTCCTGGGTGCGGTGCACTGGGGCCGGGCCCTGCAGGCGGGTGAGCGCGCCACCTTTCCCTATGTCTGGGCGGTGGCGCCAGCCCTGCTGGGCACCATGGGTGCGCTGATGCCGGCCTATGCCGGCCTGGTGCTGCAGGGCGTGGCGCTGATCGCCTGCTACGCGGTGGACCGGCAGCAGTACGCCCATTGGGGCGCCCAGAGCTGGCTGACCCTGCGATTCCGCTGCACCGTGCTGGCCAGCCTGTGCTGCTTCCTGGCAGCCGCCGCCACTTAAATCGCGCGACTGCCTTTGCGCTGCTCTTGGCCCTGGTGGTCGGCGCGCATTGGCAGCTGGCGCAGTATTGGCCGGGTGCGCTGAACCTGGGCGTGGCGCCGCCAGCGCGCATGGCGGTTGAGCTGCGCCAGCCCATGGCGCTGAAGGCCCCCCCCACGCCGCCCAAGTCCTTGGCGGAAGCTCCACGTGCGCGGCGCCAGCTTGCGGCCGCACCGGTGCCAGCTGCGGCCGCGTCGGCCGTTGAGCCGCCCAAGCCCCTGCCAGAGCTGCCCGCGCTGGCCGAGCTCAGCCCGCCGCCCGCGCTGCCCGATCCGTCCGAAGGCGAGCCCGGGCCGGAATGGCCGCTCTCGACCCGGCTGCGCTACAGCCTGGTCGGCCACTACCGCGGCGCGGTGCATGGCGATGCCGAGGTCGAGTGGTTGCGCCAGGGGCGGCGCTACCAGGTGCGGCTGACGGTGGCGGTCGGCCCCAGCCTGGCGCCCTTCATCACGCGGCGCATGCTCAGTGAGGGCGAGCTCACGCCGCAGGGCATCAGCCCGCGCCGCTACGACGAAGAGACCCGGGTGCTGGTGGCCAGCCCACGCCGCCTGCAGGTGCTGATCGACCCCCTGCGCATCCAGTTCCCGAACGGCCGCATGGAGCCCACGCCGCCCGGCGTGCAGGATTCCGCCAGCCAGTTCGTGCAGCTGACCTGGCTGCTGCTCACCGGCCGCGAACCGGCCCGTGCCGGCCATGCGATTGCCCTGCCGCTGGCGCTGCCGCGCCGGCTCTACGCCTGGCGCTACGACATCGTCGGCCTGGAGACCCTGGATACCCCCCTCGGGCCCTTGCCCGCCTGGCAGCTGCGCCCGGTGGTGACCGACAGCCGCGGCACCCTGCAGGCCACCGTCTGGCTCTCCCCGCAGCTGCAATACCTGCCGGTGCGCATCCGCATCGTGCAGGACGACGAAACCTGGGTCGATCTGCTGCTGGCCGAGCCGCCGCTGCAGGAAGCCGCGCCCGAAAATGCCCACCCCACCGAACGAGGCAACGCCCCATGAACTACGAAAACATCTTGGTTGAAACCCGTGGCGACGGCGCGCGCAAGACCGGCGTCATCCGCCTGAACCGCCCCAAGGCCCTGAACGCCCTGAGCGACCCGCTGATGGACGAACTGGGTCACGCGCTCAAGGCCTTCGATGCCGACCCCGGCATCGGCTGCATCGTGCTCACCGGCAGCGAGAAGGCCTTCGCTGCCGGCGCCGACATCCCCACCCTGCTGCAGCACGACTTCCTCTCGGCCTTCAACAGCCAGCTGATCAGCAAGAACTGGGAGCACATCCTCGATGTGCGCAAGCCCGTGATCGGCGCCGTGCACGGCTTCTGCCTGGGCGGCGGCTGCGAGCTGGCCATGATGTGCGACATCCTCTACGCCGCCGACAACGCCAAGTTCGGCCAGCCGGAGATCAAGCTGGGCGTGATCCCCGGCGGCGGCGGCACCCAGCGCCTGCCGCGCTGGGTCGGCAAGTCCAAGGCCATGGACATGCTGCTGACCGGCCGCTTCATGGACGCGGCGGAAGCCGAGCGCGCCGGCCTGGTGGCCCGCGTGATTCCCGCCGAGCAACTGCTCGAAGAAGCCTTCAAGGCCGCCGAGACCATCAACGGCTACTCGGCCCCGGTGGTGGCGTTGATGAAGCAGCTCACCAACCAGGCCTTCGAGGTGCCGCTGACCGAAGGCGTGAAGATTGAGCGCGGCATGTTCCACGCCGTGTTCGGCACGCATGACCAGCGCGAGGGCATGAATGCCTTCCTGGAGAAGCGGCCGGCGAATTGGAAGCACGGCAACTGAGGACTTCCGTGTTGATGGATGGGTGCGCCACGCCGGGGCGCTGAGTTCATTGCGAGACCCCGCCGAGTCTCGCCCCGGCAGGCGAGTTCCTTTTGGCTTGACCCAAAAGGAACCAAAAGGTCAAGCCGAGGAGCACAGAAGAGCGGGCCCGCGCGCGTGAGCGCGCTTCGTGTTCTGACTTGGCCCAACTGTCTGAGCGGAGCGAACGCAGTGAGCGCAGTGAGTTTTGGGCCTGGGCCCGCTCTTCGAGTACCACAGGGCACCCCAGCCGGAGGCTGGGGCGCAGGCATCGGGGTCGCCTTTCTTGGCCTACCTTCTTTGGCGAAGCAAAGAAGGTAGGTCGGGTGCAGGGGTGAAGCCCCTGCGGGCTCTGGGCAAGCGTTCAGCCCCAAGAAGGATCAAAGCTGTTTGAACCGATGGGCATAGGCCGCGCTGACCTCCAGGGTCTCCGGCCGGTGCTTGAGCGCGATGCTGAGCTTGCCGCTCAGCGAGCGGCTCACTGAGCGGATGGCGCCCACGTTGACGATGGTGCTGCGGTGCACCTGCCAGAAGCGTTCGCCGTCCAGGCGCGCCACCAGCTCTTTGAGCGGTAGCGAGATCAGGGCCTCGCTGTCGGCCGTCACCACCGCGACGTATTTGTTGTCGGCGCGAAAGTACTGCACGTCGTCCACGGTGATCAGCTGCAGTTCGCGGCCGCGCTGCACGGTCAGCCAGCGCAGCGGTTCGCTGTCCGTGGCGGCGGGGGCGCCCAGGCCGCTGAGGTCGGCCGGCGGCTGGTGCAGGCGCTCCTTCACGCGTGCCAGGGTGCGCGCCATCTTCACCACGTCCAGGGGCTTGAGCAGGTAGCCCACGGCGCCTTCGTCGAAGGCCTGCAGCGCGTACTGCTCATAGGCGGTGATGAAGACCACATGGGCGCGATTGCCGATCAGGCGCGCCACCTCCAGGCCGGAGAGCCCCGGCATCTGCACATCCAGCAGGCAGACCTCGGGCTGCAGGGTTTCGAGCGCCTGCAGCGCGGCGTGGCCGTCGTGCACCACGGCGCAGACCTCGGCCTGCGGCCAGAGCTTGAGCAGCTCCTCGCGGATCTCGGCGGCGAGCCGGGGTTCGTCTTCGGCGATCAGGATGCGGGCCATGGCGGCAGGTCCAGGGTCAGGCGGGGCAGGGGGGTGGTGTCGAGCTGCAGCCGGGCGGCCGGGCCGTGCACGGCGCGCAGGCGGTCGGCCAACGCCGGCAGTTCCAGGGCCTGGGCGGCCTGCAGGGTGGAAGCTTCGTCGGGCCCGAGCGCGTCCACCTGGATGCGCGTGCCGCCATCGCTGCGGCCGCGCAGGTCCAGGCTCCAGATCGTGCCGGCGCCCTGCAGCAGGCCGCGCACCAGGGGCAGCAGCACGAAGGGGGTCAGGGGACGCTCGGACAGCCCTTCATCCAGATGCACATGCAGGCGCTCGGTGTGCTGGGCGTCCTGGCTGATCAGCCGGGCATAGGCCTGCACGGCCTGCAGCTCGCGCGCCAGCGTGGAGACGCGCGCTTCGGCATGTGGCTGCAGCGCGCGCAGCAGGGCGATCAGGGCATCCAGCCGGGCCTGGGCGCGCAGGGGCTCGTGGTCCAGCTCGGTGCTGACGCGCTGCAGGCGCTCGAACAGCAGGTCGGGGTCCACGCGCGCCTGCAGGGCCAGCAGCCGGGCCGCGGCCAGCTCGCGCAGGCGCTCGGCATGGGCCAGCTCGGCGGCCTGCAGCTGGGCCTGCACGCGGCGGCGCTGGCGCAGCCGCGCGTACACGGCCACGCCCAAGCCCAGCCAGACGGAACTGGTGGCGGCCAGGCCGATGTCGGCCCGCCAGCTCCACCAGGAGACGACGCCCAGAAAGGGCGTCAGTGCCTTGCCCACCACCCACACGCCCAGCAGCACCGTGCCGAGCACGGCGGCGCCATAGGCCAGTGGGGCGGACAAGCGCCGGGCGTCCACCGCACGGTCGGCCAAATGAAGCGCGGCCAGCAGCGGGAAGCCGAACTGCAGCACGTTGTAGACCAAGGCGCTGGGCACGTTGACCTCAATCATGCTGTTCGCAAACGGTGTGCCGTTGGAGAACAGATTGGCCGCGCCGATGAAGAGCGCCCAGCGCCAGTGCCGCAGCGCGTGCTGGATAGCCTGCCCGATGAGCTGCTGCGGGCTCGGGCTCATAGCGGCAGGCTGAGCCGGGCGATCAGGCCGCGCGGCTGGTTCATCAGCAGGCTCAGGCTGGCGGCCTCGCCGTACATCGCCTTCAGCCGGGCGCGCAGGGTGGCCAGGCCGGTTCCATGGCCGCTGGCGGCGCTCATGCCGCGGCCGGTGTCGGCCAGTTCCAGCAGCACCTGCTCCCCTTCGCGCCAGGCGCGCACGCTGATCTCGCCGCCGCCCACCTGGGGCGCGATGCCGTGCTTGATGGCGTTCTCCGCCAGGCTCAGCAGGCTGGTGGAGGGCAGCGGGGTGGCGTGCAGGGCCGCTGGCACGTCGAAGTGCAGGCGCAGGCGTTCGGGGCCCATGCGCAGCTGGTGCAGGGCCAGGTAGGCACGCACCAGGCCGAGCTCGCGGCCCAAGGTCGATTCGCTGTCGCGCAGGCTGGGCAGGGCCTCGCCCAGGTAGTGCAGCAGATCGGCCAGCATGGCGCGCGCACCCTGGGGGTCGGTTTGCGCCAGCCGGCGCAGGTGCGCCAGGGTGTTGAAGAGAAAGTGCGGCTCCACCTGGGCCTGCAAGAGCTGCAGCCGGGCGGTGGCCAGGTCGCGCTCCTGCTGCTGTGCCTGCTGGTTCAGCGCCCGCGCCCGCGCCCCCTCGGCACGCGCACGCTGGGTGGCCTCATGGGCGGTGACGAGGCAGGCGGCCAGGGTCAGCATCACCTGGATGAGGTAGGGGCCGGGCCCGGGTGCGAGCTTGGGGTCCACATGGTGCGCCAGCCAGGCCAGCCCCATGCCGACCGCAGCGGCCGCCAGCACCAGCAGCGCCAGGCCGAAGCCGCGGCCCCGGCCCGGCGGCAGCCAGGGGTGCAGCAGGGCGGTGCAGGCCATCATGCTCAGCAGCATCAAGAAGTTGCCGAGGCCGCCGCCGCTGACCAGGTGCAGGCACTCGCTGGGCTCGGGGGCATCGACCGCGCAGTGCACGAAGCCGGGCACGGCCATCGCCAGGGCCAGGCCGGCGGCCAGGCCCAGGGCGATGCGGAGTTCGTGCCGGCGGGTGGGGTTCATCGGGGAGTGGAGGCGGCGGCGAGGCGCGTGTGCGGCGCTTCAGCGCGCGGTTCCTGGAAGCGGATGGTAAGAAGCTGGCGCTGCGGCGTGGCGCTGCGGCAGTCCTGACCCTGCAGCGCGGTGCGCACGCGGCTCAGGTAACGGCGCGGGCCGCTCACGGCCTCGACCTGCTGCACGCCCTGGCCATCCAGATGCAGAAGCACCTTGACCTCGGCCTCGGTGCCCAGTTCTTGTTTGGCCGTGGCCAGGAGCTCGGGAATCTGCTCGGCCAGTGCCGGGCATTGGGCCAGCAGGTCCTGGCGCGGGGCGGGCTCGGCGTGGGCGGCCAGGCTCAGCAGGGTGGCGATCAGCAGGGCGGGGGTGCGGAAGGTCATGATGCGCTCCGAAGGGGTTGTCGATGGAGCGGATGGTTCCGCGTTCGCCCGGCGGCTTCAGTAGAAACCCGATGAAACCGGCGCGGCGGCGACGAACTGGGTCGCCGGCCCGACGAAGCCGCCGGATAGAGTGCCAACCATGTTTGCTTACCGACACGCCTTTCATGCCGGCAACCACGCCGACGTGCTGAAACACCTGGTGCTGGTGCAGCTGCTGCAGCATCTGAACCAGAAAGAGAAGGGCTACCGGGTCATCGACACCCATGCCGGCGCCGGCGCCTACTCGCTGCGCAGCGAGCAGGCCAACAAGAAGCTGGAATGGCTGGACGGCATCGGCCGCCTGTGGGAGCGCAAGGACCTGCCCAAGGGCGTGGCCGCCTATCTGGACGAGGTGGAGCGCTTCAACGGCCCCGGGGTGCTGAAGAACGTGCCGGGCTCGCCGACGCTGATCCGCCAGCTGCTGCGCCCACAAGACGAGCTGCACGCCTTCGAGGTCCACCCCACGGACCTGCGCGCGCTCGAAAAGCTGATGGCCGAGGTCAAGGGCGTGAAGGTGCACCTGGCCGATGGCTTCACCTCGCTCAAGGCCCTGCTGCCGCCGCCGACGCGGCGCGGGCTGGTGTTGATCGACCCGCCCTACGAGATCAAGACCGATTACGCGCGCACCCTGGCGGCGGTGCGCGAGGCGCTGACGCGCTTCCCGGAGGCCGTGGTGGCGGTCTGGATTCCGCAGTTGCAGACCGTTGAGGCCCAGCAGCTGCCGCAGCGCCTGCGTAATGCCGTCAAGGGCGTGGCCAAGAAGGGCTGGCTGGATGCTCAGCTGAGCGTGGCGGCGCCACAGGACGGCGGCTTCGGTCTGCTGGGCAGCCATATGTTCGTGGCCAACCCGCCGCACACCCTGGGGGCGCTGCTGGCCCAGGAACTGCCGTGGCTGGCCGAGGTGCTGGGCCAGTACGAAGGCGCCAAGGGCGTGTTGCAGGCCGGCGCCTGAGGGCCGGCGGCCGGCCCGCGCTACAGATGGGCGCGGATGATGGAGGCGAGCCGGCCGTTGGCCTGCAGCCGGGCCAGCGCGCTGCGCAGACGTTCGATCAGTTCGCGCGGCAGCTGCGGCCGGGCATAGAGCGCATAGGCGCCACCGCCGGCATCAAAGGGCGGGGCGAACTGCACCCCTTCCAGCCGGGCCTGCTTGAGCGCCTGGGCGAGCAGGAAATCGGTCGACACCACCGCGTCCACCCGTTGCAGGGCCAGCATGCGCAGGCCTTGGAAGGGTTCGGTGATGGGGACGAACTGCACCTCGGGGTTGTCGTTGATCGCGGCGTTGTAGAACGCGCCCCGCGCCATGCCTAGGCGCTTGCCGCGCAGCGCGGCGAGTGACTGAATCGGGCTGCTCTGCAGGCTGATGACCAGGTAGCGCACCGGATGCAGCGGGTGCACCAGCGTGCCCTGGCGGTCCAGATCCGGACCGGTCAGGGCCACCACCGCGTCGACGGCTTCGTCCAGCAGCGCGCGCTTGACGCGCGCGTAGGGCGCCGAGCTCAAGCGCAGGCGCAGGCCTTCGAGCTGCGCCATCTCCTGCAGCATGTCCGGGTGCATGCCTAGGACCTGCTGGCCCTCCCGGTAAGAGTAGGGCCGCACGTCATTGACCATGACGCGCAATTCTTCCGCCTGCGCCAGGGCGCGCAGGGGCAGGGCGGGCGCAGCCAGCAGCAGGTCACGACGGGAGAGGCGCAGGGGCATCCCCACAGTGTCGCAAGCCTGCCCCCTCCTTCCTTTTCAGGAGCCGGGCGCGGGCCGCGCTGCCGCGCTCAGGGCTGGGGTTCCGAGGCGCTGCGGGCCGCTTCGGGCGGCACCGGCGGCAGGGCGCGTGTCACCCGCGCGCTGCGGCCCTGGCTGACCACCATCACCTTGTCGCCCGCGGCGAAACGCTCCTCGCCCTGGGACTGCACGATCGCGACGCGCTCGCCATTACGCAGCTGGATGATGAGTTCCAGCGCCTCCTCGCGGCCGGATTCGCGCTCGATCGCGTGGCCGATCACCCCGCCCAGGATGGCCCCCAGGGTCGAGAAGATCACCGATTCGCGGCGGCCACCCACCGTGCCACCGGCGACGCCGCCGGCCACCGCGCCGGCGGTGGCGCCCAGGCCGCTCTGGTGGCCGTCCAGGCGCACGGTGCGCACGGCCACCACGGTGCCGTCCTGCACCTGGGCCATGCGCATCACCTCATGGCGGGGGCGCAGATCGGGGTTGGTGCTGGCGCAGGCACTGAGCAGCAGGGCGGCCAGCAGGGGCAGGGCAATGGGTTTCATTCGGGTCTCCGCTTCGCGGCCGGTGGAACGCGAACAAGGGGTGGGCCGTTGACGCAAGTTGTTGACGACTTCGCCATGGCCTATAAACAGCACCACGAAAGGGGTGGCCAATGAGAGCGTACTGGTTGTGTGGCACGGTGGCAGGTCTGGGTCTGGTGGCATGTGCCAACCAGCCGCAATCGGGTGGCACGGCCGCCCCGCCGGCTGCGCCGCCGGCCGTGGTGGTGCAGGCCCCGCCGCCGCCGCCCCCACCCGCGCCCCCGCCGCCGCCGCCCACGCTGCCGCATGGCGAGGCGGTGCTGACGGCGGCCAACGCGCTCTTTTCCAAGGTTGACCTGGACGGCGTGGCCCCCGCGGCCAACAAGCGCTACACGGTGGTGGTGGACCCGCTGATCGATGGCGTCTCGCGCATGCAGACACGCGCCACGCAGCAGATCGAGCAGCGCATCGGTCAGCTGGTCAAGGCCAGCTACCCGCAGTTCGACATCAAACCGCTCAGCAAGGCCGTGCTCGATCAGCAGCCGCTGGTGGTGATCGGTACCTTCACGCCCATCAACCAGCAGGGCAAGACCGAGGGCTTGCGCGACCAGTATCGTTTCTGCCTTGCGATGGTGGATCTGAAGTCCGGCAAGCTCGTCAGCAAGACGGTGGCGCGCTCGCGCATGGAGCTGGTGGACGCCGCGCCGCTGCGCTTCTTTGCCGATGCGCCGGCCTGGACCCAGGACGCCCCGGCCGAGGGCTATGTGAAGACCTGCCAGGCCTCGAAGGCGGGCGACCCGATCCAATCCGCCTACTTGGCTGGCCTGGTGGCCACCAGCAGCGTGGAAGAGGGCATCCGTCACTACAACAACGCGCGCTGGAAGGAGGCCGAGGCGGCCTTCGCGCGCGCCCAGGCCACCGCCGCCGGCAAGCAGCTGCGCGTGCTCAGCGGCCTCTACCTGAGCCAATGGCGCCAGGGCAAGCGCGACGCCAGCGTCAAGAGCCTGGGCCAGCTGCTGGACTACGGCATCGAGCAGGGCAAGCTGGCCATGATGTTTGCCTTCGCGCGCGGCTCCACCGTGCTGCCGGCCGACGCCAAGCCCGGCAATCTGCGCCCCGACCTGGCCGAAGAACTGGCCAAGCAGGCGCCGCCGCTGCCCAACCAGCCCGGCCAGACGCGCGGCTTCAAGGCCGTGCCGGCCGAAGAACAGAAGGCCGATGCCCAGCGCGCCGAGAGCGCACCGCCCACGCGCGGCTTCAAGGCCGTGCCGGCGGATCCGGTTGTCACGCCGCCGCAGCAGCTGTGGGTCGAAGTGCTGGCGCGCCGGTTGGCGGCCGACAAGCGCTGTGCCGAGGTGCAGGGGCATGTCAGCCGCAACGGGCCGGAAGAGGTGAACGAGCGCATCTCCGCGCTGCGCGCCGAGCATGTGCGGCGCCGCCTCGTGAGCTTGCAACCCGAGTTGGACCAGCGCCTGATCGCCATCGGCCTGGGTTCGCGCGACAACCTGGTGGGCACCGGCAAGGACGACGCCAGCGACCAGCTCGACCGCCGCGTCGACTTCAAGCTCCTCCCCTGTAGCGGCTGAGCATGCGCACCCTGCTGCTGCTGTTGCTGGCGCTGCTGGGCGCAGCAGCGGCAGCGCAGGAACAGCCGCTCTTGCGCGTGGCCGGGGCCGGCCACCACGCGGCCATCCGCGGGCTGGCGCATGACGCGCGCGGCGGGCTGTGGCTGACGGTGTCAGAGGACAAGACCGCGCGGCTCTGGCGCGGCCGCCAGCTGCAGGCGGTGCTGCGGCCGCCCATCGGCGCCGGGCAGGAAGGCAAGCTCTTTGCCGGCGCGCTCAGCCCGGACGGCCGCCTGGCCGCAGTGGCCGGCTGGAGTGCCGGCAACGACATCTATCTGTTCCGCAGCGCCGATGGCCAGCTGCTGGCGCGCATCCAGGGCCAGCCCAATGTGGTCAACCAGCTGGCCTTCAGCCCGGATGGCCGCCTGCTCGCTGTTGCGCTCTGGGGCCCGCATGGCGTGCAGCTCTGGCGCGGCGAAGCGGACTGGCAGCGCCCGCAGTTCGCCGGCGCCGACAACGACTACGCCGACAGCAGCTACGGCCTGGCCTTCAGCCCCGATGGGCGCTGGCTGGCCAGCAGCGCGCACGATGGCCGCGTGCGCCTCTATGCGCTGGGCGCGGACGGCCTGCGCCACCAGGCCGAGCAGAAGCTGGGCGGGCCCTTGCATGGCCTGCAGTTCGCGCCCGACGGCCAGCGCCTCGCCGTGGGCCATGCCGAGCTGCCGCAGGTGCAGATCCTGCGCACCGAGGGGCTGCAGCCCGAGCGCCTGCTGCGGGGCACCGGCAGTGGTGGCCTGAGCCAGGTGGTCTGGAGCCCGGACGGCGCCGAGCTGCGCGCCGCCGGCAGCTGGCGCCACGGGGCCGGCCGCCATGGCCTGATGCGCTGGAATCGGCAGGGCCAGGCGCAGGGCGGGCCGCAGCTGGCCAGCGACTCGATCACAGAGCTCAGCCAGTTGCCCGACGGCCGCCTGGCCTTCGCCGCCGCCGACGCCAGCTGGGGCTGGCTGGGGCCGGACGGCCAGCTGCAGACCCAGGGCAGCGCGCGCACCGACTACCGCGCCCTCGCCGGCGCCAGCCTGCGCGTCTCGGCCGACGCGCGCCAGCTGCACTGGAGCGGCTGGGGCGCGCAGGCCTTCGAATTTCCGGCCTTTGCCTGGCGGCCCCCCGCGGGCGAGCTGCGCGCGGCCGTGCAGGGGCGCCCCGGGGCCCAGTTGCGCGACTGGCGCGACAGCGCCAAGCCCAGCCTGAACGGCAAGCCGCTGGCGCTGGAGCCCGGTGAAATGGCGCTGAGCGCCGCCGTGGACCCGCAGCGCCCCCGCCTGGCCCTGGGCACGGGCTGGAAGCTGCGCTGGTTCGACCTGCAGGGCCGCGAGCTCTGGCAGCAGGACCTCAGCGCGCCCTGCTTCGCGCTGGCCTTGAGCGCCGATGGCCGCTTCATCGTTGCCGGCCTGGGGGACGGCACGCTGCGCTGGTTCCGTGCCCGTGACGGCGAACCCCAGCTGGCCTTCTACAACGAGGGCCGCGCCTGGGTGGCCTGGACGCCCGACGGCCGCTACAGCGCGGGCGAGGGGGGCGAGGCCCTGGTGGGCTGGCACCTCAACCGCGGAGCGGACCAGGCGGCCGAGTTCCTGCCCCTGGCGCGCTTTGCCGAGCGCCACGACGACCCGCAGGCCGTGTTCGCCGCCCTGGGTGGCGAGGCCAGCGCGCGCCCCGTGACGGACCTGCGCGAGGGCCTGCGCCTGCCACCCAGCGTGCAACTGCTGGGCCCCGAGCCCGACAGCCGCCTGCGCGAACCCGGCCTGGCGCTGAAGCTGCAGGCGCAGGACCGCGGCGGCGGCGTGGACGAGCTGCGCCTGTACCTGAACGACAAGCTGGTGGAACGCCTGCCGGCGCGCGGCCTGCGCCGCGTAGGCAGCGCGCTGGAAGCGCAGTGGCAAGTGCGCCTGCAGCCGGGCGAGAACCGCCTGCGCGCGCTGGCGCTGGGTTTGGACCGTACCGAGTCCCAGGCTGCCGAGCTGCGCCTGGTCTACGACGCCCCACCGCCGCGCCCCAGCCTGCATGTGCTGACGGTGGGTGTGAACCGCTACCGCAATGCCGCGCTGAACCTCAGCTTTTCCGTGCCCGATGCGCGCGGCGTGGCCGGCCTGCTGCGCCAGACCGGTGCCAAGCTGTTCGAGCGCGTGCAGGTGGAGGAGCTGCACGACGAGCAGGCCACCAAGGCCGGCGTGCTGGCGCGCCTGCAGGCCCTGCGCCAGACGCGCGAAGACGATGTGGTGCTGGTCTACCTGGCCGGCCATGGCGACACGCTGAAGGACGACTGGTACTTCGTGCCGCACGAGCTCACCGCGCCCGAGCAGCCCGAGCGCCTGGCCGAGGGCGGGCTTTCGTCGCGCGAGCTGGCCGAGGCGCTGCGCCAGATGCCGGCGCGCAAGGTGGTGGTGCTGATCGACGCCTGCAAATCCGGCGCCGCCGCCGTCGGCTTCCGCGGCCTCGAGGAGCGCCGCGTGCTGGCCCAGCTCTCGCGCGCCAGCGGCACCCACCTGATTGCCGCCACCACCAAGGAGCAGCTGGCCAGCGAGCTGGGCCAGCTGGGCCACGGCGTGTTCACCTACGCCCTGCTGGAAGGCCTGCGCGGCAAGGCTGCGGCCGGCGGGCCGGAGGTGACGGCGCGCAAGCTGATGGTCTATGTGGAGCAGGCCCTGCCCGAGCTCTCCAAGCGCTACCGCGCCGAGGAGCAGTTCCCGGTGGTGAACAGCACCGGCATGGACTTCCCCATCAGCTTGAAGTAATTGAAACAAGGCTGCCGGCAGCGGATACCCGCCTGAAACCACGCCTCGCCACAGTGCGCTCCATACCCCAGGAGCGTCACCATGAGTCTTCCCCTCGTCGTTGCCTTGCACAGCAGTGCCGCCAGTGGCCGCCAATGGCAGGCCTATCGTGAGGCCAGCGCCGGCCGCCTGAACTGGATCACGCCCGACCTGATCGGCTACGGGCGTGATGAGACCTGGAGCAGCAGCGTGGGTGTCACGCTCGACCAGGAGGTCGACCGCCTGGCCCCGCACCTGCTGCTGCCAGGCCAGAGCTTCCATCTGGTGGGGCATTCCTACGGCGGCGCGGTGGCCTTGCAGTTCGCGCTGCGCCACCCGCGTGCGGTGCGCTCGCTCACGCTCTACGAACCGGTGCGCTTTGCTGCACTGCGCCAGGCCGGCCTGCAATCCGAATGGCGCGAGATCCGCAGCCTGGCCGCCCGGGTGCGCCAGCGCAGCCTGGCGGGTGACTGGCAGGGCGCGGCACGTGCCTTCCTGGGTTTCTGGAGCGGCCGCCCCGAGGGCGAACTGGATGCCCGCACCGTGATGTCCGTCGGCGCCCGCTGCCCCAAGGTCTGCGCGGACTTCGACGCCCTCTTCAACGACACCGTGCCACTGCGCCTGCTGGGCGCGCTGCAGATGCCGGTGCGCCTGCTGGTGGGCAGTGAGTCGCCCGCCCCGGCGCGGGCGGTGGCCCAGGTGCTGGAGCTGGCCATGCCGCAGGCCGATCTGCAGGAATTGCAGGGCCTGGACCATCTGGCGCCGCTGCGCGCTTCCGCTGGGCTACAAAGCCTGCTCACCGCTTTTGCCCAGCAAGAGCATCTGCTGGCCGCCTGACGGCCCCAAACGCTGGAGACGAAACCCATGCGCGCACTTGTGCTGACCCTGCTGATGAGCTTTTCCGCCATGAGCCACGCCAATGAATCCATCGAGGCCGTGCTGGCCGCCATGCAGGGCGAGAAGAAGGGCGTGACCCTCTACGTCCAGGGCCAGCAGATCGGCGGCGCCGTCGTCAAGCTGGAGCCGGGCAAGACGGTCGAGCTGCGCGGCCCGGGCGGCCAGCGCGTCGTCGTGCGCCTGGACCGCGTGGACGCGGTGGCGCTCTACCCATAAATCGGCGCGGTCAGTAGCCTCAAATCAGATCAAGTGCCACCGCGGAACCGGCTTTGCCGGGCCGCAGGTGGCGCCCCCTGGGGGGAGGCGGCCCATTGGGCCGCTTCGGGGGGGCTCAACCATGCAGCCGGCTGCTGGCCGGCACGCTCGCGAGCAGGAACTCCATCTGGTCCGTCAGGATGCGCCGGCCGCGCAGGATCATGTCCTCGTGCAGGCTCGGCACATAAGGCAGGTAGAGCAGGCTCATGCCGGCTTCCTCGCACAGGCGGTTGCCCTTGCGGTGGTTGCAGCTGCGGCAGGCGGTGATGCAGTTCATCCAATGGTCGCGCCCACCCCGGCTGGTGGGCTGGATGTGCTCGCGCGTCAGCTCGCTCTCGGGAAAGTGGGCGCCGCAGTAGGCGCACAGGAAGCGGTCGCGGGCGAACAGCTTCGGGTTGGAGAGCGCCGGTTCGTGCCGCCAGGCTCGGCTAGGGATGGCGCCGCGCGCGGCCAGGATGGGCGGCACCTCGATGCGCGACTGCCGCCCGGTGACCCGGTTCCAGCCGCCGCGCAGCACCGCACAGGGCTCGCCCAGGGTCCAGGCGATGGCATCGCAGGCCACCATCACGGCGGCTTCCCGCACACTGATCCAGGCCTGCGGGCGGCCGGAAATATCGAGCTGCAGAACGTCCAAGGCTGCACCACCTCCTTGGACAGCCAGCCTACTCCTGTCAGATGACAGAAAGAAATCCGGCCCGACCCGTGGAGAAATGCCTGGGACACCGGGAGAACCTGGGGTGGATTTAGAGCGCGGCCTCCAGCTTCCGTGACTTGCTGGGCTTGCGGGCGGGGTGCAATGCGCCAAAAATAGAACGATCGTTCGTTTTATTTCAGGCCCAAGACAAGCCCCCGAGACCCACCCATGAGCCAGCGCCCCAACCCCAGCAACCCCGCCGCCCCCCGCGGTGGGCGTGCGCCTGCGGTTCGGGTGCCGCTGCCCAAGGGCCAGCAGACCCGCGCCGCCATCCTTGAGGCCGCGCTGGCCCAGGCCTCGCACATGGGGCTCGAAGGCCTGTCCATCGGCGCGCTGGCGGACCAGACCGGCATGAGCAAGTCCGGCGTGTTCGCCCACTTCGGCTCGCGTGAAGAGCTGCAGATCGCCGTGGTGGCCGAATACCACCGCCGTTTCGAGGAAGAGGTGTTCTTCCCGGCCATCCGCGAGCCGCGCGGCCTGCAGCGCCTGCGCGCGCTCTACCAGCGCTGGGTGCGCCAGGTGGCGGTGGAGCTGGAGAGCGGCTGCATCTACATCAGCGGCGCGGTCGAGTTCGACGACCGCCCCGGCCCGGTGCGCGACGCCCTGGTGACCATGGTCAAGGCCTGGCACGCGGCGCTGCACAAGGCCATCGTGCTGGCACGCGACGAGGGCCATCTAAGCCCTGACTGCGACGTCGACCAAATCCTGTTCGAGCTGCATGGGCTGATCCTGTCCCTGCATCACGACGCCCGTTTCCTGCGCAGCGAAGGCGCGCTGGAACGGGCGGCGCGCGGCTTTGACCGCGTCATCCACGCCTGCATCACCCCGGCCGGAGTGGCCACTGAACCCGTGGCGCCGCGCCGCCGCAAGACCCGATAACCCCCGAAGGAGACCCGCCATGCCCAGCTATACCCCACCTCTGCGCGACATGCAGTTTGTGTTGCACGAAGTGCTGAACGTGGTGGACGAGCTCAAGATGCTGCCGCCCTATGCGGACATCGACGCCGACACCATCAACGCCGTGCTGGAAGAAGGCGGCAAGTTCTGCGCCGAAGTCATCGCCCCGATCAATCTGAGCGGCGACAAGGAAGGCTGCCAGCTCGACAAGACCACCCACGAAGTCACCACGCCCAAGGGCTTCAAGGAGGCCTACCAGACCTACATCGACGGCGGCTGGGCCGCGCTGGCCTGCGACCCCGCCTATGGCGGCCAGGGCCTGCCCCTGCTGGTGAATCAGTGCTTCTACGAGATGCTGAACAGCGCCAACCAGGCCTGGACCATGTACCCCGGCCTGAGCCACGGCGCCTACGAGTGCCTGCACGCCCATGGCACCGACGAGCAGAAGAAGCTCTACCTGCCCAAGCTCACCAACGGCCAGTGGACCGGCACCATGTGCCTGACCGAGCCGCATTGCGGCACCGATCTGGGCCTGCTGCGCACCAAGGCCGAACCGCAGGCCGATGGCACCTACAAGATCACCGGCCAGAAGATCTTCATCAGCGCCGGCGAACACCAGCTGGCCGAGAACATCGTGCACCTGGTGCTGGCGCGCCTGCCGGATGCCCCGGCCGGCAGCAAGGGCATCTCGCTCTTCATCGTGCCCAAGTTCAATGTGAACGCCGACGGCTCCCTGGGTGAGCGCAACGGCATCTTCTGCTCGGGCCTGGAGCACAAGATGGGCATCCACGCCAACTCCACCTGCCAGATGACGCTGGACGGCGCCATCGGCACGATGGTGGGCCAGCCCAACAAGGGCCTGGCGGCGATGTTCGTGATGATGAACACCGCCCGCCTGGGTGTGGGCAACCAGAGCCTGGGCCTGACCGAAGTGGCCTACCAGAACGCCGTGGCCTACGCCAAGGATCGTCTGCAGATGCGCTCGCTCAGCGGCCCCAAGGCGCCGGACAAGCCGGCCGATCCGATCATCGTGCACCCCGATGTGCGCAAGATGCTGCTGACCGCCCGCGCTTACGCCGAAGGCGCGCGCGCCCTGCAGGCCTACACCGTGCTGCAGGCCGACAAGTCGATCAGCAGCGACGACGAGGACGAGCGCAAGGAAGCCGAGGCCGAGCTGGCCCTGCTGACGCCCATCATCAAGGCCTTCATCACCGACAACGGCTGGATCGCCACCAGCCACTGCATGCAGGTGTACGGCGGCCACGGCTTCATCCACGAGTGGGGCATGGAGCAGTTCGTGCGCGATGCGCGCATCAACATGATCTATGAGGGCACCAACACCATCCAGTCGCTCGACCTGCTGGGCCGCAAGGTGCTGGGCAACAACGGCGCCACCCTGAAGAAGTTCGGCAAGAAGATCGCCGCCTTCATCGAGGAAGAGGGCACCAACGAGGCGATGCAGGAGTTCATCAACCCGCTGGCCGACCTGGGCGACAAGGTCAACAAGCTGACGCAGGAGCTCGGCATGAAGGCCTTCGGCAACCCCGACGAGGTGGGCGCCGCGGCGGTGGACTACCTGCGTGTCGTGGGCCACATGACATTCGCTTACTTCTTCGCCCGCATGGCCAAGGTGGCGCTCGAAAAAGAGGGTTCCGGTGACCCCTTCTACCGTGCAAAACTCGCCACGGCCCGCTTCTATTTCGCCAAGCTGCTGCCGGAGACCGCGAGCCTGATCCGCACCGCTCGCGCCGGCCTGAAGCCGCTGATGGAAATGGACGAGGCCCTGTTCTAAACCTCAATGCCCCGGCGCCGCCGGGGCCCCCTCAGGAGAAGCCATGAAGTCCTTGATCGCCGCTGCAGTTCTCGGTCTGTTTGCTCTGGGCGCGCATGCGCAGATGAGCCCGGTGGGTGTGTGGAAGACGATCGACGACGAGACCAAGCAGCCCAAGGCGCTGGTGCGCATCACCGAGGCCAACGGCGTGGTGAGCGGCCGGATCGACAAGCTGCTGGCCGCCGATGCCAAGCCCGATGCCAAGTGTGACAAGTGCGAGGACGACCGCAAGGACAAGCCCATCGTCGGCCTGGAAATCATCCGCGACGTCAAGAAGGACGACGACGTCTGGGCCCACGGCACCATCCTTGATTCCGCCAAGGGCAAGGTCTACAAGACCCGCCTCAAGCCCGTGGATGGCGGCAAGCGCATGGAAGTGCGCGGCTACATCGGCTTCTTCTACCGTACCCAAGTCTGGGAGCGGGTTGAGTAAACCCCTCCTTCAAGGCCCGGCGTCCACAGCCGCCGGGTCCTTCAACCTCCGCTAGGAGCATTCCCGTGAGTCGATTCCAAGTTCGCAAAGTGGCCGTGCTAGGCGCCGGCGTGATGGGGGCGCAGATTGCCGCCCATCTGGTCAACGTCAAGGTGCCGGTGGTGCTGTTCGACCTGCCCGCCAAAGAGGGCCCGAAGAACGGCATCGTCACCAAGGCCGTCGAAGGCCTGAAGAAGCTCAAGCCCGCGCCCCTGGGCGACGCCGCTGAGGCCGCGCTGATCCAGCAGGCGAACTACGAAGAGCACCTGGAACTGCTCAAGGGCTGCGACCTCATCATCGAGGCCATTGCCGAGCGCATGGACTGGAAGCTCGATCTGTACACCAAGATCGCTCCGTACATCGCCCCGCACGCCATCGTGGCCAGCAACACCTCGGGCCTGAGCATCACCAAGCTCAGCGAGGTGCTGCCGGAAGAAATCAAGCCGCGCTTCTGCGGCATCCATTTCTTCAACCCGCCGCGCTACATGTACCTGGTGGAGCTGATCAACACGCCCACCACCCGCCCCGAGATCCTCGACCAGCTCGAGGCCTTTGTGACCACCAGCGTCGGCAAGGGCGTGGTGCGTGCGCATGACACGCCCAACTTCGTGGCCAACCGCGTCGGCATCGCCGGCATGATGGCCACCATGATCGAGGCCGAGAAGTTCGGCCTGACCGTGGACGTGGTCGACGACCTGACCGGCAAGAAGCTCGGTCGCGCCAGCTCCGGCACCTTCCGCACTGCCGACGTGGTGGGTCTGGACACCATGGCCCACGTCGTCAAGACCATGCAGGACAACCTGAAGGACGACCCCTTCTACTCGACCTACGCCACGCCGAAAGTCCTGGCCGGTCTGATCGAGAAGGGCGCGCTGGGCCAGAAGGCTGGCGGCGGCTTCTACAAGAAGGTCGGCAAGGACATCCTGCGCCTCGATTTCGCCACCGGCGAGTACGTGGCCGGCGGCAAGAAGGCCGACGAGATCGTCGCCCGCATGCTCAAGAAGGCCCCGGCCGACCGCATCAAGCTGCTGCGTGAATCCACCAACCCGCAGGCCCAGTTCCTCTGGTCCATCCTGCGCGACAGCTTCCACTACTGCGCCGTGCATCTGGCCACCGTGGCCGACACCGCACGCGAGATCGACTTTGCGATGCGCTGGGGCTTCGGCTCCAGCCAAGGCCCGTTCGAGCTGTGGCAAGCCGCCGGCTGGACGCAGGTGGCGCAGTGGATCGCCGCCGACATCGCCGACGGCAAGACCCTCAGCAGCGCCCCGCTGCCCGCCTGGGTGACCGAAGGCCCGGTGGCCGCCGCCGGTGGCGTGCACACCGCCGAAGGCTCCTGGAGCGCCGCCGAGGGCAAGTTCAAGCCGCGCGCCGCGCTGCCGGTCTATGCCCGCCAGCCCTTCCCCGAGACCCTGGTCGGCGAAGCCGCCAAGGACGCGCTGAAGAGTGGCACCGAGCTGTTCAAGAACGAAGAGATCCGTGTCTGGACGCTGGACGGCGAAGTGGTCATCGCCTCCATCACCGCCAAGCTGCACCTGATCAGCCCGGCCGTGACCGAGGGCCTGATCAAGGCCGTGGAGATCGCCGAGGAAAGCTACAAGGGCCTGGTGATCTGGAGCCCGGACGACGTGTTCAGCGCCGGCGCCAACCTGGAAAGCCTGATGCCGGTGTTCATGAAGCTCGGCTCCAAGGGCATCGCGCCCGAAGAGAAGAAGCTGCAGGACGCGATGCTGCGCATCCGCTACGCCAATGTGCCGGTGGTGGCCGCCATGCGTGGCCTGGCGCTGGGCGGCGGCTGCGAGCTGGCCGTGCACTGCGCACGCCGGGTGGCGCACGTCGAGAGCTATGTCGGCCTGGTGGAAGTGGGCGTGGGCCTGGTGCCGGGTGCCGGCGGCCTGACCTACATCGCCCGCCGCGCGGCCGAGATGGCCGCGGCCGGCAACTCCGGCGCCGATGTCTTCGCCTTCCTGAAGGACGGCTTCCTGAGCGCCGCCACGGCCAAGGTGGCCACCAGCGCGCATGAGGCCAAGAAGATCGGCTACCTGCTCGACAGCGATGTCATCGTGCCGAACAAGGACGAGCTGCTGCACGTCGCCACCGCCCAGGTCAAGGGCATGGCCGAGAGCGGCTACCGCCCGCCGCACAAGGCCGTCTTCCCGGTGGCCGGCCGCAGCGGCATCGCCTCCATCAAGGGCCAGGTGGCCAATATGCGCGACGGCGGCTTCGTCAGCGCCCACGACTACCACCTGGCCAGCCTGATCGCCGACGTGGTGTGCGGCGGCGAAGTGGAAGCCGGCTCGCTGGTGACCGAGGAATACCTGATGGCGCTGGAGCGCAAGCACTTCTGCGCGCTGCTGGACAACCCCAAGACCCAAGAGCGGATCATGGGGATGCTGCAGACCGGCAAGCCCGTGCGCAACTGAGGACGCCCGGTGACTTCCCCCAACCGCCTGCAACGCGCGCTGGCCAAGCTGGACGGCCTGCCCGGCCCGCTGCGCCGCGCCGGCCGCAACCTGGTGCTGCGCCGTGCCGTGCCCCTCACCGGCACGGCCGGCCTGGACTTCCAGGCGCTGACGGTCGAGCAGGCGGTGGTCCATATCGCCAACTGCCGCAAGGTGCAGAACCACATCGGCGGCGTGCATGCCGCCGCCATGGCGCTGGTGGCGGAGTCCGCCACCGGCATGGTGGTGGGCATGAACGTGCGTGACGACTGCCTGCCGCTGTGCAAGACCATGAAGGTCAAGTTCAAGCGCCGCGCGCAGGGTGCGCTCACGGCCACGGCCTCGCTGGAGCCCGAGCAGCGCCAGCTGATGCACGAGACGGACAAGGGCGAAGTGATCGTGGCGGTCCAGGTGACCGACGAAGCCGGCGAACAGCCGATCGAGTGTGAATTTGTCTGGGCCTGGGTGCCCAAGAAACCTCAGGCCTAAACACCGTAAGGAGCTCATCATGAGCAAGCAAGTCCAAGACGCCTACATCGTTGCCGCCACCCGTCTGCCCATCGGCAAGAGCGGCCGTGGCTACTTCAAGAACACCCGCCCGGACGAGATGCTCGTCAAGGTGATGCAGGCCGCGCTGGCCCAGGCCCCGGGCCTGGACCCGAAGGCCATTGAGGACGCCATCGTCGGCTGCTCCTTCCCCGAGGGCGAGCAGGGCATGAACATCGCCCGTGTGGCCTCGGTGCTGGCCGGCTGGGGCAATGGCGTCGGCGGCGTCACCATCAACCGCTACTGCGCCTCCGGCATCACGGCGGTGCAGATGGCGGCCGACCGCATCCGCGTCGGTGAAGCCGATGTGATGTTCGCCGGCGGCGTCGAGTCGATGTCCATGATCCCGATGGGCGGCAACAAGCCCAGCTTGAGCCCTCTGATCTTCGAGAAGGACGAGAACATCGGCATCGCCTACGGCATGGGCCTGACCGCCGAGAAGGTGGCCGCACAGTGGAAGATCAGCCGCGAGGACCAGGACGCCTTCTCGCTCGAATCGCACCGCCGTGCCGTGGCGGCCATGCAGGCCGGCCACTTCGAAGCCGAGATCACGCCCTTTGACATCGTCGAGCGCACGCCCAATCTGGCCGATGGCAGCGTCAACATCAAGACCCGCACCGTCAAGCTGGACGAAGGCGCCCGCCCCGACACCAGCCTCGAAGGCCTGGCCAAGCTCAAGCCCGTGTTCGCCGCCAAGGGCTCGGTGACGGCCGGCAACAGCTCGCAGACCAGCGATGGCTCGGGTGGCTTGCTGATCGTCAGCGAAGCCGCGCTGAAGCGCTTCGGCCTGACGCCGCTGGCCCGTTTCGTCAGCTTCGCCGTGCGCGGCGTGCCGCCCGAGATCATGGGCATCGGCCCGATCGAGGCCATCCCCGCCGCGCTCAAGATGGCCGGCCTGAAGGCCAGCGACATGGGCTGGGTGGAACTGAACGAGGCCTTCGCCGCACAGAGCCTGGCGGTGCTGAACGACCTCGACAGCAAGGGCTTCGAGCTGGACCGCAGCAAGGTGAACCCGAACGGCGGCGCGATTGCACTCGGCCACCCGCTCGGCGCCACCGGCGCCATCCGCGCGGCCTCGGTCATCCACAACCTGCGCCGCACCAAGCAGAAGTACGGCATGGTGACGATGTGCGTGGGTGCCGGCCAAGGTGCTGCCGGCATCTTCGAGGCGCTCTAAGGCCTAGGCCATGCAGCGCCGCCACTTTGTTCTGACAGGTGCCGGCGCTGCAAGCTTGGCCGGCTGCGCCGGTCAGCTCGAAACCTTCACCAGCCTGAAGATCGCCAAGGAACGGGTGCTCGACCTGGGCTTTGGTGAACCCAAACTGAGGCACGACAGCTGGTCCCTCAGCCAGTTGCTGCAGCACCTGGCCCAGAGCGTCGAGTACTCGATGCAGGGCTACCCCGAGATGAAGGGCGCGGTGTTCCGCGCCCTCATCGGCAACACCGCCTTCGCGGTCTTCAATGCACGGGGCGCGATGAGCCACAACCTGGCCGAGCCCATCCCGGGGGCGCCGGAGTTGAAGCCGCAGATCCTTCTCAAGGACAGCATCGCCCGCCTGCTGGCGGCGCTGAATGCCTTCGAGGCCTGGGGCGGCCCGCTCAAACCCCACTTCGCCTATGGCGAGCTGGACAAGGCGCAGTACACCCGCGCCCACCTGATGCATCTTGCGAACCATTGGTCGCAGATCGAATGACCCTCCCCCCGAAGCGCCTGCGGCGCCTCCCCCCAGGGGGCGCCACCAGTGGCCCGGCGAAGCCGGTTCCACGGTGGCACTTGATCGACGTGGCGCAGTGCCGCGCGGGTGGCGCTTCGGAATCATGGGAATCTTGAATTGATCGACACCCCCTTGCGCTCGGGCGACGGCACGCCGCTCGCCGCGCGGCTCTTTTTGCCCGAGGGCAACCCGCGCGCCGCCGTGCTCATCGGCGCCGCCATGGGCGTGCCGCAAAGCTATTACGCCGAGCTGGCGCGCTGGCTGGCCGGCCAGGGCCTGGCGGTGCAGACCTTCGACTTCCGCGGCATCGGCGCCTCGCGGCCCGAGGCGCACCGGCGCAGCCTGCGCGGCTACCGGGCCGGCATCCAGGATTGGGTGCAGGACATGGACGCCGCGCTGCGCCATCTGCAATCCCAGGTGCCGGGCGCGCCGCTACTGGTCGTCGGCCATTCGCTCGGCGGTCAGCTGCCGGGTCTGCTGCCCTCGCGCGAGCGCATCCACGGCCTGGTGGGCGTGGCGGCCGGCAGCGGCTTCTGGGGCCATCAGCCCGAGCCGCAGCGCAGCCGCGCGCGCTGGTTCTGGGGCTGGGGCGTGCCCCTGGCCACGGCGCTGTACGGCTACTTTCCGGGTGCCAAGCTCAAGCTGATCGGCGACCTGCCGCTCGGGGTGATCCAGGACTGGAAGCGCTGGTGCAACCAACCCGGCTATTTGCTGGACGACCCGGGGCTGCGCGAGCATTACCAGGGCTTCACGGCGCCCTTCGTCTCGCTGCAGATCAGCGACGACGAGATGCTCAGCGAGACCAGCATCCAGACCCTGTACCAGGGCTATGCCGGCGCGCGCGAGCGTGAACTCATCACCCTCACGCCCCCGGCCGGCGGCCGCATCGGCCACCTCGGCTTCTTCCGCGCCCAGCAGGCCACGACACTGTGGCCCATCCTGCTGCAGCAGCTGCAGCGCCTATCCGGAGTGCAAACCCCATGAGCATCAAGACCGCCACCCTCAACGGCGTGGCCACGATCGAAATCGCCCGCCCCGAGAAGAAGAACGCCATCACACAGGCCATGTACTCGGAGATGGCCGAGGCCCTGAGGGCGGCGAACGCCGATGGCAAGGTGCGCGCCGTGCTGATCACCGGCCAGCCCGGCATCTTCACCAGCGGCAACGACCTCGAGGACTTCATGGCCCGCCCGCCGCGCGACGCCGAGGCCCCGGTGTTCCAGTTCATGCAAGCCCTGCTGGCCTGTGAGAAGCCCGTGATCGCTGCCGTCACCGGCGCGGCCATCGGCATCGGCACCACGCTGCTGCTGCATTGCGACCTGGTCTACGTGGCCGACGACTGCCGCCTCGCCATGCCCTTCGTGGCCTTGGGCCTGGTGCCCGAGTTCGGCTCCAGCCTCGTCGTGCCGAAGTTGCTGGGCCATGTGAAGGCGGCCGAGAAGCTGCTGCTGGGCGATCCCATGACCGGCGCCGAAGCGGTGGAGTGGGGCATCGCCAACGCCGTGCTGCCGGCCGCCGAGGTGCTGAACCACGCGCGCCGCATGGCCGAGCGCTTCAATGGCCTGGCGCCCAGCGCGGTGCGCGCCAGCAAGAAGCTGATGCGTGAACCCGGCCTGGCCGAGCTGCAGCGCGTGATCCAGACCGAGGCCGAGATCTTCGGCGCGCGCCTGCGCAGCCCCGAGGCCATGGAGGCCTTCCAGGCCTTCTTCCAGAAGCGCGCCCCAGACTTTTCTAAGTTCGAGTGAAGCGCGCCCTGCTCGTCGGCGGCAGCGGCCTGGTGGGCCGTGCGCTGCTGGATCAGCTGCTGGCCCATCCGGCCTACGGCACCGTGCACGCGCTGCTGCGCCGCCCGGTGCCGGGCTGGCCGCAGCATGCCCAGCTGCACACGCAGCAGGTGGATTTCCGCGCCCTGCCGGCGCTCCCGGCGGCGGACGAGGTGTTCATTGCCCTGGGCACGACGATCAAGCAGGCCGGCTCGCAGGCCGCCTTCCGCGCGGTGGATTTCGACGCCGTGCTGGCCAGCGCCCGCGCGGCCCGCGCCGCCGGCGCCACGGCCTTGTTCATGGTCTCGGCGCTGGGCGCCGATCCCAAATCCACGGTGTTCTACAACCGCGTCAAGGGCGAGGCCGAGCAGGCCGTGCAGGGCCTGGGCTTCGAGCAGGTGGTGCTGGCCCGGCCCTCGCTGCTGCTGGGTGACCGCGCAGCCCTGGGCCAGCCCGGTCGCGCCGGGGAGGGCACTGCGACGCGCTTGCTGCGCCCCTTGTCCGGGCTGATCCCCCGCAGCGTGCGCCCGATTGCGGCCGCCGCCGTGGCGCAGGCCCTGGTGGCGGCGGCGCAGCAGCGCCAGCCGGGCCTGCGCATCCTCAGCTCGGCTGAGATGCAGCCGCGCTAGCCTCTGGCTCCAAGGCTCGCAGCGGCTTGTTGGGCGGGGCTGGGCCATCGACCCAATACGACCTGCGACCGTCCATGTGCTGCATGACCAGGCCCTGGCCATAGGGGTCCATGGTCACCACGCGACAGATGCTGGGATCGCTCTTGTCTCCTGCGTAGTCGAAGGCCACGCCCCAGCCAGGTTCCGAATTCCGCCCCCCAGCCTGTGCCCCGATGGCTTTGCCCTTCAGGGTGTTGGCACGCAGCTGCAGTGCCTGTTCGCGCGGCAGATTCCAGTCGAGTGACTCGGGGTCCAGGCGCTCCCTCACGGCCGGCTGATCGGTGTAGCCGTTCTCACGCACGTAGCGTTCCGCCAGTGCGATGGCTTGCGCACGGGTGATGGCCTGTGGGCTGGCGGCTTGTTTCTCACCGCAGCCCACAAGACAAGCGACCAAAAGGGTGCAGAGGAACGGCTTGAGTCGCACGGAGTGGTCCATGAAGATCATTGATGTGCTGCCGCCTCGGTGCATGCAGTGCCTTCCTGGACGCTCAGCCAGGGCCAGCGCTCCCGATAGGACGCCGCCTTGGCGCGGAACAGCGTGCGGTGGTCGATCAGCGGGTTGGGGCGCAGGTGGCCGGCGTACAGCTCCTCCAGCCCATAGGGTGCCTGCAGGCGCAGGTGGCCATCCGTCTGGGGCTGCACGCCCACGCAGGTGCCCGGGATCAGGAAGCGGGCGATGCCGTCGGCGCTGCAGCCCAGGGGCTCATAGGGGTGGCCGCACCAGTCCTCGTACCAGCAGTGCACGCGTGCCTGGTTCTTGGCCTCCACCGGGACGCCCGGAAACGCGGCCTGCACGCGTTGCTGCACGGCGGCCTCGGCCGTGGCTGAAAGATCGCTGGCGTCGAAGTAGAAGAGGTCGTAGTCCTTGATGCCGGCCTCGGGGGGGCGGCCGCTCTTCAGGTTCCAGACGGTCTGGAACAGGCACCCCGCCACCAGCCAGGCATCGGGCAGCTGCAGCGCCGGCAGGCCGGCCAGCAGGGCGCGGTTGACGGGGTTGCGCTGGATCTCGCGGAGGAACCGCTCGGGGCTCATGGGCGGCACTCAGGGCGTGCCGCTGTCCAGCTCGATGCGCACGAACACCGCCTGGTCGCGGCCGCGGCGCTTGGCTTCATAGAGCGCCTGGTCGGCCAGATTGAGCAGCAGATTGGCGCTCCAGGCGTGACCACCGGGCACCGGGCCGGTGGGCTGGTCGGACCAGCCATGGCAGTCCGGGCCGAAGCTGGCCGCGCCGATGGATACCGTGAGCCGGCCGTTGACGCCATCCTCATGGGGCAGGGCGCGCGCGGCCAGGCGTTCGCGCAGGCACTGCGCCACCGCCTCGGCGCCCTCGCGGTCGGCGCCGGTCAGCAGCACTGCGAACTCCTCGCCGCCGTAGCGAGCGGCCAGGTCGCCGGGGCGGCCGGCGCATTGGCGCAGCACCTCGGCCACGGTCACCAGCGCCTGGTCGCCGGCCAGGTGGCCGTAGCGGTCGTTGAAGCGCTTGAAGTGGTCGACATCGAGCAGCAGCAGGCTGAAGCGCTGGCGCTCGCGCAGCGCACGCGCCCACTCGCGCTCGATCGCCTCCATCAGCACATGGCGGTTGGCGCAGCGGGTCAGCTGGTCCAGTGTGGCCTGTTGGCGCAGCCCGTCCAGGGCCTGTTTCAGGCGCAGCTGGGTGCGCACGCGCGCCAGCAGCACGGCCGGGCGCACCGGCTTGCCCAGGAAATCGGCCGCGCCCAGCTCCAGTGCGGCCTGCTCGGTGGCGTCGTCGCTCTGGCTGGTGATGACGATGACCTGCAGGTCGCGCGTATCGGGCCGCTCGCGCAGCTGGCGCAGCACCTCCAGGCCGTTCAGGTCGGGCATCTGCGCGTCCAGCAGCAGCAGGTCGGGTGGCTCGGTGCTGGCCAGGGCCAGGGCCTCGCGGCCGCCGGTGGCAAAGCGCAGACGCCCCAGGCCATTGAGCGCGCGGGCGATGGCCTGGATGATCAGCGGGTCGTCATCGACGATCAGCAGATTGGCGGGGCGCAGTGCGGCGTCAGGCATGGGCGCATCTTCACCGATCCGGTGAGGCGAAGCCGGCTTCTTCAAGCAGGCGCAACGCGGCCGGGAACTGCAGATTGGCGACCTGTTGCTCCCAAGCTTCGGCGCGCTCTGCGCCCAGCGCCTGCGCCAGGCCGGGCAGGAAGCGCTGGTAGTCGGCCAGGGCTTCCAGGTCGTTGGCGCGCAGCTGGCCCAGCAGCGCCTGCCAGGCCGGGCCCTCGGGGGGCGGGCCGCTGGCCTGCGGGCGGCGCTGCGCGGCGGCCTGCAGCGCGGGTGCGGCCGCCTGGGCCAGGGCCTGCAGCGCCTGGCGCAGCGCCTGCAGCTGCTGGGGCAGGGTCGGGGCGCTGCTGCGCAGGGCCTGTTCGGCGACGCTGGCGGCGGCATGCAGGCCGCGCGCGCCCATCTGGCCGGCCGAGCCGCGCAGCTTGTGCAGGCGCGCCAGCCAGGCGCTGCGCTCGTCTTCCGTTTCGTCCAGCCCGCCGCCTTGCCAGGCCTCCAGCGCGGGCAGGTGCTCGTCCAGCAGGCGGCGCAGCGATTGCAGGAAGAGCTCGCGCTGGCCGCCCATCAGCAGCTGGGACTGCGCGCGGTCGATGCCGGCGATCTCTGGCCAGTCGGCCGTGGCGGCCTGGCTGCCCTCGGCGCGCAGGCTGTGGGCGGCGGCCAGCGGCTCGCGGCGGCGTGCCTCCACGCTCTGGCGCAGGCTGCGCACCAGCTGGGCGGGCTCCAGCGGCTTGGTCAGGAAGCCGTCCATGCCGGCGGCCAGGGCGCGCTGCCGTTCCTCTTCGAGCGCGCCGGCGGTGAGCGCCAGCACCGGCAGCTCGGCCCCGCCGGGCAGTTGACGCAGGCGGCGGGTGGTTTCCAGGCCGTCCATGCCGGGCATCTGCACGTCCATCAGCACGGCATCGAAGGGCGGCGGGTGGCTCGCTTGTAGCAGGGCCAGCGCGGCCGCGCCGCCGTCGGCGGTCTGTACCAGCGCGCCTTCGCGGCCGAGCAGGCGCTGTGCGACCTCGCGGTTGAGCTCGCTGTCGTCCACCACCAGCACGCGCACGCCGGGCAGCCAGGCGGCGTCCAGGGCGTCGATGCGGGTGGCCTGCAGCACGCGCTCCAGGCTGCCGGTGCGGCGCACCACGGCGCGGTTCACGGCGTTGAAGAGCTCGGAGGGTTGCACGGGCTTGTGCAGCAGGGCGTCAGCCCACTCCGAGCCGGCGGCGGCTCGCAGGTGCTCGGGCGCGGCGGCGCTGATCACCAGCACCGCCGGCAGGCTGTCGGCGCCCTGGTTCTGCACCTGCTGCTGCAGGGTGCTGAGGCCGTCCGGCCCTTCGCCCAGCTGCCAGTCCAACAGCAGCACGTCGGGCTCCGGGCCGGGCTGCGCCAGGCGCTGCAGCAGGGCCTCGCCGCTGTCGAGTGCCTCGATCTGCCAGCCCAGGCTGCGGCATTGCGCGGCCAGGGCCTCGCGCTGGGCGGCCTCGTCCTCGACGATGAGCACGCGCAGCCCGCCGTTGGCGCTGCTGGCCTCGGCGCGCTGCAGCGGCAGGCGCACGGTGAAGCAGCTGCCCTCGCCGGGCTGGCTGCGCAGGCTCACCGTGCCGCCCAGGCGCTCGCTGAGTTCGCGCACGATGGCCAGGCCCAGGCCGGTGCCGCCGTAGTGGCGTGTGGTGGAGGCATCCGCCTGCACGAAGGGGCGGAACAGCTGGGCCTGGGCCTCGGGGGCGATGCCGATGCCGCTGTCCTGCACCTCCCAGCACAGCCACTCGGCGCCCGCCGCGTCGGCCTCCAGCCGGGCGCGCAGGCGCACCGCGCCCTGGGCAGTGAACTTGATGGCGTTGCTGCTGAGATTGAGCAGGATCTGGCGCAGGCGCTGCGGATCGCTGCTGATGAGTTCCGGCATGGCCGGGTCGAGCTCAGTGTGCAGGGCCAGGCCCTTGGCCTGGGCCTGTGGCTCCATCAGGGCACGCACCTCGTCGAGCAGCTGCTGCGGCCGCAATGGCAGCCGTTCCAGGCGTAGCTCGCCAGCCTCGATCTTGGCCAGGTCCAGCACGTCGTTGATGATGGCCAGCAGCGAGCGCCCGGCCAGCTGCAGCTTGCCCAGCAGGGTGCGCTGCTCGGCGTCCAGCGGCGTGTCCTGCAGCAGGTGCGCCACACCCAGCACAGCGTTCATGGGCGTGCGGATCTCGTGGCTCATATTGGCCAGGAACAGGCTCTTGGCGGCGTTGGCGGCCTCGGCCACCTGCTTGGCCTCGCGCAGGGTCTGTTCGGCATGCAGGCGCTCGGAAATGTCCAGCGCGATGCCCAGGTAGCCGATCAGGTGGTCGGCCTCGTCGCGCATCGCCGTCACCGCCAGGGCCACAGGCAGGCGGCTGCCGTCCTTGCGCACATAGGTCCACCGGCGCAGCTCCGAACCCTGTTGCTCGGGCAGGTGCACGAAGACGCGGAAGCCCTCCACCGGCCGCCCGGCCGCCTGGCTGAGCTCGCGTCCGCGCGCCTGCACCTCTTCGGGCAGGTGCAGGATGGCCGGGGTCTGCTGCCCCACCATCTCGTCGGCGCGGTAGCCCAGCATGCGTTCGGCGCCGGGGTTGAAGACGGTAATGACGCCCTCGGCGTCGGTGGCGATCACCGAGACCTCGGTGGCCGCAGCCAGCACCTGCTGCAGCAGGCGTGCGGCGCGCTGTTGGCGCTGCTGTGCCTGCTTGAGCTCAGTGATGTCCTGGTGCGTGCCGTACATCCACTCGGGGCGGCCGTCCTCGGTCCAGCTCAGCACACGGCCGCGCGAAAGCACCCAGACCCAGCGCCCCTCCCGGTGGCGCAGACGCAGCTCGACTTCGTAGAGCGAGTCGCGGTTGCGCAGATGGGCCTGCATCAGCTGGCGGGCCGTGGCGCGGTCGTCCGGGTGGGTGAGCGCCTCCATGCGCTCGGGGTCGATGGGTTGCAGCTCGTTCAGCGTGTAGCCCAGCATCTCGGCCCAGCGCGGGTTGTGGCGGGTCTCGCCCGTCTGCACATTCCACTCCCAGGTGCCGACATGGGTGCCTTCCAGGATGTTGGCCAGGCGCTCGCGTTCGTGCAGCAGGTCGGCGGTGCGCGCCAGCACCTGGCCCTCCAGCTCGGCATTGAGCTGCAGCACGCGGCGCTGGGCGGCGCGCTCCTGGCCGATGTCGCGCAGGGTCAGGCTGCCGTCGCCGTCCTCGCCCTGCAGCGGGGTCCAGTCCACGGCCACTTCCAGGGGCTCGGCGGTGTCGGTGCTGCCGCGGCGCACGCGGGTCTCGAAGCGGCAGGCCGGGTCCTGCGGCTGCGGCCAGGGCGCTTCGGCGTGCAGCAGCTCGGCCAGCGCGCGGCCGCGCACCTCGTCGGCCTGCCAGCCGAACAGGGCCTGCGCGCCCTGGTTCCAGCTGCGGATGCGCTGCTCGCCGTCCAGGCCGATGAAGGCGTCGCGTGACTGATCCAGCACGCGCGCCTGGCGCAGGCGTTCGGCGCGCATGCGCTGCTGGCGTTCATTGGCCGTCCACAGCAGGTAGAGCAGCAGCAGGCCGACCGGGCCGAGCGCGAGCGGGATGCGCAGGCGCTGGCCGAGCTCGTTGCGCACCTCCTGGTCCAGCAGGTCCTGCGGCTGGCCCAGCAGCAGGGTCTGCTCGGCCTCGTCGCTGCGCTGGTTGGGTTGGTAGATCGCCTGCGCCAGCAGCAGGGTGCCGGTGGGCCCGGCCCAGGCGCGCAGCGCGGGTTCGGCGTCCACCCAGGGCGAGGCCACGCTGCGGAACACCTGCGGCCAGCGCAGCAGCTCGCCCACGGGGGTCGGCGCGCGCAGCCCGGGCGGCGCCAGCACCAGCTGCTGCTGGCTGTCCAGCACGTAGAGCTGTTCGCCTGCGGGCAGCTGGCTGCGCAGGCTCTCCAGGCGCTCGCCGAGGTCGATGACCACGCTCAGCATGGCAACGGGGCTGCCCTGCGTGCTGCCGGGCGGGCCGTCCACGGCGAGCAGCGCCTCGTAGGACCAGCGCGGGCGGCCATCCGGCCCGGGCGCGCTGGCGCGGGGCGAGGCGATGTACAGGGTGCCGGTGGGCTGGCGCAGCGCCAGGGCCAGATGCGGGTTCGGGTCCGGCCCGTTCATCAGGGCACCGGCCCGTGCCACCAGCTGGCCGTCCACCCGCTGCACGCTCAGGCCCTCGCTGGCGGGGCGGTCGAGGTAGCGCAGGCTCAGGCTCTGCACCTCCGGGGCGGTGCGCAGATGGGCGCTGAAGATCTGCTGCATGCGGCGCTGCCAGTGCGCGCGGTCCGAGCCATCGAGGGGGTCCACCCCGGTGGCTTGGGCGCGCCACAGGCCCAGCACCGGGGGGGTCTCGCTCAGAAAGGCCAGCACCTTGCGGCGTGCCTCGCGCTGCTGCTCGCGCTGCGTCACCAGCTGCCGCGCCTGCTCCTGCAGATGGCGGGCCAGCTCGGCGGCGCGACGCGCGCGGATCTCGCTCTGTGCCACCGCCACATAGGCCATCACGCCGAGCAGCCAGAGCAGCAGGGCGCCCAGCGTGAGGCGGCTGGTGGCAAAGGCGCGCAGCGGGCGCGCAGCCTCGCGTTCGGGCAGGCCCAGGGCCTGCAGCTGCTGCTCGCGCTGGCGTGTCAGCACGCCCAGCAGCAGTGCGCCCAGGCTGCTCAGCGCCACCCCGATGGCCAGCACGGCCGCCGGGCTGCGCGGCTGGGCCGCGGCCAGCAGGGCGGGCTGGGCATCGGCCTGCAGCTGCCAGCTGCGGCCCATGATGCGCAGCGCGCGCTGCGTGCTCAGGCCGGTGCCGCTGCGCTCGCCCTCGGCATCGGTGCGGAAGAAGGGGCTGCGCTCGGCCTGGTCCACCAGGCGGATGTGCACCTCGTCCAGCCCGGCGCCCAGGCTGCGCAGCACGGCGTCGGCCAGCAGCGGCGCGTACACCCAGCCCTGCGTGGCGCGCTCGCGCGCGCCGGGGGTGCGCAGGTCGGCGCCGTCGGTGTACACCGGCAGCAGCAGCAGGAAGCCGCGGTGCGGGCTCTCGGCCGCCTGCATCAGCGTGAGCGGGGCGGTGAGCCGCGCCTCGCCGCTCAGCGCGGCCTGGCGCGCGGCCTCGCGGCGGTTGGGTTCCGAGGCGATGTCCAGCCCCAGGGCCTGGCGGTTCAAGGCCTCGGGCTCGACGGCGCGGATGACCAGGCGCTCCTCGCCATGGGGGCTCAGCTCGTGCACCGAGAAATCGCTCAGGCCTTGCGCCCGCATCTGGGCCACGAAGCGCGCCTCCTCGGCGCGCGGCACGCGCTGGATCAGACCGAAGCCGCGCGCGCCGGGGAACTCGCGCTCCAGCTCGCGGCTGTTCGCGTAGGCGGCGAAGGCCTGCCTGGGCAGGCCGATGCCGCCGGCCGCCAGCGCTGCGCCGCGTGCGCCGCGCAGGCCTGATTCATACAAGCCGAAGCGCTCCTGCACGCCACGCGCCAGCTCGTCCACCACGCGGTCGAAGCGCTGCTGCGCGGCGCGCTCGTTGCTGCGGTGCACTTGCATAGCCAGCGCCAGCGTCAGCAGCAGGCCGAGCAGCCACAACCCGAGCGCCCAGAGCTGCGAGGAGAGGGGGGTCCGGTGGGGCGTGGCCATAACGTGTTGGGCCTGACGATACCCGCCGCCACTGCTACGCTGACCCCGCCTTTGCCCGCACTGCCATGCAAGCCGCCCCCATCCCCGCCAACGAAGCCGCGCGCCTGCAGGCCTTGCGCGAGCTGCTGATCCTGGACACCCCGCCCGAGGAGCGCTTCGACCGCATCTGCCGCTTCGCGGCCGAGGAGTTCGAGGTGGCGCAGGTGCTGGTCAATCTGGTGGACGCCGAACGCCAGTGGAGCAAGGCCTGCGCCGGTGCGCCGGTGCCCGAACTGCCACGCGCTCTTTCCTTCTGCGCCCACGCCATCCTGGGCGACGAGCTGATGGAGGTGGAAGACGCGCGCCAGGACCCGCGCTTCCATGACAACCCGCTGGCCCTGGCCGAGCCCCCGGTGCGCTTTTATGCCGGCGCGCCGCTGCGCCTGGCCAATGGCGCGGTGGTCGGCACGCTCTGCCTGGCCGACCCGCAGCCGCGCCGCCTGGATGTGTACGAGCGCGGCATCCTGCGCGCGCTGCGTGACCTGGTGGTGGAGGAGCTGCAGCGCCGCAGCGACGAGGCCAGCGCATGACGCCGCGCCGCCTGCTGCTGGTGGAGCCGCAGATGCTGTGGCGCCGCACCCTGGCCGCGGTGCTGCGCGAGTTGGGCATCGCTGCGGTGGACGAGTTCCTGCGCGTGCAGCCGGCGCGCGAGCAGCTGCTGCGCCTGGGCGCCGAGGCGCTGGTGATCTCACTTGACGGCGAGGTGGACGAGGCGCTGGCCTTGATCGACCTGCTGCGCACCGATGCCCAGCCCGCGCGGGCGCGCCTGCCGGTGATCGTGCTGGCCGAGCGCTGCGACACCGAGCTGGCGCTGCGCCTGCAGGCCCTGCAGGTGCAGCGTCTGCTGCTCAAGCCTTTCAAACTGCGCCAGGTGCTGCAGTCCGTCGCAGCCATCTGGCCGGGCGTGGTGCCTCAGGAAACCTGAACCCGCCGCATCAGCAGCGGCTGCGCACTCACCACCGTGATGCCCAGCAGCACCAGCGCCGCACCGCCCAGGAAGGCGGGCTCCAGGGCTTCGCCCAGCAGCCAGACGCCAAAGCCCACGCCGAACAGCGGCGTGAGGAAGCTGAACACGCCCAGGCGTGAGGCCAGGTACTGGCGCAGCAGCCAGAACCACACGCCGTAGCTGATGAAGGAGACGATCACGGTCTGAAAAGCCAGGCTGGCTGCCAGACGGGCGCTGGGCTGCACGTCCGTCTGGCCCAGCAGCAGGGCGGTGACGAGCAGCAGCAGGCAGCCGCCGCTGAGTTGGTAGAAGAGCGTTTCCGCCGGCGCCGCCGTAGCCAGGCGGCTGGCGCGCACCGCCACCGTGGTGGCGCCCCAGGCCGCACCGCCCAGCAGGCCCAAGAGGTCGCCCCACAGCACTTGCGCGTTCACGGCTTCACCGCGCCCCAGAAAGGCCAGCGCCATGCCGGCGAAGGCCAGGCCGATGCCCGCCCATTGCACGGGGTGCAGGCGCTCGCTGCGCTGCACCCAGGCCAGGCCCAGGGCGGCGAACACCGGCGCGGTGTAGAGGAACACCGCCATGTGCGCGGCGCTGGTGTGGCGCAGGCCTTCGCCCACCAGCATGAACTCCAGCCCGAACAGCCCGCCCACCAGGGCGCCGGCGCGCCACTGCCCTTCGCGCCAGTGCAGGCGCTCGCCACGCCAGCGCATCCAGCCCAGCACCAGCAGCGCGGCCAGGCCCGAGCGCAGGCCGATCTGCAGCGTGGGGGCCATGTCGGCCGCGGTGGCCTTCAGGGCGATCTGCTGGAAGCCCCAGATCAGGCACAGCAGGCTCATGATGGCCATGGCGCGGGCGTCCAGGGGGCGGTGCAGGGTCGACATGGGGCCGATTCTGGTGTGGCGGGTTCACTGCCAGTTCATCGAACACGACAATCGCTGTCGCCGCTGCGCCACCGCATGAAAGCCCGTCCCACCCCCGCCGCCACGCTGAGCACGCCCTACCGCGACGCCCTGCCGGCGCAGATCGTGTTCCGGGCCGCCACGCTCAGCGCCCCGGCCAGCTATCCGCGCCATCGCCATGCCTGGGGTGAATTCGTCTACGCGTACGAGGGCGTGCTGGAGCTGCAGTTCGCCGGCCACCAGCTGCTGGTGCCGCCGCTGTGTGGTGCCTGGTTGCCGCCCGAGCTGGAGCACCGCGGCCTGAACCGCCAGGCGGTGGTGCATGCCTCGCTCTACCTGGCCGCGCCGCTGTGCGCGCAGCTGCCGGCCCAGGCCTGCGTGCTGACGGTGGACCCGCTGCTGCGCGCTTTGCTGGAGCGCTGGCGCGAGCGCCCACCCGAGCCGGCGCGCCCAGCCGATGCGCGCCAGCTGCAGGTGGCGCTGGACCTGCTGCACGAGGCCCAGCCCAGCGGCAGCTACCTGCCCGGCAGCCGGGATCCCCTGCTCCTGCCGCTGCTGGAGGCGCTGCACGCCAACCCCGCCGACCCGCGCAGCCTGGCCGACTGGGCGCGCCAGCTGCACAGCACCGAGCGCACCTTGCAGCGCCGCTGCCAGCAGCAGCTGGGCATGGGCTTCACCGAATGGCGCTCGCGCTTGCGCACCGTGCGCGCGCTGCCGCGCCTGCGCGCCGGCGAACCGCTGCAGTCCATCGCCCAGGCCCTGGGCTACGGCGGGGCGGCGGCCTTCATCGCCCTGTTCAAGCGCCAGATGGGCATGACGCCGCAGGACTACCGCCAGCGCGGCTGAAACGGGCCGGAGCAAAACTGAGTAGGCCGCGCGGCTAAACCACGGGCCGGCCGGCGCACCCCACAGGCCCCGCCTTCCTACGCTGCCGCCATGGCCTGCCAGCCCGGCGGGCGCACCCGCACGGAGGCCCGCGATGGCGCACTGGACACGAACTTCCTTCTGGACCCTGGTCCTGCTGCTGGCCGGCTGCGGCGGCGGTGAAACCACCGCGCCGCCGGATGCGAACGCGAGCGCCGGCCCGCAACGCCAGGCCCGCTTCACGCTCTCGGACGACCTGATCAACGAGGCCGTCTGGCTGCTGCCCGCCATCGAGCAGCTGTACCCGCAGTTCTTCCCGGCCAGCAGCAGCGTCAGCACGCAGCGCAGCGGCAGCATCCACTACCGCTGCTACGCCGCCACCAACAACTGCGTCGGTTTCGACGGCTCCGACATCTACGCCATGGGTCCGGTGGTCAACAGCCTGGGCGCGCCGGTGCGCGTGGTCAGCCTGGCCGACTTCTGCGCCGCCACCGCGCGCGCCTGCGGCTTCACGCTGCACAAGCAGGTGGTGATTGCCGGCCTGACGCGCCACTACATCGTCTACCTGCCCTGGAAGGCGCGCGGCCAGGTGGACACGCCCACCGTCTTCATGCTGCACGGCACCACCGGCACCGGCGCCGAGTTCTACGAGAAATCGGGCTGGCGCGAGAAGGCCGACTCCGAGGGCCTGATTGCCGTCTTCCCCACCGCGCTGCGCCACTGCTATCTGGAGGACGACGACCACGACGGCCTGATCGAGGAGAGCGAGCGCCAGACGCCCACCAAATGGGCCGGCGGCGAACTGGGCAGCGCCACCCAGCCCCTGTGCACCGAGGCCCAGCGCGCCACGCTGCCGGCCGAGGCCCGCGCCGCCGTGGACCACCCGCTGGCCGACGACATGGCCTTCTTCCGCGCCATGGTGGCGGACGTGACGGCGAACCACGCGGCCGACCCCAAGCGCATCTATGTGAGCGGCTTTTCCAACGGCGCCCAAATGAGCTCGCGTCTGATGCGCGAAGCCTCGGACCTGGTGGCCGCCGCCGCCGCCAATGCAGGCACCTTGCATGACAGCCTGGCCACGCCGGCGCCGCGGCCCATGTCCATGATCTTCATGGTCGGCGAGAAGGATGACCGCTTTACCTGGGCCATCCCTGGCGGGGTGATTCCTTTGACGTCCGACCTCACGGCCGTGCCCTTCTATGCCAGCCTGACCGGCAAGTACCGCGTGGCGCTCAGCCTGGCGGACACGCCCTACACCTGGCAGCAGACCCGCCTGTTCGGCGATGACATGAGCGTCTACCGCTACGCCACCAGCACCCTCAACCCCGCAGCGGGCAACGAGTTCTACGTCGCCATCGTGAAGGACCTGACCCACCGCTACCCGAACTACATGCCGGACCTGCTCTGGCCCTGGTTCTTGAGCAAGCGCATGCCCTGAAACCCCGCGCAGCGGAGGCACCCACAATGCCCCATGCCTGTCCCTGCCCTGCTGGAACGCGACGCCCCGCTGCAGCTGCTGCACCAGCAGCTGCAGGCCCTGCGCGGCGGTGGCGGGCGCTGCCTGCTGCTGGCCGGCGAGGCCGGGGTGGGCAAGACCAGCCTGCTGCGCGCCGCCCAGGCCCAGGCGCCGGCCGGGCTGGAGTGGCTGAACGGGCTGTGCGAGCCCCTGCTCTCGCCCTCGCCCTGGGGGCCGCTGCTGGATTGGCTGGAGGCCCTACCGCCTTCGCTGGGCCAGCTGATCGCGCGCGGCCGTCCGGCCCAGGAGGTGATGCCCGAGGCCCTGTCCTGGCTGCGCCGGCGCAGCCAGCCGCTGGTGCTTTGCGTCGACGACCTGCAATGGGCCGACGGCGCCAGCCTGGACCTGCTGCGCTTCCTGGGCCGGCGCATCGAAGCGCTGCCCGTGCTGCTGGTGCTGGCCTTTCGCGACGACGAGCTTGGCCCCGAGCATGCGCTGCACGGCGTGCTGGCCGGGCTGCCGGCCTGCACGCGCGTCGCGCTGCAGCCCCTGTCCGAGGCCGCGGTGGCGCAGGCCGTGCGTGCCGCCGGCCGCAAGCCCCAGGGCGTGTACCGGCTCACGCGCGGCAACCCCTTCCTGCTGCACGAATGGCTGGCCTCGGACCCGCAGGCCCTGCCCGCCACCGTGCGTGAAGCCGTGCTGGCGCGCAGCCGTCGCCTGACGCCCGAGGCCCGTGCCGGCCTGGAGCAGCTGGCCGTCTCGCCCGTGCCGCTGGAGCGCGAGCTGCTGGACGCGCTGGGCCTGCGCCGCGCCTGCGACGAGGCCCTGGGCAGCGGCCTGCTGACCGAACAGGGCCCGACCATCGGCTTCCGCCACGAACTGGCGCGCCAGGCCTTCGAGGACAGCCTGCCCCCGGGCCGCCGCCAGGCCCTGCACGCGCGCCTGTTCGAGCAGCTGGCCCAGGCCCCGGCCGCGCGCCGTCTGCACCACGCCGAAGGCGCCGGCCTGGCCGCCGAGCTGCAACGCCTGGCCCCGCTGGCCGCGGCCGAAGCCGCCCGCGCCGGCGACCACCGCGAGGCCGCGCACCTGCTGGCCCTGGCGCTGCGCCAGCAACCCCCTGAGGCGCCGCGCGCCGAGCTGCTGCTGCAGCTGGCCGCGCAATGCGAGCTGTTCTACGCCCTGGAGCCCGCGCGCCGCGCGCTCGAGCAGGCCGTGGCCCTGTTCGAACAGCTCGGCCAGCCGGCCGCGCTGGGCCAGGCGCAGAGCCGGCTGGCGCGCACCCTGTTCCTGGCCGGTGAGCTGCAGGCCGGCAAACAGCTCGCGCGCACCGCCATCCAGGGCCTGGAGGCGCTGGGCCAGCCCGCCGGCCTGGCCATGGCCTACGCGGTGATGGCGCAGCTGCATCTGCTCGATGCCTCCCAGGCCGCGGCTCTGCACTGGGGACGGCGCGCGCTGGCCCAGGCCGAGGCCGAGGGCGACACCGCCAGCCAGGTGCATGCGCTCAACACCGTGGGCTGCGCCGAACTGGCCGTGGCCGATCTGCCCGAGGCCTGGGCGCGCCTGCAGCAAAGCCTGCGCACCGCGCTGCAGCTGGGCTGGGCCGAGGCCGCCGCACGCGCCTACACCAACCTGCTGGTGCACCAGATCGTGCACCGCCACCACGCGCGCTGGCCGGCCCTGTGCGACGAGGCCCTGGCCTATTGCGCGGCGCGCGACTTCGACCTCTACAGCCTGCGCCTGCGCCTGCGCCGCGCCCATGGCTGGAGCGAGACCGGCCGCTGGGCCGAGGCGCAGGCCGAGCTGGAGGAGCTGTTAGGCGGCTCGCAAGCGCTGAGCGGCATGGACCGCCAGCAGGCCGAGCACCTGCTGGCCCTGCTGCAGCTGCGCAAGGGCGGCGGCGGCCGCACCGCGCGCGCCTACTGGAACGCGCTGCTGGATGGCGAGCGCCGCCTCCAGCCCTGGCCCTGGTACGCCCCGGTGCCGGTGGCCGCGCTGGAGGCCGCCTGGCTGCTGGGCCGCCGCGACACCCTGCTGCGCTGGGCGCGCGAATGGCTGGGGCCCAGCGTGGCGGCCGGCGAGCCCTGGCGCAGCGGCCAGATCGCCGTCTGGCTGCGCCGCCTGGGCGCGCTGCGCCAGCTGCCCGAGATCCCGCTCGCCGCCCCCTGCGAGGCCGAGCTGCGCGGCGACCTGGACGCCGCCGCCACCGCCTGGGCCGCCGCCGGCAACCCCTACGAGCAGGCCCTGAGCCTGCTGGGTGGCACACCCGAGCAGGTGCAGCGCGCGCTGGCCTTGTTCGAGCGCCTGGGCGCCCAGCCGGCCGCCGCCCTGGCCCGCCGGCGCCTGCACGAGGCCGGCAGCCTGGGCGGCCTGCGCGGCCGTGGCCAGGCCACGCGCGCCGACCCGCTGGGCCTCACCGCGC
>NZ_JAEDAK010000022.1 GCF_016093275.1 Inhella proteolytica
GTCAGCACCGCCTGCTGCCACGCGCGCAGGGCCGCGGCGTCGGCGTCGGCCAGTGCAGGGCCCCAGTCCAGCCCGGCCAGGCCGGCCAGGGCCGTGCCCGCCAGCAGGGCGCCGCCCGGCCCGTCGCGGCGCGCCGCCTCGAACAGCGGCTGCAGGGTGCGGGCCGCCGGCTCCTGCTGCCCCAGCGAGCACAGGGCCCAGGCCAGGCGCAGCCGGGTCTCGCCCGCCAGGCCGTAGAGGTCGATGGCCGGCCCCAGGGCCAGGGCGTCCTGCCAGGCCTGCACGGCCGCCTGCGCACGCCCCTCCAGCCATGCCAGCTGGGCCTGCAGCGGCAGCTCGCGCGCCGCCAGCGTGGCCGTGCCACCCGGCAGCTGCAGCGGCCGGCAGGCCGCCAGCTCGGCCAGCGCCTCGCGCAGGGCGGGCCCTTGCTCGGCACTGGCCGCCACGCGCGCGCGAAACAGCGGCAGCAGGTAGGCGTACCAGGGGTTGCCCAGGTGGTTGAACTCGCGCTGGCGCTCGGTGGCGGCTTGCAGCGCCGCCGCGGCGTCCCCGCGCACCAGGGCCAGCAGGGCGTCCAGGCAGAGCTGGTAGGAGCGCACGGCGCCGAGCTGGCTGCCCCAGTGCGCGTCTTCGCGGGCCTGCAGGGCGCGCTGCTCGGCCTCCAGCGTGCGGCCACGCCACAGCGCGCACCAGGCCTGGATCTGCAGCGCGATGGTGCGCAGCGGAATCGGCTGCTCGCCGGCCACGCGCAGCAGCTGGTCGGCATGGCGTTCCAGCGTGTCCGTCATGCCCGGCAGGCCCGGCATGCGCAGCGGCGGCGTGGTCTGGTACCAGAGCTCGGGGCGGTCCAGCTGCACTAGCAGCGCCAGCATGCGCTGGGCGTGCGGCGCCACCGCTTCGTAGCGGCAGGTGTCGATGGCGGCCCAGACCTCGGCCGTGAGCCGCATCAACTGCGCAGCCGGTGCCAGCTCGGCCTGCTGCAGCTGCTTCAACAGCGCTTCGCCCGCGCCATAGCGGCCCAGGGCCATCAGGGCGATGGCGTCGTAGGCGCAGGCCAGCAGGCGTTCGGCCTCGGCGCCGCGCCGCGCATAGCCCAGCGCCGCGCGCTCCATCTCGCGGTGCATGCGCTCGAAGTCCCAGGCAGGCGTCCAGGCCGCCAGCCCGCGCACGAAGGCCAGTTCGGGCAGGTGCTCGCGCTCTGCCGGCGGGAACTGCTGCATCAGGTGCAGGGCCGGCGTGGCGCCGGCGCTGACGATCAGGGCCGGCAGCTGCTCGGCCGCCAGCGTGGCGGCGGCGCCCAGCTCCCCCAGCTCCAGGTGCTGCTGCAGGCGGCGCAGCGGGTCGGGCTCGGTCTGCAGCATGCGCTGGCACAACAGGCGCCAGCGCTCCGGCTGGGCCTGGCGCAGCCGCTGCTGCAGGGCCTCGCGGAACAGATCGTGCAAGCGCAGGCTGAGCCCGCCACCGGCCGGGTCGTCCAGGGCATCGACGAACAGGCCCAGGCGCTCGATCTCGGCCAGGCGTTCCGCGGCCAGGGCGTCGCCGGTCAGCGCGGCACAGCGCGCGGGCTGCAGCTCGGGCAGCACGCTCACGGCCTGCAGGAAGTCGGCCAGGGGCGCGGGCAGCTGTTCAAGCACCTCGGTGAGCAGGAAGTCGAACCAGGAGCGCTCGCTGGCGCGCTGCAGGCGTTCGGCACCGCCCTGCTCACCCTGCAGCACGCCCAGGGCCATGCGCAGGCCGGCCGGCCAGCCCTGGGTGCGCTCGAACAGCCGCGCCACAGCGGCCTCGTCCAGGCCGGTGCCGGCCAGCAGCGCGCGCGCCTCGGGCTCGCTGAACTGCAGCTGGGGCTGGCGGAACTCGGCCAGCTCGCCGGCGGCGCGCCGGCGCGCCAGCGCCAGCGGCGGCTCGGTGCGCGTGGCAAGGGCCAGCGTCCATTTGGGGCTCAGGCGCTCCAGCAGCTCGTCCAGGAAGGCGAAGAAGGCGGGGTCGCTGACGCGGTGCAGGTCGTCGAACACGATCAGGCCCTGCGCGGTCTCGCACAGCTCCAGCGCATTGAGCAGCTCGGCCAGCTTGGCACGCCGCAGGGCGGGGTCGGGCTGCACGATGCCGCGCAGGATGGATTCGGGGGCGCTGCGCCAGGGCGGGTCGAAGGGTTCCAGCGCGGCCAGCAGGCATTCGAGCAGGTGGTGCAGGTCGTCGCCACTGTCGGCGGAGATCCAGGCCAGCGCTTGGCCCGGGCCCCGCGCCGCGGCGGCCTGCGCCAGCAGCGCCGTCTTGCCAAAGCCGGCGGGCGCGCACAGCAGCACCAGGCGCTGCTGCTGCAGGGCCTGAAGCAGGCGCGCCTGCAGCGGCCCCCGGTCCACGAGGGCCGCGCGCAGGCGCGGGGCTTGGATCTTGGTGCGGGCGAAGCTCACGGCGGGCGGCAGTATCCCGCCGCACACCCGCCTCAAGCCCCTCAGCTGTACTTCACCGAGCAGCCGTAAGGCGTGGTGGCGGGCTTGCTGATCGGTTGGCCGGCCTTCAGCTCGCCCAGCGCCTGGGTGACGAAGTTGGTGGCCTTGGGGATGTCGGCCGGGTTGGCGCTGGGAATGGAGTCGATGGCGCCGGCGTACACCAGCACACCGGCCGGGTTGACGATGTACATATGCGGCGTGGTCTTGGCGCCCCAGGCCTTGCCGGCCGTGCCCTCGTCGTCCATCAGCAAGGCACTGGGCGTGGCGCCTTGGCCCTGCAGCCAGGCGCTCAGCTCGGCGGGCTTTTTGTAGTCGCCGCTGCTCGGGGCGGTGGAGCTGATGCTCAGCCACACCGCGCCCTGCGCCAGCGCGGCCTTTTGGGTGCCCTGCATGTTCTGCGCGCCGTAGTGCTTGCGCACGAAGGGGCAGCCGGGGTTCACCCATTCCAGCACCACCGTCTTGCCCTTGAAGTCCGCCAGGCTGACGGTCTCGCCCTGCGCATCCTTGACCTGCAAGGCCGGCGCGGGCTTGCCCACCTGCACTTGGGCCTGGGCGCCCGCCACGGCGGCGAGCAGGGCGGTGAGCAGAAAACTTCGCTTCAACATCTCTGGGCTCCTGCGTGGAAGGGGAAGAACATGACGCATGCCGCTCCTTCCCCCAAGGGGCACCGCGGAAGCGGCTTTGCCGGGCCGCTGGTGGCGCCCCCTGGGGGGAGGCGCCGCAGGCGCTTCGGGGGGGTCACTTCTGTAGGGCTTGCAGGCGCGCGCGCAGCGCGTCCACCGAAAGAATCTCGGCCATCAGCTCGGGCTCGGTGCGGCCCGGCGTGTAGAGCGCATACACGGGCACGCCGCTGCGGCCCAGGCGGCGCAGCTCGGCAGTGATGGCGGCGTCGCGCAGCGTCCAGTCGGCGCGCAGGCGTTGCACGCCGGCGGCGGCGAAGTCCGCCTGCACGCCGGCATCGGCCAGCGCGTTGCGCTTGTTGTACTGGCAGGTGATGCACCAGGCGGCGGTGAAGTCCACGAACAGGGGCTTGCCGCTGGCGATGGCGGCCTGCTGGGCCTCGGGGCTCCAGGCGCTCCAGCCAGCGGCCGGCGCAGCCGCCGCGGCCGGCGCGCCGGCGGGCTGGTGCAGCGAGGGCGCCGCCCACAGCCAGCCCAGCGCCAGCACCACGGCGGCACTGAGGCGCCAGCCCCAGCCGCGCAGCGCCCAGGCCCACAGCGCATAGGCCAGCGCCAGCAGCAGCACCAGCAGGGCCACGGCGGCGTCCAGCCCGGCCTGCTGGCCCAGCACCCACACCAGCCACAGCACGGTGGCCAGCATCGGGAAGCCGAGCAGATGGCGCAGGCGCTCCATCCAGGCACCCGGGCGCGGCAGGCGTGCAGCCAGGCCAGGCACCAGCGCGAAGCTCACGTACGGCGCGGCCATGCCCAGGCCCAGTGCGGCAAACACCGCCAGCGCCTGCGCCGGCGGCAGGGTCAGCGCCGCACCCAGCGCGGCCCCCATGAAGGGCGCAGTGCAGGGTGAGGCCACCGCCACCGAGAGCACGCCGGTGGCGGCCTGGTCCAGCCAGGGGCGCTGCGCGCGCCAGCCCGCCACGCCCGAGGGCAGCCAGTTGCCGAACTCGAACAGGCCGAACAGATTCATCGCGATCAGCGTGAACAAGCCGGCCAGAGCCGCCACCACGGTGGGCGATTGCAGCTGGAAGCCCCAGCCGATCTGATCGCCCGCGGCGCGCAGGCCCAGCAGCAGGGCGGCCAGCAGCACGAAGCTCAGCACCACGCCGGCCGTGTAGGCAGCCGCGCCCACATGGCGCTCGTGCGGGGCCTCGCGCACCAGCGCCAGGGCCTTCAGCGAAAGCACCGGGAACACGCAGGGCATCAGGTTCAAGATCAGCCCGCCCACGAAGGCCAGGGCCAGCGCGGCCAGCAGGCCCACATCGCCCCCCGCGGGTTGCGCCGGGGGGCTGGCGGGTGCGCCGCCGCCCAAGTGCTGCACCGGCGCGGCCGCGGCCTCGGGCGCGTTCGCCTGCCAACCGCCCTGCAGCGCAAAGCGCAGGCTGCCGGTCTGCTCGCCCGCGCGCAGCACCACTTCCAGCTCGGCCGGCGATTCACCGCGCTGCGGCGAGAGCGGCAGCGCCAGGCTCAGGCGCTCGCCCTGCCAGTTCGCCTGCTCGGGGCGGGCGTGGTCGTACACGCCGGCATCGGCGCCAAAGGCCTCGATGCCCTGGCCGCGCCAGCCCGCGGGCAGGCCGTCGATCTCCAGCTGCAGGGCCTCGGCCGCCTGGCGCGCCTGCACCTTCACGCCCGGCAGGGGCTGCGGCTCGGCCGCCAGCGCGGCCTTGAAGGCGGCGGCGTGGTCGTTCAGTGGCTGGCCCTGCGGCAGCTCCACGCTGAACTCGCCGCGCTCGGGGATGCAGACTTCCTTGCACACCAGCCACTCGGCCAGCAGGCCCAGCTTCAGCGGGCCGGCAGGCAGTTCGGCCGGCAGCTTCAGCGCCACCGGCAGCAGCAGCTCGCCCTCGAAGCCGTAATTCATCAAGGGGCCCAGCGGCATCTTGTGCGGCGCCGGCCAGTGGATGGCGCCGGCCTGCGCGCCGGCCGGCAGCGTCCAGTTCAGGCGCGTGGGCAGGCCGGAATCACCGGGGTTGCGCCAGTAGGTGTGCCAGCCCGGCTCGTGCTGCATCTGCACGCCGGCCCAGATCGTCTTGCCCGCGCCCACGCCGTCGGGGGCATGCACCAGCAAGCGCGCAGTGGCCTGTTCGCTGCGCACGCTCGCACTGGCCTGCTGGGCCTGCACCGCGCCCATGCCCAGCACCCCGAACAGCAGCCCGATCCCGATTTCTCGCCAGCCCCGCATGCGCGCTCTCCGCCCTCGCCAAAACCCGCCACTGTAGAAGCCCGCGCAGGGCTTTCCGCTGGTCAGGGTCTTGCAACGCCGCTCTTTGCCGCCCAGGCTTCACGCAGCAGGGGCAGCAGCCAGCTGGCGCGCGCACCGGCCAGGCGCACCCGCAGCCCGACGATCTTGCGGCCCCAGGGCAGGGGCTCGATGTGCGCGGGCTGCAGCGCACACCAGCGCTCGCGCGCCTCGGCGCCCACGAACACGCGCAACTCGCTGCCATCGGGCGTCAACGTGGCGTAGATCTTTCCCTTCACCCGGAACGAGGCCAGCTCGAAATGCGGCTGCTCCGCCGTGGCGGGCAGGCCCAGAGCCAGCTCGCGCAGCGCGGCCGGCTTCATGCGGCCAGCCAGTCTCGGCGCGCCAGCCGGTACAGCACATGGCGGCGCAGCGGCGAGCCTTCGGGCACACGCGGGTGTTCGAAGTCCTGGCCCGTGTTCTGCATGCCGATGCGCTCCATCACCGCGCGCGAGCGCTGGTTGCCCACCGCGGTGAAGGAGACGATGGCCTCCAGGCCCAGCTCCGTAAAACCAAAACCCAGCGCGGCGCGCGCCGCCTCGCTGGCGTAACCCTGGCCCCAGGCCGAACGCGCCAGGCGCCAGCCGATCTCGGTGGCGGGCATGAAGGGCGCCTCAAAGCCCGGCACCGCCAGGCCCACGAAGCCGATGAAGGCGGGGCCGCCCTTGACCTCCACCGCCCACAGGCCCCAACCCTGTGCGTCCAGCTTCGCGCGGATGCGCGCGGCCTGGGCATCGCTTTCCTCGCGGCTCAGCAGGGCGGGGAAGTGGCGCATCACCTCGGGGTCGGCGTTCAGGGCGGCGTAGGGGGCGAGGTCGTCGTCGCGCCAGGGGCGCAGCAGCAGGCGGGGGGTTTGGAGGGAGTGGTTCAGCAAAGCTCAAACCTCCGGGTTATTGAATGGGGCTGCACAGCGCATGCGCTGAAGTCTGGCTCTGGTCGAAACGCAAATCCCTTGAACACAGCATTAAGAGCAGGCAACCAGAACCGCTTTGAATGAAATACCCAACTAGCGCTTGGCCAGATGGAAATTCCCTGCAGAAGGGTGGGATGACATCGCCGGCAATCTACTTAGCCTCGGGATTCCTGTAGTACTGACACTTCTTGCAGTAGTAGAGCCCAGGCCCGTGCAATTTTCGCTGATTGAACCGGTGGCCCGCCTTATAAACCAGTAGAGCACCAGCAACTGCAAGCCCTACCACCAAATAACTGTGCTCCGAAAAGCTCAAGACCGCGATAGCGGTCAATCCAACTACAGCCCAGTGCGTAAGCTCTCGGCTCAGCCATCCCAATAGTGGTGTGTGTTTAATAGGAGGCTGAAATTCCATATCGCCCGCGCACTTCGGGCAGATTGGCGAGGGCGAAACCACTATGCCGTGCAACACCTGAACTAAGCCGAGCCACGAAGCGGGTTCGGCTTGAATGAATTGTTAGGGCGCACACCGCGGCGGTTGGCAAGCAGGATAAAGATGGCGAACGCCACCTCAATGGACGCTCCAACAAAGGCGCCGACAGTTGGTGAAGCTAGCGACTTGCCCAGCAGGTAGCCTGCAGCGGCAAGTGAGAGTCCGAGAAGCCAATAGACCCGCATGCCGAAAAGCATGCTGAAAGTCAGATACCGGCCACCGATCACCAGCAGCATGGCCGGGAAAAACCACTCAATACGATAAAGCGACACGACATAGGCAAGAGGCAGGCTGAAAATTAGCCAAAGGGTACTGGCCCAGGCCAATGCCCCGAGGGGATTGCCCTTGTTGTGCTTGCCGGCGCTGCCGAGTAGCTTGCAGATCACGGTTGCAACAGGGTGGATGGCCATCCCGCCAATGAAAAGAACCCATACGGCCTGCTGTGGCGCAGCTTGAAGCGTTGATATTGCCGCAGATAGCCAAGCCAGCGCTGAAGCAAGAACGCCTGCGCCGCCGCTGCAATAGCTGGAGCGCATGTCCGATTGAGCCTGAGTCAAATCGCTGATCATCTTGTCTCCGTCGCGTAGAACTTGCCGTGCGCCCAACGCTGAAGCTAAGCCGCGAGCGGCGGCTTGCCGACGCGAGTCGGCTCGAGTGAATGGTTGGGCATCATGCTACTTGCAGCACAAATCTTCATCGACATGCGACCCCACTAAGTAAATAGAACCCGGCCAGTTTCGCCAACTCGGCAGTGCCCATTGAAGCAGCCTGCTACTCACCGGATAGCCTGCCATTTGCAATGCGTTCACCACGGCTAGGCGCTTTCTACGAATGCGGGGATGCAGCCTTTCATGCCACGGTGGATCGACTAAGAATCGGCCTTTCCTGGGTCTGCATTGGCACTCCCGCGTAAGCAGTCGCCTCAGATAAGCCGAGAGAGTGGCCCGCGAAAGCCCACGCAATTGCACTTGTAGCAGTTGCTCGGGTGACCGGGCACCGCCAGTATGAAACTTCCAAGGTAGTGGCGGACCTCTACGGTTCTTCATGAGGCCCAACGTTGGACATAAGGGGCGGACCAAAAGCGCAGCTTTTGGGACGTCCGCTTGATGGACGGGTTAGGCCGCACTTTCTTCTTCCGGTGGCAACTGCAACGCTGCTGCAAACTGGGCTTGCAGCTCTTTCAGTCGCTGATCGACGCGCGACCATGGTCGTATATTGAACTCGGAGGAGATCAAATTCAGCAGCGACCGTTCCCTTTGGCTCATCTCCTGATCGAAATTTGGGAGCTCAAGCTCCTGCATTGTGTTATGCCTGTCGTACACAAGTTGTTCCAGCCCGAAATAGCCGAAACGAATTCCCAGTGCTAAGAACTCCTTGAGGTTTGCACCAACGATGGTGTTGGACGTGTCGCTCATGGGTACGGTCATCACCACTGGTGAGAAGTCCGTAAATTGACCGTCTAGAGCCAATAAGCCGTAGTGAACTCCGTCGCCGCCAGTTGTGGCGAAGGTAAGTGAATTGAGAGGCGTGCACCAGTACCCGTAGTTGCGCGGGGGAGCCAGCAAGATGAGGCCGATCGGATCGAAGAAATCGTTCCAATCTGCACTGGCGCATTCCGGATCACTACCCGTGAGGCCCCAGAGTTTGCGCAGCGTCGAATTGCAGAGGTCGTTCATGTGAGGCCAAACTTGGTTTTAGAGCGCAACCGCTCCCGATAACACCCGCACCGCGGCGTAACACCCGCCGAGCGCCATACAAATTCTCTTGACCCATCAACAGCTTGGCTCCAATGGTCAGCTCGTACCAGGCAATTAAAAGTTTGCGAACTACCGTGGCACGTCGCTCTGCTCGCAAATCCTGCGCTTGAAACGGGGCCAAACCCGTATCCCGTCGACTCGTATCGCTGGAGTCCGCCCGGAAGAGGATGCGGCCAAGGCCCGGGGCCCCACGCCCTGCGCCGCTCACTGCCCCTCCGGCGGCTCCCACAGCTCCACCTTGTTGCCCTCCGGGTCGATCACCCAGCCGAACTTGCCGTACTCGGATTCATCGACCTTGTCCTGCACCTGCACCCCTTCGGCGCGCAGCGCCGCCAACAGGGCGTGCAGGTCCGCCACGCGGTAATTGACCATGAAGGGGGCGGTGCTGGGGGCGAAGTAGGCGGTGTCGGCCGCGAAGGGGCTCCACACGGTGCTGCCCGCGCCCTGCGGGTTGTCGGGGCCGTTCCAGCGGAAAGACGCGCCGCCCCAGGGCTGCACGTCGATGCCCAGATGCTTTTGGTACCAGGCGGCCAGGGCTTTGGGGTCCTGGGCCTTGAAGAAGATGCCGCCAATGCCGGTGACGCGTTTCATGGGTGGGCTCGCTTGCGGGCGGCTTGCGCCGGGGCAAGGAGCTTAGGGCAGCGACCCGACCGGCGGGGCCGGGCTCGCCCGGCCCCCGGGGCACTCAGAAGCTGAAGTTGACGACGGTGTGGCCGGTCAGCAGCAGGCCTTGCGTCTTGGCCGTGGCCACGCCGGTGGCGCTGGCCTCCAGGCGCAGCTTGCCGGCGTCCAGCGGCTGGCCGGCCCAGCTGAAGGAGGTGGCGGTGGGGCTGTAGGCCGTTTGCACCGGCGCGCCCAGGGGCAGGGCGCCGAGGAGGTACTGGCCGCTGACGGCATCGGCCGTGGCGTAGCCGATCTCCACCGTCGGACCGGCCGTGAGGCTTTGCAGCGCGCGCACGGCGCCGCCGGTGTTGGCGGTGCTGCCGGCCAGGCTGACGGTGCCGCTGATGTCGGCGCTGAGCAGTGAGACCGGCGTGTTGATGCGCACCGTCTCGCTGCCCACCAGGGTGTGGGCGGTCGTCACCACCGGCACGCCGGTCATGACCGCGGCCACGCGGCCCGGGGCGGTGATGACGAGCTCGTAGCTGCCGGCCGGCACGGGGTAGAGCACGAAGCGGCCGCTGGCATCCGGCGGCGTGGCGCGCACCGGCAGGCCACCCTGCTGCACCGAGACAGTGGCGCCCACCATCGCCGGGTTGACGTAGCCGACCACGCGCAGGCCGGCATCGCCCAGCATGGGCAGGGCGCTGAGCACGGGCTTGAGCAGCAGCTTGCCGGAGTTGCCGGCCTTGACGATGGATTTGCAGGCGTCGAAGTCGATCGCCAGATCGGCCACCTGATTGGCGGCAACGTCGAGGTTCAGGTTGATCTTCAGGCCGGACTGGGTACCGCTCGGGGTGTCGAGCGCGCGCTCGCCGCCGCCGCCCACGGGCTGGGCGGCATTGGCCAGGGGGTTGGCGCTGCTGTTGGGCTCCAGCACCAGGCGCAGCTGCTGGTAGCGCCCGGCCGGCAGGGCCACCTGGCCCAGCTCGGCCAGGGCGCCATTGGTGAGCGCCAGCAGGTCCAGCCGGCGCGGGGTGGGCAGGTTCAGGTCCACCCAGCCCGTGGCGCTTTCATCGGCCGTGCTGCTCGCGTGCACGCGCACCTTGCTGACGGTGACAAAGACCTTCTCGTAGCCGCAGGACGGCGCGTCGGTCAGGTACACGCGCAGGCTGCCCATGCTGGCCCCGGGCCCCGGTGGCGCGGGCGGGGTGGGCAGCGAGGCCGAGACCCCGCCGCCGCCACAGGCAACCAATGTGAGCACTGCGACCAGCGCGGCCGTGGTGGACGGCAGAGCCAGGCGGGCGGCTGCCGGAGCGGGTGCGGGCAGATGGGGCATGGCGGGTCGGTGGACAGTCGAACACGCAGGCAGGTTAGGCAGGGCCCGCGAGCGGGTCTGTCAGCGGCAGCCCTGAAGCCTTGTAGGACGAGCGCGCAAGGCCGGGCTACTGACGAAAGCGCAACAGCCGCCAGCGGCAGGGCACCCAGCGCTTCAGGCGCTGAAGGCGCACGCTCAAGCCAAGTTCACGCCAAGTTGGGGGGCGTATCAGGCCAGCTTCAAGCCCGGCTGCAGCGCACGGCTTTCGCGGTCGTGCAGTTCCACCACGGCGCACAAGCTGGGGTGCACTTCGCCGGAGCCCAAGGTCTCGATCCAGCGGCAAGCGGCGTAGCCGGCGGCAGCTTGTTCGTACCGGGCCACCCATTGCGCACGCAGGGGCAGGCGCGAAGGATGCACGGGCCAGACCCCGGGCCGCGGGCGCAAATGCTCGGTCATGCCGATGCGCCAGGGCTTGGCGCTCAGGCGGGCGCGGAAGCAGCGCTGGTTCTGGCACATGCGCACGTACAGCGGGTCCGCGCCCACGCTGTCGAAGAAGGCCTTCACCTCAGGTGCCAAGGGGTCAAAGCCCTGATGGGTGGCCAGCAGACGCCATCCATTCGGCGTGGCGTACACACGCACAGCCCAGGCCGGGTGCCGGGCCAGGAAGTCCAGCAGGCGCGCCCGTGTCCATTGGGCCGGGCCGCCCCTTGCGGCACTCAGCAAGCGGCGAAGCCAGCGGGTCAGTGGCGCTGCCAGGAGCAGGGCGAGGGCCGCGAGGCCCGCCGCCAGCACCTTGTGTTGCAGGTACCAGCCCATTGCCACAGCCAGGGTGGTCAGCACCAACCACACCACAAGCCCATCGCGAATGGGGTGTCGCGGCTCGAAGTCGATGTCGGCGAACAGGGCATGAGGTGAATTGAGGCAGCGCGCCCCGTAGGAGTTGCGGGTAACAACCTCCTCACCCTGCCGGCTCACCACCTCCTCGCGGATGGGGACGCCAACCGCCCCGTTGTAGGCCAGCTTGCGCTCGCGGCGCTCCAGCGTTTCACCGGCCAGGCTGCGCGCCAAGGCCGCGGCAACCCGCGCGTCGGCCATGGCCTGCGCGTCCTCCACGCTCTGCATGGACCAGCCGAAGCGACGCAGGGTCAACTGGCGCTTGCCTGTGCGGTGAATGACGCGGGCCTCGGCCCAGTGGTCAGGAACGATCATGTGGGTGGGGCTTGTGCGCCGCCCTTCGGTTCCTGGCCCACAGCGACCGCGAGCAGACCCAGGCCCGCCACAAAGAGCAGCGCGCTCCAGGCCAGATCCACAAGTCTGAGCGTGAGCTTGAACCAGACCGATCCGCCAAACATCAGCGCCAGCCCCAGGCAGGCCAAGACTTTGCGCAGGAGTGGCAAATCCTCGAACTGCCGCGAGAGATCTGCCCAGTTGGCCCGCGCAATCGCCGGCTCAGCCGGCCGAGGCACACGCTGCCGCACCAGCAGGTCTTGGACTTCCGCACCTCGCGGTCGGGCCGGAAAGCCGCAGGCCCCGCAAGCCATGGCCGCACCGGGGTTGGCTTCATCGCAGGACAGGCAGCGCCAGCGATAGGGCAGGCCCCGGCTGTTCACTCTCTCACTGCTCCGGATCCCCATCCACCACCCGCAGCGCCGCCGCGCCCAGCTGCACCACATCCCCGCTGCGCAGCTTGCGCCCGCGCCGGGTTTCCACTTCGCCATTGACCTGCACCAGGCCATCGGCAATGACGGCCCGCGCCAGTTCGCGCTGGCCGTTCAGGTCGGCGGCCTTGATCAGGGCTTCGAGGGTGATGTGGTCGCCGCGCAGGGGAAAGGTGTCGGGGTTCATGGGCGCAGTATCCGGGTGTGGCGGCGGCGGGCTCGGACAATCCCCGTCATGCCCAGCCCCGAAGCCCCCGCCCTGCTGCACAGCAGCTTCTACCGCTTCCACCCGCTGGCCGACCCGGCCGCCGCGGCCGAGCAGGTGCGCGCGCTGGCGCAGGGCCTGCGCGGCCCCATCGTGCTGGCGGCTGAGGGCATCAGTGGCGCGGTGGCCGGCACGCCCGCGGCCGTGGCCGCCTTCGAGGCGGCGCTGCAGGCCTGCGGCCTGTTCGGGCCGCGGCCCCTGGTGTTCAAGCACAGCCCCTGCCGCACGCCACCCTTTGGCCGGCTCAAGGTCAGCGTGAAGCCGGAGATCGTGGCCCTGGGCCTGCCGCAGGCGCAGGCGCTGCCGGTGCCCGATGAGCACGATGACTCGCATCTATCGCCCCAGGCCTGGCGCGAGCTGCTGGCACGCGGCGACGCGGTGCTGCTGGACAACCGCAACAACTTCGAATGGCGCCTGGGCCGCTTCCGGGGTGCCACCGACCCCAGCGTGCACCACTTCCGCGACTTCGTGGCCTACGTGGAAGCGCACGCGCCGCAATGGCGCGCCGAGAACCGCCCGGTGGCCATGTACTGCACCGGCGGCGTGCGCTGCGACAAGACCGCGCCCTGGATGCGCAGCCTGGGCCTGCAGGTGTTCCAGCTGGACGGCGGCATCATGAATTTCTTCCAGGCCTTGCAGGACGAGGAAGGGGCGGCCCAGCGCGACTGGGAGGGCGAGTGCTTCGTGTTCGACAAGCGCATTGCCCTCGACCCCCGGCTGCAGGAAACCGGCACCCCGCCCGAGGCGGTGTTCGACCCCACGCACCCCGACGAAGCCTGGCGCCTGGCGCGCGCCCGCCGCCTGGATGACGCCTGAAGCCTTCCGCCCCGCCCCACGCGCCGGCCTGAACGCCAGCCAGGTGCGCGCCGGCGGCGGGCCTTACCGGGATGTGCTGGCCTTCTTGCAGGCGCGCTTTCCGCAGGCCCTCGATTGGCCGCAGCGCCTGCTGGCCGGCGAGGTGCTGGACGCCGCCGGCCGGCCGGTGCACGCCCAGAGCCCCTGCCCGCCCGGCACCCTGCTCTGGTACTGGCGCCAGCCGCCGCAGCCGGAAGCACGCGTCCCCTTCGAGCTGACGCTGCTGCACCAGTGTGAGCGCCTGCTGGTGGTGGACAAGCCGCCCTTCCTCGCCGTCAGCCCCGCCGGCCGGCATGTGCAGGAAACGGTGCTGGTGCGCCTGCAGCAGCAGCTGGGCCTGCACGACCTGACGCCGCTACACCGCCTGGACCGCGACACCGCCGGCGTGCTCGCCTTCTGCGTCCAGCCCGCGCACCGCGATGCCTACCAGGCGCTGTGGCGTGAGCGCCGGGTGCACAAAGTCTACGAGGCCATCGCGCCCTGGCGCGAAGACCTGACCCAGCCCTTCACCGCCCGCCACCGCCTGGTGGAACCGAAGGACGCGCGCTTCCACCAGATGCAGGTGGCGGCAGGCGAGCCCAACTCGGAAACCGAGGTGGCGCGGCTGCAGGAGATCGACCCGGCCCTGGTGCCCGGCGCTCCAGCGGGCGCGCGCCTGGGCCTGTACCGGCTGACCCCGCAGACCGGCCGCAAGCACCAGCTGCGCGCACAGATGGCGGCGCTGGGCCTGCCGATCGTCAACGACCGCGTCTACCCCGTGCTGCAGCCCGAGGGGCCGGATGACTTCGGGCGGCCGCTGATGCTGCTGGCGCGGGCGCTGCGGTTTGTGGATCCGCTGGATGGGCGGGAGCAGGGCTTTGAGAGCGGACATGCGCTGCCCCTGGGCCGCAACGGGGATTGACTGGCAGGTCCTCAACCATCAAACTAGTCAGCAAACTAGTTTGAAAGGACCACCATGGATGCATGGCCCGTACAAGACGCCAAGGCACGCTTCAGCGAATTTCTGGAGGCCTGCCTGTCCGAAGGCCCGCAGATGGTGACCAAGCGCGGCGCCGAAGCCGCCGTGCTGGTGCCGGTGCAGGAATGGCGACGCCTGCAGATGGCCGCCCGCCCCTCACTCAAGGCCTTGCTGCTGGCCGACAGCGCGCGCAGTGAAGCCCTGGTGCCGCCACGCGGGCGTGCCAAGCGACGCCCGCCGCAACTGCCTTGAGACCGCAGAGGCGCCATGTACCTGCTGGACACCCACATCGTTTCCGAACTGCGCAAACCCAAGCCCCATGGGGGTGTGCTGGCCTGGCTGCAGGCCACGGACGACGCGCAGCTGTTCCTCTCCGCCGTGACCCTGGGGGAGATCCAGGCCGGCATCGAAATCACCCGCGAGCAGGACGCCGCCAAGGCCCTGGACATCGAAGCCTGGCTGGCGCAGCTGGCCCAGGCCTACAACGTCCTGCCTATGGACGCTGCGGCTTTCCGGCAATGGGCGCGCCTGATGCACCGCCGTTCGGACACCCTGTACGAAGACGCCATGATTGCCGCCACCGCCATCACCCGAGGGCTGACGGTGGTGACGCGCAACGTGGCCGACTTCAAGGCCTTGGGCCTGGAGGTTTTGAATCCGTTTGATGTGCGTTCTTGAGGGCGCTCGAGCGGGCTGAGCGCCCTCACGGCGGCGGCGCGCTCACACCCTCGAACAGCACGCCGGTGTCGAGCAGCCCGACCAGATTGATGTTTGTCTCGTTGAGCGACACGCTCGCCGCCAGCTCCAGCAACTGTCCCTGCGTCATGCCGCCCTGCAGCTGGGCCACATAGCCCGCCAGGGTCGCCGCATCGGGCTCAGCACCGACAACGTTGCGGTAGAGGGTGCTGACGAAGTCGCTGGCGTTCAGGTTCAGCAGCTGCGCCACCATCATGCAGACCTGCGCCAGGCTCTGCCCGCTGTCGAACAGCCCCAGGCCGATGCCGACCCAGTCCGGGTGCGCGCGGATGGCGGCGGCATCGAAGGCCGCGCCGATCACGCGCACGGTGTTGCCGGCCGCCTCGTCCAGCGCGAGATCGAAGGCGAGCTTCTTGTCCGGAAACTGGAAGCGCTCGATGCCCGTGTAGTCGGCCGAGCTGTCGGAATCCAGCACCATGAAACCCGTGGCGGTGCGGCTGATGCTGTGCATCGTCGACAGCCGGTAGAAGGCCGCCGTGTCCAGGCCCGGCCCGCCGTCGATGGTGTCGATGTTGTGCAGGGTCCAGAGCGTGTCATTGCCCTCGCCGCCATACAGGCTGTCGATTCCCAGCCCGCCATCGATCACATCATTGCCGGCCAGCCCGTAAATGATGTCGCCCTGTGAGCCGCCCTTGATGACATCGTTGCCGGCGGTGCCGTTGATGAGTGCCATGGCGCGCCCTCCAGTAGCTGCTTGTGGGGCAATCTAATGCGCGGGGCGGGGCGGTTCAAGGCATGCTCAGCACGGAGTGACAAGCCATTCTGAACAGCGCGGGGCTGGACAGGCGCTTTTCTTCTGGAAGGCCTCGGGCGCGAAAACCGGCAAGGGGCGCCCTTGAAGTCGCGGCCATGGGACCGGGTGAATTCCTACCCACCCGGGATCAACCTCCGTCAGATATCGCCGCGCGGGCTCCAACCAATGCCGCTGCGCGCCACGGCGGCATCCGTCGTCGAGATCCGCTCCAGCGTGGGAATCAGCTTGTCAAAGGTCTGCTGGCAGAGTTCGCGCCGGTACATCTCGTCATCGACTTGGCTATAGCCGCAGTAGCGGATCACCCGACGCAGCGCCATGCCCGCGTCGACCGGAGCCCGCAGCGCGCAGCCTTCAAAGACCTCGTGCAACTGCTGGTGGTGCTCCCGAATCAGAGCCTCGTGCGAGAGCCCCAACAGCAGGTCCACCCGGGTGTACAGCTCGTGCTCGGGCAGCGCCAGGATCAAGCGCTGCTGCAGTGCCTGAAAGCGCGCGCGCAGCCAAGGCAACAAGGCGTGCTCGGTGGGCGCCGCCACGCGAACATTGCGCCCCGACATCTGCTTGGGTTCCAGCAGATCCAGGCACGCGCCGCTGACCTCGCCAACGGCCATACCAACATCTGAGAATTCGAACCAGGAGTCCCTCGGCGGTTGCGCCTGAAGCGCGTCCAGACGCCGATCCACCAAGATCTTCAGCAAGTGCAGGGCCTCTGTAACCCCAGGTGAGGCAGGCTCGCCATAAACGCAAAGGGCTGCCAGGCAACGCAGCCGCCGCACCTGCGCCTCAGCAGGCATGGCGCGCAGCAGCGCCATGCAGTGCGGCACCAGCCGAGCCCAGTAGGGCTGCGCGGGGTCGCCAAAGCGGAATAGATGGTCCAGGGCCTCCAACGCGGCTTCGGGCGCAAGGTCAGTGCCGTCCAGGGTCCAGTCAGCCAGGCACTGACAGCTGGCGTCCATGATCTGCTGCAGGGCAGCTGACCCCTCGGGCGCCAGTCGGCACGCCAGATAGAACGAGTCCCAGACCGACCTGCAGAGCATGGAGACCGCAAAGCCAGGGCGTCTTGACTGGAAGGCCATAGCGAGCCGGTATGCCAGCTGCGGGTCTGCGTTCAAGACATGGATGTTCAGCAAGGTCGGTGCGCCCTGAACCTGCCAGTGGGCATCAACCACGGTCGACGCCGCGTCCCCGTCCTCTTCGGCAAACTGGCACAGAAGGCGCCAGGTCTGCATATCCAACTCGTTTCCCGCTTCCCATCTGGCACCGCCCGGCCACAGCTTGCAGCGCTGCAGGGCGGCGAAGCGGCGTGCCAGCGGTACCCGCGCGTCATCCAGACACTCTGCGGCCAGGGCAGCGAGGCTTTTGTCGAACTCAGAGGGGTGCGAAGCCAGGGCCGGAAGGGGCAACGCACGCAGCAGCCACAAGCTCACGAAGGCCTCATCGGCTGGGTCGGCGCGCACCGTTGCACGCAGCAGGTCATGCAACCTGGCCTCCAGGCCGCGCGCGCGCCAAGCCTCCATCCGGTGCAGCGCCTCCCCCAGCCGCGCCAGCAGCCGGACAGCGAGCCGTGGGCGCTTGGGATGCATCCAGGGAAGGATGCGGTGGTGGTTGACCAGCGCCGCGCACGCGGAAAAGAGGTTGGGCCGCGCCAGCAGGCGCGGGTCCAGCCCGGCGTAGGCCTGAGCCAGCGGCGCCAACCGCAAGCGTTCGGCCTCAGTGCAGTGCGCAAACAGCCCTTCGCGACGCCGGATCAGTTCAACGCGCTGCTCGTTGCCCAGCTCCTGATGCGGCAGAAATGCCCTGGGCGTGAGAGGAATCAAGTCACTCAGAGCGCAGCTCCTCGCCGCGCCACCAAAGTCAGGATCTCGTAACTCGCCACCAACTCCCCGCGCTGATTGGTCACCGCCACGTCCCAGGCGACCACACCAGCGTCGGGCTGGCCTTCACGAGGCGGGCGGTCGATCTTGCGCTTGGCCGTCAGGCGCGCCTGGATGGTGTCGCCGATGGCGACCGGCGTGACGAAGCGCAGCGTCTCCAGGCCGTAGTTGGCCAGCACCGGGCCGGGCGCGGGGCTGACGAACAGGCCGGCGGCGGCGCTGAGCACGAAGTAGCCGTGCGCGATGCGCTGGCCGAACTGGCTTTGCTTCGCCGCCACGTCGTCGAAGTGCATGTAGAAGTAGTCGCCGCTCAGGCCGCCGAAGGCCACGATGTCGGCCTCGCCGACGGTGCGGCGGTGGGTCAGCAGGCTCTGGCCCACCTCGACATCCTCAAAGTAGCGGCGGAAGGGGTGGATCTCCGACTCCTGCACGGCGCCGCCGCGCTGGTACTCGCCGGTGACGGCCGTGAGCATGGTGGGCGAGCCCTGCACCGCGCAGCGCTGCAGGTAATGCTTGACGGCGCGCAGGCCGCCCAGTTCCTCGCCGCCACCCGCACGGCCGGGGCCGCCGTGCTTGAGCTTGGGCAGCGGGCTGCCATGGCCGGTGCTTTCCAGCGCGGCCTCGCGGTCCAGCACCAGCAATCGGCCATGCCAGGCGGCGAAGGTGGGCACGGCCTGCGCGGCCAGGGCCGGGGTCTTGGTGACCAGGCTGCCCACCAGGCTGCCGCGGCCCAGCGTGGCCAGGTGCAGGCCTTCCTCGTAGTCGTCGTAGGCCATCAGGGTGCTGACGGGGCCGAAGGCCTCGACGCTGTGCACCTGGGTCTGCTGCAGCGGGCGGTCGCAGCGCAGCAGGGTGGGGGCGAAGAAGGCGCCATGCTCGGTGCCCGCGCCCTTGGGCGTGAAGCCGTCGCGGCCGCTGAGCAGGATCTCGTTGCCCTCGGCCAGCAGCGCGAGTTTGTCCATCACATCGGCCTGCTGCGCATGGCTGGCCAGCGCGCCCATGCGCACGCCCTCGATGGCGGGGTCGCCAACGACGATCTTCTTCAGACGCGCGCTGAGCGCGTCGCCCACGGCGTCGATCAGGTGGCGCGGCACGATGGCGCGACGGATGGCGGTGCACTTCTGGCCGGCCTTGGCGCTCATCTCGCGCGCCACTTCCTTGACGAAGAGCTCGAACTCGGGGTCGTCGGGCGTCACGTCCGGGGCCAGCAGCGCGCAGTTCAGGCTGTCGGCCTCGGCGTTGAAGGGGATGGAGCGGCGCAGCAGATTGGGGTGGGCGCGCAGCTGCAGGGCGGTGTCGGCACTGCCGGTGAAGGTGACGACATCGGGCTCTTCAAGGCGCTCGAACAGATCACCCGTGCCGCCGACGATGAGCTGCAGGCAGCCGGGCGGCAGCAGGCCCGAATCCATCATCACGCGCACGGCCTTTTCGGCCACATAGCTGGTGGCGCTGGCGGGCTTGACGAGGCAGGGCATGCCGGCCAGGTACGAGGGCGCGAACTTCTCCAACATGCCCCAGATCGGGAAGTTGAAGGCGTTGATGTGCAGCGCGATGCCGCGGCGCGGCACCAGCACATGGCTGCCGATGAAATGGTTGTTGGCGCCCAGGCGCATGGGCGGGCCTTCGTGCAGCACATTGCTGCTGGGCAGGTCCTTGCCGCCGATGGACGAGTAGGCGAACAGCGTGCCGATGCCACCCTCGACGTCGATCCAGGAATCGCTGCGCGTGGCACCGGTGTGGGCGCTGATGGCGTACAGCTCTTCCTTGCGCTCCATCAGGTACTCGGCCAAGGCCTTCAGCGTGCGGGCGCGGTCCTGGAAGTGGGTCTTCAGCAGGGTGCTGAGGCCGGTGTGGCGGGCATAGGCCACCATCTCCTCGAAGTTCAGCGTCTCCTCGTGCGTGTGCGCAACGACCTGGCCATTGATGGCGGAACGCAGGGCCTGCTTGGGGCTGTGGCCGACCCAGCGGCCGGCGGTGAAGCTTTGGAGGGTGGTGCTCATGGTGTTGCCCTTGTCTTGAATGCTGAACTCAATTCGTGGATGGGGTTTCATGGCTGATCGTGAGAGCCCTCGGGGGCTTCACCCCCGAACCCCGACCCGCATTTCTTTGCTGCGCCAAAGAAATGCGGGTCGGGTGCAGCGGGCTGAGGCAGAAGCGAGAAGGGCCCACTGCGGGCCCTTCGACCCCTGCCGAAGGACAGCGCGCATGCAGGCGCGCTGGCGAAGCCCCTGCGGGCTCCCACGAAAGCGAACCAAGCCTCATAACTCGCAAGCCATGTGCACCTTGCCAAAGAACTGCCCGGTCTCGACATCCCGCATCGCCATCGGCTCCACACCAAAGCGCTTGAAGCCACAGCGTGCGTAGAGGTTCTCCGCAGCCGCATTCCCCTCGGTCACCGTCAACCGCACCACGCGCACCCATTCACGCGAGCGCGCCGCCGCCAACACGGCCTGCACCAGGTCCACACCCAGGCCGAGACCACGCGCTTCGGGTGCGACGTACATGCCGAACAGCAGGGCCTTGTGGCAAGTCTTGGGCCGGGTCTCGAACTCCAGGCCGGCGCTGCCCACCAGCACGCCATCGGCAAAGGCGCCGAACACGCACTCCGGGGCATCGGGCGCTTCGCTGGCGCGGGCCAGCCAGAAGCTCATGGGTTGGGCGGCGCGTTCGCTCACCGTGGCCGTGAAGGCGTCCGGGTGCTCGGCGTAGGCGCGCAGGCTCAGGGCCCGGTAGGCGGGGGCGTCGTCGGCGCCGAGGCGGCGCACCAAGGTAGTCGCGGTCATACGGGCTCGTGGCAGACGGCTTCGATGTTGTTGCCATCGGGGTCGATGACAAAGGCACCGTAATAGTTCGGGTGGTAATGCGGGCGCAGGCCCGGCGCGCCGTTGCAGCGCCCACCGGCCGCCAGCGCGGCGGCGTAGAAGGCGTCGACCTGCGCCCGGGTGGCTGCGCGCCAGGCCAAATGGCAGGCGGTGGTGAAGGGCGCGCCGCCGAAGGGCGAGGGGCCCTGGATCAGCCAGGTGTCGAGCTTGCCGTCGTGGATGAAGCCCTGCATGGACTGGCCGTCGAACTCGAAGCTCGGGCCCTGCGTGTAGCCCAGCGGCGTGAGTGCGGCGGCGTAGAAGGCGGTACTGCGCGCCAGGTCGGCGACGCGAAAGGTCATGTGGTCGAGCATGGTCTTCTCCCTGTGATTGAGTTGGGGTGGCTTCAGGCGGCGACGGCCGGCAGGCCGCCGAGCAGCAGCTGGGCCACCACCTCGGCCAGCTGCGCGTCGCTCACCGGGCCCTCGGGGCGGTGCCAGGTGTAGGTCCAGTTGATCATGCCGAACAGCAGCATGGTTACGGGCTTGGCCAGGCCTGCAGACTCCAGGCCCGGGCGCAGCGCGGCCAGGGCGGCGGCAAAGCCGTTCACCACCTCGCGCTCCAGCTCGCGCACACGCTGCTGGCGCGGCTCGGGCAGGAACTTCAGGTCCTCGGTCAGCACGCGGTGCTCATGCCGCGCGGCGGTGTAGACGGCCAGGAAGCGCGCCACCAACGCACGCAGCTGGGCCTCGGGCTCCAGGCCCTGCGCGCGCACCTCGCGCACCAGGGCGGCGAGCTTCTCGATATGCGCTTCACAGATGCGCGCCAGCAGCTCGGCCTTGTCAGGCACGTAGTGGTAGAGCGCCGGCTTGCTCAGGCCGCAGGCCAGTGCCACCTGGCTCATCGCCGTGCCGGGGTAGCCGTTCTGGGCGAACAGGCGGGCGGAGACGGCGAGGATGTCTTGCTCGCGGGGATTGGGAGTGCTCATGGAGAGGCGCTGGCCGCTTGTGCCGGTTGGCGCGAAGGATGGTCCGCTCCGTAGGGAGCAATCAATTCAAGACCGGCTTCGGCGACCCAGGCTGATCCCCAGTCACCGTTCACCAGCAGCCCCACCTGTACCCAGCCCTTCCGAACTGCATAGGCCGTCACGAACTCGCCCCGCGCAAGCGTTTTCAGCGTCGGACAGCTTCGATCGGGTCCTAGATGGACCGGCAAACCCTGAGGTGCAACGACCTTGGCTTCGAGCGAAGGGTTGAAGCCCGGTTCGGCCTTTGCCCAGGCTTGGCTCAACTGCTCGCAGCGCTTGTCCTGCGCCCAGGCGCAGCCATGGCACCCGACAGCCAAGGCAAGCAAGAGCGCAATTCGCATGGCTCAGCGCTCATCAAAACTGAGCGTCACCTTCGGCGTCAACGCATGCGCCTGACACGCCAGCACGAAGCCCGCCGCCAGCTCATGCTTCTCCAGCGCGAAGTTGCGGTCCATGCGCACCTCGCCCTCCAGCACCTTGCAGCGGCAGGTGGAGCACACGCCGCTCTTGCAGGAGTAGGGCACGTCCATGCCGACACGGGCGGCAGCATCGAGCAGGCTGGGGTCGGAGGCCAGCACCTCGATGACGCGGGTGAAGCCGTCGCGGATCACGGTGACCTGGGCCTGGGCGGCGTCGCCGGGCTTGAGTTCGTGCGGTGCGGGTTTGCCCTGCTGCATCTCGGGCGTGCCGAAGCGCTCGATATGGATGCGTTCCTCGGCCACGCCGGCGGCGCGCAGCGCGGCCTCGGCCTCGTCGTTCATCTGGAAGGGGCCACAGATGAAGGCGTGCGAGATGCTGGCCGGCGGCACCAGGGTGTTGAGGAAGGCGGCGACCTTGTCGCGGTTCAGCACGCCTGCGAAGAGGTCGGACTCGACTGCCTCGTCGCTGAACACGGCGTGGAGGGCCAGGCGGCCGGTGTAGCGGTCCTTGAGGTCGGCAATCTCGTCCTTGAACATGGTCGAGTTGACGCGGCGGTTGCCGTACAGCAGCGTGAAGCGGCTCTTGGGTTCACGCGCCAGCACGGTCTTCATGATGGACAGGATGGGCGTGATGCCCGAGCCGCCGGCCACGCCCAGGTAGTGGCGCGCTTCAGCGGGTGCCAGCGGCACGAAGAAGCGACCCTGGGGCGGGAAGACCTGGATCACGTCACCCGCCTTGAGCTGGCTGTTGACCCAGTGGGAGAACTTGCCGCCCGCCACCTTGCGCACGCCCACGCGCAGCAGGCCGTCGTCGAGGCCGGCGCAGATCGAGTAGCTGCGACGCAGGTCCTCGCCGTTCACCGATGCGCGCAGGGTCAGGTATTGGCCCTGGGTGAATTGGAAGACCTCACGCAACTCGGCCGGCACGTCGAAGCGGACGATGACCGCCTCGTCGGTATCGGGCTCGACGGCTGCCACGCGCAGCTCATGAAAGTGCAGGCTAGTCATTGCAACCCCCCGGTCGCCGTGGACGACGACCGACCCCCCGAGGGGGTGCGGACCGGCTTGGGAGCGGCCCGGCGCTCGGTCCGCCAAAGAATGCGCTTCGCGTGATCAGTCATATCGGTTTGAAGTACTCGAAGGGTTCGCGGCAGGCGGTGCAGCGGTAGAGCGCCTTGCAGGCGGTGGAGCCGAAGGCGGAGAGGCGTTCGCTTTTCGCTGAGCCGCAGCGCGGGCAAGGGATGGACTCGTGAAGGCGCAGCGGCTGGGTGACGGCAGCCGTGCCACTGGGCGGAGCGATGCCGTACTGGCGCAGCTTCTCGCGTGCCTCGGGGCCGATCCAGTCGGTCGTCCAGGCCGGGCTGCGGCGCTGTTCGATGCGCAGGGGCTGGAAGTCCTGCAGCGCGGTGCGCACCTCGGTCTCGATCAGCTCGGTGGCCGGGCAGCCGCTGTAGGTGGGTGTCAGCACCACGGTGAAGCCACCGTCGGCGTCCTCGCGCAGCTCGCGCACGATGCCGAGCTCGACCAGCGAGAGCGCCGGCACCTCGGGGTCCAGCACGGTCTGCAGGACGGCCCAGGCTTCGTCGCGACGGCTGCGCACCAGATTCATCACCAGGTGCCGCCCGGGTAGGCGCGCTGCAGGTATTGCAGATCGCTCAGCAGATGGCCGAGGTGCTCGCTGTGCGCGCCGTGGCGGCCGCGGTGGGCGTTCGGGCGGTCCTTGGGGAGTTTCAGCGTGGCCTGGGCCAGCACGGGTTCCACCAGGGCGCGCCACTCGGCTTGCAGGCTGGCCCAGCTCGGGCCCAGCTTCTCGGCCTCGGCGGCGGCGTCCACCTCGTCGCCTTCAAACAGCTCGCCCAAGTAAGGCCAGGCGCGCTCCAGCGCGGCCTGCATGCGGACCTGGGAATCGGCCGTGCCGTCGCCCAAGCGCACGCACCAGTCGGCGCTGTGCTGGAGGTGGTAGCGGGCTTCCTTGAGCGACTTCTCGGCGATGGCGGCCAGCTCGGTATCGCAGCTGTCCAGCAGCTTGGTCCACAGCAGGTTGAACCAGGCGGCAGTGAGGAAGTTGCGCACCACGGTGAAGGCGAAGTCGCCTGGGCGGCGGCCGTCCACCGCGTGCGGCAGTTCGAACAGCACCGGGTTCAGGAACTGGTGCTCCAGACGCAGCATGGCGAGCTGGTCTTCGTCCAGGCCATCGGCGGCGCCGGCATGCGTGAGCAGCGCGCGCGCCTGGCCCAGCAGGTCCAGCGCCATATTGGCCTGGGCCAGGTCCTCTTCCAGGATGGGGCCATGGCCGCACCACTCGCTGTTGCGCTGGCTGAGGATCAGCGCGGCATCGGCGATGCGCAGCAGGTAGCGCTGGGTGTGGGTGTTGGAGAGCTTCATCGCACCCATCACATGTGATCGACCGAGGCCGGCAGCTTGTAGAAGGTCGGATGGCGGTAGACCTTGTCGTCGGCGGGGTCGAAGAGCTGACCCTTCTCACCGGGGTCGCTGGCCACGATGTGCTCGCTCTTCACCACCCAGATCGACACGCCTTCCTGGCGGCGGGTGTAGACCTCACGGGCCATCTGCACGGCCATCGCGCTATCGGGGGCGTGCAGGCTGCCGCAGTGCTTGTGGTCCAGGCCGCTCTTGGCGCGCACAAAGACTTCCCACAGCGGCCATTCGTTGGTGTTCATGCTCATGCGGCTTCCTTTGCGGTGTGTTGCTTGCGGGCATGGGCCAGCGCGGCCTCGCGCACCCATTCGCCTTCGTCCCAGGCGCGCACGCGCGTGGCCAGGCGTTCGCGGTTGCAGGGGCCATCGCCGCCCACCACGCGCCAGAACTCGTCCCAGTTGATGGGGCCGAAATCCCAATGGCCGCGTTCTTCGTTCCACTTCAGCTCGGGGTCGGGCAGGCTGATGCCGAGCACCTTGGCCTGGTCGACGGTGGCGTCCACGAACTTCTGGCGCAGCTCGTCGTTGCTGTTGCGCTTGATGCCCCAGCGCATGCTCTGTTCGCTGTGCAGGCTGTCCGAATCGGGCGGGCCGAACATCATCAGAGAGGGCCACCACCAGCGGTTCACGGCGTCCTGCACCATGGCCTTCTGGGCTTCGGTGCCGTTTTGCATCATCACCAGCAGGCTCTCGTAGCCCTGGCGCTGGTGGAAGCTTTCTTCGCGGCAGACGCGGATCATGGCGCGGGCGTACGGCCCGTAGCTGCAGCGGCACAACGGCACCTGGTTCATGATGGCCGCGCCATCCACCAGCCAGCCGATCACGCCCACATCCGCCCAGGTGACGGTGGGGTAGTTGAAGATGGAGCTGTACTTGGCCTTGCCGGTGTGCAGGGCGTCGAGCATCTGGTCTCGAGAGGTGCCCAGCGTTTCGGCAGCGGCGTAGAGGTAGAGGCCGTGGCCACCCTCGTCCTGCACCTTGGCCAGCAGGATGGCCTTGCGCTTGAGCGTGGGCGCGCGGCTGATCCAGTTGCCCTCGGGCAGCATGCCGACGATCTCGGAATGCGCGTGCTGGCTGATCTGGCGCACCAGGGTCTTGCGGTAAGAGCTAGGCATCCAGTCCTTGGGCTCGATGTAGTCGCCGGCGTCGATGCGCGCCTGAAAGGCCGCCTCTTTGGCCTGCTCCTCGGCGGTGGCCACGGCCAGCTGCTTTTCCTGCTCCAGGCTCAGCGATTGGGTGTACATGGATCAGTCTCCTGACACGGGTAATTCGGGAACAACACGGCGGTCCTTCAGGCGATAGGCGCGGCCGCGGAATTCGGCGATCAGTTCGTCGCGCTGGTTGCGCACCTGCACGTCGTACAGGCCGGTGCGGCCGGTGGCGGCCTTGCGCTGGGCATGGGCGGTGAGCACATCGCCCTCGCGCGCGCCGGCCACGATGTCGATGGCATAGCCCGAGGCCACGGTGAGCGCATTGCCGCTGTTGCAGGCAAAGGCGAAGGCGGAATCGGCCAGGGTGCCGATGAGCCCGCCATGGCAGAGCGCAAAGCCGTTCAGCATGTCGGCGCGGATGGGCATGGACAGCCGCGCCGTGCCGGGGCCGACGGCTTCGAGCTGCATGCCCAGGGCCTGCGAGGCGCGGTCCTGCGCCCACATGGCCTCGGCCACGGCTTGGGCCAGTTGTTCAGCGGTCATCGAACTGGGGCGGGCGCTTTTGCATGAAGGCGGCCACGCCTTCGGAGTAGTCGTGCGCAAAGCCGAGCTGGCTTTGGGCGCGGCTTTCGGCACGCAGCGCGGGCTCGAATTCGCTGCGCTGGGCGGCGTCGAACAGGCGGCGCGTTTCCACCAGGGCGCGGGTGGGCAGACTGGCCAGGCGCAGGGCGGCGGCCTTGGCGGCGCCAAAGAGCTGCTCGGCCTGCACGGTGCGGGCCACCAGGCCCAGCAGTTCGGCGTCGGTGGCGCTGAGCTTGTCGCCGAGCAGCGCCATTTCCATCGCCTTGGCGCGACCCACCAGGCGCGGCAGCAGCCAGGTGGCGCCGCAGTCGGGGATCAGGCCGATCTTGTTGAAGCCCAGCACGAAGACCGCGGCATCGCTGGCATAGACCAGATCACAACCCATGGCCAGGCTCATGCCGGCACCGGCGGCCACGCCATTGACGGCGCAGACGGTGGGCACGCGGCAGTCGCGCAGCGCCAAGGCCATGGGGATGTAGTAGTGGTCGATCAGGTGGCCGATGTCCTTGGGCTTGCCGCCCGGGTTCGGTGCCACGAAGGGGTCGCTCAGGTCTTGCCCGGCGCAAAAGCCCCGGCCCTCGCCGGTGATCAGGATGGCGCGCACGCCCACATCCGCACCCAGCCGGTCCAGCGCCTCGCGGATCTGCACCAGCATGTCCGCGGTGAAGGCGTTCAGCGCCTGCGGGCGGTTCAAACGCAGGATGGCGATGTTCTCTTCGCGCTCGATCAGGATCTGCGGCTCGGCCATGAGGGGGGCTCCGGAAGCCTGTGGACAAGGCTGTGCAAAGCCTTTGCGCACGGGCGGGACAACAGGTGGATGGGCTGTGGACGGTGCGATGCTTGCTGCTGCGCCAAACCGCTGCAAAAAGCACCTGACCGACCGGTCGGTCGATCATACGGTCTGCTTGTTTGACCGCCATCAGGAAACCCCATGCCCTGCTATGCCATTGACGGCGTGATTCCCGTCGTCCACCCCAGCGCCCATGTGCACCCCACGGCGGTGCTGATCGGCGACGTGCACATCGGCCCCGGCGCCTACATCGGCCCGAACGCCAGCCTGCGTGGCGACTTCGGCCGCATCGAGATCCACGAGGGCGCGAATGTGCAGGACTGCTGCGTGCTGCACGGCTTCCCGCGCAAGCTCTGCGTGGTGGAGCGCGACGGCCATGTGGGCCATGGCGCCATCCTGCACGGCTGCCGCGTGGGCGAGGGCGCGCTGGTGGGCATGAACGCGGTGCTGATGGACGAGGTGGTGCTGGGCGCGCGCGCCATCGTGGCCGCGCATGCCTTTGTGGCCGCCGGGCAGCAACTGCCGGCCGAACATCTGATCGTCGGCAGCCCGGCCAAGGTGCTGCGGCCGCTGCGGGCCGAGGAAATCGCCTGGAAGGCGGCCGGCACCGCCACTTATCAACAGCTGACGAAACGCTGCCTGGAATCGCTGCGCGAGGTGCAGCCCTTGGCCGAAGCCGAGCCGAACCGGCCGCAACTGCCGGTTTTCGAGGTCGCCCCCAAGCTGGAAACGGCCGGCCGGGACAAGCCTGTGGATGGCTGAAGAACAAGAGGGGGCTTATCCACAGGCCGGGGCCGTTTGGCCAAGTTGTTGTCGTTTCGGGTGCAGCGGCGCAGGCCCTCCGCCCACAGCCTCAAAACCGCCTCAAACGCTTGTCACCATTCGGTTTTTTGACTTGTCCACAGTTTCGGCGCGCCTCTACTACCACCACCAATTTAAAAATCTAAAACTGCATGTGAATACCAAAGGCAGAACTTCTCCTCCTCCCGCCGCCCGTCCCCTGTTTTTCTGATCACTTCCCGAGCCCATGGACCTTTCAGCCTGGCAGCAACGCCTGCTTGCCTTTGCCGCCGATCGCGAGTGGCCGCCCTATCTGAACCCCAAGAACATCGCGATGGCGCTGAGCGTGGAGGTGGCCGAGCTGGTGGAGTGCTACCAGTGGCTGGACCCTGAACAGGCACGCCAGCTGACGGACGCGGAGCCCGGCCGCACCCAGGTGGCCGAGGAAATGGCCGATGTGCTGATGTATCTGCTGCATCTGGCCCGCGAAACCGGCATCGACCTGGAAGCCGCCTGCGAGGCCAAGCTCAAGCGCAACGCCCAGAAGTACCCGGCACCGTGAGTTGGAGCGACAAGGAGCTGCTGGCGGTGGTGGACTTCGAAACCACCGGCATGTCCCCCAAGCAAGGCGCGCGGGCCACCGAGGTGGCGGTGGTGTGGGTGCGCGGGGACGAGCTGGTGGACCAGTACAGCAGCCTGATGCACACGGGCGTGCCGATCCCGCCCTTCATCGAGCGCCTCACCGGCATCAGCAACCGCATGCTGGAAACGGCCAACCCGGCCGCCACGGTGATGCGCGAACTGGCCGAGCGCCAGCCACCCTGCCCGCTGATTGCCCACAACGTCGGCTTTGACGCGCAGTTCTGGCGCGACGAGATGCTGCGCGCTGATTGCCCGGACCATGCGGAACCGGCACGGCTGTGCACCGTGAAGCTGGCGCGCCGGCTCTACCCCCAGGCGGCCAACTGCAAGCTCGGCACCCTGGCCGCCTTTCACGCACTGCAGCCCCAGGGCCGCGCCCACCGGGCCCTGGCCGATGCCATGACCACCGCCCTGCTGTGGCTGCAGATGCGCCAGGACATCGTGCACCACCTGGGTGGTGAGCTCGGCGGAGCGCCCGTTACCTTCGCGCTGGCGGACCGTTTGCAGGCCCTGCCCTTCGCCCAATGGCCACGGGCGGCGCGCGCCCATGCCAAGTCTTTGGCACTGGGCGAAATCTTGTTATGAGCGACATGACCCAGCGGGCGGCTGGGCTCGTTACCTTTTGATAGATTCCCGGCCCTGATAACGAAACGGCTATGGGAAACCGTCTTGGCACCGCACGTCCCGATGGGATGTGGAAACTGGTCTTCTATGAGCGCAAGGGCATGCGCATGGTGGTGGATAAATCCGCCCCCTGGCTGCCCAACCGTGCCGCGGCGGAAAGCTGGGCCCAGTTCTATATGCGCCAGGGCTATCACATTGGTTTGCAGGCCCAAGACGGGCGCATTGAGCGCCTGAGTGAGGGGCTGCCCGGCTGAGCCGCCACCGAGCAGGGGCCCGTCTCGCGGGACCCGGCTGGGGAGCGCTCTCCTCTCAGTGCAGCTCGACCCAACCCTCGGTGGCACCCGCCTCGGCGTGGTGCTCCACATGGCAGCCGGCCGGCGCCGGCAGCTTCAAGAGCAGGGCCTCCAGATCCACCCCTTGCAGCAGCTGCAGCAGCTGCACCCAGCGGCGCTGCACGCGCTCATCGCACCACACATCCTCCAGGCGCCACAGCAACTCCATGCCCTGGAGCTGTGGCAGGCGCAGCGCGTGGGGCGCCAGCGCGGCCCAAAGGCCATGGGCGGCCTGGCGGGCGGCCACGCCGGGCAGGGCGTCGTGCAGGGCGGTGCCGCGCGCGGCCCAGCCCTCCAGGGCCAGCTGACGGCCCACCCAGGCCTGCAGGGCCTGCTGGGGGTTCAGCAGGCGCAGGCGGTTCGGGGGCAGCACCGGCAGGGGGCTGGGCGCGGCATCGTGCGGCGTCACCAGGCGCACCAGTGCGGCCAGGCGGGCCCAGGCGGCGCCGTCCAGGCCGGCCTCGCTGCCGCCCTGGGTAGCCAGGCGTTCGGCCGTGGCCTGCAGCTGGCGTGCCGAGCGGCCGGCCAGGGCCTGCGCTGCCGTGCGGCCCAGTTGCACCAGATGGCCGGCGGCATATCCGAGATCCTGGCGCAGGCGCGCCCAGACGCGTTGCTGCGGGTGGTTCAGTTCATCTTGCAGGGCCGCGCGGCTGACCGGGCAATGGCTGCGGCGCAGCTGGCGCAGGTAATGCGGGGTCAGCAGCTGGTCTTCGAAGGGCAGGCCCTCCTGCCAGGCCTGCAGGCGCAGGCCCAGCCAGGCGCGGGTGCCGGCGGCCACTTCGCGCTGGCGCGGCAAGCTGTGGGTTTGCAGGGCGGCATGAAAGCCCTGGAACAGTGGCGAGGCCGGGTGCAGGTGCGCGGCCGGCAGGGCCACATGGTGGAGCGCATGGTCGAAACCCAGCTGCCAGCCGGCCGGGTCGGAGACCGCCTCGGCGCTGCGCGGCAGCGGCAGCACCGGCAGGGCGCTGTCTTCGAACAGCAGATCGGTCTGCGGCTCGGCGGCCAGAACGCGGCGCAGGGCATTGGGCTTGTGCATGACGGTCTCCAACAAGGGTCGATGTCGAACAGTCTGGCAACCAAGTAGCTCAATACGTGAGCCACCTGCGATACTGGACAAATTTCCAGATCAGCACTTACCCTGAACAATGGACCGAACCGAGCGCTTTTACAAGATCGAGATGCTGATCCGTTCGCGCGGCTGCGTGCACATTGACACGCTGCTGGCCGAACTGGAGGTCTCGCGCGCCACGCTGAAGCGCGATCTGCAATACCTGCGCGAGCGCCTGAACGCGCCGATCGAGTACGACGCGCAGTCGAACGGCTACCGCTTTGGGGCCGAAAGCTGGCGCGGTACCAAGCACGAGCTGCCCGGGGTCTGGCTCAGCGAACACGAGCTGCACGCGCTGCTCACGCTGCACCAGATGCTGGAAGGCCTGGACGAGGGCGAGCTGCTGGGCCGCCACCTGGCGCCGGTGTTCGAGCGCATCCACGCCATGCTGGGCTTGGATGAAGCGGCGGCACGCGAGCTGCAGCGCCGCATCAAGCTCATCAGCACCGCACGCCGGCGCAGCAACACTGCGCATTTCGAGCTGGTGTGCAGCGCCGTGCTCAAGGGCCTGCGGCTGGAGATCGGCTACCGCAAGCGCAGTGGCGGCGCGCAGGGCAGCCGGCTCGACGTTCGCGAACTTTCACCCCAGCGCTTGGTGCATTACCGCCACGCCTGGTACCTGGATGCCTGGTGCCACCGCAGCGCCGGCCTGCGCCGCTTTGCGCTGGACGCAATGGCCTCGGCCAAGCTGCTGGAAGCCAAGGCGCAGCGCCTGCCGCTCAAAACCCTGGAAGCCGAGCTGGACCGGGGCTACGGCATCTTTGCCGGTGGCACCGAGCAATGGGCTGAGTTGCGCTTCAGCCCCGAGGCTGCGGCCTGGGTGGCGCACGAGGAATGGCACCCCAAGCAGCAGGCCGAGCGCGCCGCCGACGGCAGCCTGACGCTGCGCCTGCCCTATGTGGACAAGACCGAGCTGCTGATGGACCTGCTGCGCCATGCCGGCCAGGTGCAGGTGCTGGCGCCGGCTGAACTGGCGCAGGCCTTTGCCGAGCGCCTGCGCTCGGCCGTTGCTCAGCTTTAGCGCAGCCCCGCTGCGCGCAGCTTGTCCTTCTTGCTCGGCCGCTTGCCCTTGATGCCGCCGCTGGCGGTGGCCTCACTGGCCACGGCCTGAGGTTCGAAGCCGGGAATCTGTTCGCGCGCCACGCGCTGGCCCTGGCGCTTCTCGATCAGGCGGAAGTGCGATTCGGCGTTGGTGGGGCTGTCGGCGCAGATGAAGCTGATGGCTACCCCTGCCTGACCCATGCGACCGGCACGGCCGATGCGGTGGGTGTAATCGGCCGCGGCACGGGGCAGGTCGAAGTTGATGACGGCGGAAAGGCCCGGCACATGCAGGCCGCGGGCGGCCAGATCGGTGCAGACCAGCACGTGCAGCTTGTTGCTCTTCAGAGCGGCCAGCAGGTCGCGGCGCGCACCTTGGCTGAGTTCGCCATGCAGGGCGGCTGCCTGGAAGCCGTTTTGCAGCAGCTTGTCGGCCACATGTTCGGCGCCATGGCGGCTGGCGACGAAGACCATGGCGCGTGGCCAGTCCTCGTTCTTCAGCAGATGGCGCAGCAGCGGGCCGCGCTGGGCGGCGTCCACCTGGATGGCGCGCTGGGTTAGCAGTGTGGGCAGGGCGGCCAGGTCCACGCGCAGCGGGTTCTGCAGCAGGGCGTCGGCAATGGATTGCAGGGTGCTGGGCAGCGTGGCGCTGACGAGCAGGTTCTGGCGCGGGCGCGGCAGCAGGGCCTCGGTGGCCTGCCATTCATCGGCAAAGCCGCTGGCCATCAGGCGGTCGGCCTCGTCCAGCACCAAGGTCTGCACCGCCTCCAGGCTCAGGCCGTTGTGGTCGATGACGTCGAGCAAACGCCCGGGCGTGGCGACCACGCAATCGCATCCGCCGCGCAGGCCCATCAGCTGCGGGTTGATGGACACGCCGCCGAACAGCAGGGCCACACGGATGCGCTGCGGCAATGCGGCGGCCAGTTCGCGCAGGGTGTCGGCGATCTGCACCGCCAGCTCGCGCGTGGGCGCCAGCACGAGGGCGCGCGGGTGGCGGCCGGCTGGCGTCTGCAGCAGGCGCTGCAGCAGGGGTAGGGCATAGGCGGCGGTCTTGCCCGAGCCGGTCTCGGCCAGGGCCAGCAGGTCGCGCCCGGCCAGCACGGCCGGGATGGCGGCGGCCTGCACCGGCGTGGGTTCGTCCAACTCGGCCTGGCGGGCGGCGTGCACCAGCGCGGGCTGCAGGCCCAGTTCGGCAAAGGGGCTCAAGAGTCTTCCGCCTCGTTGCGCGCCAGGCGCTCGCTCTTCCAGTAGACGTCGTCGCCGCCCAGGCCGTCGAGATTGGCGCGGTTCAGCACCCGGGCCAGCACGAACATCAGGTCGGAGAGCCGGTTCAGGTACTGACGCGGTGCGGCGTTCACACCCTCTTCGCCTTCGGCCAGGGCCACCACGGCGCGTTCGGCGCGGCGGGCGATGGTGCGGGCCACATGGGCCAGCGCGGCACTGCGGGTGCCGGCGGGCAGGATGAATTCCTTCAGGCGCGGCAGGGCGGCGTTGTGTACCTCCAGCGCCTGGTCCAGCGCGCTGACGGCTTCAATCTTCAGCAGGCTGTAGCCCGGCATGGAAAGCTCGCCGCCCAGATTGAAGAGCTCGTGCTGGATGACGACCAGCAGTTCGCGCACCGCCTCGGGCAGGGGCTCGCACAGCAGCAGGCCGAGCTGGGAATTGAGTTCGTCCACATCGCCCATGGCGGCAATGCGCAGATGGGTCTTGGGAACGCGGCGGCCATCGCCCAGGCCGGTGGTGCCATCGTCACCGGTGCGGGTGGCGATCTGTGTGAGTCGGTTGCCCATGGGAGCTCTCTGCAGGGGAAGCCGGCATCTTGCCAGCCCTGGTCAAGCCCCGCGCGGCCACCGACACTGGCGCCATGAAACTGCCGTCCACCATCTTCAACACCGCCTGGCTGCAGCCGCCGATGCGGACGTTTGCGCGCTGGTTCTTTCGCGTCAAGGGCTGGCGCATCGAGGGCGAACTGCCACCCGAGGCGCAACGCTGCGTGCTGATTGCCGCCCCGCACACCAGCAACTGGGACCTGCCCTATATGCTGCTGGCGGCCTTTGCGCTGCGCATGGACGTGCACTGGATGGGCAAGGCCAGCATCTTCAAGTTCCCCTGGGGCCCGCTGATGCGTTGGCTGGGTGGCATTGCGGTACAGCGCGGCGAGCAGCGCGGCAATCAGGTGGAGGCCGCCGTGCAGGCGGTGCGCGCAGCCGAGGGCCCCTTGCAGCTGGTGATCGCCCCCGAGGGCACGCGCAGCCGCGTGCGGGAGTGGAAGACGGGCTTCTACCGCATCGCCCAGGGGGCGCAGCTGCCCATCCTGCCGTCCTACCTGGACTTCGGCAGCCGCCGTGTCGGCCTGGGGCCGCTGTTCTGGCCCACCGGGGATGCCGAGGCCGACATCGCGCAGTTGCGCGCCTTCTACGCGCCCTTCAAGGGCCTGCGCGAAGACCTGTTCGACGGCAGCTGATCAGCCGTGGCGCTGGCCGCTGCGGTGCGGCGGCGGCTTGGCGGCATGGCCCTGCGGGTGCTTCGGGCCGGCTGCGTCGGCGGGGTGGGCGCGCTGCTCGCGTGGTGGCTCCACCTCGGGCCGTGGCTGCACGAACTGCTGGCTCGCCTGCTTGCCCCAGTCTCCCAGCCAGCGCTTCAGCCAACCGCCGGACCAGGCGGTCCACAGCGCCCACAAGAGCGCCAGCCCGATGGCCAGACCCAGCAGCCACACGCCCGAAGGCAGATCCGATGTCATGCGCCCTGCTCCATTGACCGACGCCGCGATGCTGGCACTGCACGCCCGGGCTGGCAAGCCGGCCGCAGAATGCCGGCTTTCAACCCGAGCTGGAGAGTGGCCATGAAGATCTGTCCGATTGCCGTGGTGGCGGGCTGCCGCAAGTGCCCGGCCTTCTCGATCTGCCCGCTCAAGACGGTGCTCGGTGACCAGCCGCCGGCCAAGCCCGAGCCGGAAGCCAAGGCAGAGGCGCCGCGCAAGAAGGGCAAGTCGTAAGCCGCCTGCCCGCGCGTGGCGCGGGCCGCCGCAGACTGAAGTCGCTTCAGCGCGCCGCCTCGATGTGCTTGGCGCTGTCCAGGTAATGGCGGAAGGCGTCGATCTGGCCGGCCTGGTTGAAGCGGAACCAATGGATCTCGTCGTCCTGCACGCGGCGGCCGTTGGGCAGGGTGACGTCGATGGCGACGCGGCCGATGACCTCATTGCCACCGGCCAGTATCTGCTGCACGTCGAAGCGGTGGAAGGTGAAGCCGGCGATCAGCTCGAAGAACTGTTGGGCGCCGGCGGGGCCCTGACGTTCCTTCATCCAAGGCACGCCCGCGGCGTGGGCACTGTGGTTGGGCCAGTGCTCCCAAGCGATGTCGGGCGCCAGCTGGGCCAGGATGAAGGCAATGTCGCCGCGGCCGAAGGCGGCGTAGACGGTCTGGATGGTTTCGATGGGGTGGCTCATTCGGGCGCTCCGTGGGTTTGAGGTCTGCTCCTTACGCAGGGTGCCTGGCGCTGGATGCGCGTCGGATGCACAAGAATCCCCGTCATGAACCGCCTCAGCCCCGCGCAGCAGGCCGCACTGCAATCGACATTCGGTGAGCGCCTGAGCCTGCGCGCGGCGGACCGCGCCAGCCACGGGCGTGACGAATCCTTCTACGCCCCCGCCGAGCCCGATGCGGTGCTGTTTGCCGAATCGGTGGAGGACGTGCAGGCCCTGGTGGCCTGGTGCCATGCCGAGCGCGTGCCGCTGATCCCCTTCGGTGCCGGCACCTCGCTGGAAGGCCATGTGCTGGCGGTGCAGGGCGGCATCAGCCTGGACCTGATGCGCCTGAACCGCATCCTGCGCATCGATGCCGAGGACCTCAGCTGCTCGGTCGAACCCGGCGTCACGCGCGAGCAGCTGAATGCCGCGCTGCGTGACCAGGGTCTGTTCTTCCCCATCGACCCTGGCGCCAACGCGAGCCTGGGCGGCATGGCGGCCACGCGCGCCAGCGGCACGAATGCAGTGCGCTACGGCACCCTGCGTGAGAACGTGCTGGGCCTGCACGCGGTGCTGCCGGCCCTGGGCCTGATCCGTGCTGGCAGCCGCGCCAAGAAGAGCAGCGCCGGCTACGACCTGGCGCGATTGCTGGTGGGCAGCGAGGGCACGCTGGGCGTCATCACTGAGCTCACCCTGAAGCTGCATCCGCTGCCCGAGCAGGTGGCGGCGGCCGCGGTGCAGTTCCCCTCGGTGGCTGCGGCGGTGCGCACCACCATCGCCCTGGTGCAAAGCGGCGTGCCGATCGCGCGCTGCGAGCTGCTGGACGTGCACGCGGTGCGCGCCGTGAATGCCCACGATGGCCTGGGCCTGGCGGAAGCACCGCTGCTGCTGCTGGAGTTCCACGGCAGTGCCAGCAGCGTGCGCGAGCAGATCGAGACTGTGCAGGCCTGTGCCGCGGAGCAGGGCGGTCTGCAGTTCGCCTGGGCCGAGACACCCGAGGCGCGCAGCAAGCTCTGGCGCGCCCGCCACCACGCCTACTGGAGCGCGCTGCAAAGCCGCCCGGGCTGCCGCTGCCTGACCACCGACGTGTGCGTGCCGATCTCGCGCCTGGCCGAGGCGGTGGAGACGGCGGTGGCGGCGGCCGAGGCCGCGCAACAGCCGCACTTCATCGTCGGCCATGTGGGCGACGGCAACTTCCATATCGGCTACCTGATCGATCCCGCACGGCCCGAAGAGCTGGCGCGTGCCGAAGCGCTGGCCGCGCAGCTGGTGCAGCTGGCCCTGGCGCTGGAAGGCACCTGCAGCGGCGAACATGGCGTGGGCCTGCACAAGCAGGGCTTTCTGCTGCAGGAAGCCGGGGCGCCTGCGGTGGCGGCAATGCGTGCCATCAAGGCGGCGCTGGACCCGCATGGGGTGATGAACCCCGGCAAGATCTTCAGCCGCCAGGGCTGAAGGGTCGACAAGGCCTGATCGGGCGCTTCAGGCCGCCGGTCCTGGCACGCTGAAGTGCTGCACCACCTCGTCCTTGCCGTTCACCGATTCCAACTGCACGCCAAAGCCCCAGAGCCGCGCCACATGCTTGAGCACTTCGAGCGCGCTCTTGTCGAGCGGGCGGTTCTGGTGCTGGGTGTGGCGCAGGGTCAGTGAGCGGTCGCCGCGCAGGTTGACGTTCCACACCTGGATATTGGGTTCGCGCGTGCCGAGGTCGTAGTTGGAGGCCAGGACCTGGCGCACATGGCGGTAGCCCTCGGGGTCGTGGATGGCGCTGATCAGGTAGTCCTTCTCGGTCTCGTCGTCCAGCACCGAGAAGAGGCGGAAGTCGCGCATCAGCTTCGGGCTCAGGTACTGGGCCACGAAGCTTTCGTCCTTGAAATTGCGCATGGCGTGCTGCAGCGTGGGCAGCCAGGGCGCACCGGCCATGTCGGGGAACCATTCGCGGTCCTCGGCCGTCGGGGCCTCGCAGATGCGCTTGATGTCGGTGTACATCGCAAAGCCCAGCGCGTAGGGGTTGAGCGGCTGCATGCGGCGCTGCATCACCACATTGGTGTGCGAGCTCAGCCACTCGATCATCATGCCGTCGGCCAGGTAGCCGTCGTCGTACATCTGGTTGAGCAGGCGGTGGTGCCAGAAGGTGGCCCAGCCTTCGTTCATCACCTGCGTCTGGCGCTGCGGGTAGAAGTACTGCGCCACCTTGCGCACGATGCGCACGATCTCGCGCTGCCAGGGTTCCAGCAGCGGGGCGTTCTTTTCGATGAAGTAGAGGATGTTCTCCTGCGGCTCGGCCGGGAAGCGGCGCACTTCCTTTTCTTCTTCTTCCTCGGCCCGGCGGGGCAGCGTGCGCCAGAGGTCGTTGATCTGGCGCTGCATGTAGTTCTCACGCTCTTCCAGCTTGGCGCGCTCTTGCGCCAGCGAGAGCTTGGCCGGGCGGCGGTAGCGGTCCACGCCATGGCTCATCAGCGCGTGGCAGCTGTCCAGCACCTGCTCCACGGCATCCACGCCATGACGCTCCTCGCACTGCGCCACGTACTTCTTCGCGTAGACGAGGTAGTCGATGATGCTGGAGGCATCCGTCCACATGCGGAACAGATAGTTGCCCTTGAAGAAGCTGTTGTGGCCGTAGGCCGCGTGGGCAATCACCAGGGCCTGCATGGCCAGGGTGTTCTCCTCCATCAGGTAGCTGATGCAGGGGTCGGAGTTGATGACGATCTCGTAGGCCAGGCCCATCTGCCCGCGCTTGTAGTTGCGCTCGGTGGCGATGAACTCCTTGCCATAGCTCCAGTGCCGGTAGTTCACCGGCATGCCCACGCTGGCATAGGCGTCCATCATCTGCTCGGCGCTGATGATCTCCAGCTGGTTGGCGTAAGTGTCCAGGCCGTAGCGCTCGGCGGTGGCGCGGATGACCTCGTGGTACTGCTCGATCAGCTCGAAGCTCCAGTCGCTCGGGCTGGGCAGGGGCTGGCTGGGGCGCTGGCTCAGGGGCTTCATCTCCTGCAGGGGGGGCGGCGCGCGCCGGCCGCCCCATTCGTGGCGGTCTGCTCCGGTGCTCAGGTGGCGGCGGTTTTCCAGCGAACCCATGGCGTTGAGCTCCGTCGTCATGCCGCGGCACGCCCTTCCTTGCGGAACAGGTCGCGGAACACGGGGTAGATCTGGTTCACCGCGGTGGCCTTGCGCATCGCGAAGTGCGGCACCTCGTCGGCCAGCTGGCTGTACTCATCCCACAGGTTCTGCTCGGGCTCGGCCACCTGCACGTAGGCGAAGTAGCGGCACATGGGCAGGATCTGGGTCTGCAGGATCTCCTTGCAACGGCTGCTGTCGTGGTGCCAGTTGTCGCCATCGCTGGCCTGCGCGCCGTAGATGTTCCATTGGCTGGCGGGGTAGCGCGCCTTCTGGATTTCATCCATCAGCACCAGCGCGCTGCTGACCACGGTGCCGCCGGTCTCGGTGGCGTGGAAGAAGTTCTGTTCGTCCACTTCCGCCGCCTGCGTGTGGTGGCGGATGAAGACCAGCTCGACCTTCTCGTAATGCTTGGTCAGGAACAGGTAGAGCAGGATGAAGAAGCGCTTGGCCAGGTCCTTGCGCCCTTCGTCCATGCTGCCGCTGACGTCCATCAGGCAGAACATCACCGCATTGGTGCTGGGCACGGGCACGCGCACGCGGTTGCGAAAACGCAGGTCGATCGGGTCGAGGTAGGGGATGGCTTCGAGGCGGCGCTTGAGCTCGGCGATCTCGGCCAGCACCTCGGTGCGGCGCGGCTCCATCGCGCGCTCCAGCTCTTCTTCCAGCTCCTGCAGGCGGCGGCGCTTGTCCATGCCCAGGGCGATGCGGCGGCTCAGGGCCCCGCGCATGCTGCGCACCACATGCAGATTGGTGGGCGAGCCATCGCTCACAAAGCCGGCGCGGTGGGTCTTCCACTCGGGCTGTTCGGTCAGCTCGGTGCGCACCAGGTGGGGCAGGGCCAGGTCCTCGAAGAAGACCTCCATGAATTCCTCGCGGCTGAGGTGGAAGACGAAATCGTCTTCGCCCTCGCCGCTGTCGCTGGCCTGCGAGCCGCCGCCCTGCCCTTGCCCGCCCTGCGGCTTGGGGCTGCGGTCCCCTTTCACGAACTCCTTGTTGCCCGGCCGCACCATTTCGCGCGTGCCGCCCTCGCCATGGTGAAAGGTCGGCTCGCTCAGGTCCTTCTTCGGGATGCGGATGTCCTCGCCCTTCTCGATGTCCTTGATCGAACGGCCATCGATGGCGCGGCGCACGGCGTCCTTCACCTGCTCCTTCACGCGGCGCAGAAAGCGCTCGCGGTTGCCGATGGACTTGTTCTTGCCCGACAGGCGCCGATCGATGATCGATTGCAGCAAGGCCTTCTCCTCAGCTGGACTTCCTCACGCGCAAGTACCACTCGCACAGCAAGCGCACCTGCTTGGCCGTGTAGCCCTTGTCCACCATGCGCTGCACGAAGTTCTCGTGCTTCTTCGCGTCTTCGGCGCTGGCCTTGGCGTTGAAGCTGATGACGGGCAGCAGGTCCTCGGTGTTGCTGAACATCTTCTTTTCGATGACGGCGCGCAGCTTCTCGTAGCTGGTCCAGCTCGGGTTCTTGCCCTGGTTGTTGGCGCGCGCGCGCAGCACGAAGTTGACGATCTCGTTGCGGAAGTCCTTGGGGTTGGCGATGCCGGCGGGCTTCTCCATCTTTTCCAGTTCGGCATTCAGCGCGGCGCGGTCGAACACCTCGCCGGTGTCGGTGTCGCGGTATTCGCTGTCCTGGATCCAGTAGTCCGCGTAGGTCACGTAGCGGTCGAACAGGTTCTGGCCGTACTCGCTGTAGCTCTCCAGGTAGGCGGTCTGGATCTCCTTGCCGATGAACTCGGCATAGCGTGGCGCCAGGGTCTCCTTGATGAAGCCGACGAACTTTTCTTCGACCTCTTTCGGGAACTGCTCGCGCTCGATTTGCTGCTCCAGCACGTACATCAGGTGCACCGGGTTGGCAGCGACCTCCTGGCTGTCGAAGTTGAAGACCTTGGAGAGGATCTTGTAAGCAAAGCGCGTGCTGATGCCGGCCATGCCTTCATCCACACCGGCGTAGTCGCGGTACTCCTGGATGGACTTGGCCTTGGGGTCGGTGTCCTTGAGGTTCTCGCCGTCGTAGATCAGCGCCTTGCTGTAGAGCGAGCTGTTCTCGGGCTCCTTCAGGCGCGTCAGCACGGCGAACTGCGCCATCATCTTCAGCGTTCCCGGCGCGCAGGGTGCCTGGCTAAGCGATGAGTTGCGGATCAGCTTCTCGTAGATCTTGATCTCTTCGGTGATGCGCAGGCAGTAGGGCACCTTGACGATGTAGATGCGGTCCAGGAAGGCTTCGTTGTTCTTGTTGTTGCGGAAGCTCTTCCACTCGCTCTCGTTCGAGTGCGCCAGGATGATGCCGTCGAAGGGAATCGCGCCGAAGCCCTCGGTGCCTTTGAAGTTGCCTTCCTGCGTGGCCGTCAGCAGCGGGTGCAGCACCTTGATCGGCGCCTTGAACATCTCGACGAATTCGAGCAGGCCCTGGTTGGCCAGGCACAGGCCACCGCTGAAGCTGTAGGCGTCGGGGTCGTCCTGCGCAAAGGTCTCTAGCTTGCGGATGTCGACCTTGCCAACCAGGCTGGAGATGTCCTGGTTGTTCTCGTCGCCCGGTTCGGTCTTGGCCACGCCGATCTGCTTGAGCACCGAGGGGTAGCGCTTGACGACGCGGAACTGGCGGATGTCGCCGCCGAACTCTTCCAGGCGCTTGACGGCCCAGGGGCTCATGATGCGGTTGAGGTAGCGGCGCGGAATGCCGTATTCCTTTTCCAGCACCGGGCCGTCCTCGGTGGCATCGAAGAGCCCCAGCGGGCTCTCGTTCACCGGCGAGCCCTTGATGGCATAGAAGGGCACCTGCTCCATCAGCTGCTTGAGCCGCTCGGCAATCGAGCTCTTGCCACCGCCCACCGGGCCCAGCAGGTAGAGGATCTGCTTCTTCTCTTCCAGGCCTTGGGCGGCGTGGCGGAAGTAAGCGACCACTTGCTCGATCGCGTCTTCAAGACCGTAGAACTCGGCGAAGGCCGGATAGATCTTGATGAGCTTGTTCTGAAAGATCCGTGACAGGCGCGGGTCGTTGCGCGTGTCGATCATCTGCGGCTCGCCGATTGCCTTGAGCATGCGCTCGGGCGCCGTGGCGTAGGCCAGCGGGTTGCGTTTGCATTCGGCCAGGTACTCCTCGATCGTGAGTTCCTCGACCTTGGTGCGCTCGTAGCGCGCCGCGAAGTGGCTGATCACATCCATCGCATCCTCCTGTGTCCAGGCGGCATGGGGTGTGACCTGAAACCGGGCACACAGCCCATGTCGGCATCAATCAAAACCGTTGAGCCCATCATGCATCAAATGGGCGCGGCGCGCTTGTGCCGGCAATGACACCCGACCAGGGTGTGCGGAGGAGCGACGGATGGGGCGCGTGTCTCCCGACACGCACCCCGCCGCGTTGACTGCGATATGGCGAAGCGCGACTTCGGACCGAGGGTGCGCGTGACTAGCGCTTCAAGCGGAGCCAGCCCGCAGCCGCTCAATCACCCCTTGCAGCGCATCCAGCGAACCAAACGCGATCGCCAGCTCGCCTGACTGCCCGCGCCGGCCGCTCTTGAGCACGCGGATTTCCACTTGGCTGGCGAGCAGATCGGACAGCTCTTCCTCCAGTCGCAGCAGGTCGCGCGGCTTCTCGTGCTTGACGCGCAGCAGCGGCTTTTGCCGTCCGGCAGCTTGGCGGGCGACGAGCTTTTCGGTGTCGCGCACGCTGAGCTTCTTGGCCACCACTTCGTGCGCGGTGGTGATCTGGTGGGCGCCGTCCAGCGCCAGCAGGGCGCGGGCGTGGCCCATGTCGAGGTCGCCGGCCATCAACAGGTTCTGCACGGGCTCGGCCAGCTGCAGCAGGCGCAGCAGGTTGGTGGCCGCGGTGCGCGAGCGCCCCACCGCCTGGGCGGCTTGCTCGTGCGTGAGCTGAAACTCATCCACCAGGCGCTTCAGGCCCTGGGCTTCTTCCAGCGGGTTCAGGTCTTCGCGCTGGATGTTTTCGATCAGCGCCATCACGGCGGCCGATTCGTCCGGCACTTCCTTGACCAGCACCGGTACCTCGGTCAGCCCGGCCAGCTGGCTGGCGCGGAAGCGTCGTTCGCCGGCAATGATCTCGTAGCGGTTCGGGCCTACTGGCCGCACCAGGATGGGTTGCATCACGCCCTGGCTCTTGATGCTCTCGGCCAGCTCGTAGAGCGAGCCCTCGTCCATGCGCGTGCGCGGCTGGTACTTGCCGGCTTGCAGCTGGTTGACGCGCAGGGTGCTGGGTTGGCCAGCGGGGGCCGGGCTGTCGCTCACCTTGGGGCCGAGCAATGCATCCAGGCCGAGGCCGAGGCCTTTGGGTCGTTTGGTCGCCATGGGCGCGGATTGTCTTAGCTAGCGCGCTCGCGTTTGCGCGCCGCCGGTTGCAGGATCTCCCGATCCAGGTAAGCGCGCAGCTTCAGGCGCCGCGGATCCATGCGCTCGGCGGCCTCGCCCAGGTGCTGGTGCAGGGCGCTGACCTTGATCCACAGCAGCTTGCCCTTGAGCCCGAGTTCGTGCGCCTCGCGCCATTGGTTGGGGAAGCGCGCCTTGAAGGCGGGGTCCTTCTGCAGGCCGAGCAGGCGGCGCACTGAGGTCTCGTCGATCCAGCAGTCGCGGCCGTCGTCATGCACGTCCAGCGCCTGCCCGCCGAAGGCGTAGTGCTTGCCCTGGCGTGGTGCGGCCTGCCATTGCACCCAGCGCCGCCAGGCCTCGCCCAGGCTGCGGTCCGCCCAATGCTGGGCGGCGATCAGGATGGCCAGAAAGCCGACGGCGCCGGCCCAGCCGGAGATCAGATAACCCAGCGCGACGAACAGTGCGTAGCAGAAGGCGCGGAAGGCCAGGCGCTTGAGCGGGCTGTGCAGCCATAGCGGGTCGTCGTCGGGTTCGCGCTGCATCAGTCGGGCTCCAGCAGGCTGCGCAGGTAGGAGCGGCCTTGCGGCCACAGGCCCAGGCCGCTGTCGGCGTTCACATGGCCGCAGGCTCCCAGGCTGATGCAGCGTGCGCCCCAGGCCTGCGCCAGTGCGGGGGCGCGGCCGGCGCGGTCGAAGGGGTCATCGCTGCTGTGCAGCAGCAGGGCCGGGAAGGGCAGGGGCTGCAGCACCGGTTCGTTCCAGCTCGGGCGCAGGGCGGCGGGCCAGTCGCTCTGGGCCGGGTCGGGCGGGGCCACCAGCAGGGCGCCGGCCACCTGGGCGGTGTGCCGGCTGTGCGCGGCCCAGGCGGCTACCAGATGGCAGCCCAGGCTGTGGGCGGCCAGCAGCACGGGGCGGGGCTGGTCGAGCAGCACCTCGTCCAGGTGCGCCATCCAGTCGCCGCGCCGCGGCGTCTCCCAGTCGTGTTGCTGCACGCGCAGGTCCCCGAAGTAGGACTCCCAGAGCGTCTGCCAATGCCCTTCGCCCGAATTCAACCAACCGGGCAGCAGCAGCACGGAAGGGGCGTTGGGGGACGGAGAATCCGCGACCCCCGGATGAGGAAGCACAGCCATGGCAACGCGCGTTTTTGTGGACGGTCATGAAGGCACCACTGGCCTTCGCATTCATGAGTATCTGGCCGCCCGTGCCGACATCGAACTCCTGGTGATCGACAGCGACAAGCGCAAGGACGTGCAAGAGCGCGCCCGCCTGCTGAACGCCGCAGACGTGGCCTTCCTTTGCCTGCCCGACGCCGCCGCCAAGGAGGCTGTGGCGCTGATCGAGAACCCGAACACCTGCGTCATCGACGCCAGCACCGCACACCGCACGCAGCCCGGCTGGGCCTTCGGCCTGCCCGAACTGGCGGCCGACCAGCGCGCCAAGCTGCGCCAGTCCAAGCGCATTGCCAACCCGGGCTGCCATGCCTCGGCCTTCATCCTGGCGGTGCGCCCTTTGGTAGATGCCGGCCTGTTGCCGGCCGATGCACGCGTGACGGCCAACTCCATCACCGGCTACTCGGGTGGCGGCAAATCCATGATTGCCCAGTACGAGGCGGGTGGCGATGCCAAGCTGCAAAGCCCACGCCCCTACGCGCTGACGCTGACGCACAAGCACCAGCCCGAGATGGCCGCGCACACGGGACTGGCCCACCCACCGCTGTTCCAGCCCATCGTCGGCCCCTTCTACAAGGGCCTGACGGTGAGCCTGCCCCTGCACCTGGCCGATCTGAAGCCCGGCAGCACCCCGGAGCAGATCCATGCGGTGCTGGCCGCGCGCTACAGCGGCGAGCCTTTTGTGCGCGTGCTGCCGCTGCGCGATGCCGACACCCTGAAGGACGGCTTCTTCGACGTGCAGGGCTGCAATGACACCAACCGCGTCGATCTCTTTGTCTTCGCCAGCGATCGCCACGCGATGGTGATGGCCCGCCTGGACAACCTGGGCAAGGGCGCCAGCGGCGCGGCGGTGCAGAGCATGAACGTGCACCTCGGCGTCGAGGAAGGCCTGGGGCTTTGACCCGGGCCCTGGGGCGTGGGCCAGCGCCCGTAAGCGCTCAGACCCAAGCTGCGCGGTAGTCAGCCGCGTACTGCGCCAGCGTGCGCGGCGCACGGCCGGTGATGGCGCGCACCGCGTCCGTGATGCGCGCCGAGTAGCCGGCCTTGAAGAAGCCCAGGATGACCAACATGAACTCGGCGTAGTCGGCCGGCAGGCCGGCGGCGAGCAGGCCTTCGCGCATCGCCTCAGGGGGTATGTCGGTGTAGCCGATGGCCTTGCCGGTGGCCTGGCTTAGCACCGCGGCCACCTGGTGGTGGTCGAGCGCCTCGGGCCCCGTGAGGTCGAAGTCCTGGCCGTTGAAGCGCTCGTCCACCAGCAGTGTGGCGGCCACGGCGGCGATATCGCGGGCGTCGATAAAGCTGCCCTTGGCCTCCCCAGTGGGCAGGAGGATTTGGCCTTGCGTCTGGATGCCGTGCAGCCAAAAGGAGTTGAAGTTCTGCATGAACCAGTTCGGGCGGATTACGTTGAAGGCCAGGCCCGAGGCCTCCAGATGCAGCTCGGCAAGGCGCAGCGGCGTGGGCTCGTCGGCCGCACCGGCATTTGCGCCCATGGCCGTCATCAGCACCACCTTCTGCACGCCCTGCGCGCGGGCGGCGTCCACCAACGGGTTGAGCAGCAGGTCCTGGCGGGTGTGGCCGGGGGGCGCCAGGAAGAAGGCGCGGTCCACGCCGGCGAAGGCGGTGTCGCGTCCTGCGCCGGTCTGCAGGTTCAGGTGCACTTGGTCGGCCGCGGAGGGGCTGCGGCTGGTGGCCTTGCGCACCTTATGGCCGGCGGCTGCCAGCAGGCGGGAGAGTTCGGAACCGACGGTGCCGCTGGCGCCGACGACAAGGATGGTGGCCATGGGAAGGCTCCTGGGTGGGTTGCAATGGCGCCATTGTTTGATTCCTGGTGTGTACTTGAAATGGTCCACAGTTCACAATACATGTCATAGCGTTCCATATTGCGGACGATGACCATGAACTCTGTGGACCTGTTGACCGACCTGCTGCACCAGGCCGGCATGCGGCGTCGCCTGCTGGGGCAGCGCACAGTGCGCCCGGGGGTAGCGCTGCGATTCCCTTGCGAGAAGAGCATCGGCCTGCACGTGGTGACGCAGGGCGAGGTGCACGTGCACGCACCAGGCCTGGAGGCGCCGCTGACCCTGCGCGCCGGCGACCTGGCGTTGATGGCGCGCGGCTGCGAGCACCGGCTGAGCCTGGGCCCGTCGGTGGAGGGCCTGACCGTCGAGACCATCGGCACGGACGACGCGGCCACGCCGCCCGAGCCCGGCGCCGCCACGGTGGTGGGCGGCGCCTACCAGCTGTGGAACGACCCGCTGCACCCCTTCTTCCGCGAGATGCCGGCCTGGTTCGTGCTGCGCGCCGACGAGCTGCCCAAGCTCGGCCCCTTGGCGCTCACGGTGGGCCTGCTGATCGACGAGCTGCGCCAGCGCCAGCTGGGCGCCGAGACCGCGCTGAATGGGCTGATGGACGTGGTCTTCACCTACCTGCTGCGCGAGATGCTGGCCCGCCACGCCCCGGCCGCGCACGGCTGGGCGCTGGCGGTGCGCGACCCGCAGGTGCGCCGCGCGCTGGCCTTGATGCAGGGCGAGCCGGCGCGCGCTTGGACGCTGGAGTCGCTGGCGTTGGAGGCCGGCTTGTCGCGCACCGCGCTGGCCGAGCGCTTCCGCGCGGCGATGGGCGACACCCCGCTGTCGCACCTTCGCACGCTGCGTCTGCAGGCCGCCATGCGACTGCTGGGTAACACCGATCAGACGCTGGAGCAGGTGGCTCGGGCTGTGGGGTACCAGGATGCCTTCAGCTTCAGCAAGGCGTTCAAGCGCGAGGTGGGCCTGTCGCCGCGCGAGTTCCGGAGGCAGGACGCGGACGAGCGGGCGCTGGCCTATCGCTTCTAGCGCAGCGTTCGGGGCACAGCACGGGCCCTGGCGGCCGGGTGTCAGCGGGGCTGAGCTGGCCGCGAGGGGCAGGCCAGCGCCCCCTGCTGCTCGGCTTGCTTCTGCAGGGTGTCGGCACGTTCGCGCTCGGCGCTTTCCAGCAGCGCGTGGCCGCGCCCATAGGGCCAGCCATAGGCCCAGCGGTAGGACGTGGGCCACCATGGCCCGCCGCCGGCGCGCACCCCGCTGAACATCTGGGCCGCCTGTTGGGCGTTGCCCGTCGTGCGCAGCACGCAGGCGCGCAGGGCTTCGTCGGCCTGCAGGCGCGTAGCCGCATCGCCGCCGCGCCAGTAGGCCAGGTCATGGGCCACGCAGCAGTCGCCCCAGTCGGACTGGGCGTCGCGGTCCGGGTAGAGGCTGCCGCCGTCGGTGCGGAAGGGCTTCAATTCCTGTGGCTGTAGCGTGGCGCAGGCGGTGAGCAGCAGGGACGCAAGCGCGAGCCGCGCCCTACACGCCATGGCGCTTGAACCAGGCCAGGCACCGGGCCCAGGCGTCTTGGGCATCGGCGGCGCGGTAGCTGGGGCGGTAGTCGGCGTGGAAGGCGTGCGGGGCGTCGCGGTAGAGCACGAACTCGCTGGCCTGGGCGGCGCGGCTGCCGGTCCCCAGGGCCTCCTGCATGCGCGCCACGCTGGCCACGGGGATGCCGGTGTCTAGGCCACCGTAAAGGCCCAGCACCGGCGCCTTCAGCTCGGCCACGCGGTCGATGGGGTGGGCCGGCTGCAGCGGCGTGGCGGTGCCCACCAGGCGCCCATACCAGGCCACGCCGGCCTTCAGGCGCGCCTGGTGCGCGGCGTACAGCCAGGTGGTGCGGCCGCCGTAGCAAAAACCCGTCACGGCCACGCGCTTGGCGTCGCCGCCGTGGGCGAGGGCCCAGTCCAGGCAGGCGTCCAGGTCGCCCAGCACCTGGCCATCGGGCACCTTGGCGATGACCTCGCTCAGCAGGGTCTGCGTGTCGGGCTGCTGGTGGGCGTCGCCCTGGCGTTCGAACAACTCGGGCGCCAGGCAGAGGTAGCCGGCCTGGGCGAAGCGGCGCGCCACGTCGGCAATGTGCTGGTGCACGCCAAAGATCTCGCTGACCAGCAGCACCACCGGCAGCTTGCCCCGGGCGCCGGCGGGCTGGGCGCGGTAGACCGGCAGCGCGTGCCCGTCCGGGCGGGCGATCATGAACTCGGCCGTGCTCAGGCCCGTGGCCGGAGTGTTGATGGCGCTGGCGGTGATGGGCAGTCCGGCCAGCGCATAGCTGCTGGTGCGGGCCACGAAGTCGCGCCGGGTGCTGTTGTCAGTGGGCATCGGCCTCTTCGGAGCGGTAGTGGTAGCGGTAGGCGGGCACGAAGCCCAAGCCCTGGTAGAGCTTGAGCGCCGGGGCGTTCGCCTCGTCCACCTGCAGATAGGCGTGGCGGCTGCCCTGTTCCAGTGCGCGCTGCAGCAGGGCCTGGCAGAGCGCGCGGGCGTGGCCGCGGCCGCGCTGGACTTCGGGGGTGAAGATGTCGTACAGGCCGGCCAGGCTGTCCTCCAGTGCGATCTGCCCGCAGGCCAGCAGTTCGTCCCGGGGGCCCAGCAGCAGATGGCCCTGGTAGGGCACGCGGCTGGCGGCCAGGCGTTCGAAGTGGGCCGCAATCTGGTCCGGCGGGCTGCCGCGCAGCTGGCCCACCACCTCGGCGTACTGCGCCGGGCCCACCGGCTGCAGGCGGCTGCGCGGCGGCAGTTGGGGGGTCTGAGGCTGCAGGTCCAGCTTGGCCAGCACCAGGGTTTCGTCAAAGCGCCGCCAGCCGCGTGCAGCCAGTTCGGCGTCCAGGTCTGGCGGCTGGGTGAAGGGGGTGATGCGCACGATCAGCGGCAGGCCGGCCGAGCTGAACGCGGCGCGGCAGCGCGCCAGCATGATGTCCAGCGGCAGGTGGCCGCGCTGCAGGGCATTGATGCAGCGCGAGCGCTTGGCCTTGCCGGGCGAGAGCCGCAGCAGCCAGCCGTCGACGAAGGCCTGCTGCGGCGGCGCGCTGGCGTTCAGGCCGGCGTCTTCGATGCGGCGCGCCAGGGTCGCGGTGGGAGGGGCGTCGCGCGGGCGCAGGGGCATCAGAGTTGCTGGACGCGCGCCACCATCTCGCGCGCGCAGTCCACGTAGGCCTGCGCGCCCTTGGAACTGGGGTCGAACACCACACCCGGCTGGCCGTAGCTGGGGGCCTCGGCCAGGCGCACATTGCGCGGAATGATGGTGTCGAACACCTTGTCGCCAAAGTGGCCCTTGAGCTGTTCGGCCACCTGGTTCTGCAGGGTGATGCGGGGGTCGAACATGACGCGCAGCAGGCCAATGACCTTGAGGTCGGCGTTCAGATTGCCGTGCACCTGCTTGATGGTGTTGACCAGATCGGTCAGCCCTTCGAGCGCGTAGTACTCGCACTGCATGGGCACCAGCACGCCGTGGGCGCTGCACAGGCCGTTGAGCGTCAGCATGCTCAAGCTGGGCGGGCAGTCGATCAGCACGACGTCGTAGTCGCCGTCCACCAGGGCCAGCGCGTCCTTGAGCCGGCGCTCGCGGGCCTCCATGCCCACCAGTTCGACCTCGGCGCCGGCCAGTTCACGGTTGGCGCCCAGCACGTCGTAGCCGCCGAGTTCGCTGCGTTTGCGGGTCTCGGCCACGCTGGCGTTGCCCAGCAGCACGTCATACACGGAAGGGTCCAGGCTGCGCTTGTCCACGCCCGAACCCATGGTGGCATTGCCCTGCGGGTCCAGGTCCACCAGCAGCGCGCGCTGGCCGATCTTGGCCAGGCCGGCGGCCAGGTTGACGCAGGTGGTGGTCTTGCCGACGCCGCCTTTCTGGTTGGCGATGCAGAAGATCTTGGCCATGTTGTGTGTGCTGCGGAGAGGGCGCGAGATTAACCGCGGGGGCGCATCCAGACGATGCAGCGCTGGGCGTCCAGGCCGGGAACCTGCAGTTGTTCCACGTGAAACACCTCGACGTCGGCGGGCAGGGCGGCGATCTCGTCGGCCGGGTGCTGGCCCTTCAAGGCCATCCACACCCCGCCCGGCGCGAGCAGGCTGCGGGTCAGCAGGACGAAGTCCGCCAGCGAGGCAAAGGCGCGGCTGGTGATGACGGGGAAGGGCGGGCGGTCCAGCGCTTCCACGCGGGCATGCTCGGCAATGAGGTTCTTCAGGCCCAGCTCGGCGCCCACCTGGGCGATGAAGCGGGCCTTCTTGGCCACCGTGTCGACGCAGCTGATGCGCAGGCTGTCGGGGGCCGCGATGGCCCAGGCCACGCCGGGCAGGCCGCCCCCACTCCCGACATCGAGGATGCGCGTGGGCTGGCCCTGGGTGTGGCGCAGCAGCGGTCTCAGTGCGGCCAGGCTGTCCAGCAGGTGCAGGCGCAGCATGCTTTCCGGCTCGCGCACGGCGGTCAGGTTGTAGACCTTGTTCCACTTGGCCAGCAGGGCCAGGTAGTCGAGCAGCTGCTGCCGGCCGGTGGCAGCGAGGGGCAGGTTCAAGGCCTGCAGGCCTTGATCCAGGGTGTCGGACAGATTCATGCGGTGCAGTATTGGGCGGCGCTCAGCAGGGTGACGCCGGCGTCTTCCAGCTCTTCATTGACCTGCTTGCGTACCTCGGTGGCGCTGTGGCCGGCGCGGGGCCAGGTGTGGTGGGCGTCGCGGATCAGGCTGGTGGGTAAGCCGCGCTGCAAGGCGGCTGCCGCGGTGGCCTGCACGCAGAGCTCGCTCTGCAGCCCGGCGAGCACCAGCTGCGTCACGCCCAGGCGCTCCAGGGTTTCGCTCAGCAGCGGGTTGCTGAAGGCGCTGGGGGCGGACTTGACGATGCGGGGTTCATGCGGTGCGGGGTCCAGGCGCGGGTCGATTTCGAAGCCCGGGCACTGCGGGTGCAGCGGGGCTTCGGGCTCTTCCTCAGCGTGCTGAATCCAGATCACCGGCTCGCCACGGCGGCGTGCGGCTTCGAGCAGGCGCAGGCAGGCGGCCACCAGCGGGTCGCCGTCCGGCATGGGGTCGCAGCGTTCGCCGTCAAAGGCACCGCGCTGCAGATCGATGAGCAGGAGGGCACGGGTCATGCGGCGTCCGGTTGTGCGAGGGAGCTTGCAGTGTCGTTGTCCGCGAAGCCCTTGAAACGGCCCTTGCGCAAATGGATCAGCAGCAGCGAGATGGCGGCTGGCGTGATGCCCGAGATGCGCGAGGCCTGGCCCAGGGTTTCGGGGCGGTGCGTGGCGAGCTTCTGACGCGCCTCGATGGAGAGGGCGGTGACCTGGGCGTAGTCCAGCTCGGCCGGCAGCCTCAGGTGTTCGAAGGCGGCGGCACGGGCCACATCGTCCTGCTGCTTGTCGATGTAGCCGGCGTACTTGGTGGCGATCTCCAGCTGTTCGATGACGGCGTCGGCCAGCTCCGCACCCAGCTCGGTCTGCAATGTTTCACGTGAAACATCGAAGCCCGGTTTGCCAATCCTGCCGGCCTCGGCCACCGCGTCGAAGCTCACGCCCGGGCGGCGCAGCAGGTCCGTCAGCCGGTATTCGCGCTCCAGTGACTTGCCCACCAAACGCTCGGCCTCGGCAGCCGGCAGGCTGTTCGGATTGACCCAGCTGCTCTTGAAGCGCTCGGCCTCGCGCGCCAGCGCGTCGCGCTTGCGGCAGAAGGCGTCCCAGCGCGCGTCGTCCACCAGGCCGAGCTGGCGGCCGGTCTCGGTCAGGCGCAGGTCGGCGTTGTCCTCGCGCAGTTGCAGCCGGAACTCGGCGCGGCTGGTGAACATGCGGTAGGGCTCGGTCACGCCCTTGGTGATCAGGTCGTCCACCAGCACGCCCAGGTAGGCCTGGTGGCGCTCCGGCACCCAGGCGTCCTTGCCCTGCACCTGAAGCGCCGCGTTGGCGCCGGCGAACAAGCCTTGCGCCGCCGCTTCCTCGTAGCCGGTGGTGCCATTGATCTGACCGGCGAAAAACAGACCCTGGATGGCCTTGGTCTCGAAGCTGCTTTTGAGCGCCCGCGGGTCGAAGTAGTCGTACTCGATGGCGTAGCCGGGCCGCAGGATGTGGGCGTGCTCCAGGCCGACCATCGAGCGCACGGCGGCGAGCTGGATGTCGAAGGGCAGAGAGGTCGAGATGCCGTTCGGATAGAACTCGTGCGTGGTCAGGCCCTCGGGCTCCAGGAAGATCTGGTGGCTGTCCTTGCCGGCAAAGCGGTTGATCTTGTCCTCGATGCTGGGGCAGTAGCGCGGGCCCACGCCTTCGATGACGCCGGTGAACATCGGGCTGCGGTCGAAGCCGCTGCGGATGATCTCGTGGGTGCGCCCGTTGGTGTGGGTGATCCAGCAGGGCAGTTGCTTCGGGTGCATCGCCGCCGAGCCCATGAAGCTGAACACCGGCACCGGATCCAGGTCGCCCGGCTGCTCCTCGCACTTGCTGAAGTCGATCGTCTTGCCGTCGATGCGCGGCGGCGTGCCGGTCTTCAGCCGCCCTTGCGGCAGCTTGAGTTCCTTGAGCCGGCTGGAGAGCGACACCGCGGGCGGATCGCCCGCGCGCCCGGCCGGGTAGTTCTGCAGGCCGATGTGGATGCGCCCGTCCAGGAAGGTGCCGGCCGTCAGCACCACGGCGCGGCTGCGAAAGCGGATGCCGCTCTGCGTGACGGCGCCGACCACGCGGTCGCCCTCCACCATCAGGTCGTCCACCGCCTGCTGGAACAGCGTCAGGTTCGGCTGGTTCTCCAGCATGCGGCGGATGGCGGCCTTGTAGAGGATGCGATCCGCCTGCGCGCGGGTGGCACGCACGGCCGGGCCCTTGCTGCCATTGAGGATGCGGAACTGGATGCCGCCCTCGTCGGTGGCCAGCGCCATCGCGCCGCCCAGGGCGTCGACCTCCTTCACCAGATGGCCTTTGCCGATGCCGCCGATGCTGGGGTTGCAGCTCATCTGGCCCAGGGTCTCGATGTTGTGCGTCAGCAGCAGGGTGTTCACGCCCATGCGCGCCGCGGCCAGCGCGGCCTCGGTGCCGGCGTGTCCGCCGCCAACCACGATGACGTCGAATTCGGTGGGGTAGAGCATGGTCAGGCTTCGATGAGTTGGGTCTTCAGGCCGGAGGCGGCGGCGGCCTCGGCCTGGCGGCGGTCGGCGGTGATGAACAGGTCGGCCGCGGCCTGCTGGGCGGCGGCCACATGCAGGGCGTCCATGGCGCGCAGGCGGTGGCGCAGCAGCAGGGCCAGGGTCAGGGTCTCGACGCGGCGGTCCAGCTCCACGCGCTCGAAGTCCTCGAAATCGATGTGCACCAGGCCCACCAAGCGCTGCACCTCGTTGGGCGCCATCACGCCATCGTGCTGGTTGCGCGCAAAGGCCGAGACGATCTCCGCCTTGCAATGCGCGGCCACCGCCACCTGGGTGGCCTGGGCCAGCAGCTGTTGCACGGCGTCGCGGCCGCGTTCGTCCAGGTAGCGCTTCACCAGGGCCGAGGGGTCGAATGCCAGCTTCACTCGCGGTCCTCCAGCAGCAGCTGGGCGGCGGTCTTGCCGTCCGGGCGCGGGGCGTGGGCGGGTTCGATGGCGCGCTTCCAGGCCGGCGTCTCCGCGGCTTCAGGCTTCACCGGCACCAGCTCCGCCACCGGCTTGCCATGGCGCAAGATGCGCACGGTCTGGCCCTGCTCGACCAGATCCAGCATGGCCGAGACGTTGGCGCGGAACTCGCTCAGGGGCAGGGTGTGCATGGTATTTGTACAAAAGCGTGGTTTTGTACATTTTGCCGCCGGCCCCGAGGAAATGCCAGGACCAGGGCTTTGGGGCTCGTGCTGGAATCGACGCGCCAGCCCCCGCTGGGAGGAGAGTTCCGATGTCGATTTCCATGTGCCAAGCCACCAGCCCGCGCTTCATCAACGGGCTGCTCAATCTCAGCAACATCCTGAAGAAGGCGGCCGAGCATGCGGCCGCCCACAAGATCGACCCCAACGCGCTGCTGCAGGCGCGGCTCTACCCGGACATGTTTCCGCTCACGCGCCAGGTGCAGATCGCCTGCGACCAGGCCAAGGGCGCGGTGGCGCGCCTGACCGGCCAGGAACCACCCAAGCACGAGGACAGCGAGCAGAGCTTCGATGACCTGCAGGCGCGCATCAAGAAGACCATCGCCTACATCGAGTCCGTGCCCCTGCAGGCGCTGGACGGCAGCGAGAGCCGCGGCATCCACCTCAAGGTGGCGGGCAAGGAGCTCACCTTCGTGGGCAGCCAGTACCTGATGGGCTGGGCCTGGCCCAACTTCCACTTCCACAGCAGCATGGCCTACGCCATCCTGCGCCACAACGGCGTGCCGCTGGGCAAGGCGGATTACCTCGGCGAGGTCTGAACTTCCAGGCTGAGCGCGGGCCGCAGGGCCCGCATGTCGCCCCAAAGCTCTTGTGATATTTCCATGTTTATGGAAACATGGAAATATGAATGACGAGCAAGTCATCAAAGCCCTGGCCGCCTTGGCCCATCCCGTGCGCCTGACGGTGTTCCGCGCCCTGGTGGCTGCCGGCCCGCAGGGCCTGGTGCCCAGCGTGATGCAGGAAGGCCTGGGCATTCCTGCGCCCACGTTGTCCTTCCACCTGAAGGAGCTCAGCGCCGCGGGTTTGATCGCCAGCGAGCGCGAAGGCCGCAGCCTGATCTACCGCCCCGAGTTTGAGCGCATGGCCGCCGTGCTCGGCTATCTGCTGGCGAACTGCTGCCAGGGTGGCGGCAGCTGCCTGCCCGCACTCCCCAGTTGTCTGAAAGCCCCCTCGCCATGAAGACCCATCCGCTTTACCCCGCGGCCGCCTTCGGGGGCCTGGCTGCCTGGGCCCTGGGATATGCAGCCGCCTGGCCCCTGGAGGCCGTGGTGCTGGGCTGGAGCCTGGCCATGCTGGCCTGGGGCATCTGGCTGGAGCGTCGCCAGCCCTTCGACCCCGACTGGCAGCGCGCCCGCCCGGGCGAAGCCTGCACCGACCGCTGCAGCGCGCTGGTGCTGCTGGGTGTGGTCGATCCCTTGCTCAAGGCCGCGCTGCCGCTGGCCGTGCTGGCCCTCTGGCCCGCCAGCGGCGCCTGGCAGGCCCCGCTGGCGCTGCAGGCCGTGCTGGCCCTGCTGTGGATGGAGCTGGCCAAGTACGCCAGCCACCGCCTGCACCATGAATGGCCGCTGCTCTGGCGCCTGCATGCCCTGCACCACAGCAGCGAGCGCCTGTACTGGCTCAACAACTTCCGCTTCCACCCGCTGAACTACGCCCTCAACCAGACCCTGGCCTTGCTGCCCCTGCTGATGCTGGGTGTGGCGCCCGAAGCCCTCAGCCTGGCCCTGGCTTTCAGCCAGCCGGTGCTGGTGCTGCAGCACCTGAATGCCGATGTGCGCAGCGGCTTCTGGAACCGTGTCTTCAGCACCAACGAGGCGCACCGCTGGCACCACAGCGCCCGTCCGGAGGAAGCGAATGCCAACTACGGCGCCGCGCTGTTGATCTGGGACCAGCTGTTCGGCACCTACCGCTGGCCCGTGCCCGGCGAGCGGCCGGCGCGCATCGGCCTGTTCGGCAACGGCGGCGGCTATCCCGCCCGCGCCTCTTATCTGAAGCAGCTGCTTGGCGGCTGCTGCGCATGACATGACCCACCACATCCTGATTCTTTGCACCCACAACTCGGCCCGCAGCGCGTTGGCCGAGGCCATGCTGAACCACTGGGCCCAGCGCCTCGGCCGCCCGTTTCAGGCGCACAGCGCCGGCAGCGCCCCCAGCGGCCGCACCAACCCCCATGCCCTCAGCGTGCTGGAGCGCGCCGGCATCGATGTGAGCGGCTTGCGCAGCAAGAGCTGGGATGAATTCGCCGCCCCCGGGGCCCCGCAGCTGGATGCCGTGATCACCGTGTGCGACAGCGCAGCCGCCGAGACCTGCCCGATCTGGCCCGGCGCGCCCGTGCAGGTGCACTGGGGCTACCCGGATCCTTCGAACGCCGCGCCCGAGCTGCGGGAGGAGGCTTTTGAGTTGACCCGCCAGGCCCTGGGCTATCGCATGCTGCAGCTGCTGGCCGTGCCGTGGGAGACGCTGGATGCCGCCGGCCGCCGCGCCGCGCTGAACGAGATCGCGGCGCGATGAGCGCCGCAAGCACGCGCACCCGGCTGCTGGCCGAGTGCCTCGGCACGGCCGGTTTGCTGGCGGTGGTGGTGGGTTCGGGGGTGATGGCCGAGCGCCTGGCCGGCGGCAATGCTGCCGTGGCCCTGCTGGCCAATACCGGCGCCACGGTGCTGGGCCTGTGGGTGCTGATCGAGCTGCTCGGTCCGCTCAGCGGCGCGCACTTCAACCCGGCGGTGACGCTCACGCTGAAAGCGTTGCGACGTTTTGACGGCCCGGTGGCCGGCTACATCGCCGCCCAGTTGCTGGGCGCGGCGCTGGGCGTGCTGGCGGTGCACGCCATGTTCGAGTTGCCGCTGCTGCAGCTGGCGGCCAAGCCGCGTGAAGGTGCGGCGCAGTGGCTGTCGGAAGGGGTGGCCACGCTGTGCCTCTTGGCGGTGGTGCTGCGCGCCCCGCCGGACAGGGCGCCGGCACTGGTGGCCGCCACGGTCGGGGCGGGCTACTGGGCCACCGCCTCGACCTTCTTCGCCAACCCGGCCGCCGTGTTCGGGCGCATGCTCAGCGACAGTTTTGCCGGCATTGCCCCGGCCAGCGCGCCGGGCTTTGTGGCCGCCGAGCTGGCGGCCGTCCTCCTGGTCTGGGCCCTGTGGCCCAGGCGTTGATCAGGCCAGCAGCTGAACGGCGGTGGCGATCGTCAGGATCAGGGTGCTGACCAGGGCGATGGCCTGGACGGCGATGTAGATGTGACGGTCAGTGTGCAGGGTGGCAGTGGTGTTCATTCGGGTTTCTCCTTAGTTGCGGGGCGCATGATGCCTCAGACTCCGTGAAAACCCTATGACAAATTGTCATCGACCCATCCAAGTAAGGGATGTCAAAGGTCAGCCGACGGCCCGAAGACCGCCGGCCTGAGCCTGATCAGGCCCGGTGCAGGGGCACGGCCGGGAAGTCCAGCGGGGTCTCGAAGGCGTTGTTCACATAGTTGGTGAACAGGTTCAGCGCCACATGGGCCAGGATCTCCACCGCCTCGCCGTCGTCAAAGCCGGCAGCCTTCAGGGCCTGCAGTTGCTCGGCGCTGACGCGGCCGCGCTGCTCCACCAAGGCCAGCACAAAGCGCAGGGCCGCCTGGGTGCGGGGCTCGGCGCTTTCGCCCATCTGCGCGGCGCGCAGCGTGTCGCTGCTCAGGCCAGCCTTGCGGCCCAGGGCCGTGTGCGCCGCCAGGCAGTAGTGGCAGCCATTGCGCTCGGCCACCGCCACGGCAATCTGCTCGCCCAGGGCCGCGCCCAGCCGGCCGCCCCCCAGGGCGCCGAAGCTGCCCCACATGGCCTGCAGGGCGGCGGGCGAGTTGGCGACGGCACGGAACATCGCCGGCACGGCGCCGAAGGCGGCGTGGATGGGGTCCAGCAGTTCGGGGGCTTGGCTGCGTTCGATCAGGCGGATGCGGGCCATGGTGGGCTCCTTGGGGTGGGGTTGAGGAGCCCTCACTGTGCCGGGCGGGTTGATACGATAGGGCTCAATTCATCCAGCATTGATACCTAATCGTCCATGGACCGCCTGTCCACTCTGTTGGAGCGCTTTCCGGTCCGCGCCCGCCTGTTCCACCACGGGCCGTTGTGCGGGCTGACGCATTTCGCCGCCCAGCCGGGGCGCGGCTTTTTGCATGTGCTGCGGCGCGGCGAGATGGAACTGAGCCACCCCGGCGGCGGCGCGCCGCAGCGCCTGCGCGTGGCCGAGCCCAGCCTGCTGCTCTACCCGCGCCCGCTGGAGCACGACTTTCACAACGCCCCGGCCGAGGGCTCGGACTTCAGCTGCGCCCAGCTGGAATTTGCCGATGCCGAACGCCACCCGCTGGCCAGCGCGCTGCCGCCCTTCATCTGCGTGCCCTTGCGCGAGGCCGAGGGCCTCTCCCCCGCGCTGGAGCTGCTGTTTGCCGAGCTGGAGCGCCCACGCTGCGGCCAGCGCCTGCTGGTGGACCGGCTGTTCGAGGTGGTGCTGCTGCAGCTGCTGCGCTGGCTGCTGGAGCGCGCGCCCCAGCTCGGCCTGCCCGAGGGCCTGCTGCTCGGCCTGGCCGACCCGGCCCTGGCGCGTTGCCTGGTGGCCCTGCACGAGGCCCCGGGCCGGGCCTGGACGCTGGAGGCGATGGCGGCCGAGGCCGGGCTCTCGCGTTCCGCCTTCGCGCTGCGCTTTCGTCAGCAACTGGGCTGCCCGCCGGCCGAATACCTGACGCGCTGGCGCCTGCTGCTGGTTCAGCAGCGCCTGCGCGCCGGTGCACCGCTGAAGAGCCTTGCCGCCGAGCTGGGCTATGCCAACCCCTCGGCGCTCTCCCGCGTCTTCAAGGCGCAGCTGGGTTGCTCGGTGCGCGATTGGCTGGCGCTGGACCTGACCGCCAGCCCCACCGCCCCGGAGCGCTCGTGAACCATCCGCCGCCCCTGCCGCCACCGGACGTGCTCACCGTTCAGATCGGCGGCGTGGACAAGGCCGAACTCCTGCAGCGCTTGGCCGCGGCCCAGGTGAAGATGAACCTCGCCGGCCAGCAGCTGTTTGCGGATGAGCGCTTCCGCACCGCGGCGCAGCCCGAGCAGATCCAGGTGCAGCAGATCAGCGTGGCCGACCTTGGCTTGCCGGACGGGGGTGTCATGGCGCAGATCCTGGCGGCAGCCGCAGGGCGTGGTTTGCAGCCCTGCCCGTTGGAGCTGGGCCCGCATCTGCGCCTGCTGCTGGACCAGGCCGAAGGCGCGCTGGGCTTTGCACCCACGCGGAACCAGTCGCCACCCGGCGCCATCACGGTGGTTTCGGCGCCGCTGTGCGAGGACGATGCGGTGCCCAAAGGCTTCTACCTGCGCCGCATCGAAGGCGTGCTGTGGCTGAGGGGCTACTGGTCCTCGGCCGAGCATGTGCGCCGGCCCGATGAACAGCTGGTGTTCGCCTACCCCGCCACCGCCACCATCACCGCATAGGCCTTGAAGCAGGCCGTGGCCGGCTGGCCGACGCGCAGGTCCAGGGCCTCCACCGCGTCGTGGGTGACGCTGGCGGTGAGCTGCATGCCGCCGGGCAGGGTCAGGCCCACCAGGGCGCCGGTGGCGCCCTTTTCCAGGCGCGAGATGGTGCCGGCGAGCTGGTTGCTGGCCGAGAGCTTGTAGCCGGCGAAGTCCTGCACCAGCACCACCTCGCTGGCCTTGACCATGGCCAGCGCCTCCTGGCCGACCTGCAGGTCCAGCGCGGCGGCGGCCTCGGCATTGATGGCGGCGCGCAGCGGCAGGCCGCCGGGCAGCTCCAGGCGGACCTGCACGGTGCTGGGGCCTTGCGTGAGGGCGGCGATGCGGCCGATGAACTGGTTGCGGGCAGTGGTCTTCATGGCGCGGCGCCGCAGCAGGGCGGCAAGTTCGGGGTGGTCGTGGAACTGGGCTAGCAGCCAGCCCTGCTGTTCGCGCAGGAACTCGGCCTGACGCTGCTGCAGCTGCTGCCAGGCCTGCAGCAGAGCCAAGGCGGCGGGGGTGAGCTGCGAGCCGCCGCCGCCGCGGCCGCCCTGCTGGGCCTGCACCAGCGGGGTCTGGGCCAGGTTGGTGGCCTGGTCCAGCAGCAGCCAGGCGCCCTTGTAGCTGTAGCCGGCGGCGCGCGCGGCGCGCTGCAGCGAGCCGGTCTGCTGCAGGGCCTGCAGCAGGGTGAAGAAGCGCGCGTCCAGGCGGCCGGCCAGGCGCAGATCGGCCTGCAGCAGGGTCATGGGTCGAGCAGCCGGCGCTTGCGCGCGGTCTCGGGGTCATCGGGCGGCGGCGCCAAGCCGGCGGCCTCGCGCTCGGCGGCGCTGGCGGCGCGCAAATCGACGCGGCGCTGCACGCGGCCCTCGTCGAACAGATAGGCCTCGTCGGCCAGCGCGAGCAGGTCGTCGACGTCATGCGTCACCAGCAGGGCGGGCACGCCGAACTGTTCGCGCACGCGCTTGAGTTCGGTGCGCAGCTGGGCGCGCAGCATGGGGTTGAGCGCCGCGAAGGGTTCGTCCAGCAGCAGCAGGCTGGGGCGCGCGGCCAGGGCGCGCGCCAGGGCCACGCGCTGGCGTTGGCCGCCGGAGAGCCGGTCCGGCCGGCTCTGCGCCAGCGCGCTCAGGCCGAAGCTGTCGAGCAGGGTATCGACGCGCGCGGCGTCGGCGGCCTGCAGGCGCTGGTACCAGCGCGTCAGCCCGAAGGCCACGTTGGCGCGCACGCTCAAGTGCGGGAACAGCGCGTAGTGCTGGAACAGGTAGCCGACGCGGCGCTCGGGCACCGGGCGGTTGAGGCGCTGGGCGCTGTCGAACCAGCACTCGCCCTGCACCACGATGCGCCCCCGCTGCAGCGGCAGCAGGCCGGCCACGGCCTGCAGGCTGAGCGATTTGCCGGCACCTGAGGGGCCGTAGAAGCCGAGCACGGCGGCGTCGCTGCGCAGCTCCACGTCCAGGCGGAACTGGCGCGCGCCTTCGTGCAGTTCGGTGTGCAGGGCCAGTTCGATCATGGTGCGCTGGGCACTCAGGGCGCTAGGAAGCCGTGCGCCCGCAGCAGGGCCTGGGCGGAGGCGCCGAGCAGGTGGTCGATGAAGGCGCGCGCCAGCTGCGGGTGGCGGCTGCCGGCCACCGCGGCCACCGGGTAACGCACCGGCTCGTGGCCCTCCACCTGCAGGGCCAGCCGCACGCGCGCACCCCGCACATCGCTGCGGTAAACGAAGCCGGCCTCGACCTCGCCGCGCGCCACGTAGTCCAGCACTTGGCGCACGTGGTCGGCCGGCACGAGCTTGGGCTGCAAGGCCTGCCACAGCTGTGCGCGCTCCAGCGCCTGCTGGGTGTAGCGGCCCACCGGCACGGTGGCGGGTTTGCCCACGGCAATGCGCTTCACGGCGGCGTGCTGCAGGCCGCTCAGGCTGGCCAGCGCGCTGCCGGGCGGCGTCACCAGCACCAGCTCGTTGCGGGCGAAGGGGTGGCGGCTGGTGGGGTCGATCAGCTGCTGCGCGGCGGCGCGGTCCATCGTGGCCTCATCGGCGCTGGCGAACACGTCCACCGGCGCGCCCTGGGCGATCTGCTGCAGCAGCTGGCCCGAGCCGGCGAAGTTGAAGCGCAGCCGGGCGCCGGGGTGGGCGGCTTCGAAGCCCGGGGCCAGGGCCTTGAAGGCATCGGCCAGGCTGGCGGCGGCCGACACGGTCAGTTCGCGCGGCGCGGTCTGGGCCTGGACGGACAGGGGCAGGAGCAGCAGGAGCAGGGAGCGGCGCTGCATCAGTCGAACCTCCGGGGCGGGTGGGTTTGCAGGAAGCGGTTGGAGGCCAGCAGCACCGCCACCGACAACGCCGACACCGCCAGCGAAAGCGCCAGCGCGGCCTCGTCCTGGCCGGCCTGCACGGCGTCGTAGATGGCCATGGCGGCGGTCTGGGTCTGGCCAGGGATGGAGCCGGCCACCATCAGCGAGGCGCCGAACTCGCCCAGCGCGCGCGCGAACGCCAGCAGGGTGCCGGCCAGGATGCCCGGCCAGGCCAGCGGCAGGGTGACGCGCAGGAACACGCCCCAGCACGACTGCCGCAGCGTGCGCGCGGCGGCCTCCAGCTCGGGGTCCACCTGGGCCAGCGCCGTGCTCGCGGCCTTCAGCACCAGGGGTAGGGCGACGAGCGTGGACGCCAGCACCGCGCCATGCCAGTGAAAGATCAGCGTGTAGTCGAGGTGCTCGCGCAGCCAGACGCCGATCGGGCCCTGGCGCCCCATCAGCAGCAGGATGCCGTAGCCGAGCACCGTGGGCGGCAGCACCAGGGGCAGCATGCACAGGGCCTCCAGCATGCCGCGCCCGGGCAGGCGCGTGCGCGCCACCAGCCAGGCCAGGGCCAGGCCCAGCAGCAGCGCGCACAGCGTGGCCAGCGCGGCCACGCGCAGGCTCAGGAGCAGGGGCTCGGAGGCCAGGGCATCCAGCAGCATCAGCGCAATGTAGCGCGCTACATCACGCTTGCCGAAAAGGCCCACATGGGTCGCGGTTCAGAATCGCGCCACGACAGGGAGGGGGCATGGACCCAAGGACGGAGGCCGACTGGCCGTGGCTGCAGGCCGAGCAGGCGCGCGCCCTGGCCGAGCCCGATGCCGCGCTGGCGCAGTTCGAGGCCGCCTGGCCCCGCTGGCCGGCGCCGCAGGCCGAGCCCGGCTGGCGCGCCCAGCTGGGTCTGCACCTGGCCGAACTGCTGCTGCGCCTGTGGCGCTTTGACGAGCTGGAGCAGCTGCTGCCCGCGCTGCACGATGCGGTGCAGGCGCAGGACGACGTGCTGCTGCAGGCCCGGGCGGCCCTGCTGCAGGTGAACCAGGACGTGCGCAAGGGCCGGCTGGGCCTGGCGCTCACCGCCCTGGGCCCGCTGGCTGCGCTGGCCCAGGCGCGGCCCGAGCCCGCCCTGCGCGCCCTGCACGCGCTGGCCCTGGCGCGGGTGCTGCAGGGCCAGGGCGAGCACGAGCGCGCGCTGGTCTGCCTGGACGACGCGCTGCCCCTGCTGCCCGCCGCCGGCCTGCCGCGCCAACTGCCCCTGCTGTGGCTGCGGCGTGCCTCCAGCCACCACGCGCTGGGCCAGTGGCCGGCGTACCGCGCGGCGCTGCAGCACTGCGTGCAGGCGGCCCTGGCCCAGCGCGACCACGCCGCCGCCTGCAATGCGCTCACCGGCGTGGCCGAGGACCTGACGCGCGCCGGCGAGCACGCCGCCGCCCAGGCCACGCTGCAGCAGGCCGAGGCCCTGCTGGCGCGCGTGCCGGCCCGGCGCGCCCAGCTGGAGGCCGAGGTGCTGGCCGCTGCCGCCCATCTGGCCGCCGCGCAGGGCCGGTGGCCGCAGGCGGTGCAGCAGATGCAGCAAGTGATCGAGCTGAAGCGCGCCAGCAGCACGCGCGCGCAGACGCAGCGCCGCCTGCGCGAGCTGGCGCCCTGGCAACTGCAGGCCGGCCAGCCCGAGGCCGCACTGGCCAGCCTGCAGCAGGCCCATGAGCTGGAACTGGGCGCCCTGCGCGCCGCCCAGGCCGAGGAGCTGGCGCTGAAGACCGAACGGCTGGAGCGCGAGCTGGCGCGCCAGGCCCAGCAGGGCGCCGAGCAGCAGGCGCTGCAGCTGCAGCAGGCCAACGAGGCACTCGGTGAGGCGCTGCGCGTGCAGCGCGAGCTGCTGGATCAGCTGGTGCAGAGCGGCCGCCAGGCCGCGCTGGGTGCCATGCTGGCCGGGCTGGCGCATGAGCTCAACACCCCGCTGGGCAATGCGCTCACCGCCGTCAGCACCACGCACGAGCGCCTGCGCCAGACGCAGCGCCTGTTCGGCCTGGGTGCGCTGGGCCGGCGCGCCCTGCAGGGCGATTTGCTGGCTGCGCTGGAGGGCAGCGAACTGGCGCAGCGCAACCTGGAGCGCGTGCTGCAGCTGCTCAGCGGCTACCAGGAGCTGAACCCCGAGCTGCTGGCCGCGCGCCCGCGCAGCGCGCGCCTGGCCGAGCTGGTGCTGCAGGCCTGGCAGCGCGCCGTGCCGGCCGATGCCGCGCTGGAGCTGGAGCTGCAGGCGGATGTGAGCGCGCAGGTCTGCGCCGACAGCCTGCAGGCCGTGCTGGTGGAGCTGCTGCACAACGTGCAGCGCCACGCCTACCCGGCCGGCCAGGGCGGCCGCGTGCGCGTGCGCGCCTGGACGGCCGATGGGCGCCACCACCTGGAGCTGGCCGATGGCGGCTGCGGCATCCCGAGTGGCCTGCTGCCGCGCATCTTTGACCCTTACGTCTCCAGCCAGTTCGGCCAGGGCCGCAGCGGCCTGGGCCTGTTCAGCGCCCAGGTGCTGGTGAACACCCGGCTGCGTGGTCAGCTGCAGGTGCACAGCGCGCCGGGCGAGGGCACGCGATTCACGATCGAGTGGCCGGCTTCTTCCGAGTAGGGTGCTGCAGTCTTGCGTGAGAGCCCCCCGGGATGTCGCCCCGGCAGGCGACCTACTTCTCTTTGCTTCGCTGTTCGGAGTCAGGACATGGGTAACAGGTGTGCCGGGACATGGGTAACACCTTGAACTCAAGTGTCGGGCGCGAAATTGCGCAGGTCGATCTGCATGAACCTCTGGTGGCAGAAGTACACGTCA
>NZ_JAEDAK010000023.1 GCF_016093275.1 Inhella proteolytica
CTGTCAACACCTGGATCGAAAATTTCTTCGCAACCCAAACTCAACATCCTTTACCAACCGACCTCCATCAGGAGTTGCCCGAGGGCGTTTCGATCAGCGAAGCCCGCCACTATAGCAAGGATTTTGAGAACGGCGCAAGCGCTCTCCGAATGCTGCGCTCGAATGCCTGGCATCAGGGGCAGCGAGGGGGTCCTGGCTCAGGGTGAGCCCCTCTCTTTCACAGGCAGGTGCAGCGTGGGGCGATTCGACAGACTCCGGCTTGCGCCGAGCCCGAACGATCACGCTTCTTTATAAGCAAGCACGCCGCCCTCAGCCCGATCGCGCGTTGTCGATCAGCGCCAGGATGCGGCGATTGGCATTCAAGGGCACCAGTTCCACGCTGCGGTGGTTCATGCCGAACACGCGGAAGAGCTCGTCGGCAAACGCGTGCCCGATGTCGGGCACGCCATCGAAGTCAATCTCTGCGCGCTTGAAGCGCTCCAGGCGCGCGGTGACGCGGCGCGCCTGCGCCCGGCTGTCGAGCGCCTGGCCGGGGCCGGCCAGCAGGCGCAAGCTGATGACCGTGCGGTCGAAGGCAATGCCGCTGCCGTCCAAACTCCAGGCACCCAGCACCTGATCCAAGGTGCGCGTGGTGTCGAGCGCCACCGCAAAGTAGATGCTGGTGCCTTGGCGCGGCAGCGCCTTGCCAGGACGCCAGCCGCTGCTGTCCCAGGCGCGGCGCTGGTAGGCCGTGCCGTTGGCGTGCAGATCAAATACGTCGGCCAGCTGGCTGCTGAAGAACAGCCCACGGCCGGTGTGCTCCTGCGGCGCGGTGGTCAGGCGGCCCTTGCTGAGCTCCAGCATGGCCAGGCTGGGGTCTGCGATGTCGTACGTGCCAGCGATCTTTTGGAAGACGCCACAGCCGTCATCGCTGACCAGCAGCTGCACGTGGGTGGGGGTCTGGCGCAGGCTGACGGTGACCGAAGTTCCTCCGCTGTGATCAATCGCGTTGTTCAGCAACTCGGTGAAGGCGTGCTGAACCATGCGGCCGACATGCGCTGGCAGGCTGAAGTTGGGGGCGTAGTCGCGCTGCCAGGGCAAGTCTTCCTGCAGCCCGTACAGGGGATAGCTGCGCACCACCTGGCGCAGCGCGCCCGGGCTGTAGACCGGCCGGCTGAAGCCGCCCTCGCGCTGCAGCCAGCCGGCATCCACCAGGCGCTTGAGCATGGCTTGGGCAGCGCGCCGGCTCGCGCCCGTCCGTTCGACCACATGGTCTGCCAGCTGGTGCGAATGCTCGCGCGCCGCGGCGGTGATCCATTGGGTGAAGTGGTCGAAGTTCAGGCGTGTGCTCATGCCGGCAGCCTAGCCCGGCGCGGCGCCGGGCGGCAATTGGTTCTTGTGCCGGTCCAGCCAGGCCCGAAATTCGCTGGCCGGAATGGCGGGGGCCAGGTGGTGCCCCTGCAGCGCGCCCACACCCAGACTGATCAGCATGCGCGCCTGCACCGCGGTCTCTACCCCTTTGGCCACGGTGTTCAGGCCACAGGTTCCGGCCAGCTGTACCAGGGCGGCGAGCCAATCGGCTTCGCGGCTGCCTGGCCGCAGATCGGCCAGGAGCTCGCGTGAGAACTTGAGCTGGCTCAGGCCGGGATGGCGCAGGCTGTGCAGCATGCTGTCGCCGGCGCCGAAGTCGTCCAGCGCCAGGCCGATGCCGGCGGCGCGCAGCGCGGGGAGCTGCATGAGCCCGCGGATCTGCGGGTCGCGCAGCTGGGCTTCGCGCAGGTCCAGCACCAGGCCGGAGCCCGGCACTCCCAGGCGCAACAGGCGCGCCGCCCAGTCCGTAACGCTGCAGCCCCATTCGCGCAGCTGCGTGCCGGACAGGTTCACTGCCAGGCTGAGCTCGGGTTGCAGCTCCCGCCGCCAGGCCTTGAGTTGCGCCGCCGCGTCCTGCAACACCCAGGCGCCGATCTCGCAAATCAGACCGCTGCTCTCGGCAAGCGCGAGAAAGGAGCCTGGGCCCAGCAGGCCCAGCACCGGGTGGCGCCAACGGAGCAAGACCTCGGCCTGCGTGCAGGCCCCGCCGTCGGCCGGCAGCACCGGCTGGAAATGCAGGCAGAACTCCTGGCGCTCCAGCGCTAGTCGCAGTTCGGCGCCAAGCCGGCTGCGTGCCTGGGCGGCCTCATGCACGGCCCGCCCCGCAAAGCGGTAGCCATTGCGCCCAGCATGCTTGGCGGCATAGAGGGCCTGATCGGCGCGCTTGAAGAGATGCTGGGCATCGTCCGCGTCCGCCGGAAAGAGGGCGATGCCCACGCTGACCGAAACGGTCTGCTGGCTGTCGGCCAGCGCGAAGGGCTGCGCAAGACTGTTCACCAGGGCGTTGGCCACGCGCTCCACGCTGCTGGGCTCACCCTGCAGATCGGCCAGCAGCACGATGAACTCGTCACCCCCCAGGCGCGCCACCATGTCCACCTCCCGGATGCAGTTGGCGATGCGCCGGGCCGCCTGGCGCAGCAGTTCGTCGCCGGCGTCATGTCCGAGGCGGTCGTTCACTTCTTTGAAGCGGTCCAGGTCCAACGCCAGCAGGGCCAGGTGGCGGCCCTCGCGCCGCACCTTTTTCATCTCGTTGCCCAGGCGCTCGGCCAACAGGCGCCGGTTGGGCAGGTCGGTGAGGGCGTCGTAGTTGGCCTGTCGCCAGGTCAGCGCCTCGACCCGTTTGCGCTCCGTGATGTCGGTGTGAGTGCCCACCATGCGCAAGGGCCGCCCCTGCTCGTCGCGCGCGATCACCATGCCGCGGGTCTGCACCCACTTCCAGCTGCCGTCCTTGCAGCGCACCCGGTGCTCGTTGCTGTAGACCGGCGTGAGGCCGTCGAAGTGGGCCTGGCGGTCGCGGCTCATCTGCTCGCGGTCGTCGGGGTGGGTGAGCGAATCGATGATGGCCGGGTTGGCCTCCAGATCGTCGGGGCTGTAACCGTAGATCTGCAGGAAGCCGGCCGAGTAGAGCTCGACGCCGGCCTGGATGTACCAGTCCCATACGCCATCGCCGCTGGCCTCCAGGGCGAGCTTCCAGACTTCGTCGGCCGCGTGCAATTGGTGCACGGCGGCCGCCAGCGCGGCCTGAAGCGGATCGGGCTTGCTCACGGTCACGGCGGATGGCGCGGTTTTGCAACCCGGCAAGCGTCGGCCAAGAACCCTCGTCTGGCAAGGCCGGCAACCCGAGCCCGGCCGCGCTAGCGGGAGCGCTGCACCGCCTCGGCTGGCGCCACCCGGGTCAGGTCCAGGCAAGCGCCCGAGGTCCACTGGGTCTCGCAGGCTGCCATCAGCCCCAGCAGTTCGCGCTCCTGGGCGTCCAGTTGTTCGCGCAGCGCCGCAATCTCGTCGCGCCGGCGCTGCAGCTCACGCAGGATCTCTTCCTTCGGCAGCGCGCCAGGCCGGGCGGCGGCAAACAGGCCGCGCAGGGTTTCGAGCGAAAAGCCCAGACGCTGCGCGAGTTGGATCATCTGCAGGCGCTTGAGCGCGGCATCGTCATAGTCGCGATACCCATTCGCGCCGCGCCGCCCCTCGGGCAGCAGACCACTGGCCTCATAGAAGCGAATGGCCGAGGCGCGAATGCCCACTGCAGCCGCCAATTCACCGATGCGCATGGATCCCCCTTGACCTTCAAGCTGGCTTTAATCCTACGCTCGCGGCTTTCCTGCCACGACGCCCGGGGCGCCGCGGCGTAAGGTGCGCCCATGCCCGTCCTTGAAATCAACCGCCACACCCAGGATCTGAACCTGGAACCCGACATGCCCCTGCTCTGGGCGCTGCGCGACGAACTGGGCCTGACGGCCACCAAGTTCGGCTGCGGCGTCGCCGCCTGCGGCGCCTGCACCGTGCACCTGGACGGCGAAGCCGCCCGCAGCTGCATGCTGCCGCTGGGCGGCCTGCAAGGCCGGCAGGTCACCACGCTGGAAGGCTTGCGCGACGACGCGCTGATGCAACGCCTGCAGGCCGCCTGGCTGGCCGAGCAGGTGCCGCAATGCGGCTACTGCCAGAGCGGCATGCTGATGGCGGCGCACGCCTTGCTGCGCCGGCACCCGCAGCCGAGCGAAGCGCAGATCGAAGCGGCTATGACCAATCTCTGCCGCTGCGGCACCTACCCGCGCATCCGCCGTGCCCTGCGGCGCGCTCAGCTGCCATGAAGCGGCGCGGCTTTCTGATTGCCGGTGCGGCGGCAGCCGGTGGCGCCCTGCTCGTGGGGGTGGGCCTGCAGCCGCCCGACGCCCGCAGCCGGCTTGGGACGGGCCGCGGCGCGCCGCAGCCCCCGCAGGGCGACGGCGTGGCGCTAAATGCCTGGGTCCAGATCGGCCGCGATGGGCGGGTCAGCGTGGCCGTGCCGCGCGCCGAAATGGGCCAGGGCGTGCACACCGCGCTGGCGCAACTGCTGGCCGAGGAACTGGACGCGGACTGGGCGCAGGTGGGCGTGCATGACGCCACCGGGGCTCCCGTCTACGCCAACGCGGCCTTGCTGCTGAATGTGCTGCCCCTGCAGCCCGATGACGACGGCGCGCTCGCCCGCTTCGCACGGGGCGCCGCGCAGCGCCTGGGCTACAGCCTGGGCCTGCAGGTCACCGGCGGCAGCAGCAGCGTGCGCGATGCCTGGGAGCCGCTGCGCCTGGCCGGCGCCGCGGCCCGCAACCTGCTGCTGCAGGCCGCCGCGGCGCGCTGGCAGCGGCCCCTGGCGGAGCTCAAGACGGCGGGCGGCTTCGTGCTGCACGGCGAGCGCCGCCTGGGCTATGGCGAGCTCGCCGCCGAGGCGGCGCAACTCAGCCCGGCGCACGAACTGCCGCTCAAGCGCCGCGAAGACTGGAGCCTGATCGGCCGCAGCCCTCCGCGCCTGGACCTGCCGGCCAAGGTGCAGGGACTGGCCCGCTACGGCATCGACGTGCAGCTGCCCGGGCTGCGCCATGCAGCCTTGCGCCAGGCGCCGAGCTTCGGCGGCAGCGTGGTGCGTTTCGAGGTCGAAGCGATCCGGCAGCGACGCGGCGTGTTCGACGCCTTCCTGCTGAATGAAGGCAGCGCCGTCGTCGTGGCCGACAGCTGGTGGCGCGCCGAAGCCGCACTCAAGGCCCATCCCCCACGCTTCCATGCGGGCCCGCGCGCCGGGCTGGACACGGCCGGCATGCGCCAGACGCTGCAGCGCGCGCTGGACCAGCACAGCGGCACCGGTTTTCGCAATGACGGCGACGCGCGCGCCGTGCTGGCGCGGGCCGGTGCGGTGCTGCGCGCCGAGTACGAGGCCCCCTTCCTGGCCCATGCGGCGCTGGAGCCGCTGAACTGCACGGCCCAGGTGAAGGACGGCCAGGTGCATGTCTGGTGCCCGACGCAGGTCGCTTCGCTGGCGCGCTGGAAGGCGGCGCAGGTGGCCGGCGTGGCGCAGGAGCGGGTGACGGTGGAAACGACCTACCTCGGCGGCGGCTTTGGCCGGCGCCTGGAAACGGACGTCATCGAACAGGCGGTCGCCATTGCGATGCGCTGCGGCGGCGCGCCGGTCAAGCTGCTGTGGAACCGCGAGGAGGACTTCACCCACGATGTCTACCGCCCCCTGGCGATGGCGCGCTTCGAGGCCACGCTGGGCCCCGACGGCCTGCCGATGGCCTGGCTGAACCAGGTCGCCGGGCCTTCCGTTGGCACCGACACGGTGGCGCGCCTGCTGCCCGGTCTGGCGGCCGATCTGCCCGACAAGAACCACATCGAGGGGGCGTTCGAGCTGCCCTACGCCATTCCCCATCTGCGCGTGCGCCAGCTGCGCGTGCCGCTGGGCGTGCCGGTGGGCAGTTGGCGCAGCGTGGGCCACAGCCTGAACGCCTTCTTCACCGAATGCTTTCTGGATGAGCTGGCCCACGCCGCCGGGCAGGACCCCTTGCGCTACCGCGAGGCCCTGCTGGCGCGGCACCCGCGCCATCTCGCCGTGCTGCGCCTGGCAGCCACCCAGGCCGGCTGGAGCAGCGCACTGCCCGCCGGCCGGGCGCGCGGCATCGCCCTGCACGAGAGCTTCGGCTCGATCTGCGCCCAGGTGGCCGAGGTCTCGATCGAGGCCGGGCGCCCGCGCGTGCACCGCGTGGTCTGCGCGCTCGACGCCGGCACCCTCGTGCACCCGGACACGGTGCGGGCGCAGATGGAGGGCTCGATCCTGTTCGGCCTGACGGCCGCACTGCATGGCGAGATCACGATCGCGAACGGCGCCGTGCAGCAGCGCAACTTCCCCGAACAGCCCCTGCTGAGCCTGGCCGAGACGCCGCAGATCGACGTGCACCTGGTGCCCAGCACGGCGCCACCCGGCGGCGTGGGCGAACCCGGCACCCCGCCGACCGCGCCAGCCGTCTGCAACGCCCTGGCCACGCTCACCGGCCGCAGGATCCGCCAGCTGCCGATCCGGCTTTGAAATCGATACTGCAGGGATGCAAGCCCATGAATCCCTGCAAGTCCAAACCGATGCGCGCGGCGTCGCCACGCTGACCATGCACCGGCCGGAACGCTTCAATGCCTTCGACGAAGCCCTGATCCAGGCCCTGCACCAGGCCGTGCAGGCCTGTGTTGCCGACCCCGCCGTGCGCGTGCTGGTGCTGGCCGGCGCCGGCAAGCACTTCAGCGCCGGCGCCGACATCGGCTGGATGCGCCGCGCCGCCGCCGCGCCCGAAGACGTGAACCGCGCCGACGCCCAGGCCTTTGCCGCCATGTTGGCCGCGCTGGCCGCCTGCCCCAAACCCACCGTTGCGCGCGTGCAGGGCTTGGCCCTGGGTGGCGGCGTGGGTCTGGCCTGCGCCTGCGACATCGCCATCGCCACCGAGGACGCGCAGTTCGCCGTCAGTGAGGCGCGCTTCGGCATCCTGCCCGCCGTCATCGGCCCCTATGTCATTCGCGCTGCCGGCCCGCGCCAGGCGCAACGCCTGGCGCTGATGGCGCACCGCATCGGCGCCGCCGAGGCCCTGCGCCTGGGCCTGGTGCAGCAGACCGTGCCGGCCGCCGAGCTCGACGCCGCCATCGAGGCCACGCTGACCGAGCTGCTGGCCAGCGGCCCGCAGGCGCAGGCCGAGATCAAGGCCCTGTTCGCCCAGCTGCGCCCGGGCGACTTCGGACCCGAGGCGCAAGCGCTCACCGCCGCCACCATCGCCCGCGTGCGCAGCACGCCCGAAGCGCGCGAGGGCTTTGCCGCATTCACTGAAAAGCGCCCCGCCACCTGGAGCATCCAGCCATGAGTGAATTTCACGTTCTGGCCGGCGCCTGCGTCGGCATCGTCGGCGCCGGGGTCATGGGCATCGGCATCGCCCAGATCGCCGCACTGGCCGGCCATCCGGTCAAGCTGCTGGATGCCCGCGAGGGCTTTGCGGCCAGCAGCATCGCCCGCTTAAGCGAGACGCTGGCCGGCCTCGTCGCCAAGGGCAAGCTGGAAGCCGACGCGCGCACGGCCGCGCTGGCGCGCCTGCAGCCCGCGGGCAGCGTGGCCGAGCTGGCCGACTGCGCGCTGGTGGTGGAGGTCATCGTCGAGCTGCTCGAACCCAAGCGGGCGCTGCTGCGCGAGCTCGACGCCCTGCTGCCGCCCGGCGCCATCCTGGCCTCCAACACCTCGTCGATCAGCATCACGGCGCTGGGCAATGGGCTGGCTCACCCCGAGCGCTTGGTGGGCATGCACTTCTTCAACCCGGTGCCGCTGATGAAGCTGGTCGAGGTGGTGTCCGGCCTGGAAACGGACCCCGCCGTGGCCGCGGCCACCGAAGAGCTGGCGCGCGCCTGGGGCAAGGTGCCGGTGCGCGCGGCGTCGACGCCGGGCTTCATCGTCAACCGCATCGCCCGGCCCTACTACGCCGAGACCCTGGCCCTGCTGCAGGAACATGCCGGCAGCCCGGCCCAACTGGACGCCTGTCTGCGCGCCGCGGGCTTTCGCATGGGGCCCTGCGAGCTGATGGACCTGATCGGCCAGGACACCAACAACCTCGTCACCCGCTCGGTCTGGGAGGCGAACTTCGGCGACCGCCGCTACCAGCCCAGCGTGGTGCAGCAAGCCCTGGTGGACGGCGGCCGCCTGGGCCGCAAGGTCGGCAAGGGCTTTTATGTGGGCGAGCCGGAGCGCCTGCCCGCCCCGAGCACGCCCGAGCACGCGCCCGCGCTCCAGCTCTACGGCCGCGGCGCCGCGGTGGACGCCCTGGCCCAGCGCCTGCCCGGCGTGGCGCGCCAGGGCGACAGCGAGTGGTCTGGGCTGCGCGTGGGCGACGGCGTCATCGACCTGATGCTGACCGACGGCCGCTGCGCCGTGGAGCGCGCGGCCGGCCACAGCAATCCCATGGCGGTGCTGGATTGGTGCCTGCCCGGCCAAGCCGGCACCGCGCTGGCGCTGGCCTATGGCCCCCATGTGCAGGCCGGCGCCCAACGCGCCGCCCAGGAGGCCCTGGCCGCCGCCGGCTTCCTGGCCGTGCCCCTGCGCGACACCCCGGGCCTGCTGGTGGCGCGCACGCTGGCGATGCTCGTCAACGAGGGCGCCGATGCGGTCTGGCAGGGCGTGTGCAATGAGGCGGGCGCCGACACCGCCATGAAGCTCGGCGTCAACTACCCGGCCGGCCCCTTCGAGTGGCTGAGGCTGCTGGGGGTGGCGCCGGTTTGTCAGTTGTTGGACCGGTTGTGGGAACACACGCGCAGCGAGCGCTACCGCGTCAGTCCCTACTTGCGGCAGCGCTACTGGTTGAACGAGTCGCGCTGATGCCGGGCCCGGGTGCGGCACTCAGCCCACCCAGATGGCCCGGAAGTCATTGACGTTGGTCCCGGTCGGGCCGGTGAGCAGGCTTTCGCCCAGCGCATGGAAGGCACCGCCAGCGTCATGGCGTTCCAGGGCCGCGGCCAGATCCAGGCCCTGGGCCTGCGCCCGTGCCCAGGTCTCGGGCCCGCAAGTGGCGCCGGCCCAGGGGCTGGCGCCGTCGATGCCATCGGTGTCGGCCATCAAGGCGTGCAGGCCGGGGCGGTCTTGCCAAGCCAGCAGCGCGGCCAGCAGGCATTCGGCATTGCGCCCGCCCTGGCCAGGTTGGGCGTGGCGCAGCGTCACGGTGGTTTCGCCCCCACTCAAATAGAGGCCAGGTGTCAGGCAGCGCCCGGCCAACTCACGGCCAATTTCGCGGGCCTCGCCCTGCAAGGCATCGCCCAGCAGCTCCACGCGCAGGCCCCAGCGCTGCGCGAGCTTCGCGGCGGCCTGCAGCGCCAGGGCCGGCGAGGCCAGCAACTGCGCAGGCTGCGCGGCGGGCAAGGCTTTCGGGGTTTCGAAGGCGCCGCTGCGCAGCCCCTGCTGCGCCGCCTCGGGCAGCGGAATGTCAAAGGTATGCGCCACGTCCAGCGCATCGGTGCAGGAGCTGGGGTCGGCCAGCGTGGGGCCCGAACCAATCAGGTCCAGGCGGTCGCCAGGGATGTCGGAGATCGCCAGCGTCAGCAGCGGCGCGCCGCCACAGGCCGCGGCCAGGCGGCCGCCCTTGAGCGCACACAAATGCTTGCGCAAGGTGTTCATGGCATCGATGGGCGCGCCGCTGGCGAGCAAGGCGCGGTTCACAGCCTGCAGATCGGCCAGGCTCAGGCCCGTCAGCGGCAGCGTCGCCAGGGCCGAGGCGCCGCCCGAGAGCAGCGCGATGACCAGATCGTCCGCGCCCAGGCCCTGGGTGGCCGCCAGCAGGGCCTGGGCGGCGGCCAGGCTGCTGGCATCGGGCACTGGGTGCGCACCCTCCAGCGCCTGCAAGCGCTGCAAGGCCGGACGAGTGCTGCCGCGTGGCGCCACCAGCACGCCGCTCAAGGGACGGTCCGCCGGCCAAGCGGCTTCGAGCGCCGCGCCCATGGCCCAGGCGCCCTTGCCCAGGCCCAGCACCACGGTGCGCCCGCGCGGTGGCGGTGGCAGCGCGGCGGGCAACACGCGCGCCGGCAGCGCGGCAGCCACCGCCGCCTCAAAGAGCTGGCGCAGGCCGGCGCGCGGCGCGGGGCTCACAGCCGCTCGATGGCGAGCGCGATGCCCTGGCCGACGCCGATGCACATGGTGCACAGCGCCCGTCGGCCGCCCGCGGCCTCCAGTTGGTTCAGCGCCGTGGTCACCAGGCGGGCACCGCTCATGCCCAGCGGATGGCCGAGCGCGATGGCCCCGCCGTTCGGGTTGACGCGCGGATCATCGTCGGCAATTTCCAACTGACGCAGCACCGCCAGGCCCTGTGCGGCAAAGGCCTCGTTGAGCTCGATGAGGTCGAAATCACCGAGCGTCAGACCCAGGCGGGCCAGCAGCTTGCGCGTGGCCGGCACCGGGCCGATGCCCATGATGCGCGGCGCCACGCCGGCCGTGGCCATGCCCAGCACACGGGCACGCGGCGTCAGGCCGTGGATGCGGGCCGCGGTCTCGCTGGCCAGGATCAGCGCACAAGCGCCATCGTTGACGCCGCTGGCATTGCCGGCCGTCACCGTGCCGTCCGGGCGCACGATGGGCTTGAGCTTGGCCAGCGCCTCCAGGCTGGTGGCACGCGGATGCTCGTCCTGGTCGACCAGGATCGCGTCGCCCTTTTTCTGCGGGATGCTGACGGGCACGATCTCGCGGGCGAAGAAACCACGCTCGCGTGCCGCCAGGGTCTTGTTCTGGCTGGCCAGGGCGAAGCGGTCCTGGTCCTGGCGGGAGATGCCGAAGTCCGTGGCGACGTTCTCGGCCGTCTCGGGCATGGCGTCAACGCCGAACAGCGCCTTCATCAAGGGGTTGACGAAGCGCCAGCCGATCGTCGTGTCGTAGACCGCATTGCTGCGCGCGAAGGCCTCGGTCGCCTTGGGCATCACGAACGGGGCGCGGCTCATGCTCTCCACGCCGCCGGCAATCATCAGGTCGGCGTCGCCGGCTCTGATGGAACGGGCCGCCAGACCCACGGCATCCAGGCCCGAGCCGCAGAGCCGGTTCACGGTGGTGCCGGGCACATCCAGCGGCAGGCCGGCCAGCAAGGCGGCCATGCGGGCGACGTTGCGGTTGTCCTCGCCGGCCTGGTTGGCGCAGCCCAGGATCACATCGTCCACGGCCGACCAATCCAGGTTCGGCTGACGCTCGCGCAGGGCCAGCAATACATGGGCCGCCAGGTCATCGGCACGCACGGCAGACAAGGCCCCCGCATAGCGCCCGATGGGCGTGCGCAGGGCCTCACAGAGATAGGCTTGGGTCATTGGGGTCTCCAGAGTGCCGCCATTGTGGTTGGGACGGGTGATACTTCCCTCCCGACTCCCCTCGTTCACGCGCATGGCCAGCGAAGAACTGATCGACATCGCGCAGCTCAAAGTAGGCATGTTCATCCACCTGGACGTGGGCTGGATGCGGCATCCCTTCCCGCTCTCCAGCTTCCGCATCAGCTCGGAAGACCAGCTGGTGGTGTTGCGCCGTCTCGGTCTGAAGCAGGTGCGCTGGAGCCCCGCCAAGAGCCTGCTGGAAGAACCGGCCCCCGCCGCGCCCGAAGCCGTCGCGACCCCATCAACCGCCACCGAAGCAGCCCCGCCGGACCCCGCCGAGCAGGTGGCCCAGGCACGCCGCGCCGCGCTCAAGGCCCAGCAGGACCAACTGGCCCAGTGCGAAGCCCAGTACGGTGAAGCCGCCCAGGCCCTGACCGAGCTGATGGGTCTGGTTTTCTCCGATCCGCGCGCAGCCGGGCAGCAGGCGATGCTGCTCACGCGCAGCTTGCTCGACAAGATGCTGGTGGCCGGTGATCTGAACCTGCGCCTGCTCAACGAGGCGGCCGGTGACCGCGCCACCGCGCACGCCCTGAACGTGAGCCTGGTGGCCCTGCTGCTGGGCCGCGCCTGCGGCCTGGGCGAAGAAGAACTGCTGGCCCTGGGCACCGGCGCGCTGCTGCACGATGTGGGCAAGCTCGAGGTGGAAAGCCGCTTCCGCCACCGTGGCGAGCAGTTCAACTCGATCGAGCTGCTGGCCTACCAGGAGCACGTGGCCAAGGGCGTCAAGCTGGCGCAGAACATGCTGCTGGGCCCCGATGCACTGGCCGTGATCGCCCAGCACCATGAGCATGCCGATGGCACCGGCTTCCCGCAGAAGCTCAGTGGGGAGCGCATGCACCCGCTGGCCCGCGTGGTGGCCCTGGTGAACCGCTTCGACGGTCTGTGCAATCCGGCCGTCAGCTCCAAGAGCCTGACGCCGCACGAGGCCCTGTCGCTGATGTTTGCCCAGGGCCGCAGCCGATTCGACGCCACCATGCTGAACGCCTTCATCCGCATGATGGGCGTCTACCCGCCCGGCTCGATCGTGCAGCTGACCGACGACCGCTACGCCCTGGTGGTGGCGGTGAACTCCAGCCGCCCCCTCAAGCCGCGCGTGATGGTCTACGACGCCCATGTGCCGTCGGACCAGGCGCTGTCGCTCAATCTGGAAGAGAGCCCCACGCTGGGCATCCGGCGCAGCCTCAAGTCGGTCGACCTGCCGCGGGCCGCGACGCTCTACCTGCGCCCGCGGGCCCGCTTCGCCTATTACTTTCACGCCAGCGAAGCCAGCCCCCTGGACGCCTGAGGCCCGATGCTGCGCTTCCACTCCAAGGCGGGCGCCGATGTGCTGATGCTCGGCGCGCATGCCGACTTGGTCTTGCGCGCGCTCGGGCGCGAGCCGGCGCCCCAGGGCATCTTCCTGCCCGAGCAGATTGCCGCCGCGCTGCACCGCCTGGACCGCGCCGAACAATTGCCCGTGTCCCTGCCCGTGCCCGGCGCCGAACCGGACGAGGGCGAGGCAAACGATGGCTTGCCCGACCCGCAGTTGCGCCAGCGCGCCTGGCCCCTGCGGGAGCTCTTGCAGCGGGCCGCGCACAAGGATTGCCCCGTGTTGTGGGAGACGCTTTGACGGCCCCAAAGATGGCCGAAGTCACGGTGTTGCAATTACGCGTCGAAGGCGGGAATGCGCGAAAACCCGCTGCCTATACTGCCCCGACCTTGAATCAGGTGCCCCATTCCGGAGCACCCTCTCAACCCCAAACGTAAGGCCAATGATGAAGAAATTCACTCTGTCCGCCATCGCTCTGGTGGCTGCCGCTGTCGCAGCTCCGGCGTTCGCTCAAAGCTCGGTCACCCTGTACGGCCGTCTGAACACCACGGTCGAGAATCAAAAAGAAAACAATCAGGCCCGCAAGTGGGTGGTGCAGAACAACTCTTCGCGTATCGGCTTCAAGGGCACCGAAGACATGGGCGGCGGTCTGAAGGCCAGCTTCCAGCTGGAGCATGGCTTCGCGTCGGACACCGGCGCTGCCAACGCCACCTTCTGGGGCCGTGAGGCTTGGGTTCAGCTGGCGGGTTCTTTTGGCGCCATCCGCCTGGGCAACATCACCCCCGAGTCGTACTTCGCCACCGCCGACTACGTGAGCATGCACAACCATGACACGGGCACCTCGGCTGACTACCTGTACGGTGGCCCCTTCCTGAACAAGAACAAGGTCATGTACATGACCCCGACCATGGGCGGCTTCAGCGCCTCGATCGCCGGCACCGCGGGCGAAAAGGTCGAGAAGAACGGCACCGATTTCGCCATGAACTACGACGCCGGCCCCTTCCACGGCGGCTTCGGCTACAGCAAGCAGGGCGACATGAACCAGTGGGCCGTGCGCGCCCTGGTGGAAGCCGGCCCGTTTGTGGTGGGCGGCTACTACCAGAAGGACGATGTGGGTGCAGACACTCGTGACGTGTGGCGTTTGGCTGCCATGTACGCCATGGGCGCCAGCGAGTTCCACGTGAACGTCGGCCAGGCCAGCCAGGCCAAGAACGGCGCCACCGTGCTGTCGCCCAAGCAGGATCAGTGGACCCTGGGCTACAACTACAACCTGAGCAAGCGCACCAAGGTCTACGCCTTCTACACGAAGCGCGATCTGAACAAGAACACCTCCGCGGCCGATGCTGAGTTCAGCTCGCTGGCCATGGGCGTGCGCCACAACTTCTGATCCTTCCGGATCTGAAGCAAAAAGCCACCTTCGGGTGGCTTTTTTCATGCCTGTGCGGCCCCCACACGGGGCGGGGGCCTGGCGGAATCAGAGCTTGACCGGACCGCTGACGCTGCCGGCCACCGCGTCCTTGGCCTGCTGCTGGCGCACGCGGTCGATGTAGGCCTCGGAGCGCTGCAGCTGTTCGGCGATCAGCTTGTTGTTCTGGCCCATGGTTTCGATGGCCTTGGAGCGGAAGTTGTCCATCGCGTCCATGGCCTGGAAGGTCTGGTCGAACATCGACTGGATCTGCTCGATGCCCAGCATGGGGTTGGCGGCGAACTCCGCCGTCTGGTCGACATGCTGGTTCAGCTGGCGGCCGGTTTCCTGGATCAGGTTGCCGATGGTGGCGTTGACGCCCTGCAGCATCTGCATCACCTGGATCTGGTTGCCGGTGGCGCGCGCCACCGTCTGGGCCACGGCCAGGGCGCTCATGCCGGTGGTGGCCACGCGGTCGCAGCCATTCATCATTTCGCGCCCGGTCTTCTTCAGCACGTCCAGCGCCAGGTAGCCGTTCACGCACACGGCCTGCTGAGTCTGGATGTCGGTGAGGTTCTGGCGTGCGTAGAACAGCACTTCCTGCTCCAGCGCCTTGGCCTTCATGGGGTCGGTGGGCTTGAGGGCATTGACGCGCTCTTCCAGGCGCTGGTCCAGCACCTTGGCAAAGCGGGCCGCCGCTGCGAGCGACTGCATGGCCTCCCACAGCTTGCCGCGCGTGGCCTCGATGTCGATGACATCCTTCTGGATGCCGTCCTTGGCCGCGTAGAGCTGGGTCATCGAGGTCTGCAGCTGCGAGGCCGCGCTCTCGAACTTGCGGAAATAGGCTTCGAGCTTGTTGCCGAAGGGGATCAGGCCGAGCAGCTTGCGCGGCTGGAACAGATCGCCCTCCTTGCCGGGATTGAGGTCGTCAAGCTGCGCACGGATGGCCGAAATGGCCTTGTAGGCCGGCGTGTCCTCGGCGCCAACGAAGTTGCGCTGCATCAGGCTGCTCTGCATCAGGCTGGCGGCCACGCTGATCTCCTGGCGGCCGAGCTGGAAGGCGGAATCCAGGCGCTGCTTGAAGGGCTCGCTGTGCAGGTCTTCCTGCTCCAGCGCCTCGATGAAGCGCTGCACCTGCTCGTCCACCTTGTCGGCCACCTCGGGCTTCAGGGGCACGACTTCAGTGGCGGCCTCGGGCTGCACCGGGGTGATGACCTCGGGCGGCTCCAGCGTGAAGACGGGTTTGACAGCAGTTTTGGTTTCGCTCATGGGGCTCCCCAGGGGTGGGTTCAGGACTGGATGCGTTCGGTCGTTTGACCAAACTTCTGCTTCAGGAATTCGCTGTGCGTCAGGAAGGCTTGGGCGTCCTGCCCGGCCAGGTCGTCGCCAAGCTGCACCACCTTGGCCTCCAGCTCGCCCAACACCCCCTCGAAGGTGGCCTGGGCGGTCTTGCCATTGCCGAGCAGCTTGGTGGTGGCGAACTGCGCCGGAATGCTCAGGTAGGTGTTCAAGGCCTCGGGCAGGTAGCTGATGGCGATGTGGCGGGCATGGAAGGTCTCCTGCAGCGAGAGTTGGCCGCGGCTGCGCTCCCATTGATCCAGCAGGGCTTCGAGCGATTCGCACAGCGAGAGGATGCGCTGGCGCAGCGGCGGCGGGATGCGCTGGCCGGGGTTGTGCTCGGTCAGGCGGCGCACGCCGCTCAGCGCACGGCCCATGGCCTCGCGGGCATCGCCCTCGTCCTTGAAGACCAGGGCCTCGAAGGGGGCCTCTCGCATGCTGGGCCAACCCCACCACAGCCCCCCAACCACCAAGCCAGCCGCATAACCGATGGCCGCCACGCCAATACCCAGGCTACCCAGGAAACCGAGCGCCTTGAGCACCAGCACCAGGGTGGCGGTGCCAAAGCCCAGCCAGTTGGCCGGGGCGTTCAACCAACGAAACAGACCTTGCATCACTGGTAGGCGCGGATGTCTTTGAACACGGCATACAGCGGGGTCTTGCGCGCATCGAACACCTTGCCGCCGGTCAGCTCCACCACGGCCTTCAGTTCGCCCTCGGCGGCCTCGCCGAACAGCACCATGAAGACCGGGATGGCCTTGACGTCCTCGGGCAGGGCCTCGTAGTCGCGCTTGAAACGCTCGAGGTTGCGGCCGTTGTTGTTCATGCCGTCGGTGAAGGCGACCACCGAGTACTGGTACTCGGGGTTGCGCTTGCGCTCCTGCATCAGGTGCTTGAGGGCCTCGTACACGGCGTCGTAGAGCGCGGTGCCACCGTCCATGTGGAGGGCGTCGGCCGCATCGCGCACGCGCCGCAGTTCGGCCAGCTTGGCCTCGGTGTCGGCCTGCAGGGCCACCCCCTTCTTCATCGGCGAGCCGGCCGGGATCTCAAACAGCTCGGGCTTGCCCACGGTGCCGGAGAAGGGCACGAACCAGAGCCGCTCGCGATTGGTGAGCTTGGCCACGCGCCCGGTCAGGCTGTTGTCGGCCCCGGCCAGGTAGTGGATGGCCTCGATCAGCTGCTGGCGGCGGCCTTCCTTGTGCATGCTGCCGCTGGTGTCCAGCACGAAGGCGCTGGCGATCGGGCGGCGGAACTCGTTCAGGTAGGCATCGATCAGGCCGTCGGCCAGCTGGCGCTCGGGCGAGAAGGGCAGCTCCACCTGCATGCCGCGCGCCGGCAGCAGGTCTTCCACCTGCTGGGCCAGCTCGGCCTTGATGGGGCGGCGCAGGGTCTGGCGCGCCAGCCATAGCTGGGCCTTGTCGCCCTTCAGGTACTCCACCACCTTGACGTAGTCGGTGCGGCGCGCCTCGTTCAGCAGCATCAGCGGGTAGTCGGCCGTGCTGACACCCTCGTGCGGGTAGATCAGGTGCAGCTTCTCGCGCAGCTTGCCGCTGTTGTTCAGGGTCAGCAGCCAACTCTCGTAGTTGATGAAGGCGTTGGCGCGCGTGCCCTGGTACTTGGCGAACTGCTCGGCCAGGTAGGTGGAGTTGTCACCCACCAGCTTGTAGCCCTTCAGAAAGTCGGCAATCGCGCCGCGGTCCACATCGGCGGCGGTCAGCGCCTCGGGGCTGCCGCTGGCCGCTGCCACCACGCCCAGCAAGGCCATGAAGCCCTGGTTGCTGGTGGCGGGGTTGGAAAGCGCATACGTCAGCTGCCCCGCCTTGGCCGCGGCGGTGATGTCGGCCCAGGTCATCTGCTTGCCGACCCAGCCGTACTTCTTGGCGTCGGACTCGCTCACGCCGATGGCGATGGGCGACAGCATGATCTTTTCCTGCACCTTGACGCGTGACTGGCCGACGCGGTCGCTGAGCAGGTACTTGGCGTTGGCGAACCAGGCGGCATCGGCCTTGCTCTCGCCGCTCAGTACCTCCTGCGTGCTTTCCATCGTGCCGCCGAAGCGGAACTTGACGTTCACGCCGGTGGCTTCGCGAATCAGCGGTACCAGGGGCTCCAGGTCCTTCAGATCGCTGGTGGCCAGGATCTGCAGCGGCGGAGTGGTGTCCACCACGGCCGGCGCGGCCGGTGCGGCGGTCTCTTCCTTGCTGCAGGCAGCCAGCAGCAGTCCCAGACCCATCACACAGAGGATGCGGCGCATCGGCTTCATTGGTTCATCTCCCGGCTCACCACGTCGATCATCTCGAACATCAACTCGAAGCTGGGTGGGTCCACCACGTTGTTCAGCTGCTGATCCACCGCCAGCCCGGCGCGCTGGGCGGCGGCGGCAAAGGCCGCCGGATCACCGGTGCGGAAGCCCAGCTCCAAGGCCACGGCCTGCAGCTCCTTGTTCGTGGCCAGCAGCTCGCCCAGGCGCTTGGCGCGCTCGTTCATCGCCACCCACACCACCTTGTTGACGATGGTGGGCTGGGGCACCAGCAGCACCATGTCCTTGCGCACGCCGTTCTTCAGCGCGTGCGCCAGCATCTGGTTCTCGTAGATGAAGGCCATCGGCGTCTTGCCCATGCCGATGGAGAGGTAGTCGTCGAAGGCGCCGTTGACGTAGTTCTCCTGGTAGCCCTGGCGCTTGAACAGCTCGGCCAGTTGCGCGGCCTGCTGCTGGGCGGCAGCACGGTCGGTCACCACCTCGCCGCTCAGGGCCTGGGAGGTCAGCGCGAGGTACATCGCCGCCGAGTTGGAACGCCGGATGTCGGTGGTCGAGACCAGCACGCTGCGCGAGACGTCATAGGCCGCGCTGGCCTTCAGGTCCTTCCAGCGCTGCTTGGCCAGCATGGCCTTGGTCAGCGCCGCCATGTCCAGCTCGTAGTAGCCGGCCGCGTTCGGCTTGGCCATCTGGTTGGCCACCAGGATCTTGGCGATCGGCTCCCAGCTCGCCACCACCAGCGGGGTGTGGAAGGGTGAGCTCTGCGTGGCATTGATCTTGGTGCGGCGCGCCGCGTCCAGGATCATGTTGGCCGCCACCACGCCGCTGGAGAAGAAGAAGTCCGGCCCGCCGCTGGCCGTGACCTTGCTCGCCATGTCGCGGCTGCCCACGCGCGCCACCTGCACCGGCAGCTTGTGGGCGGCCAGCACCTTCTGCACGCGCTCGTCCTTGAAGAAGGGCTCGGCGTCGACGGCGATCAGGCCCTTCAGCGGCTCGGCCGAGGCGATCTCGGCCTGCTCTTGCGCGGCCTGCTTTTCGACCTTGCCATCGCGCAGCGCCCAGAACAGCGCCGCGCCAAAAACGCCCAGCACCACCAGGGTGCCGAGCGTGCGGGTTGCGGTATTCATCCTGACCAACTCTCCCACGCCGCATCGGGCGACGCGGGGGCAGTCTAGGGCTTGGGGGCGCCGGTTTTCAGGGCCGTCGACAGCGTCATCAGGCGCAGCGCCTCGGCACGGTGGCCATAGGCGTCCTCCCCCACCGCCGTGCGCGCCAGGCTCAGGGCCTGCTGGCCGTCGAAACCGCCGATCTGGGTGCTGCCGCGCAGCCATTGGCCCCAGCCCGCCACGGCCGCAGCCCAGCGCAGTTCGGCATCGGCCTGCTGCGCCAGCACCAGAGCCCGCACAGGTACCGGCAGCTGGTGCAGCACGCTCTCGCTCTGGCCCGGGTGCTTGAAGCGCAGCTTCAACCAGGCCAGTTCGTTGGCCGGGCCGCCGGCCTTCTTCTCGCCTTGGTAGCGCAGCGGGTCCACCGTGCCCGCGCCGCCCTTGGGCACCCATTCGTACAGCGCGGTAACGCGATGGCCGGCACCGATCTCGCCGGCATCGACGCGGTCGTTGTTGAAGTCCTCGCGCTGCAGCTGGTGCAGCTCGTAGCCGATCAACCGGTACTCATCGGCCACCGCGGGGTTGAACTCGATCTGCAGCTTCAGGTCCTTGGCGATCACCTCCAGCGTGGAGCGCATCTGCTGCACCAGCACCTTGTGCGCCTCCTGCAGCGAATCGAGGTAGTGGTAGCTGCCATCGCCGGCGTCGGCCAGCTGCTTCATCAGGGCTTCGTTGTAGTTGCTGTCGCCCACGCCCAGGGTGGTCAGGCCGATGCCGGCCTGGCGCTGTTCCTCCACCAGGGCTTTCAGCTGCTTGGGGTCGGTGACGCCGATGTTCAGGTCGCCATCGGTGGCCAGCAGCACGCGGTTGATGCCGTTCTTGATGAAGCCGGCGCACGCCTGGGCATAGGCCAGGCGGATGCCGGCCTCGCCATAGGTGCCGCCCCCCGCCGCCAGCTGCTGGATGGCGGCGCGGATGGCCTCTTGCCGATCCCCCGCCGTGGCCGGCAGCACCACCTGGGTGCCATTGGCATAGCTGACCAGGCTGACCCGGTCCTGCGGCCGCAGTTGCTGGGCCAGCAATTGCAGCGAGGAACGCACCAGCGGCAGGCGGTCCGGCGGGCCCATCGAGCCCGAGACATCGACGAGGAAGACCAGGTTCGCCGGCGGCAAGGTGGCGCGCGCGGTGTCGCGGCCCTGGATGCCGATGCGCAGCAGGCCGCGCTCCGGGTGCCAGGGCGAGCGCGATTGCTGCAGGGTCACGCGCAGCGGCAGGGCATCACCTGCTGCCGGCAGCGGGTCGGCATAGCCGAAGTAGTTGACCAGCTCTTCCACCCGCACCGCATCGCGCGGCGGCAGCTGGCCGCGGTTCAGGAAGCGCCGCACATTGGCGTAGGAGCCCGTGTCCACGCTGGCACTGAAGGTCGAAACCGGCTGCTCGGCCACGCGCTGCCAGGGGTTGTCCTGGAAGCCGGTGTACTTGGCGGTGTCGGGCTGGGGTGGCGGCATCGGTGGGCGCGGGGCCATCAACGCGTGGCTGCCCTGGGCCATCAGCTTGGCCGGGGCGGCAGGAGGCGGCGCCGGCCGCAGCTCCTGGGCGCGTGGGGCATCGGCCAGCGCGGACTTGCCGAGGTCGGCGCGCGGCGGGGGGGCGGCGGGCACGGGTGCCGCGCTGACCATGGGCACCGACTCCAGCACCGGCTGGGCCGCCGCTTCCTGGCGGACCGGCGGCGAGGGGGTGGGGCCTTCGGGCTGGGAGCCGGGGGCGCTGCAGGCCCAGAGCAGGCTGGCGGTCAGCAGGCCCAGGGCCTGGCGCCAGGGATTGAATCGCTGCATGGAAGGTCTCCGTGAGGTCCGCCGGAGGGCGGTTGCAGGGCTTTTACGCCCGGCCGGTGCAAACGGGGTGAAACCCACCTCGCCCGCGCCCCCTCAGCCCCGGTACCGCCCCAACTCCTGCTTCGCAATCGACACCCGATGCACCTCATCCGGCCCATCGGCCAACCGCAGGGTGCGCGCCGCCCCGTAGAGCTCGGCCAGCGGCGTCACGTCGCTCACACCCGCCCCACCCCAGGCCTGGATGGCCCAGTCGATCACCTGGGTGGCGACGTTCGGTGCCACCACCTTGATCATGGCGATCTCCTGCTTGGCGACCTTGTTGCCCACGGTGTCCATCATGTGGGCGGCGTTCAGCGTCAGCAGGCGCGCCTGGTCGATCAGGATGCGGCTTTGCGCGATGCGCTCGTGCCACACGCCCTGCGTGGCCAGCGGCTTGCCGAAGGCGACGCGGCTGGAGAGGCGCTCGCACATCAGGCGCAGCGCGCGCTCGCTCATGCCGATCAGGCGCATGCAGTGGTGGATGCGGCCCGGGCCCAGGCGGCCCTGGGCGATCTCGAAGCCGCGGCCTTCGCCCAGCAGCAGGTTCTCGACCGGCACGCGCACGTTCTCGAACAGCATCTCGCAATGGCCGTGCGGGGCGTCGTCGTTGCCGAACACGGGCAGCGCGCGCACGACCTTCACGCCCGGCGCATCGGCCGGCACCAGGATCATGGACTGCTGCTCGTGCTTGCCGGCCTCGGGGTTGGAGCGGCCCATGACGATGTAGACGGCGCAGCGCGGGTCGCCGGCGCCGCTGGTCCACCACTTGCGACCGTTGATGACGTAGGCGTCACCGTCGCGCTCGATGCGGGTGGCGATGTTGGTGGCATCGCTGCTGGCCACCTCGGGCTCGGTCATCGCGAAGCCGGAGCGGATCTCGCCCGCCAGCAGCGGCTTGAGCCAGCGCTCCTGCTGGGCCGGCGTGCCGTAGCGGGCCAGCACTTCCATGTTGCCGGTGTCGGGGGCGCTGCAGTTGAAGACTTCGGAGGCCCAGAGCACATGGCCCATGCGTTCGGCCAGCGGGGCGTACTCGAAGTTCGTCAGGCCGGCGCCTTGGTCGCTGTCCGGCAGGAAGAGGTTCCACAGGCCCTCGGCCTTGGCCTGCTGCTTCAGGTTCTGAATCGTTTGCAGCGGCGTCCAGCGGCGCCCGGCCGCAGTGTTGGCGGCCAGTTCCTCGCGTGCGGCCTGCTCCTGGGGCTCGATGCGCTCGCGCATGAAGGCGTCCACACGAGCCCAGAGTTCACGGCCGCGCGGGGTGGTGTCGAAGTTCATATCGCAATTCCTTGTTGAGCCAGTTGCCACCCCAGTGCCGCCACCTGCGGCGCCAGCGCGCCCTGGGCCACGGCCTGGGCGCTGCTGGCCGTGCCCTGGCGGGCGCGCGCCGCCACGCCCTGCATGATGGCGGCCAGGCGGAAGAGGTTGTAGGCGAAGTAGAAGTTCCAGCGCCCGTCCACCTTCAGTCCGCTGCGCTGCTCGTAGCGCGCGCAGTAGGCGGCCAGGCTGGGGATGCCGGCCGCGGCCAGGTCCACGCCGGCCAGGCCACGCATCGGCCCCGGTGGGGCCACCCAGGCCAGGGCGTGGTAGGCGAAGTCGGCCAGCGGGTCGCCCAGGGTGGAGAGCTCCCAGTCCAGCACGCCGATGACGCGCGGGCTGCCGCGCTCCCACACCAGGTTGTCGAGCCGGTAGTCGCCGTGCACCAGGCGGGTCTGCACAGTCTCGGGCGCGGGGGCGTTGGCGGGCAGCCACTCGATCAGGCGCTCCATGGCCTCGCAGGGCGCTTCCTTGAATTCGGAGGCGCGGTACTGCTTGGTCCAGCGGCCGAGCTGGCGGTCGTAGTAGTTGCCGGGAGCGCCGTAGTCACGCAAGCCCGCTGCGTCCAGGTCCACGCTGTGGATGGCGGCGATGGTGGCGTTCATGGCGTCGAAGATCGCGGCGCGCTGCTCGGGCGTGTGGTCCTTCAGGCGCGGGTCCCAGTGCACCTCGCCGTCCAGGCACTCCATCACGTAGAAGGCACGGCCCAGCAGGGCTTCGTCTTCGTGCAGCAGATGGATGCGCGGCACCGGCACCGCCGTACCGGCCAGTGCGCTCTGCACCCGCACCTCGCGCTCGATGGCATGGGCCGAGGGCAGCAGCTGCGCCACCGGGCCGGGCTTGCAGCGCATCACATAGGCGCGGCCGGGGGTCAGCAGCTTGAAGGTCGGATTGCTCTGGCCGCCATTGAAGCGCTCGGCACTCAAGGGTCCTTCGAAGCCCGGCAGCTCCCGCCGCAGCAGGGCTTCGAGCGCGGACAGATCCAGCCAGGCTTCATCGGCGGCACGGGTACCGGCAAAGGAACTCATGCGGGTCTCCTTCAGGCGTCGAAGAAATAGGCCGCCACGATCAGGCCGTCACGCACCTCGTAGCTGGCCACCACCTCGAAGGGCTCGGGGCGCACGCCGTGAACGCGCTCGTGGTCGAACACCTTGCTGCCCACCACCAGCCGGCCCAGCAGCTCGGCATGCAGGCCGGGCAGGTTGAAGCGGTTGTTGGCGTAGTGCGCGGCCAGCGCGGCCTTGCCACGCAGCACGGGCTCGGCGGCAGGCGGGCGGTAGAGCGCGAAGTCCTCGGCGTAGCAGGCGAGGAAGCGGTCCAGATTGCGCTCGTTGTAGGCAATCAGCTGCTCTTGGGCGAGTTGGGCGGGCGTCATGGGGGCCAGCGTAACGCGGGCCGGTCCGTCCTGCGGCTAGAGAGCCCCGCCCATTCCGGCGCGGCGCTACAGCCCGAGCTGCTCGATGTGCCGACGCTCGCGCGTCAGCGCCTGATCCAGCTGCGCCAGCAAGCTGCGCCAGCGGCTCTCAACCCCGGTGACGAAGTGCAGGGCGGTGTCCCCCAGATGCCGCGGCAGCAGCTCCAGGCCCTCGATGGGCATGCCCACCTCCAGCAGCAGGCGGCGCACCCGCTCGGGTTGGCGGCCCGGCAGGGTGACGAGCGCGGCGTCGCAGCGCCGCGCCCTGACCATGCGCAGGGCGCCCGGGTCGCCCTGGTCGGACTCCAGCCACTGCCCCACGGCAATGCCCTGCGCCCGCAGGGTGTCGGGGTAGGACGAAGCACGCGCCATGCACACGGTGCGCTCCCGCAGGCTCTGCGGCGCGGCCAGGGCGGCCCCTTCGCCGGCGCGCACCAGCGCCCAGGTGTGGACCAAGGCCGCCGGCTGGCTGAACACGAAACGCTGCGCACGCGCGGGCGTGTGCGCCAGGCCGAACATCAGGCCGCCGCCCTGCTCGGCGAAGCTCTGCGCGCGTGGCCAGGGCATGGGGCGCAGGTCCCACTCGATGCCCAGGGCCTGCGCCAGCAGGGCAAAGAGCGGCAACCAATGCCGGTGGCCGCCATGCTCGCCCACCGCCAGCGGCACGCGCGGGGCCGCCCGGGCCGGCAGGGCGGCACCGAGGGGCAGCAGGAGCAGGGGGCGGCGGCGCATGGCCTGATCTTGACAGGCCCGGCCGCCGCGGCAAGGCTCAGCAGCAGCGCCCCAGGCGGGCGCCGTAGCGCGCCTCCTGGCGCTCGCGGAAGAAGGCCTCGTAGCTCATCGGCTCCTGCCCCGGGTGGGTGGCCTGCATGTGCGCCACATAGGCGCCGTAGTCGGGCAGGCCCACCATCAGGCGCAGGCTCTGGGCCAGGCCGCGGCCGAAGCCCGCGGCCTGCTCACCGAGCTCGCGCAGCTCAAGCATGGGCCTGGGCCGGCAGTGCCTGGAAGGGCAGCTCCTGGCTGTGCGGCGCCCGCTCGGCACGCGCCTTCCGCACCGCCTTGACGCTGTACACCGCGATGCTGACGACGACCCCCATGAAGAGTGCGCACAGCGCGGCATCCAGGCGGTCGTTGAAGACGATGCGCCCCATCGCCTCCAGGCTCTTGGCGGGCGCCAGCAGCTGGCCCTGCGCCAGGGCGTCGCTGAACTTCGCGGCGTGGGCCAGGAAGCCGACCTTGGGGTCGGCCGAGAAGAGCTTCAGCCCGCCGGCGGTGAGCGTGCAGGCCAGCAGCCAGAGCGCCGGCAGCAGGGTGACCCAGGCATAGCGGTCCTTCTTCATCTTGAACAGCACCACGGTGCCCAGCATCAGCGCCACGGCGGCGAGCATCTGGTTGGCGATGCCGAACAGCGGCCACAGGGTGTTGATGCCGCCGAGCGGATCCACAACGCCCTGGTACAGGAAGTAGCCCCAAGCCGCCACGCAGAGTCCGGTGGCAATCAGGTTCGCCGGCAGCGATTCGGTGCGCTTGAGCGCGGGCACGAAGCTGCCCAGCAGATCCTGCAGCATGAAGCGGCCGGCGCGGGTGCCGGCGTCCACCGCAGTCAGGATGAACAGGGCCTCGAACAGGATGGCGAAGTGGTACCAGAAGGCCATCAGGGCCTTGCCACCCACCACCTGCTGCAGGATCTCCGCCATGCCCACGGCCAGCGTGGGCGCGCCGCCGGTGCGGCTCAGGATGGTGGTCTCGCCCACATCCTTCGCGGTCTGCACCAGCATCTCGGGCGTGATCACGAAACCCCAGGTGGACAGCGTGGCCGACACCGCCTCCGGCGTGCTGCCGATCAACGCCGCCGGGCTGTTCATGGCGAAGTAGACGCCGGGGTTGATGCAGGAGGCGGCGACGAGCGCCATCACCGCCACGAAGCTCTCGGCCAGCATGCCGCCGTAGCCGATGAAGCGGGCGTGCGTCTCGTTCTCCAGCATCTTGGGCGTGGTGCCCGAAGCGATCAACGCGTGGAAGCCCGAGACCGCGCCGCAGGCGATGGTGATGAAGAGGAAGGGGAAGAGATCGCCCGACCACACCGGCCCATTGCCGGCGGCGAACTGCGTGAAGGCCGGCATCTGCAACGGCGGCGCCACGATGACGATGCCGATGGCCAGCGCGACGATGGTGCCGATCTTCAGGAAGGTGGACAGGTAGTCGCGCGGCGCCAGCAGCAGCCACACGGGGATGGAGGCGGCGATGAAACCGTAGCCGATCAGCATCCACACCAGAGTCTTGCCCTCGAAGGTGAACAACGGGGCCAGCGTGGGGTTTTCGTGCACCCATTGGCCGCCGAGGATGGACAACATCAGCAGCACGAAGCCGATGACCGACACCTCGCCGATGCGACCCGGCCGGATATAGCGCAGGTAGACGCCCATGAAGAGCGCCACCGGAATGGTGGCCGCCACCGTGAAGGTGCCCCAGGGCGAGTGCGCCAGCGCCTTGACGACGATGAGGGACAGCACCGCCAGGATGATGATCATGATCATGAAGGCGCCGAACAGCGCGATCAGGCCCGGCACCGTGCCCATCTCCTGCTTGATCAGGTCGCCCAGCGACCGGCCGTCGCGGCGGGTGGAGATGAAGAGGACGATGAAGTCCTGCACCGCGCCAGCGAACACCACGCCGGCCAGGATCCACAACAGGCCAGGCAGATAGCCCATCTGCGCCGCCAGCACCGGGCCCACCAGGGGGCCGGCACCGGCAATGGCCGCGAAGTGGTGGCCGTAGAGCACGTATTTGTGCGTGGGCACGTAGTCCAGGCCGTCGTTGTGGCGCCAGGCCGGCGTCATGCGCTTGCCATCCAGCCCGAAGACCCGGGTGGCGAGGAACAGGCTGTAGTAGCGGTAGGCGATCAGGTACACACAGACCGCGGCCACCACCACCCAGAGCGCGCTGACGGCCTCGCCGCGCCCCAGGGCCACGGCCGCCAGCGCACCGGCGCCGAGCAAGGCCACGATGAGCCACACGAGGTGGCGTCCCAAAACTTGCATGAGGGTCTCCTGGTTTTCAGGGCCGACGGGGGACGGCCATGACGGGGACGCTCAGCTTCGGGTTTTACGCGCCGCGCCGCTTCCGTTGCAGCGCGGGTGGGGCCACGCGGGACTACGCAAGGGTTAACCCAGACCCCTACCCCAGATCCCGCGCATGCTCGACCGCGTACTTGATCAGCTCGGCCTGGCCCTCAAGGTTCAGCTTGCGCTTGATGCTCTGGCGGTGCGTCTCGACCGTGCGCACCGAGAGTTCCAAATCCTTGGCGATTTGCTTGCTCGATGCACCGCGCGCCAGCGCCGCCAGGATCTGGCTCTCGCGCGCCGACAGCAGCGGCCGCGGCGCCTGGTTGCGGAACAGGCGTTTGGACACCGCCGGGCTCAGGAAGGTGCCGCCCGCCATCACGGCATCCAGCGCGGCCAGGATCTCGGCCGCCGGCGCCGACTTCAGCACATAGGCGCTGGCCCCGGCCTGCAGCGCGCGCTGCACGTACTCGGGGTTGTCGTACATGCTGTACATCAGCACGCGCAGGTCCGGGCGCAGGGCCAGCAGCTGCTCGATCAGCTCAATGCCATTGCCCTGCTGCAGGCCGACGTCCTGCAGCACCACATCGGGCTGCAGCAGGCTCACGGCCTGAAGGGCCTCGGCGGCGTCACCGGCCTCGCCCACCACCTCCAGATGGGCGACGCTGGACAGACGTGCGCGCAGGCCCTCGCGCACCATCGGGTGGTCGTCGACGAGCAGGATGCGGATCGGCTTCATGTGGTGCTCAGCATGGCCAGCAGGGTGGTGCCGGCGCCCGCTTCGGATTGGATCTCGAAGTGCCCGCCCAGCGCCGCCAGGCGCTCGCGCATATTGCGCAGGCCGATGCCCTGCTCTGGGTGCAGGCGCACCGCGCGCTCGTCGAAGCCGCGTCCGTCGTCGCGAATCTGCAGCCGCACCGCCCCGGGCTCGAAGCCCAGCTGCAATTCGATGTGCGCCGCCTGCGCATGCTTGACGGCGTTCGTCAGCCCCTCCTGGGCAACGCGGAACAGCGCTGTCTTCAGCTCGGCCGGCAGCTCGCGTGCGGCCCCGTCCAGCCGCAGCTCAACCGGCAGGCCGGCCGCCTCCTCGATCTCGCCAGCCAGGTGCTGCAGCGCCGCGGGCAGGCCGAGCGTGTCCAGCAGCGCCGGGCGCAGGCGGTGCGAGAGGTGCCGCACCTCGTCCAGACAGGCCTCCAGGCGCTCCAGCGCCCGCCCCAGCGGCTCGGTGGCGCCGCTGGCCTGGGCCGCTTCCACCAGCAGCTTGGTGGACACCAGGGTCTGGCTGACGCCATCGTGCAGCTCGCGCGCCAGCCGCGTGCGCTCCTCCTCCTGCGAGGCCTGCACCTGGCGCGCCAGCAGGCGCAGCTTGCTTTCGGCCACGCGGTGCTCGCTCAGGTTCAGCGCCAGCGCCCCGGCGCTGACGGCGGCAATGCCCAGGGCGGCAATGCCGGCGATGGCCAGCAGGGTGGTGGCGATGTTGCGATTGGCCTGGCGGCCCAGCTCGGCCAGCGTGGCCTGGATGTCGTCGGTGTAGAGGCCGGTGCCGATCATCCAGCCCCAGCGCTCCAGCGCGATCACGTAGCCCAGCTTGGGCGCGGCCTCGCCGCTGCTGGGCTTGGGCCAGGGGTAGTCCACGAAGCCGCCGCCGGCCTTGGCCTGCGCAATCAGGCGCTGGATGGTGGGGCGGCCCTGCGGGTCGCGCAGCTCCCACAGGTTGCGGCCCACCAGCTCGGGCTGGCGCGCGTGCATCAGCACGGTGCCCTGCAGGTCGTAGACAAAGAAGTAGCCGTCGCGGCCGTAGTCCAGCGAGGCCAGCAGGCGCAGCGCCTGCTCGCGCAGGGCCGGGTCGGCGTCGGCGCGCGCGTACAGCGGCGCGATGGTGCTGGCCGCCAGCGCGACGTAGTTGCGCAGTTCGGCGCGGCGTGCGTCCAGGTAGGCGCGTTCCACCAGCTCATGCTCGCTGCGGGCCAGGCTGCGTTCCTGGTGCTGCACGGCCAGGGCGATCAGGCCCAGGGCCGCGAGCAGCGGCAGGATGGCCAGCAGCAAGATCTTGGAGCGCAGTCGCATGGCCGCGCCCCCGGGTTCAGCCGACCCGGCAGACCTTCAGCATGTTGGTGCCACCCGGGTAGCCCATCGGCTCGCCGCAGGTGATGGCGTAGGTGTCGCCCGGCATCAGCACGCCGCGCTCGATCAGGAGCCTTTCGGCTGCCAGCAGGGCGGCATCGCGGTCGTCCATGCGCGGCATCAGCAGCGGGTAGACGTTGCGGTACAGGCCCATCTTGCGCTGGCTGATGGCCTGGGTGGTGAGCGCGTAGATTGGCACATGGATGCGGTGGCGGCTCATCCACAGCGCGGTCGAACCCGACTCGGTCAGCGCCACGATGGCCTTGCAACCCAGGTGGTGGGCGGTGAACAGAGCGCCCATGGCGATGGACTGGTCGATGCGCGCGAAGCGGCGGTCGGCGAAGTCCGTTTCCAGGCTGACGAACTCGGCGCGCTCGGCTTCCAGCGCAATGGCCGCCATCTGTTCGATGGTCTCGACCGGGAACTTGCCGGCCGCGGTTTCGGCGCTGAGCATCACGGCGTCGGTGCCGTCCAGCACGGCATTGGCCACGTCGCTGACCTCGGCGCGCGTGGGCACCGGGTTGACGATCATGGACTCCATCATCTGCGTGGCGGTGATGGTCAGCTTGTCCATCTCCAGCGCCATCTTGATCATGCGCTTTTGCAGCGCCGGCACGGCCGCGTTGCCCACTTCCACCGCCAAGTCGCCGCGCGCCACCATGATGCCGTCGCTGGCCTTGAGGATGGCCTCGAGCTGCGGAATCGCCTCGCTGCGCTCGATCTTGGCGATGAGCCCGGGCTTGTGGCGGTAGGGCTCGCCGGCCACGTTCGCCAGCTGGCGCGCCAGCTCCATGTCGGTGGCGCTCTTGGGGAAGCTCACCGCCAGGTATTCGCACTGGAAGGACATCGCGGTCTTGATGTCCTCCATGTCCTTGCCGGTCAGGGCCGGGGCGGTCAGGCCACCGCCCTGCTTGTTGATGCCCTTGTTGTTGCTGAGTTCGCCGCCCACCTTGACGGTGGTGAACACCGCGCTACCGCGCACCGCGTCCACGGTCAGCACGATCATGCCGTCGTTCAGCAGCAGGGTGTCGCCGGGCTTCACGTCGCGCGGCAGCTCCTTGTAGTCCAGGCCCACGGCCTCCACCGTGCCGAGCTCGGTGCGGTCGGCATCCAGCACGAAGGGCATGCCGTTTTCCAGCTGCACCTTGCCGCCCTCGAACTTGCCGACGCGGATCTTCGGGCCCTGCAGGTCGGCCATGATGGCCACCGCCTTGCCGGCCCGCAGCGCCGCTTCGCGCACCATCTGCGCGCGGTCGATGTGGTCCTGCGCCTTGCCATGGCTGAAGTTCAGGCGCACCACGTCGACCCCGGCGCGGATCATGCGCTCCAGGATTTCGGGCGTGTTGGAGGCGGGGCCGAGGGTGGCGACGATCTTGGTGGCACGGCTCATGGATGTAACTCGATTACTTGATTTGCGGATGATACGGTTACAGAGCCGTGCCTGGGAACAGCTCGGTTTCAGCCGGCCGCGCGCTCGGCCAAGATCTCGAAGGCCGGCAGGGTCTTGCCCTCCAGCACTTCCAGGAAGGCGCCGCCGCCGGTGCTGATGTAGCCGACCTGGTCCGTGATGCCGTACTTGGCGATCGCCGCCAGGGTGTCACCACCGCCGGCGATCGAGAAGGCGTCCGACTCGGCAATCGCACGTGCCAGGGTTTCGGTGCCCTTGGCGAAGGCGTCGAACTCGAACACGCCCACCGGGCCGTTCCAGACGATGGTGCCGGCGGCCTTGAGCTGGGCGGCCAGCTGCGCCGCGGTCTGCGGGCCGATGTCGAGGATCAGGTCGTCGTCGGCCACCTCGGTGGCAGCCTTGACGGTGGCCGGGGCGTCGGCCGCGAAGGCCTTGGCGCACACCACGTCCACCGGGATGGGCACGGCCGCGCCGCGCGCCTTCATGGCCTCGATCACGGCCATGGCCTCACCCAGCAGATCGGGCTCGGCCAGGCTCTTGCCGATCTTCAGGCCCGCCGCCAGCATGAAGGTGTTGGCGATGCCGCCGCCAACGATCAGGCCATCGACCTTGCTGGCCAGGGCCTGCAGGATGGTCAGCTTGGTGCTGACCTTGGAGCCGGCCACGATGGCCACCAGCGGACGCTTGGGCGTGGCCAGGGCCTTGGTGAGGGCGTCGATCTCGGCCGCCAGCAGCGGGCCGGCGCAGGCGATGGGCGCGAACTGGGCGATGCCGTAGGTCGTGCCCTCGGCGCGGTGCGCCGTGCCGAAGGCGTCGTGCACAAAGATGTCGCACAGCGCGGCCAGCTTCTTCGCCAGCTCCTCGCTGTTCTTCTTCTCGCCCTTGTTGACGCGGCAGTTCTCCAGCAGCACCAGCTCGCCCGGCGCCACCTGCACGCCATCCACCCAGTTCGCCACCAGCTTGACCTCGCGGCCCAGCAATTCGGCCATGCGCGCGGCCACCGGGGCGAGCGAGTCCTCGGGTTTGAACTCACCCTCGGTGGGACGGCCCAGGTGCGAGGTGACCATCACCGCCGCGCCGGCTTCGAGCGCCATGCGGATGGCGGGCAGCGAGGCCCGGATGCGCGTGTCTTCGGTGATGCGGCCGGCGTCGTCCTGCGGCACGTTCAGGTCGGCGCGGATGAAGACGCGCTTGCCGGCCACCTGGCCTTGCGCAATCAGGTCGGAGAAGCGAAGAACTTTCATGGTCTTGTGAGAGAAAGGAGAAGGAATGGATTCAGCTTACCAACCGAGGCCCAGGCGCAGGCCCAGCAGCACGGCCATGCCGACGAGGATGGTGCCCAGGATGCTGCGCTGCCAGAAGAAGTAGGCCGTGGCGGCCAGCACCGCCGGCCAGCGTGGGTCGCGCCAGGTGGTGATGAGTTCGCCCTGGCTCATCAGCACCTCGGGGGCGATCACCGCCACCAAGGCCGCCAGCGGCGCCACCTTGAGCAGCTCGCGCAGCCATTCCGGCAGCGGCCAGGGCCGGTCGCTCAGCATGAAGAAGCCGCGTGCCACCACGGTGATGCCGGCCAGACCGGCGATGGCGAGCCAGATCTGCGCGTCGCTCATCGCGCCGCCAGACGTTTGAGCAGCCAGGCGAACAGCCCGGCCGCGGCGATGGCCGCCACGATGTGCAGGCGCAGCGGCAGCTGATAGGCCGCGATCGACACCGCCCCCGCCACCAGGGCGGTCCACCACAGGCGGCGCTCGTTCAGCAGCGAGTAGCTCAGGCCCAGCAGCGCGAGCACACCGGCAAAGCCCAGACCCCATTGCGTGGGAATGGCATGCGCGGCCAGGATGCCGACGATAGAGGCCAACTGCCAGGAGCTCCAGTTCACCGCCACCGTGCCCAGGAAATAGGCGAGTTGGCCGGGGGCGGGCTGCGGCTCGGGAAAGCGCTGAACGAAGTAGACGAAGTTCAGGTCACCCGCAAAGTAGCCCAGTGCCAGGCGCTGGCGACGCGGCAGGTGGCCGAAGTAGTGGCGCCACTGCGCGCTGAAGATGACGAAGCGCAGATTGACGCAGAAGGCCGTGGCCAGCAGCACCCAGAGCGGCGCGCCTGCGGCCATCAGCGGCATGGCGGCCAGTTGGGCGCTGCCGGCAAACACCAGCAGGGTCATGCCCAGGGCCTGGGCCAGCGTCAGGCCGCTCTTGACCATCGCCACGCCCGTCACCAGACCCCAGGCCGCAATGCCAAGCGCGGGGCCCGACATCTCGCGGGCCCCGCGCTGAAATTCTGGGTCGCGCCACAGCGCGGCGAGCGAGGCTTTCACGGGGCGGCCATTCTCGCCGCCCCGGGTTCACCCGGAGTTCGCCAGGCGATTAGCGACGCTTGACGCTGCCGCTGCCGGCGATCGACGTCGACGGTTCGGCGCTGCCGGTGTAGACCACATCGCCGCTGCCGGCGATCGAAACCTTGAGCTTCTTGTTGGCCTGCACCTGCGCATCGCCGCTGCCGGCGATCGAGACCTTGACCTCGTCCCCCGCCAGATCGAATGCCTTGACATCGCCGCTGCCGGCGATCGAGACATCCACTTCAGCGGCCTTGCCGCCGGCAAGGATGTCCCCCGCGCCCGCCACGCTCATCTTGACCGAGCCAGCATCCAGCTGCGGCGCCAGCACGGTGCCCGCACCGGCGACACTGAAATCAAGCTTCTCGGTCTTCAGGGACCCGATCTCTGCCTTGCCCGAACCGGCGATGGCCAGACGGCGCAAGGTGGCGGCATCCACAGCAATGCGCAGCGGCTGCTTGGAATAGACCGAGTAGCCCTTCTTGACCTGCACCTCCAGGGTCTTGCCCTTGGAGCCCGAGATCACGCGCGTTTCGACCAGGGGCAGCAGATTGCTGTCGGCCTCCAGCTCCACGCGCTGCGTGTCGGACTGGCGCAGCTTGAGCTCGAAGGGGCCCGCCAGGGCGATGCCGTCAAAGCTCTCGAGCTGGCGCGCTTCCTTGACGATCTTGCCGTCCCCCTTGACCTGCTCCTGGCCCCAGGCCAGAGCGCCGGCGCTGAGGGTGGCGGCCGCGGCAGCGGCCAGGGTGGCGGTGAGAAGACTGCGGCGAACCAGGCTCATGGTGGGGCTCCGAAGGGGTTGTCGATGGGACTCATCGTCCCGCAGCCCCTCGGGCCGACCAAGCTCGCTGCGACGAAGCGCAGTTCGGTGCGGCCGAACTGCTTCAGGCCGAGGCTGCCTTGCCGCCCTTCTTCATCGCCGGCGCAGGCGCCGACGCCGGCTCCTCTTCCTCGTCGGCCGGCTTGGCCTTCTTGGGCTCGGCGCGTGGCAGCGCGGGCGCCACGCCTTCGAGCTTGTTCTCGCGCATGTACTCGTCCATCTCGCGCCAACCGGCGTACACCGCGGCCTTGCTGGCCTTGGGGTTCAGGGTGTAGCAGTCCTCGATGGCGCGCATGGCATGGCGGCAGGCGCTGCCAATGGCCTTGCCCTCGGCCTCCTTTACCGCCGCCACTTTGGCCGGGTCCTCAATACCCAACTGCTCACAGCCGGTGAGCGCGATCAGCAGGGGCAGGATGACAAGACGCATGGCCTTCATTTCGGAGCGCGGGGGGCGCACTTGAGCGGGAACAGCGCCGGCTTCAGCGCCCAGTTCGGGCCATGGCCAGCAGGCGCTCGATGCGCTCCTCGGTGCTCGGGTGGGTGCTGAACAGGCCACGCAGGCCGCCTCCGGAGAGCGGATTCATGATCATCATCTGCGCCGTCTCAGGGTGGGCCTCGGCGGCCGGCAGCGGGATGCCGCTGGCGTAGCGGCGAATCTTGTCGAGCGCGCTGGCCAGGGCCTCGGGGTCGCCGCTGATCTCGGCGCCGCCGCGGTCCGCCTCGAATTCGCGCGAGCGGCTGATGGCCATCTGGATCAGGCTGGCGGCCAGCGGCGCCAGGATGGCCACAGCGATGGCGGCGATCGGGTTGACTGGCCGCCCGTCCTCGTCGCGGCCCCCAAAGATCATGGCGAAATTGGCCAGGGCCGAGATGGCACCGGCCATGGTGGCGCTGATGGTGGAGATCAGTATGTCCCGATGCTTCACATGGGCCAGCTCATGCGCCATCACGCCCCGCAGTTCGCGCTCGCTGAGCACGCGCAGGATGCCGGTGGTGGCCGCCACCGCCGCGTGGCTGGGGTTGCGGCCGGTGGCGAAGGCGTTCGGCGCCTGCTCCTCGATCAGGTAGACGCGCGGCATCGGCAGTTGGGCCTTGGCCGCCAGCTCCTGCACCATGGCGTAGAAGCGCGGCGCCGAGCGGGCGTCGACTTCCTGCGCGTTGTACATCTTCAGCACCAGCTTGTCGGAGAACCAGTAGCTGAAGAAGTTCATCGCCAGCGCGAACAGCAATGCCAGGATCATGCCGTTCTGCCCACCCAGCAGCTGGCCGCAGACCATGAAGAGCGCCGTGATGGCCGCCATCAGGATGGCGGTCTTCATCAGATTGAACATGGCAGCAGTCCTCCGGGGAGAGTGGATTCAGGCACCAGATGGGCGCGCGGGGCCGGATTTCAAGTCTGCCCCAGTCGCAGACCGGGGCTCAGACCCAGGCTGCCCGCTGGGGCACGGCGCCCGCCTGGCCGCTGCAGCTCGGTCAGCACCAGGCTGCCCTGGCCGCAAGCCACTTCCGGGCCGTCCGGGTGCAAGGCCAGCACCGTGCCGGGCTCGCCCTGGCCTTGCGCGGCCCGGCCGCGCCAGACCTTGAGGATCTCGCCCTGCCAGCTGGTCTGACCGCCCGGGAAGGGGTCGAAGGCGCGCAGCCGGCGCTCGATCTGCGCAGCGTCCTGACTCCAGTCGATCTGCGCTTCGCGCTTCTCGATCTTGGCAGCGTAGCTGACACCCGTCTCGGGCTGGGCCCGCAGCGGCAAATCGTCCAGCTGCGCCAGGGCCTGCACGATCAGCCGCGCGCCTTGCTCGGCCAGGCGGTCGTGCAGGCTGGCTGCGGTCTCGTCGGCGGCCAGGTCCAGGCTCTCGATCAGGCGCATGGCACCGGTGTCCAGGCCTTCGTCCATCTGCATGATGGTCACGCCGGTCTGCGCATCGCCGGCCTCGATGCAGCGCTGGATGGGTGCCGCGCCGCGCCAGCGCGGCAGCAGCGAGGCATGGATGTTCAAACAGCCGCGCGCCGGCAACTGCAGCACCCAGCGCGGCAGGATCAGGCCGTAGGCGGCCACCACCATCAACTTGGGCGCCCAGGCCAGCAGTTGCTGCTGGGCTGCCGCGGCGTCTTCGGCATAACGCCCATCCAGGCGCAGGCCCTGGGGCTGGGCCACGGGAATGCCGGCAGCCAGGGCGCGCTGCTTGACCGGCGAGGCCTGCAGCTTCATGCCGCGGCCCGCCGGGCGGTCGGGCTGGGTCAGCACGCCCACCACCTCGTGGCCGGCCACCAGCAGCGCATCCAGCGCGCGCGCGGCGAATTCGGGGGTGCCCGCAAAGACCAGACACATCGCCGGCCGCCCTCAGAAGGCGCGCCGCGGCGCCTGCTGTTGTTCCTCGCGGGCCTTCTTCAGCATCTTGGTCTTGATGCGATCGCGTTTGAGCGGGCTCAGGTACTCGACGAAGACCTTGCCCATCAGGTGATCTAGCTCGTGCTGCACGCACACGGCCAGCAGGCCATCGGCCTCGAACTCGTAAGTCTGGCCCTCGCGGTTCAGCGCCCGCACGGTGACCTGCTTGTGGCGCATCACCTTGTCGTAAGTCTGCGGCACCGACAGGCAGCCCTCCTCGCCTTCGCACATCTCGGCGCTGGTGGCGATGATTTCCGGGTTGATCAGCACGCGCGGCTGCTTGCGGTCTTCGGAGACATCGATCACTACCACGCGCTCATGCACATCCACCTGGGTAGCCGCCAGGCCCACGCCTTCGGCCGCATACATGGTGTCCAGCATGTCATCGACCAGCTGACGGATGCGCTCATCCACGGCAGCGACCGGCTTGGCGACGGTGTGCAGGCGGGGATCGGGGAATCGCAGGATGTTCAGGCGGGCCATAGAGACTGTGTACGGGTGTGACGATGCAGGAAGGCTGTGGGCGGTGCGCAACGTGGCGCGGGTCTGCCCCAGGTGCGCCCCGGCGGACGGAGCGCGGCAATGCGTGGCGATGACGGCAGAATGCCAAGCAGCCCAGGGGCGCGGATTGTCTCCCAGCCCCATGGACCTTGTCGGCGCCCAGGCCATGCCGGCGCGCGCACCGGGAGAACCTGTTGAAGAGCCTACGCCTGAGTCTGACCGCCGCCGCCCTGGCCTGTGCCTATGCCCTGCCGGCTGGCGCCAATCCCTACCCCATCACGGAAGACCAGCGCGCCACCGCCGAACGCGTGGCCCAGGCCGGCGTGCCGCTGGATGAGCTGGCCCCGAACGCACCGGACAGCCACACCGTCAAGCGCGGTGACACGCTCTGGGCCATTTCGTCGATCTTCCTCAAGAGCCCCTGGCGCTGGCCCGAGCTCTGGGGCATGAACAGGCAGCAGATCGCCAACCCGCATCTGATCTACCCGGGGCAGACGCTCTACCTGGTCAAGCGCGATGGCCGTGCCACGCTGCAGATGAGCCCAGGGGGGAGCAGCGCCGCGGCAGGTGAAAGTGGCGACGTCGTGCTCACGCCGCGCGTTCGCACCACCGACCTGGCCGACAACCCAGTGGCCGCCATTCCGCAGCACTTGATCGAGCCTTTCCTCAATGAAGCCATCGTGCTGGACAGCGACGAGCTGGCGGCGGCGCCGCGCATCGTCGCTGCGCAGGAGGGGCGGGTGATGCTGTCGCAGGGCGAGAGCGCCTACGTGCGTGGCATCCAGCAGCCGATGTCCAGCTACCGCGTGTTCCGCAGCGCCAAACCGCTGCGCGACTTCGAAACCAAGGAAGTTCTGGGCTACGAGTCGGTCTACCTCGGCACTGCCGACCTGACCCGTCTGGGCGGCGAGACGCTGAACCAGGGCGACAAGCTGGAAGTGCCGGCCACCATCACCGTCCGCCAGATGCGGCAGGAGATTGGCGTGGGTGACCGCTTGGCACCCGTGCCGACGCGTAACTACTCCCGCTATGTACCCCATGCCCCGGGCAAGCCGCTCGGCGGACGCATCATTTCCGTGTACGGCGACGCCATCACGGCCGGACAGAACCAGATCGTGGCGCTAAACCGGGGCAGCGCGGATGGCCTGGAGCGCGGCCACGTGCTCAGCCTGTGGCGCGCCGGTCGCGTGGTGAAGGACCGTACCGACAACCGCAATGAGGCAGTGCAGTTGCCGGACGAGGCCCACGGCGTGCTGTTCGTGTTCCAGACCTTCAAGCGGGTTTCCTACGCGCTGATCATCTCCGTCAAGGAGCCGGTCAGCACCGGGGACCGTTTCAGCGAACCGCGCTGACCGTGGCAGCCACGGCTGACCAGCTTGAACTGGCAGCCTGGCTGCGACTGAGCGGCGAACTGGGACGCACCCAGGCGCGCCGGCTTTTGCAGGCCTGTGCTTGCGATGCCCGGCGCGCTCAGGCCCATTTGCCCGCCCCCACGGCGGAGCAGCAGCGGCGCCTCGAACAGGCGCTCAATTGGCTGGAGGAGCCGGGCCATAGCCTCCTCAGGCTCGGCGATGCCGACTATCCGCAGCAACTGCTAAACAGTCCGGACCCACCGCTCGCCTTGTTCCTGGACGGACAGCGCGAGCAGCTCTTGCGTCCCGCTTTGGCCATCGTGGGCACCCGGCACCCTACACCCAGCGGACTGGAACTGGCTCGGCAATTTGCCGAGGACATCGTGCAAGCCGGTTGGGTCGTCGTGTCCGGGCTGGCACTGGGCATCGACGGTGCCGCCCATGCCGCCGCTTTGCAGCGGGGCAGTACCTGGGCCGTACTGGGTTGCGGCCTGGATCAGATTTACCCACCCCGGCATCGCAGCTTGGCGGCTCGAATCCGCGAGCAAGGCCTGCTGATCAGCGAGCATGCGCCGGGCGAACCGCCGCTGCCCGCCAACTTTCCGGTGCGCAACCGCATCATTGCAGGCCTCAGTGAGGGCTGCCTGGTGGTCGAAGCCGCGCTGCGTTCGGGCTCGCTGATCACCGCCAGATTGGCCAGCGAAGCTGGCCGCGAGGTGTTCGCACTTCCCGGCCCAATCAGATCCCTGCAGGCTCAGGGCTGCCACCAGCTGATCCAGCAGGGCGCCAAGCTGGTGCAAAGCCTCCAGGACATCCTGGACGAGCTGCCTGCGCCCGCTCCCCAGCCGCCATCGCCGGCGCCGCTTTCAACCCCCGTTGCAGAGTCTGCGGATCCCCTGTTGCAAGCCCTCGGCTTCGAGCCCGTGGGGCTGGACAGCCTGCAGCAGCGCCTGGGCTGGGGCACGGCCGAAGTGCTGACTCAAATGTTCCAGCTTGAATTGCAAGGCCAGGTGCAACGCCTACCGGGCGAGCGCTTTGTGCGCACGAATGCGGGGTCGCAGCCCCCCTGATTCGGAGCCGGTGGCCCGAGGCCCCTCGGCTATCATCGATCGCATGTTTGATGTGCTCGTCTACCTCTACGAGACCTACTGGCGCCCCGACGCCTGCCCGGACGCAGCCCAGCTGCACCGCAAGCTGTCGGCTGTAGGCTTCGAGCGCGATGACATTCGCGACGCGCTCAACTGGCTCGACGGCTTGGCGGCCGCAGCCCAGTCGGTGGGTGAGCAGACGCAGGCGCACAGCCTACGGGTCTACACAGCCGATGAACTGGCTCAATTGGGCCCGGCATCCATCGAGTTCATCAGCTTCCTGGCCAGCGCGGGCGTCCTGCCGCCTCCGATGCGCGAGGTCGTGCTGGATCGCGCCATGGCCATCGAAGGCGGGCCGGTCGACCTTGAAGACCTGAAGATCATCGTGCTGATGGTGTTCTGGAGCCTGGGCGAGGAACCGGACGCCCTGATCCTGGACGAGCTCTTCGTCGCTCCGGAAGAACGCCTGATCCACTGAACGGCTCGCAGCCGTCGTCATGGCTCGGCCTTCAGCGCAGCAGCTGCTCCGGATCACTCTCCAGTCGGGCCAGCGCATCACGCGTGGCCTTGACCGTCACGGATTCGTCCTGAGCCGGCTGCATCAGGCTGGCCTGCAGGAAGGCCGCCAGGCGCTGCAACGGGAAGAGCACCGCGCGGCCCTGGGGCGACACGAACAGCAGCAATTGATGGCGGGCACCGGCCCAGGCCAATTGCACGGTTTCCGAGCGCCCCCGGAATTGCAGTCGGTACCAGCTGCCCACCGGCAGCTCGCGCGCCCAGGCCAGCATAGCCGGCGATGGGGGTGAACCGCCCTCTCCCACCACTTCGAGCCCTTCGGTCTCGTGGCCGGAGATGTCGCGCAGCAGGCCCTCGTCCAGCTCGATGTCGCTCAAGCCGGGCAGCATCGATTCCAGCGTCTGCAAACGGTCCATCAGCTCTTCAAGGCGATCGCGCGGGATCGGCGCGGCCTTGGCGGTAAAGGCAGCCGCCAGCGTATTGTTCAGGCGCCGGATGTGTTCATCCTGCTTCTTGGGGGCGATGCCGGCATGGCTCATGCCGTCCCGCAGGGTCTTGAGCAGGACCGGCAGACGCCGGATGACCTCCGCCCGCTCTTCCGGAGAGCCCTTGGCCCCCGCGGACCAGATCAGATCGGCAGCCGCACGCTTCATCAGCCGCGTGACCTCGGCCTGGCTGCCCTCACGGACCGCCGTGACGGCCAGCACATCGGCCCAGACCTGGAACAGGAAATCACGCAGGCTGTCGTCGACCGGCATGTCGGCCAGCATCTTGCGCAGCTCGATCGTGTACTGGATCGCCAAGGTTTCGCGCTGCTCCACCTGCTGAGCCAGCGACACCCCCTTGCGGCTGAGCGGATTCTCCTTCTCGAAGAAGTTGGAGAGGAACTGCTCGAACTCGGTCAGCACGGTCTGGAACACGCGCCGGCCGGTGTCCGGGTACGCCTCGACCACCTGCACCACGCGTTTGATCTCGCGCTCCAAAACCTCGCCAACGGCATCGACGCTGTCGAAGCCCAGCACGCAGGCGCCCATGCGATCGATCAACAAGCGGGCCGGATGGTCGTTGGCGGCGAAAAAATCCGGCTCGGCCACGGCCACGCGGAGCACCGGCATCTGCAGACGCGCAAACCAGACCCGCACCGTGGCGGGCAGCCGGTCATCCTGCAGGATGCTCTGGAACATCATGGCCACGATTTCGATCGTGGCGCGCTCCTCCGGCGTGCCCGCGGCCTGCTTCAAGACCTGCTTGAAGGCTTGGCTGCGTGCGCGCATCTCCTCGAGCACGGCAGCACCGGAGCCCTCTGCGGCAGGCGGGCGCTGCAGGGCCCCTTGGGCGCGCTGAATCACCGCCTGCAGGCGCGGTGTCAGGCTGGCGGCGGTGGGTGGGGGCACCACCTCTGGGCCCGCAGCCGGGACGGGCTGCGCCATGACCTGCGCCAGACTCGGCACCTGCCGGCGCAGCACTTCATGCAACTGCTCCAGCACCTGGAAGGCCTGCTGACTCTGCGGGCTGCCAGCGGCCTGCAGTGGCTGCGCACTGCCGCCCAAAGCCAATGCGGCAGGCGCGCTGCTTGGCCGGCCGGCGGGCACCGGCGCACTGGATCCACCGCCAAACTCGGCCGTTCTGCGGTTGGTGGATTCGAGGAAGCTCCCGCCCAGCTGAACTCCCGTGCGGATGCCGACGGAACGAATGATGAAGGGGCGAAGGTCCACCTCCGGCAGCACCCCCTGCTCCAGCAGCCAACGGTTCGTCAGGTGGTAGGCGCTGCCCATCCAATGGCCAAACTCGTCGTGCAGCACGTCCTGCAACTGCTGCCAATCGACATGGCCAAGGTCAGCCTCGCGCCAAGCGTCGACCCACAATCGCGCCATCACGGCAGGCCGCATCTTGTCGTCAGGCGCCAGGTCAGGATGCCCTTCCAGCACCTGCATGCGAGTACGCAGATCAGTCAGCTGCCACTGGGTCTCGCCCTGAATGGACAAGGCCAGTCGCGAAGCCAGGATTTCACGCTCGATCGTGTCGTCCTCCACCAGGCTCAAGGCCTTGGCAGGGCGCGCGGCAAGGTGCGGGTCGGGCACTTCCTGGCTCTTGCTCAGTCGGCGCAGGCGCGCAATCAAGCCCATTTGCCAGGTGGCACCGTGCTGCTGCAGTGCCGCCAGCGTGTCGCGCCAAGCGCGGATCTTCGGTGGCTCGGCCGGCTTCAACAGGCGCTGTTGCAGTGCCTCCACCAGGGCCGCAGGCACCGCCGCCGACCCTTTGACCAAGGCCTCCACATACACGCGCCGCGCAGCCTGGGCCAGCGCGGGGGCGGCGGAAGGGGAAGTCATGGAGGGCAAGCGCGGCGGGCCGAGGTCGGTGGGATGGACCTTACACCACCGCTCCAGCGTTCGGGTCGTCGGGATCCTCGGTCTTGGCCGCGATCTTCACCAGGTCTTCGCGCTTGACGCCCAACCACATGGCAATGGCGGCCGCCACAAAGACCGATGAGTAGATGCCGAACAGGATGCCGATGGTCAGCGCCACAGCGAAATACTTCAGCGTGGGCCCACCGAAGACCAGCATGGACAGCACCATCAACTGCGTGCTCCCGTGCGTGATGACAGTGCGGCTCATGGTGGAGGTGATGGCGTGGTCGATGACCTCGTGCGTGCTGAGCTTGCGGTACTTGCGGAAGGCTTCGCGCACGCGATCGAAGATCACCACCGACTCGTTCACCGAGTAGCCAAGAACCGCCAACACGGCCGCCAGCACGGACAGCGAGAACTCCCACTGGAAGTAGGCAAAGAAACCCAGGATGATGACCACGTCATGCAGGTTGGCAATGATGCCGGCCACCGAGAACTTCCATTCGAACCGGAACGCCAAGTACACCATGATGCCCAGGACGGTGAAGGCGAGCGCCTTCGCTGCATCGGCCGCCAGTTCGGCTCCCACCGAAGGGCCCACCACTTCGCTGCGCGTGAGCTTCAAGGGCTCGGCCGCCTGCGCGTTCACGCAGACCGTCTTGGTGACCGCCTCGCCCTTGTCGCTGACATAGGACTTCTGCTGCAACTGCCCCGTTTCGGCCTTGCAGAGCACGGCAAACACCTCGTCCACGACCTCGGTCTGCTTCTTGCCCGGGCGCACCGGCAGCCGCAGCATGACGTCATGTGAACTGCCGAACTTCTGCACCTGGATTTCGCCAAAGCCCATCGGCTCGATCAGTTCACGCACGTGCTGGACGTCGGCCGCGTGGTCATATTCGATCTCCATCACCGTGCCCCCGGTGAACTCGATCGAGTAGTTCAAGCCACGAGTGACCAAGAAGAACACCGCAGCGGCAAAGGTGAGAAAGGACACGACGTTGAAGACCAACGCGTGCTTCATGAACGGGATGTCCCGCTTGATTCGGAAGAATTCCATCTCGGCCTCCCCTTATTGCGCGTCGGCCGGTGCCGCGGCCTGCTGGCGCCAAACCTGGCCGATCGCCACCGTCTGCAATTTGCGCTTGCGCCCATACCAAAGGTTCACGAGCGCACGCGAGAACATCACGGACGAGAACATCGAGGTCATGATGCCCAGGCAGTGCACCACGGCAAAGCCTTTGACCGGCCCGGACCCGAAGGCCAGCAGGGCCAGACCGGCGATCAGGGTCGTGACGTTTGAATCCAGGATGGTGGCGAAGGCGCGCTCGTAACCCAAGTGGATGGCCGTCTGCGGTGCAACACCCCCGCGCAATTCCTCGCGAATGCGCTCGTTGATCAGCACGTTCGAGTCAATCGCCATGCCAAGCACCAGGGCAATGGCCGCCATGCCGGGCAGACTCAAGGTGGCCTGCAGCATGGACAACACCGCCACCAGCATCAGCAGATTGAAGCCCAGGGCCAGTGACGAGAACAGACCAAAAAGCATGTAGTACACGCACATGAAGCCCGCCACCGCGGCAAAGCCCCACAGCACCGACTGGAAGCCCCGGTCAATGTTCTCCTTGCCCAGCGTCGGACCGATCGTGCGCTCTTCGATGATTTCCATGGGCGCCGCCAGCGAACCGGCGCGCAGCAGCAGCGCGGTATCAGCCGCCTCGGTCGAAGTCATCGCACCCGAGATCTGGACGCGCCCGCCGCCAATCTCGCCTCGGATCACCGGCGCGGTCACCACCTCACCCTTGCCCTTTTCGAACAGGATGATGGCCATGCGCTTGTTGATGTTCTCGCGCGTCACATCCTTGAAGATGCGTGCACCACGCGCATCCAGCGTGAGGTGGACGGCTGGGCTGTGCTGATCGTCAAACCCGGCCTGAGCATCGTTGAGGTTCTCACCCGTCAGCACCGCCTGGCGCTTGACGATCAAGGCCTGGCCGCCACGCTCCTGGAAGCGCTCCGTCCCGAAGGGCACCGGGCCGGAACCACTCAAGGCCGCCAGGGCCTCGGCACTGTCGTCCACCAGCCGGACCTCCAAGGTTGCGGTGCGCCCAATGATGTCTTTGGCCTTGGCGGTGTCTTGCACACCCGGCAGTTGCACCACCACACGGTTCAAACCCTGCTGCTGAATCACCGGTTCGGCAACGCCCAACTCGTTGATGCGGTTGTGCAGCGTGTTGATGTTTTGCTTGAGCGCGCCTTCCTGCACCGCAATACGGGCCGCGGGCTTGAGCTGACCCACGAGTTGGAGCTCAGTGCCGCTGCCGGTGGTCTGCCACTCCAGGTCCGCCAGCTTTTCGAGCAGATGGTTGCGTGCCGCCTCCAGGGTTGCACCGTCGCGGAACGCGACTTGCAGGCGCTCGCCGTCTTTGCTGACGCCCGCATGCCGGATGCCCTTGTCGCGCAGCAGCGTGCGCACGTCCCCAACCAAGGCATCGTTCTTCTTGGCCAATGCCGCCTTCATGTCCACTTCCATGAGGAAATGGACACCTCCGCGCAGGTCCAGGCCGAGGTACATCGGGAAGGCATGCAGCTTGGCAAGCCATTGCGGCGACCTGGAGATCAGGTTCAGCGCCACCACGAAGTCGGGGTTGGCTGGGTCGGGATTCAGAGCCTTGGCTATGGCGTCCTTGGCCTTGATCTGCACGTCGGTGTCGTTGAAGCGTGCGCGCACCGAGTTGCCCTCGAACTGCACGAAGTCCGACGCGATCCCGGCGGAACTGAGCGCCTGCGCAACGCGTGCACGCACGTCATCGGTCACCTTGACCGTGGCTCGTCCGCTCGAAACCTGGACGGCCGGCGCCTCACCAAACCAGTTGGGCAGGGTGTAGATGACCCCGATCATCAGTGCCGCCACCAGCACCAGGTATTTCCAGAACGGATAACGATTCATGGCCCCTCCCAGGGGCGGCGGGCGCCCAAGGGCGCCCGCGGCAAAGTGCTAGCCCCTGCAGCGGGGCCGGCCGGTTTACTTCAGCGTGCCCTTGGGCAGCACCTGCACAACCGCCGAGCGCTGCATCTGCACCTCGACACCGGTTGCCAGTTCCACGTGAATGGTGCTGTCACCCATCTTGGCCACGCGACCCAGCAGACCGCCAGCGGTCACCACTTCATCGCCTTTGGCGAGGGCTTCGATCATGGCTTTGTGCTCCTTCTGCCGCTTCATCTGGGGGCGGATCATGATGAAGTAAAGGACCACGAACATCGCCACCAAGGGCAGCAGGCTCATCAGGCTCGATTCGGGCGTGGCGGCGGGCGCAGCGGCCTGGGCAAAGGCGTTGGAAATCAGCACAGGGGGACTCGTTCCATGAGCGGCGGAAGCCGCGAATTGACAGTATCAGGGCAAGCCTGACCGGTGGAGCGCAGGATTCTAGGGCGCCGAGAATGCTTCCCCATGCAGCCTTCTGAATCTCCGGATCTGCGTGTGGAGGGGGCCCTGGCCACCATCACATTGCGAAGACCCAAGCAAGCCAACCGACTGGAGTTGGACGACCTCGCTGCCCTTGAGGCACACATGCAGGCTCTTCGGGGGGCTGAAGCGGTACGGGTGGTGGTGTTACAGGCAGAGGGTCGTCACTTCTGCAGCGGCTTTCATATCGATGCGGTGCCCGGCGTTGACGCACCAGCTCTCTTTGAGCGCCTGTGTGATGCCTGGGAGTGCCTTCCGCAGATCACCGTGGCAGCGTTGCATGCGGGGCTCTGGGGCGGCGCCACCGATCTTGCTCTTGCGAGCGACTTCCGCTTTGGCACGCGCGAGTGCGTGATTGCCGTGCCAGCCGCCCGCCTGGGCCTGCATTACCACCTCGGAGGAATGCGCCGTTTGGTCACACGACTCGGATTGGGGCCCGCCAAGCGGCTTCTTTTGGGCGGCCAAACCCTGGATGCCAAAGAGATGCTGCGCATCGGCTTCCTCGATGAACTGGTTGCCGATGAACCCGCATTGCGCGCGCTGATAGCGCGATGTAGCCGGGAGATTGCCACCTTGGCACCTCTTGCGCTTCGCGGGATGAAGCTCCACCTGAATCGGATCGCCGCGAACACGATAGTGCTTGATGATCTGTTGGCCGATCAACAGCGCTGCCTCCAATCCGGCGATTTGCTCGAAGGCGTGCGGGCCTGGGCAGAGAGGCGCCCCCCCTGCTTCGAAGGCTCATGACGCCTCTTCGGGTTCAGCGGCTGTTTACGGCTAGCCCTCGTGCGGCAGCTTGAGCGACAATTGCCGCTTCGCCGCGGTACCGATCTGCGGCACCCTACCAACGAACCAGACTACAGGCAGGAACAGCGTGGCGAAGGAAACCACCAAAACCTTGATCGAGGCCGATGGCCTGCGCTACAAGTCCAAAGCCCCGGGCTCGCCGTTTGCGGCGACCTCGTCCTTCGGCGCCGCAACGATGTCGTGCTTCTTGTGCGGCAAGCATCGTCCTCGGGCGATGTTGAAGTCACGAAAGCTGCTTGGCAAGAGTCAACCTGTTTGCGCGCCCTCTTGCAAGGAGCTCGAGGAACAACTGGCAACCAAAAAGCCTTAACGCTTTTTGCTTCAGTACAAAAGAGAGCGCCCTCAGTCGAGGGCGCTTTTATTTTGGTGCCCGTAATCGCATCGTGCGGTACACGGGCAAATCGGTAGTGGCACCGTCATTTTCGGCGCCTAGTATTCCGGCGTCCCAACTGCCAAGCAGACGCCCCATGCTCCAGGACACCCAAACGGCCGTGCGCGATGACGGTTTGCGTTACGAGTCGAAGGTTGGTGGATCTCCCTTTTTCGGCAGTGGCCACATGCGGTCCTGCTTCAAATGCGGGAAACACCGGCTACCAAGCAACCTGCGGAGTTTGAAGGTTCTTGGCCGCAACGAGAGGGTCTGCAATCCGGGCTGTGACAGCCGCTGATCAGCGGGGTTTCGAATGGGGCGCGGCGGGTCTTTTCTCCCGCTCCCGCTCCCTCACTGGACGGGCCAGTTGAGTATTTGTCTTTTGTAGAGCGCTCGCCTCCGTCTTGGCCTGTTCCAAGATCGGTTCCAGCGCCTCTTCTGCGATGCCCTTCAGTGCGCAAAAGTTGGCTCGCGAGAGGTTGGTGCTCGACCAATCTCGCAAGAATTCCGCCCGCCAACGGCGAGCCGCTTCCACCTCGGCATCTCGCGCACGAAGCCGTGCCTTGCGCTCAGCAAGCGCCTCACGGGCGGCGGTCTTGTGTTCGATGCTGAGTTCAGCTACTGGTTGGCCGTCCAAATCGAAGCGATGCGTCGCTCTCGTCATGGCGGCCAAGTACGCAGTCGTAGCAGTGTATCGACGCAAGAATGTGGTCAGAGCCGAGCGGGTAAACCGTCCGGGGGCGCGCAACGCGATATCCGCTTGAATGCGGAGCTTCAACGGCTTGATTGCGCTGGAGAAGAGCGCGGGGAATAGTTGCTTGAGAAGAACACCGGCTGCCGCCCCGTCCTTCACCACCGCTGCATGGGCAAGGGGCTGTGAGCCCGAACCTGGCGAATCAGTCATTGATCACAACTCCGTGGCTGGCGTTACGGGCCGGATCAGACCCATCTACGGCAAATTCGCGGCTACGCTTTAATGAGCGCACTGTTAGAGCGGACCCAAAAATAGCAAAACCCCCCGCATGTTACTGCGAGGGGTTTTGGGGATTAATAGCCTGACGATGTCCTACTTTCAC
>NZ_JAEDAK010000024.1 GCF_016093275.1 Inhella proteolytica
CAGCGCGCCGCACGCCGCCGCCCCCGCGGCCCACCCCGCCCAACCCGCGGCCGCGGGCGCACCGGCGGCCCCCACCGGCACCTGGGGCGGCGCCACCGCCGTGGCCCCCAGCAACCGCCTGAACCCGGCGCTCACCTTCGACACCCTGGTGCCCGGCCGCGCCAACCAGATGGCGCGCACCGCCGCCCTGCACGTGGCCGGCGCCCCGGGCGCCATGTACAATCCGCTGTTCATCTACGGCGGCGTGGGCCTGGGCAAGACGCATTTGATGAATGCCGTCGGCAACCAGCTGATGAAGGACAAGCCGGACGCCCGCGTGCTCTACCTGCACGCCGAGCAGTTCATCACCGACGTGGTGAAAAACTACCAGCGCAAGACCTTCGACGAGCTCAAGGCCAAGTACCACTCGCTGGACCTGCTGCTGATCGACGACGTGCAGTTCTTCGCTGGCAAGGAACGCACCCAGGAAGAGTTCTTCAACGCCTTCGAGGCCCTGCTGGCCAAGAAGGCGCACATCATCATGACCTCGGATACCTATCCGAAGGGCCTGGTGGACATTGACGAGCGCCTGACCTCCCGCTTCGACTCCGGCCTGACGGTTGCCATCGAGCCGCCCGAGCTGGAGATGCGCGTCGCCATCCTGATGCGCAAGGCCGAGCAGGAGGGCACGCAGATGCCCGAGGACGTGGCCTTCTTCGTTGCCAAGAACGTGCGCGCCAATGTGCGTGAACTGGAAGGCGCGCTGCGCAAGGTGCTGGCCTATTCGCGCTTCAGCGGCAAGGACATCAACATCCAGCTCGCGCGCGAAGCCCTGAAGGACCTGCTCTCCATCCAGAACCGCCAGATCGGTGTGGAGAACATCCAAAAGACGGTGGCCGACTTCTACAAGATCAAGGTCGCGGACATGTACAGCAAGAAGCGCCCGGCCTCGATCGCCCGCCCGCGCCAGATTGCGATGTACCTGGCCAAGGAACTGACGCAGAAGAGCCTGCCCGAGATCGGCGACCTGTTCGGTGGCCGCGACCACACCACCGTGCTGCACGCGGTGCGCAAGATCGGTGGCGAGCGCCAGAAGGACACCGAGCTGAACCAGCAGCTGCACGTGCTGGAACAGACCCTCAAGGGCTGAACCGCAGAGCCGATCCGGCCGGCGGCCGGATCAGGGTCCGCCCCTCCAAGAGGGCGATGGGGCGCTGGGTGACAATCCCGCGCCCCCTAGAAGACTTGCTAGCCAGGAGACGCTCCAATGATCGTGTTGAAAGGCCCCCAGGACCAATTGCTCGCCGCCCTGCAATCGGTGGCCGGCATCGTGGAGCGCCGCCACACCCTGCCCATCCTGGCCAATATCCTGCTGAAGCGCGAGGGCGATGAGGTCGAGTTCATCTCCTCCGACCTGGAAATCCAGATCCGCACCCGCGCGCCCTTCGCCGGCGATGCCGAGCCCTTCGCCACCACGGTAGGCGCGCGCAAGCTGATCGACATCCTGAAGAGCCTGCCGTCCGACCAGATCTGCAGCCTCTCCAGCAGCCAGAACAAGCTGACCCTGCAGGCGGGCAAGAGCCGCTTCACGCTGCAGACCCTGCCGGCCGAGGACTTCCCGCTGGTGCAGGAAGCGCCCGATTTCGGCCCCGCCTTCGCCGTGCCGCAGGCCACGCTCAAGGCCCTGATCAACCAAGTGCACTTCGCCATGGCGGTGCACGACATCCGCTTCTACCTGAACGGCATCCTGTTCGTGGCCGAAGGCAAGACGCTCACGCTGGTGGCCACCGACGGCCACCGCCTGGCCCTGGCCCAGGCCGAGCTGGAGATCGAGATGCCCAAGCAGGAGGTCATCCTGCCGCGCAAGACCGTGCTGGAGCTGCAACGCCTCTTGAAGGACAGCAGCAAAGACGAGAACGCCGCCATCGAAATGCGCTTCTCCAGCAACCAGGCGCGCTTCAGCTTCAGCGGCATGGAGTTCGTGACCAAGCTGGTCGAGGGCAAGTTCCCCGACTACAACCGCGTGATCCCCAAAGGTCACCGCCACCACCTGGTGCTGGGCCGCCAGCCCCTGCTGGCCGCGCTCAACCGCGCCGCCATCCTGACCAGCGAAAAGTTCAAGGCCGTGCGCCTGTCCTTCGCCGACAACCTGCTCACCATTGCCGCCAGCAATGCCGAGCAGGAGGAGGCCAAGGAAGAGATCGAGATCGACTACGGCGGCGACCCGATCGAGACCGGCTTCAACGTCACCTACCTCACCGACGTGCTGGCCAACATGCCGCAGGAAATGGTGGGGCTGGACCTGCACGATTCGGCCAGCTCGGCGCTGTTCAGCATCCCGGAACGCACCGACTTCAAGTATGTGGTGATGCCGATGCGCATCTGAGGCCCGCACGCCTCCACCCAGCGGGCCTCGGCCCGCTTCTGTGTTTCTAGAGTTCCCCGAAAGTTCCTGTCATGAGCGACCAAGCCACCCCCGAGAACCAACCGCAACAGCCGGCCCCCGGCTACGGCGCGGACTCGATCCAGATCCTGGAAGGCCTGGAGGCGGTGCGCAAGCGCCCCGGCATGTACATCGGCGACACGTCGGACGGCACCGGCCTGCACCACCTCGTCTTCGAAGTGGTCGACAACTCCATCGACGAGGCCCTGGCCGGCCATTGCGACGACATCACCGTCACCATCCACTCCGACAACTCGATCTCCGTCATCGACAACGGCCGCGGCATCCCCACCGGCGTGAAGATGGACGACAAGCACGAGCCCAAGCGCTCGGCCGCCGAGATTGCGCTGACCGAGCTGCACGCCGGCGGCAAGTTCAACCAGAACAGCTACAAGGTCTCGGGGGGTCTGCACGGGGTGGGCGTGAGCTGCGTCAACGGCCTCAGCAAGTGGCTGCGCCTGACCGTGCGCCGCGACGGCAAGGTCCATCAGGTCGAGTTCAAGCAGGGCGTGCCGCAGGACCGCCTGATCGAGGTCGTCGACGGCTTCGAGACCAGCCCGATGCGCGTCATCGGCGAGACCGACAAGCGCGGCACCGAGGTCCACTTCCTGCCCGACACCGAGATCTTTCAGCAGAACAACGAGTTCCACTACGACATCCTGGCCAAGCGCCTGCGTGAACTCAGCTTCCTGAACAACGGCGTCAAGATCCGCCTGGTCGACGAGCGCAACCAGAAGGAAGACCTGTTCGCCTATGCCGGCGGCGTGAAGGGCTTCGTCGAGTTCATCAACCAGGGCAAGAAGACCCTGCACCCGAACATCTTCCACGCCATCGGCGACAAGATGAGCGAGCAGAACACCAACATCGGTGTCGAGGTCGCGATGCAGTGGAACGACGGCTACAACGAGTCCGTCCTCTGCTTCACGAACAACATCCCGCAGCGCGACGGCGGCACCCATCTGACCGGCCTGCGCGCCGCGATGACCCGCGTACTGAACAAGTACATCGTCGACAACGAGCTGGCCAAGAAGGCCAAGGTCGAGGTCAGCGGCGACGACATGCGCGAAGGCCTGGCCTGCGTCGTCTCGGTCAAGGTGCCCGAGCCCAAGTTCAGCTCGCAGACCAAGGACAAGCTCGTGTCGAGCGAAGTGCGCGCGCCGGTCGAGGACATCGTCAGCCGCCTGCTGAACGACTGGCTGCTCGAGAACCCCAACGACGCCAAGATCGTCTGCGGCAAGATCATCGAAGCCGCCCGCGCCCGCGACGCCGCCCGCAAGGCGCGCGAGATGACGCGCCGCAAGGGCGTGCTGGACGGCTTCGGCCTGCCCGGCAAGCTGGCCGACTGCCAGGAGAAAGACCCCGCCGGCTGCGAGATCTACATCGTCGAGGGCGACTCCGCCGGTGGCTCCGCCAAGCAGGGCCGCGACCGCAAGTTCCAGGCCATCCTGCCCCTGCGCGGCAAGATCCTGAACGTCGAGAAGGCGCGCTACGAAAAGCTGCTCAGCTCGAACGAAATCATCACCCTCATCACCGCGCTGGGCACCGGCATCGGCCGCACCGGCGGCAATGACGACTTCAACCCCGACAAGCTGCGCTACCACCGCATCATCGTCATGACCGACGCGGACGTGGACGGCGCCCACATCCGCACCCTGCTGCTGACCTTCTTTTACCGCCAGATGCCCGAGCTGGTGGAGCGCGGCCACATCTACATCGCCCAGCCACCGCTCTACAAGGTCAAGGTCGGCAAGCACGAGCAGTACCTGAAGGACGCCCACGAGCTCGACGGCTTCCTGCTCAAGGTGGCCCTGCAGGACGCCAGCCTGGACACCGGCGACGGCAGCACCTCGCTGAAGGGCGACAGCCTCGACACCCTGGCCCGCAAGTACGTGGCGGCCCAGTCCGTCATCGAGCGCCTGAGCAACTGGATGGACGGCGAGGCCCTGCACGTGCTGGCCGGTGGCCTGGCCATCAACCTGGACAGCAAAGACGCCGCCGAGGCCAGCGCCGCCAAGCTCAAGGCCGCGCTGCACGACGCCGAGGTCACCGCCGAGACCGACCCGCGCACCGACAAGTTCTTCCTCAAGATCGCCCGCATGCACCACGGCAACGTGCGCGCCAGCGTCATCCACGCCGACTTCGTGCATGGCGCCGACTACGAGGTACTGGCCGACGCCGGCATCAGCTTCCAGGGCCTCATCCAGCCCGGCGCCATCGTGCGCAAGGGCGAGGGCGAGAAGGCCAAGGAATCCAAGGTCGAAGACTTCCGCGCCGCCATGGCCTGGCTGATGCAGCAGGCCGAGAACGCCGTGGGCCGCCAGCGCTACAAAGGCCTGGGCGAAATGAACCCCGAGCAGCTGTGGGAAACCACCATGGACCCCACCGTGCGCCGCCTGCTGCGCGTGCAGATCGAAGACGCCATCGAAGCCGATCGCGTGTTCACCATGCTGATGGGCGACGAGGTGGAGCCGCGGCGGAATTTCATTGAGGCGAATGCGTTGAGGGCGGCGAATATCGATGCGTGAGCTGCACCGCTATCACAGCCGAATCCGGAAGAGCCCTTTTTTCGTTGTGAATTCAAGGGCTTAGCATCACAGCCGGAATTCCTCGCGTGGCGATCCTTAACCACTTTTGGCTTCCTGCGGCTATCACAGCGGAATCCGGAAACCGAAGAAAAACTCAAACAAATCAACAGCTTGCTATCACATGGCAACCAAGCTCTGGGTTTCGGATGCGCTTGAAGCCTTGGGCGAAAGCCTGACGCCGATTCCCCATGAGCTGAACGAGCTGGACTGGAAAGCCCGCCTCTCGGACCACAAGGACCGGCTGGCCGAGCACTTGATGGCATTCGCCAATCACCCCAACGGCGGCTACCTCGTTTTTGGAGTCGCCGATGACGGGCAGTTCGTTGGCGTAGCCCCTTCCGAGGCGCGCGAGATCACGGCCAGGCTCGCCAATCTGGGCCGTGAAGCGGTGGAGCCCCCAGTCGCCCTAGACCATGCCGTGGTCGACCACTCCAGTGGTGTGCCCCTCTTGTTGGTCCGCATCCCAGAGCAGCCGGTCAAACCCATCCATCGCCGCGGCAAGTCGGAGATGGAAACCTGGATTCGCTCGGGCGGCACCACCCGCAAGGCCTCGCGCCAAGAAGTCGGCGCGCTAATGCTCAACAGCAGCACACCCTGCTGGGAAGACCTCCGCGCCTCGCCCCTGCTCAAGCTAGAGGACGTGCAGGCCCTGCTGGACCTAGAGGCCATTGCCGCCTTGCTGCAGCGCCCCCAGCCCGAGGACCCCGATGACCTCGCCCGCTGGCTACTCGCCGAAGGCATTGCCATCCCAGAAGGCCGCGGCTACTACATCACCCACTTCGGCGCCATTGCCGCAGCCCGCAAGCTGGAAGACTTTCCCAGCTTGGATCGAAAGCGCATCCGCGTCGTGCGCTATCGCGGCACCAACAAGGTGGATGCCATCGACGAACTGCTGGGCCAGCGCGGCTATGCCGTCGGCTTCGAAGGCCTGATCACCCACCTGCGCCGGGTGCTCCCGCACTCCGAAGTCATCCAGCAATCCTTGCGCACCGAAACCACGGTCTACCCCGACATCGCGCTGCGCGAGCTGATTGCCAATGCACTGATCCATCAGGACTTCAACATCAGCGGCGCTGGCCCCATGGTGGACATCTACGCGGACCGCATCACCGTCACCAGCCCGGGCAGCCTGCTGCCCAGCAAGAAGCCGGACCGCCTGATCGGCACCACACCCGAATCCCGCAACGAGCGCTTGGCCAAGGCCTTCCGCCGCTACCGCATCTGCGAAGAACGCGGCACCGGGTTTCAGAAGGTGGTCAGCGCCATCGAGCTCTTTGGCCTGCCGCCGCTCGTCGTCACCCCGCATGAGAACGCCTTCAGCGTCACGCTCAGCGCGCCGCGCAAGTTTGCCGAGATGTCCGGCCCCGAACGCATCGAAGCCACCTACCAGCACGCGGTGCTGCAGTACCTGTCCAGCCAAGTGCTCACCAACACCTCGCTGCGCGAGCGCTTCAAGTTGTCCGACAAGCAGCGGAACAACATCACCAATCTGATCGGCGACGCCGTCGAGGCCGGCCGCATCAAGCGCAAGGACGGCAGCACCGGCAACAAGTTCGCCGAGTACATCCCCTACTGGGCCTGAGCGAGCCATCCGCTAGCGGAGGTCATGAGTTTGAGCTTCAGACCCATGCCCAGCCCCTCACCACCCCCATGAATTCCGACTGAGCTCCCGATGGCGATCAAGAAGTCTGACCTTTACTCCTCCCTCTGGGCCAGCTGCGACGAACTGCGCGGCGGCATGGATGCCAGCCAGTACAAGGATTACGTCCTGTTCATGCTGTTCATCAAGTACATCAGCGACAAGTACGCCGACTCCGACGACTTTGCGCCACCGGTGGTCATCCCGGCCGGCGCCAGCTTCAAGGACATGATCGCGCTCAAGGGCAAGAGCGACATCGGCGACAAGATCAACACCCAGATCATTCAGCCGCTGATCGACGCCAACGCCCGCCTCGCGCGCAGCGACTTTCCGGACTTCAACGATCCCAACAAACTGGGCGAAGGCGATGCCATGGTGCAGCGCCTGAGCAACCTGATCGCCATCTTCCAGAAGCCCGAACTCGACTTCTCGAAAAACCGCGCCGAGCATGACGACATCCTCGGCGATGCCTACGAATACCTGATGCGCCACTTCGCCACCGAGAGTGGCAAGAGCAAGGGCCAGTTCTACACGCCGTCCGAGGTCAGCCGCGTCATCGCCAAGGTAATCGGCATCTCACCGGACAACACCAAGGCCTCCACCACGGCCTACGACCCGACCTGCGGTTCGGGCTCGTTGTTGCTGAAGGTGGCCGCCGAAGCCGGCAAGCACATCACGCTGGAGGGGCAGGAGAAGGACGTGACCACCGCGGGCTTGGCGCGGATGAACATGATCCTGCACGACTTCCCGACCGCCAACATCCTCAGCGGCAACACGCTGGCCAACCCAAAGTTCCTGAACGGATTGCAGCTGCGCACCTACGACTACGTGGTCGCCAACCCGCCGTTCTCCGACAAGACCTGGAGCACCGGCCTCACCCCGTCCGACGACAAATTCCAGCGCTTCGCCTGGGGCGAGCCGCCGGCGAAGCAAGGCGACTACGCCTACCTGCTACACATCATTCGCAGCATGAAGGCCAGCGGCAAGGCCGCCTGCATCCTGCCGCACGGTGTGCTGTTCCGCGGCAATGCCGAGGCCGCCATCCGTAGGCAACTGATCACCAGCGGCGTCCTGAAGGGGATCATCGGCCTGCCGGCCAACCTGTTCTACGGCACCGGCATCCCGGCCTGCATCCTGGTGCTGGACAAGGAAAACGCCGCCGGCCGTAAGGGCGTGATGATGGTTGACGCCAGCAAGGGCTTCATCAAGGACGGCAACAAGAACCGCCTGCGCGAGCAAGACATCCACCGCATCGTGGACGTCTTCATGCGCCAGGCCGATGTGCCGCGCTACGCCCGCCAGGTGCCGCTGGCCGAGATTGCCGACGCGAGGAACGACTACAACCTCAACCTGCCGCGCTATATCGACAGCAGCGAGCCCGAGGACCTGCACGACATCACCGCCCACCTGCGCGGTGGCATCCCGGCGCGCGATCTGGACGATGCGGCCAGCCCACTGGCCCCCTACTGGCAGGTGCTGCCCGGTGTGCGCAGCAGCCTGTTCGAGCCCACTGGCCACGCGGGGTATGTGCAGCTCACGCTGCCCGTGGCGGAACTGAAGGCAGCCATCGGCGGCCACGCCGAGTTCCAGGCCTTCAACCAGCAGGCCACGCAGCGCTTTGCTCAGTGGCGCGCCGACGCCACCGAGCGCCTGAAGGAGTTCGAGGCGGGTGGCCATCCCAAGGCGCTGATCGAGACCTTGTCCGAGGATTTGCTCGCGGGTTTCAAGGACCTGCCCCTGATCGACGCCTACGACGTCTACCAGCACCTGATGGACTACTGGGCCGCCACCATGCAGGACGACGTCTACCTGATCGCTGCCGACGGCTGGGTGGCCAAGACCAGTCGCATCCTGGAGACCGACAAGAAGGGCAAGACCAAGGATCGCGGCTGGACCTGCGAGCTGATTCCCAAGCCCTTGATCGTGGCGCGCTACTTCGCCAAGGAGCAGGCTGCCATTGATGCCTTGCAGGCCGAACTGGACGCGGCCGTGGCCAGCCAAACCGAGCTTGAAGAAGAGCAAGGTGGCGAGGACGGCGTCTTCAACGGCTACGACAGCATCACAGCCGTGGCGGTGAAGGAGCGCATCCGCGAGATCGGCGCCAACCGCGACGGCGCCGAGGAGTTGAAGCTGCTCAAGCGATGGCAGGACCTGGGCAACTGCATCGCCGCTCTGAAGAGGCAGTGCCGCGACAGTGAGGCGGCGCTGGACACGCTGGCCTACGAAAAATACCCGGCGCTGACCCGAACCGAAATCCAGTCGCTGGTGATCGGTGACAAGTGGATGGCGACGCTGGCCGACACCGTGCGGGCCGAGCTCGACCGCGTATCGCAGACGCTAACGGGCCGCATCCGAGAACTGGCCGAGCGGTATGCGACGCCGCTGCCGAAGCTCACTGAACAGGTTGCCACCCTTGCCGCCAAAGTAGAGGCACACCTCGCGAAGATGGGGGCAAAGTGGAACTGACGTCCGGCTACAAGCGCACTGATGTCGGCGTGATTCCGGAGGATTGGGAGTGCGCGCCTATCGCAACAGTGGCGCGACTCGAGAGTGGGCATACGCCCAGTAAGCGAATGCCCAGTTACTGGGGAGGAAACGTCAATTGGGTCTCTCTGCACGACACCCAATCTCTAGACGGTCCGGAGATAAGTGCGACATCAAAATCGATCACAGAGGACGGGCTCAACAACTCATCGGCCCGACTACTCCCACAAGGGACAGTTGTCTTCTCGCGAACCGCCACGGTAGGCAAGGCAACAGTGATGGCTAGTCCCATGGCCACCAGCCAGGATTTCGCCAACTACATCTGCGGTCCCAAGCTGCATAACCACTTTTTGGTGTACCTCTTCCGCAGCATGGGGAGAACCTGGCGGGGGTTGATGGCCGGCAGCATCCACAACACGATCTACATGCCGGTTTTCGAAGCGCTGAAGATCGCGCTCCCTCCTGTGGCGGAGCAACATGCGATTGCGGCTGCATTGGGCGACGTGGACGCTCTGCTAGCCGGACTGGACCGCCTAATCGCCAAGAAGCGCGACATCAAGCAGGCCGCCATGCAGCAACTCCTCACCGGCCAGGCCCGGCTTCCGGGGTTTCAGGATGCGTGGGAGGTCAAACCTCTCGGCCAGTTGGTCAGCATCCAGAAGGGTCAGCTCATTACGGCCAAGACGTTGGCGCCCGGTCATGTTCCAGTGATTGCCGGTGGCAAGCAGCCTGCCTACTTCCACGCCTTTGCCAATCGATTTGGCCGCACGATCACGATCAGCGCTTCAGGGGCCAGTGCGGGTTATGTTGCCATCCACGAAGGACCGATATTCGCTTCGGATTGCTCAACGATTAGCGAAGCTGATGGCTACTCGCTTGACTTCGTCTATTACCAGCTTCTACTAAAGCAAGCACTGATTTACAAGGCTCAGACCGGTGGTGCGCAGCCGCACATCCATGCAAAGGACGTGAATCCAATTCCGTTCTTTGCACCTGCAGTCGATGAGCAGGCGGCGATTGCAGAGATTCTTCGATCCATGGACGCCGAACTGGCCGCCCTCGAAGCCCGCCGCGACAAGACCCGCGCCCTCAAGCAAGGAATGATGCAAGAGCTGCTGACCGGAAGGACCCGCCTCGTATGACGCCGCCCCTCCGCCCCGAACGCGTGACCCAGAACCGCGTCATCAAGCTGGTGACAACAGCCACCGCCGCAGATGGCCTCGGCTACACCAATCTAGGGGACTGGAGCAAGCGCGAGGGCAATCGCTGCATCGAGTTGGAGCTGCTTCGCGCCAACCTCAAGCAGCGCGGCTACTCCGACGCCCACACCTCGCAGGCTCTGCAGAAGCTGATGGCGGCTGCAGATGTCACTGGCATCACGCTGTACCAGGCGAATCTGCGCACCTACCAGCTGCTGCGCTACGGCGTGCCGGTGCAGGTAGCCGCAGGTGCGCCGCACGAGACGGTGCACCTGATCGACTGGACGACGCCAGGCAACAACCAGTTCGCGTTGGCCGAGGAGGTGACGCTGAAGGGCGGGCACGAACGCCGACCCGACATCGTGCTCTTCATCAACGGCCTGGCCGTGGTGGTGATCGAGCTCAAGCGCAGTTCCGTGGACGTGGCGAACGGCATCCGTCAGCTGATCAGCAACCAGGAAGCCATCTTCAACCAGGGCTTCTTCAGCACAGTGCAACTGGTGCTGGCGGGTAGCGACTCGCAAGGCCTTCGCTACGGCACGACGGGAACGCCGGAGAAGTTTTTCGTCGAGTGGAAGCACCACCTGAAGGCGGGCGAAGGTGCCACGCCTGCGGAAGGTGAACTGCTCGACGCGCCGCTGAGCCAGATCCTGGAGCCCACCCGGCTGTTGGACCTGATCCGCAACTTCGTCATCTTCGACGCCGGGCAGAAAAAGGTGCCGCGCCTGCATCAGTACGAAGGCGTGAAGGCCGCGCAGGAGCGCATCCGCAAGCGCGAGGGGGGCGTCATCTGGCACACCCAAGGCAGTGGCAAGAGCATCTTGATGGTGCTGATTGCCAAGTGGCTTCTGGAGCACGACCCCGAGGCGCGCATCCTGGTGGTGACCGACCGCGACGAGCTGGACAAGCAGATCGAAGGCGTGATGAAGAACGCCGGGGTGATCGGGGCCGAGGCGCCGTCGCCGCGCATCCAGTCGCGCCGTGAGCTGGTGGACAAGCTGGGCTCGGCCTCGCCGCGCTTGATGTGCGCGCTGATCCACAAGATCGATGTGGCCGACTTGAAGGGCGAGCCGCCGAAGATTGCCGGCCGCTTCTATGTGTTCGTGGACGAATGCCACCGCACCCAGGGTGGCGACATGAACAAGCAGATGAAGCGCTGGCTGGCCAGCGCCATCTTCATCGGCTTCACCGGCACACCGCTGCTGCGCCGCGACAAGCAAACCACGGCCAAGGTCTTCGGCACCTTCATCCACACCTACAAGTTCGACCAGGCGGTGGCCGACAAGGTGGTTCTGGACCTGAAGTACGAGGCGCGTGACGTGCCGCAGCGCCTGACCTCGCGCAAGGCCATCGACGACTGGTTCGAGAAGAAGACACAGGGGCTGAACAACTTCCAAAAGTCGGTGCTACGCAGGCGCTGGGCCACGATGGAAGAGCTGATGAGCGCGGGCGAGCGCAAGCAGCGCATCATTGCCGACATCGTTCACGACTTCGGCGTGAAGCCGCGCCTGAACAACGACCGCGGCACGGCCATCCTGGTGGCAGCTTCGATCTACGACGCCTGCCACTACTTCCGCCTGTTCCAGAACACGGGTTTCGGCGCCTACTGCGGGCTCATCACCTCGTACGAGCCGAACCACAACGCGATCTCGCAAGAGCCCAAGGACAGCGACGAGCGCTACAAGTTCGACACGTACACGAAGCACGTGCTGGCCAAAGATCAGACCACTGCGCAGTACGAGACCGAGATGAAGCGCCGCTTCATCGAGGAGCCGGCGAACCTGAAGCTGCTGATCGTGGTGAGCAAGCTGCTGACGGGCTTTGATGCGCCCAGCTGCACCTACATCTACCTGGACAACGAGCTGCGCGACCACAACCTGTTCCAGGCGATCTGCCGCACCAACCGCCTGGACGGTGACGACAAGGACTACGGGCACATCGTTGACTACAAGGAGCTGTTCAGCAAGGTGCAGGACGCGATTGCGGTCTACACCTCGGACGAGCTGGACATCGAGGCCTGCGGCGACGACGCCAATGTGGTGGTCAAGGATTGGCTGGAGGAAGGCAAGGCCAGGCTGGATGCGGCCCGTGAGGCGCTGATCTACCTGTGCGCGCCGGTGAAGCAGCCGCAGGGGATTGAGCAGCACATCCACTACTTCTGCGGGGATGCCGCCAACCCCACGGCGCTGAACGACACCGAGCCAATGCGGATCGCGTTCTACAAGGCCGTGGCGGCCTATGTGCGCGCCTACTCCGATCTGGTGTCCCATCTGCAGGAGGCGGGCTACAGCGCTGCGCAGATCGCGGCATTTGAGAAGGAGACGGACTTCTACGCGGAGGTCCGAGCGGCGATCAAGAACCACTCGGGCGAGGAGCTGGATATCAAGCCCTTCGAGGCGGACATGCGCCACCTCATCAACACCTACATCCAGGCTGACCCGGCCAATCCGCTGGGGGATTTGAGCTCGCTGTCGCTGACCGAGCTGATCATCGAGACCGGCATCCACGACGCGATCGCGAAGAAGCTCAACGAGAAGGGCAAGCTGTCGCGGGATGCGATCGCCGAGGGGATCATCAACAACGTCCGCAAGACCATCGTTCGCGAGCAGCTGACCGACCCCAAGTTCTACGAGGAGATGTCGAAGCTGCTGGAGGACTTGATCGAGCAGAAGCGCGATGAGACCGACGACTACGAGCAGTTCCTGAAGAACGCCGAGGCCTTGGTCAAGAAGCTGGCCCAGGGCAAGAGCGAGAACGAGGTGCCGGCCGAGTTGCATGGCAACAAGGAGGCGACGGTCCTCTTCAACAACCTGCCGACCATCTTGGCGGCTTCGGTGCAGCCCAACACGGCCGCAGAGCCGAGAGTCGTCCACGAAAGTGAACGCCTGTCCTTGGCCTTGAAGCTGGACAAGGCAATGCGCGAGAAGGCGCCCGCCGGCTGGAAGGGCGACCCGGCACGAGAGGCCCAGGTGCTGAACGCGATCTTCCCCATCATGGGCAAGGACAAGGCGGCCACCCTGGCGGTCTTCGAGATCATCAAGCACCAGCCGGGTTACTGATGGGTGACGTGATCGAGCTGGGCGAGGTGAGGATTCAGCTCACTCGCAAGCGTGTCAAGCATGTGCACCTGACCGTGCACCCGCCCAACGGGCGGGTGACGCTGGTGGCACCGCCGAACACTCGGCCTGAGGTGGCGCGTGCGTACGCGATCTCGAAGCTGGGGTGGATCAAGCAGCAGCAGAAGTCGCTCCTCAGCCAGGCGCGCGAGTCACCGCGGCGCTACGTCACCCGGGAGAGCCATCAGCTCTGGGGCCGGCGTCATCTGCTGACGGTCGTCGAAGCTGATGCCAAACCATGCGTGAAGCTCGACCATCGGCGTATCAAGCTGACCGTTCGCCCGGGTAGCGATGCTGCCAAACGCGCCGAGGTGATGCACGAATGGCACAAGCAGCTGCTGCACGCCGAGATCCCGGCCCTGATCGCCCGCTGGGAGAGGAAGCTACGCGTGAAGGTGTCGGGCTACTACCTTCAGCGCATGAAGACCAAGTGGGGCAGCTGCAACCACCGCGCCGGCAACATCCGACTGAACACCGAGTTGGTAAAGAAGCCCAAGGATCTGGTCGAGTACGTGGTGGTGCACGAGATGCTGCACCTGCTGGAGCCGACTCACAGCGAGCGCTTTGTGGCGCTGCTGGATCGGTGGTGGCCGCAATGGCAGGAGGCGCGGCGGGAGCTGAATGCGCTTCCATTGGCGCCTTAACTGATTCTGAGTGGCCGCCCTCCGCTGGCTAGGGCAAGGCCTGCCCTTTCGTCTCCCCCACCACCCGCACCAAGTACTCCACAAACGCCCGCACCCGCGCCGAGAGGTGGCGGTTGTGCGGGTACAGCACGTAGAAGGGGCGGGTGCGGCCGCCGGCCGGGCGCAGCACTTCCACAAGCTGGCCGGCCTCGACCAGGGGGCGCGCCACGAAGTGGTAGATCTGGAACAGCCCGCCGCCGGCCGCGGCCCAGCCCAGGCCGGCCAGCACGTCTTCGTGCACGCGCTGGCGGCTCTTGAAGGCGTAGTCGATCTCGTGGCCGTCGGCGTCGCGCAGGATCCAGGGCATGGGGCGGCCGGTGCTGGGCAGCACGAACTGGATGAGGTCGTGCTGGCGCAGGTCGTCGATGGACTTCGGGCGGCCGCGCCGCTTCAGGTACTGGGGCGCGGCGAACAGGCCCACCGGGGCGTCTTCGAGCTTGCGCGCCACCAGCCGGGAGTCCCGCGGCTCGCCCAGGCGGATGGCCAGGTCGTAGCCGTCCTCGATGAAGTCGATGTTGCGGTTCGAGACGTTGAGCTCCACCTCCACACCGGGGTAGGCCGCCATAAAACCGGGCAGCAGCGGCACCAGCCGGTGGTGGCCATACACGGTGCCCACGCTGATGCGCAGCAGGCCCTTGGGCACGGTCTGCCGGCCGGTGATGGCGCGCTCGGCCTCGGCGATCTGGTCCAGCGCCTGCTGGCACTGGGCCTGGTAGAGCTCGCCATCGGCGGTCAGGCGCACGCTGCGCGTGGTGCGGGTGAACAGGCGCACGCCCAGCCGGGCTTCCAGGCGCGCGATGGAGCGGCTGACCGAGGCCGGCGTCAGGCCCAGGTGCTCGGCGGCGGCAGTGAAGCTGCCCACCTCGGCGGCCTTGCAGAAGAGCTCGATGCTGCCGAGTTGGACGGGGTCGAAGGTGCGCCTCATTTGTTCATCGCCGTTATCAATCTTGTTCTTCTGGATCAGTTTATTGGCCGCGAGGTGCGCCCTACAGTGAGTGCACCGCGCCGCACAGCGCTTTACTGATGAACGACGGACACCCCATGAGCCCCCGCATCCTGATGATCGTGACCTCCAACGCCCGCATGGGCAGCACCGACAAACCCACCGGCCTGTGGGCCGAAGAACTGGCGGTGCCTTACTACGCGCTGAGCGACGCGGGCGCCGATGTGACGCTGGCCTCGCCGGCCGGCGGCCCGGCGCCCATCGATCCTTCCAGCGTGAAGCCGCGCGGCCAGAACGACGCCGTGGTGGAGCGCTTCCTGGCCGATGCGGCGCTGCAGGCCCGCCTGGCGGCCACGCCGCGCGTGAGCGACTTCGACGGCGCGCAGTTCGACGCGCTGTTCTTCCCGGGCGGCCACGGCACGATGTGGGACCTGCCGACCGACGCCGGCGTGACCCGCGCGGTGGAGCGTGCATTTGCGGGCGGACGCTTGATTGCTTCGGTGTGCCACGGCGCGGCCGGGCTGGTGACGGCGCGTCGCCCCGACGGTCAGTCCATCGTGAAGGACCTGCGCGTGAACGCGTTCACCGACGCGGAGGAGCGGGCGGTCGGCCTGCAGGACGTCGTGCCCTTCATGCTGGAAACGCGCCTGCGGGAGCTCGGTGGTCGGTTCGAGGGGGCAGACAACTGGCAGCCCTTCGCCATCCAGGACGGCCCGCTGGTGACGGGGCAGAACCCGCAGTCATCGCACCGGGTGGCGCAGATGCTGCTGCAGGCCCTGGGCGTGCGCGTGGCCGCCTGAGCCGCGCCGCGTTCAGGCGAGCTCGGCGCGCCGCGCCAGCAGCTCGGCAAACCGCTGCTCCAGGCCGGGGTGCACCGGCCCCAGGGCCTGCACCACGCGGGCGGCCCAGTCGAAGTACTGCTGGCGCCGCGCGGCGTCCCAGCCCTGCGGCGGGTGGGCCAGGATGTCGCTGAGGTTGCAGATCTTGTCGGCTAGCTTGACGAGCCGGGCCGCGGGCGAAAGCGTGGCCGCGTGCTCGATCTGCGCCTGCTTGCGCGCGGGCTTGGGCAGGCTCTTGTCGTCGGTCACTTCCTGCACCACGGCGGCGATCGGGGCGCCGAACAGGGCCTGCAGTTCCTCGGCCGTGGTTTCGGTGTCCTCCAGGGTGTCGTGCAGCACGGCGGCGCACAGCACGACGGGGTCGTGCACACCGCCCAGTTGCGCCAGCACCTGGGCCAGGGCAATGGGGTGGTTGATGTAGGGCGAGGCCTGGGCGTCTTTGCGGCGCTGGTGGCGGTGCTTTTCGGCCGCGAAGGCCACGGCTTGGACGAACAGCGGGAGGGGGTGGGTGGCTTGCATCGAAGGCTCCGGGAGTCGCTCTTGGGGGTTCGGGTTGAGTGTCAGGGCGAGGCGGCTGCCGGGCGCAAGCCCCTGGTGCAGCGGGTGAAAGGGCGGCTCCGCTAGGCTGGGCGCATGCCCAATTCCACGCTTCCCCGCCGCCTGGCCGTGCTGCTGCTGGCCCTGGCCGGCACCGCACACGCCAGCCCCGCCAGCCCCGCCAGCCCCACCACGCCACTGCCCGAGCTGAACCTGCCTGCCTACATGGGCCGCTGGCACCAGGTGGCGCTGGTCCCGAACCGCTTTCAGGAGCAATGCCTGGACAGCACCACGGCCACCTACACGCTGCTGGAAGACGGGCGCGTGCGGGTGCTGAACCGCTGCCGCACCAAGGACGGTTGGGACGAGACCGAGGGCATGGCGCGGCCGCGCACGGGCACGCAGCAGCGCGAGGGCAGCGTGGTGGCGCCGGCCTCGCTGGAGGTGAGCTTCCTGCCCGCGGCGCTGCGCTGGCTGCCAGTGGGCTGGGGCAAGTACGACGTGCTTCAGCTGGGCCCGCAGCAGCAGTGGGCGGTGGTGAGCGAACCGACGCAGCAGTACCTGTGGGTGCTGGCACGCACGCCGCAGCTGGATGCCGAGCAATGGGCGGCGGTGGAGGCCTTGCTGCGGGAGCGGGGCTTTGACCTGGGACGCCTGAAGCGCGAGGCGCCGCCGCAGGGAGGTTGAGGGCGCCTGAGCGCAGGGGCGAAGGGGCGCTTGCGCGCACCCGACATCGTCTTCCGCTCCTGGTGCGGCTAAAAGTTCCGCCCCGAGCAGGGCGCCGCTACAGGGGCAGCTCAGCCGCGCGCTGCAGGCGTTGCAGGTTGTCCGCCGCCACGGCCCGAAAGCCGTTGGAGATGCGGTCGTCTTGCGCCGCCTCGGCCCAGAAGGCCGTGGCCGCCGCCAGGGCCTGCCGCCACACATCGGCCTGCGCGGGGCTGGGCAGCGGCGGCGTGAACTCGCGCTGCGGCAGCTCGCCCCCGCCGAGCGGCGCGTAGGCCATGGGCAGCATGTCGTAGGCCGGCGCCATTTCGAAGCCGGAGCGGCCATCGGCCTGGCGCTGGGGCAGCAGGCCGAGGTTGCCGGCGTGCATGTCGCTGTTGGCGATCAGGCGGCCGAACGCATGCAGCAGTTCGATGCGCTGCAGGGTCTCGGCGCGAATGAACCCGACTTCCCGCAGCGCGCGGCCGGCCTGGGGCCACTCACCGGCGTGGCCGAGCAGGGCTGCATCCACCGTCTGCAGGCTGACGACCGGGCTGCGGCCGAAGCGGCCGTGGCGGTCGAAGCGCTCGCTTTCCAGGAAGGTGCGGCCACCGCCCTGCAGGATGCGGGAGCGCGCCACTGGCAGCGCGGTGTGCAGGGCCAGGGCCTGCAGGGCCAGGTGCTCGCAGACCAGCAGATCGGACCAGCGTTGCACGGTGGCCGAGCCGGCATCGGCGCCGGAGAACTTGACGATGCAATGCGGGGTGGCGGCCCCGGCCAGCTGGCGCTGGGTGATGAATTTGGGGAATTCGCCGGCGGCCGAGGAGCCGGCAATGCCTTCCTGCATCGTGCGCGTGGCCAGGTCTGCATAGCGCGCGCTCAGCTCGGCATCGCTTTCGGGTGTGGGGGGCGGCTGCAGCCATTGGGCACGCGCCTGCTCGAGCGCCGCATCGCCCAGCACCAGGTTGCCGGGCAAGTCCGCGCCCAGGCTGCGCAGCGCCAGCAGCACGGCGTCGTCGGACCAGCGTGTCGGGTCGGCGTCCAGCTGCAGCTCGCGCGCGTGGCGGCGCGCAAACAGGCGGCCCAGGAAGCCCTGCGGCCGCGCATCGGCCAGCGGGTAGGGCAGACCGGGCCACCAGCCCTCGCGCGCCTCACCCGCGCCGGATGGACCCAGGGGCCACAGCGAGGCGGTCAGGTCCAGATGGCAGCCCTCGGGTCGGATAGGGACCAGCCGGCCCAGCTGCGACACCGCCCCTGACGCATCGATGGCGTAGACGGGTTCATCAAAGAGCAGCCCGCGCAGCGCACGGCGCAGGGCAAAGCGGCGGCGGCGCGTCTGGCCCGCAGCCAGCAGCTCGGGGCCCAGCGCCTCCAGCTGACGCTGCAGGCTGCGCAGCGGCAGGCCGGTGCGTTCAGCAAGTTGCTGGCGCGACACCGGCGCGTGGCGGGCCAGGGTGGTGCGCAGGCTGTCTGAGGGGGGCGGCATGGCTGAATGGCCTGAAAATTGGCCCGAATCTTCGCACTTATGCGTTTGTCAAAACACGACTTTCGCCAAACAGACCCAAATTGTTGGCCTGAATAGTTCGGCAAATAAGCGGTACCCAGATCGGCATCCGCCACGCGCCGCGGCCCCTTTGCACACAGCGCATCTGTTCCACTCCCGCCGTGAAGTCCGCAACCCCTCCCGCCCCCAAGCCCCCCGCCCCGCCCTTCCCCCTGCCCCAGCCGCGCCACGCCGCGCGCCTGCCTGCGGGCCTGAAGCCCGAAGACTGGCAACGCATCCGCCAGGCCGCGCATGCGCTGCCGCAGGTGCTGGCGCCGGCCGACCTGGATGAGGACGGCGACGAGGCGCTGGAGCGGCTGGGCGCCATCCAGATCGGCAAGGCCGCGGCCGGTGGCCGGCCGAGCCGCTGGATCCTGCCGCAGCACATTGCCGTGGCGCTGGCCCAGCTGGACGCCACGCCGCTGAGCAACACCTTGCGGCCGCAGCTGCAGCAGCGCATGCAGCAGCTTGAATCCTTGGGCCTGCAGCGCGAAGGCCTGCTGTTCACGCGCCTGTGCATGCAGCCGCTGGAGCTGGCGCATGAGGGCTGGCGCATCGAGCTGGCGCACCGCGTGCCGGTGGACGAGGCGCCGCTGTGGGCCTTTGTGCGCGATGGCGACCTGGCCGCCCTGCGCCGCGCGCTGGGGCCGATGCCGCCCTACTCCCACCCGGCCGAGCTGACGCTGCACCTGAACCACCTGGTGGCGCGCAGCGAAGCCATGGGCCACCCCAGCCTGCTGCCATCCTTGCTGCCGCGCCTGCAGGCCGAGTGCAGCGTGCCGATGCCCTTTACGGAGCTGAAGGCGGCGCTGACGCGTGCGCAGGACCGCTGGGAAAACGCCGTCAACGAGCAGGACCGCCTGGCCAGCCTGGGCCGCGAGCTGGCCTTCCGCGGCTACCCGGACAGCTTTGATGTGGCGCGCCAGCTGGGCCGCCGGGTCACGCTCTTCCTGGGCCCGCCGAACAGCGGCAAGACGCATGCGGCGTTTGAGAAATTGGCGCAGGTGCAGAACGGGGCTTACTTGGCACCGCTGCGCTTGCTGGCGCTGGAGGGGCGCGACCGCCTGGCCGGCCGCGGCGTGCCCTGCTCGCTGCTGACGGGCGAGGAGCGCGTGCCGGCCGAGAACGCGCGCGTGGTCAGCAGCACCATCGAGATGGCGAACACGCGCGAGCCGGTGGACGTGGCGGTGATCGACGAGGCGCAGATGCTGTTCGACGACTCGCGCGGCTGGGCATGGACGCAGGCCATCTGCGGCGTGCCGGCGCGCGAGCTGATCATCATTGCCTCGGCCTACGCGGCACCCGCCATCGAGCGCCTGCTGGCGCTGTGCGGCGAGCGCGCCGAGCGGCGCCTCTTTGAGCGCAAGCAGCAGGTGCAGCTGATGCCCGCCCCGGTGCCGATGACGCATCTGCAGCCGGGTGATGCGGTGGTGGCCTTCAGCCGCCGCGACGTGCTGATGCTGCGCGACCAGATTGCCCAGGACGGCCACCGCGTGAGCGTGATCTACGGCGCGCTGCCGCCCGAGGTGCGGCGCCGCGAGGCCGAGCGCTTTGCGGTGGGCGCCAGCGATGTGCTGGTGGCCACCGATGCCATCGGCATGGGCCTGAACCTGCCGATCCGCCGCGTGCTGTTCTCCACCTTGGAGAAGTTCGACGGCGTGGGCGACCGCAAGCTCAGCGTGAGCGAGGTGCACCAGATCGCCGGCCGCGCCGGCCGCTACGGCCTGCACGACGAGGGCTTCGTGAGCGTGCTCAAGGAGAGCGAGGCCAGCGCCATGAAGATCCTGCGCGAGCTGCTGCCCAAGGAGCCGCGCGCGCCGCGCGACTTCAAGGCCCCGGTGGCGCCGAACTGGGGCCATGTGAGCACCATTGCCGAGCGCATGGGGGTGAAGAAGCTCTACGCGGTGCTGAGCATCTTCATGCAGCAGCTGCGCCTGGACGACGCCCACTTCGCCGTGGCCGAGCTGGAGCAGATGCTGGAACTGGCCGAGATGCTGGACCGGCACGCCGCGGGCCTGAGCCTGCAGGAGCGCTTCCGCTACGCGCAGGCGCCAGTGGATTCACGCCTGCCGCAGCTGCTGGAGCAGTTCCAGGGCTGGGCCGAACGCCACGCCCGCACCGGCCAGGCCGGCGCGCCGGAGTTCGTGGACGACGTGGACCAGCACGCCCGCCTGGACCGCATGGAGCAGGCGCTGCGCATGTGCACGCTGTGGCTCTGGCTGGATCTGCGCTTCCCCGGCGTGTACGGCCATGTGGACGAGGTGCTGGACCTGCGCGGGCGGCTGAACGACGGGATTGAGCGGCAGCTGAAGGGCAAGCGGCCGCTGTGGCAGCGGCGCGGGCGCTGAACTGACGAGGGGCGGTCGCCAGGCGAGCGCGCCCTGCCGGGTTCAGGCCTGCGCGAGCAACTGATCCAGCGCGCGCTCGAAGGAGCCCACGGTGCGGTCGATGTGCTGCAGCTTGTCCAGCCCGAACAGACCGATGCGGAAGCTGCGGAAGTCCGCGCCCTCGTCGCAGGCCAGCGGCACGCCGGCGGCGATCTGCAGGCCTTGGCCGGCCCAGGCGCGGGTGTTTTGCCAGTCGGCGTGCGGGGTGTAGCTCACCACCACGCAGGGCGCCTGGAAGCCCGGCGCGGCCACGCTGGGAATGCCGCGTACTTCGAGCAGGCCGCGCACGCGGCGGCCCAGCTCTTCCTGGGCGGCCTTGGCATTCGCGAAGCCGAAGGCGCGGGTCTCGGCCACGGCGTCGCGCAGCTGCGCCAGGCCGTCGGTGGGGTAGGTGGCGTGGTAGGCCATCTGGCCCTGCTCGTGCGCGGCCATGATGGCGGCCCACTTCTTCAGATCGAGCGCAAAGCTGCTGCTATTGGTTTCGGCCAGGCGCGCCACGGCGCGGGGCGAGAGCATCACCAGGCCGGCGCAGGGCGTGCTGCTCCAGCCTTTTTGCGGCGCGCTGATCAGCACGTCCACGCCGGTCTGGGCCATGTCCACCCACATCGCGCCGGAGGCCACGCAGTCCAGCACGAACAGGCCGTCGTGCGCGTGCACGGCCTCGGCAATGGCCTTGAGGTGATCGTCCGGCAGCATCAGGCCGGCGGAGGTTTCCACGTGCGGGGCGAACACCACGGCGGGGCGGGTCTGGCGGATGGTGCTGACGATCTCGTCCAGCGGGGCCGGGGCGAACGGCGCCGTGTCACCCGGCTGCAGCCGCCGGGCCTTCAGCACGGTGGACGAGGAGGCCACGCCCGCCATCTCGAAGATCTGCGTCCAGCGGTAGCTGAACCAGCCGTTGCGCACGATCAGCACGTCCTGCCCGCCGGCGAACTGGCGCGCCACCGCTTCCATGCCGTAGCTGCCACCCCCGGGCACCACCACCGCCGCGGCGGCGTTGTAGACCTCCTTCAGCCCGGCCGAGAGGTCTTGCATGACCTTGGCGAAGCGCTGGGAGAGGTGGTTCAGCGAGCGGTCGGTGTAGACGACCGAGTATTCGAGCAAGCCGTCGGGGTCGATATGGGGCAGCAGGCCAGGCATGGGGTTCCGCCTTCGTGGGTGTCTTGGGGTTGGTCGAGTGTAGGAAGCCGCGCGCGCCACCGCGCTGCCGCTTCACGCACCGAGAAGGCAAGCCCCACCGCTGACGGATCCGGAAGGGGGTGGGCGTTTTGACAATCCCCGCCATGAATGCGCTCCCTACCACCCCGCTGGCCGGCCTGAAGGTCGTCGAGATGGGCCAGCTCATCGCCGGACCCTTCGTCGGCAAGACCCTGGGCGACTTTGGTGCCGAGGTCATCAAGATCGAGCCCCCTGCCGGTGGCGACCCGCTGCGCGGCTGGCGTCTGCAGCAGGACGGTACGTCCGTGTGGTGGCAGGTGCAGTCGCGCAACAAGCGCTCGCTGGCGCTGGACCTGCGCGCGCCCGAAGGCCAGGAGATTGCGCGCCGCCTGATTGCCGAGGCCGATGTGCTGGTGGAGAACTTCCGCCCCGGCACGCTGGAGGGCTGGGGCCTGGGCTGGGAGGCGCTTTCGGCGCTGAACCCGCGGCTGGTGATGCTGCGCATCTCCGGCTATGGCCAGAGCGGGCCGTACAAGGACCGCCCCGGCTTCGGCATGATCGGCGAGGCCATGGGGGGCTTGCGCCACCTCACCGGCGAGAGCGGCCGCGTGCCGGTGCGCTGCGGGGTGTCGATCGGCGACACGCTGGCGGCGCTGCACGGCGTCATCGGCGTGCTGATGGCGCTGTACCACCACAAGGTGCACGGCGGGCCGGGCCAGGTGATCGACGTGGCCCTGCACGAGGCCGTCTTCAACTGCATGGAAAGTCTGCTGCCCGAGTACAGCGCCGCCGGCCTGGTGCGCGAGCCCGGTGGCTCGGCCCTGCCCGGCATCGCCCCCAGCAATGCCTACCCCTGCGTGGATGGCGTGGTGCTGGTGGCCGGCAATGGCGACTCGATCTTCAAGCGCCTGATGGCGGCCATCGGCCGCGCCGACCTGGGCCAAGATCCGGAGCTGGCGCACAACAGCGGCCGCGTGGCGCGGGTGGACGAGATCGACGGCGCCATCGCCGCCTGGACGCGCCCGCGCAGCGTGGCGGCGGTGCTGGAGGCCCTGACCGCCGCCGATGTGCCGGCCGGCAAGGTCTACACCGCGGCGGACATCGCCGCCGACCCGCATTACCAGGCGCGCGAGATGCTGCTGCAGCAGACCACGCGCACCGGCCGCACGCTCATGGTGCCGGGCATCGTGCCCAAGCTGCTGGGCACGCCCGGCAGCCTGCGCCGCCCAGCGCCCGGGCTGGGCGAGGACGGCGAAGCCGTGCTGGCCGAACTGGGCCTGACGCCGGAGCAGATCGCCGCGCTGCGTGCGCGTGGCGTGCTGGCCTGAGCCTCAGGGCTTCGGAAGACCCAGCGCCGCCTCCAGCGCCGGGTCCAGCCCGTACACATCCTCGAAGAAGCAGACCTCGCCGCCGCGCACCAGCGCGGTGCCGTAGGTGATCAGCATCGGCAGCGGCTCCGCCACCGCCACGGCCTGGGGGCGCGGGTCGGCCAGGGCGGCGCGCACGGCGGCCAGGTTCCAGCCCGGCTGGCCCTGCAGCACGAAGGCGGCCAGCGCGGCCGGGTCTTCGACGCGGATGCAGCCGTGGCTGAGGTCGCGCCGGCTGCGAGCGAACAGCCGCGTGGACGGCGTGTGGTGCAGGTAGACGGACTCGCGGTTCGGGAACACGAACTTGATGGCGCCCAGCGCGTTGCGCGGCCCCGGCCGCTGGCGGATGCGCAGGCGGCCGCGCAGCACCTCGGCCAGGCGGTCCTCGCTCAGCTCGGCCTCCACGCCCGCGGGGCCGACGAACTCATAGCCCTCGCGCGCCCATTGCGCGGGGTCGCGGCGCAGCTCGGGCACCAGCTCGTCTCGCGCAATCTTGTAGGGCACGTTCCAAAAGGGCTGGAATTCGATGCGGCGCAGGCTTTCCAGCAGCAGGGGCGTGCGGCGGTCCAGCGCCTGGCCGACGATGACGCGCATCTCCGCCCGCAGCGCCAGGCCTTCACCCTGCAGCTCGTAGGCGCGCAGCCGGTACTCGGGCAGGTTGATGACGAGCATGCGCGGTGCAGCGCGCAATGGCGTCCAACGCAGGCGTTCCAGCGCCAGCACCAGTTGGCGCAGGCGGCGGGCCGGCGGCACTTCCAGGGCGGCGCGCGTGGCGCGGCCCAGCACGCCGTCGGCTTCCAGGCCATGGCGGGCCTGGAAGCGGCACAGCGCGGCGAGCACGTCACCCTCCAGGCGCTCCGCCGCCACGGCTGTGGGCGCCAGATCACCCAGCGCCAGCAGGCGGGCGCTCAGCAGGGGCAGGCCTTCCCAGGCCTGGCCGGGCTCCAGGCGCTGGCGCGCGGGCAGGGCCGGCAGGCTTTGCGCCCAGGCGGGGTGCTCGGCCAGGGCGCGGTACTGCGCCAGGGCCTGGCGCAGGCGCTGGTACTGCGGCAGTGCGGGCGCGGCGGCGCGCTCCGCAGCGGCCAGATCCTGCAGCGCCAGCGCGGCCTGCAGGGCGGCGGCGGGGTCGAACGGCTCGCGCGGCGCGCCAAAGCCCAAGCCCAGCGCGGCCGGGTCCACACGCCCCAGGCGCAAATGCCGCAGGTAGCGCAGCAGGGCGGCCTGCAGGGTCTCGGCCAGCGCGGCGCGGGCGGTTTCATCGGGTGCTGCCAGCCAGGCGTCGGCCAGAGCCGGCAGGCCGTAGTCGGCCGGGTTCAGGCCGTGGCTGTCGGCCTGGTTCAGCAGGGCCAGCGCCTGCGCGGCCAGCGGGCTGGGCCGGTCGTCCTGCCACCAGGGGCTGGCGGCCGCACCCAGCGGCAGCAGCGCCAGGGTGCACAGAGAGCGGCGACGGTTCATGGCCAGTATGTTGCCGAAGGCTGAAACAAACGAAACACAAGACCCCCTTGCCGAAACCAGGGCACAACAAGCGCTGCCGAGACTGACGTCATTCCAGCCCCAACCGGGAGTGCACCATGGTCTTCTCTGCCGCTGAACTCGATCTGTCCCACGATCTGCCGCCCGGTTTGGTGGCTGAGGCCCCGGGCAGCTACCGCATCGAGCCCGCACGCATCACCGACTGGCCGCTGGTGCTGGACCGCCCCGGCCACTACCACCTGGCCGCCGACCTGACGGTGCCCCCCGGCGAGGACGGCCTGCTGGTGACGGCCGACAACGTGCACCTGGACCTGGGCGGCCACGAACTGGCCGGCCACTGCGAACCCGAGGCGCCCTGCCTGGCGCTGGAGATCACCGGCCGACGCGCCACGCTGAGCCGCGGCCGCGTGCATTCGCTCAGCGGCTGGGCGGTTTCGCTCGGCCCCGATTGCTGCATGGAAGACGTGGTGCTGGTCAGCCCGAGCGGCTTTGGCTACGGCTTCGGCGGCGCCAGCAACGCGCAGCCCACGCCGGCTCCGCTCAAGCCCGCGCTGGCCCGCCCCCGCCCCATGACCACCTGGCAAAGCCCGGCCTGCAACCCGAACGGCCTGCCGGTGTGGGTGTCGCTGCGCGAAAGCAAGGCGCGCCGCGCCGCGGCACGCCGCTGAGCCCGCGAAAAATCAGAGCACTTCGGCCAGCCGCACCGGAATGCGGCGCGGGCCGAAGCGGCCGGGCTGCGCACCCCAGCGCCCCGCGATGGCCGTGCCGCAATGCGTGCAATGACCTTGCGCGTCCAGCGCGTAGTGCAGCAGCCGGTACCAATCCCGCACCACCACCGCGGCGCCACAGCCCGGGCACAGGGTGCTACCGCCCTCGGGGTCGTGCACATTGCCGGTGTACACAAAGCGCAGGCCCTCGTCGCGCGCAATGCGGCGCGCCAGCGTCAGGGTCTCGGGCGGGGTGCGTGGCCGCTCCTGCATCTTGAAGTCGGGGTGGAAGGCGCTGAAGTGCAGGGGCACGTCCGGTCCCAGGTGCTCGTGCACCCAGCGGCTCAAGGCCGTCAGCTCGGCCGGACTGTCGTTCAGGCCGGGAATGAGGAGTGTGGTGATCTCCAGCCAGCAGTCGGTTTCGTGGGCGATGTATTCGAGCGTCTCCAGCACCGGCGCCAGGTGCGCGCCGGTCTGCTGGAAGTAGAAGTCTTCGGTGAAGCCCTTCAGGTCGACATTGGCGGCATCCATGGCGGCGAAGAAGGGCCGGCGCGGCTCGGCGTGGATGTAGCCAGCCGTCACCGCCACCGTCTTCAGCCCCGCCGCATGGCAGGCCGCCGCGCAGTCCAAGGCGTACTCGGCAAAGATCACCGGGTCGTTGTAGGTGAAAGCCACGCTGGTGCAGCCATGCTGGCGCGCCGCCTGCGCCAGTTGCGCGGGGCTGGCCTGGTCCATCAGCCGGTCCATCTCGCGGCTTTTGCTGATGTCCCAGTTCTGGCAGAACTTGCAGGCCAGGTTGCAGCCCGCCGTGCCAAAGCTCAGCACCGGAGTGCCGGGGTAGAAGTGGTTGAGCGGCTTCTTCTCGATCGGGTCAATGCAAAAGCCCGAGCTGCGCCCATAGGTGGTGAGCACCATGGCATCGCCGTCGCGCTGGCGCACGAAGCACAGGCCGCGCTGGCCCTCGTGCAGCTTGCAGTCACGCGGGCACAGATCACATTGAATGCGGCCGTCCTCCAGCCGGTGCCACCACTGCGCCGCATGGGTCATGCGATCACCCCTTCGCCGCCACGAACTTGCGCACTCGGTAGCGCTGCAACTGCAGGTCCTCGGCCCAGAAATCCGCCGCCAGGCCGGCCTTGCGCTTCAGCGCGGCCAGGAAGGCGCGGGGTTCGGGCAGCTGCTCCCACACCTGCGGCAGGAAGGTGGCGCGGTGGCCCTGCCAGCTCAGGATGACACCGTCCTTGCCCGGGCGCAGCTGGGCGCAGGCCTCGGCCTCGCTGGCCACCGGGAAGGGCTCGGGCGGGGCGAGCAGCGAGATCTCGACCTCGGTGTCCGGCCACTCCTCGGCACTCAGCGGCGGGAAGCGCGGGTCCTTGAAAGCGGCATTGAGCGCGTGCTGGCGCACGTCCTCGCCCAGCGGCCGCGTGGCCACCAGGGAGCCGATGCAGCCGCGCAGCCGGCCCTGGCGGTTGAGCGTGACGAACACGGCGCCGGGCTTGTCCAACAGCGGGTGGTCCGCCGGTGCGGGGCTCTCCAGGCCCAGGGCGCTGGCGATCTGGTGGCGCGCCTGGGTGAGCAGCGCGCGGCCCAGGCCCTGCAGGTCCTCGGCCTGCGCAGGGGCCGCCGCGCCGGGCTCGAACACCAGCGCGGCATAGCCCACCACGCGGCTCTTGTCGCCCGCGGTGTCGCCGCTGTTGCGCAGGTCCAGCAGGCGCGGCTGCAGGCCATGGGCGCGCGCCGCCAGCAGCGCGCCCGCGAGCGGCGTGGCGCCGCAGGCCTGGTCGTGCGTCAGCGTGGGGTCAAGGCGCAGCACCTGCTCAATCGTGCCCTGGTCCTTGGCGCGCGCCTCGGCGTAGGGCAGGTAGTGGCTGAGGTCGGTGCTGATGACGATCAGCGTCTCCTCGCCACCCCACAGCCGCTCCAGCAGCTGCGCCACCTGCTGCGGGCTGGCGCGGCCCACGGCCAGGGGCAGCAGCTGGAAGGGGCCGAGCACCTGCTGCAGGAAAGGCAGCTGCACCTCGAGCGCGTGCTCCTGCTCGTGCACGGCGTCGCTGACGCCGACGAAGGGCAGATCCGCCAGCGCGGCCAGCGCGGCGCGGTCGATCGGCACGGGGCCGAGCGGCGAATCGAAGGCCGCCACGCTGGGCGCGGCGATGCCCTGCACCGCCACGCGGTGCGCGGGCCCGAGCAGGATGACGCGCCGCACCCTGCCGGCCAGGCGCTGCAGGCTGGCGTAGCCGCTGGCCGCTACCGCGCCGGAATAGATGTAGCCGGCATGTGGCACCACCAGCACCTTGGGCGCGCGCGGCAGCGGCTGGGTGCGCACGCCGGCCATCAGCTCGTCCAGGGTGGTGCGCAGGGCCTCGGGCTGGCCGGGGTAGAAGCGGCCCGCCACGGCGGCCGGGCGCAGGGTCGTCGTTTCCATGCGTCGAGTGTGCGCCGGTTCGGGTTCCAATGCAGCCCTATGAGTGCCCTCAGCCCCCGCGATTTCGAGAGCTTGGGCGCGCGGCTGGTGCGCGGCCAGGGCGACCTGGGCCTGAACGCCGCCCTGCTGCACGCCCTGCTGGATCAGCTGCCGGTGCGCTGCACCATCGTCGGCCGCGACCTGCGCTACCGCTTTGCCAACCAGGCCTTCCTGGACGCCATGGGCCTGCGCCTGGCGCAGGTGCTGGATCAGCCGGCCCGTGCGGTGCTGGGCGAGGCCGTCTTCAGCACCTACCTGCCGGCGGCCGAGCGCGTGTTCGCCGGCGAGGCGCTGCGCTGGCGCGGCTGGATCGACTACGGCAGCGCGCACACGCGCTACTTCGAGCAGCACCTGATTCCCTACGCCAGCGGCGGCGGCGAGATCGACGCCATGCTGGCCTTCGGCCGCGACATCACCGACCTGGAGCAGCGCGATGCCGAGCTGGCCGCCACCACGCGCGCGCTCAGCACCACCGAGGCGCTGAAGTCCGCCATCGTGGACCACGCGCTGGCGGCCCTGGTCTCCACCGACGCCGAGGGCCGCATCGTCGAGTTCAACCCCGCCGCCGAGGCCATGTTCGGCCTGCGCCGCGCGCTCGTGCTGGGCCATTCGGTGGAGGAAGTGATCATTCCGCCGCAGCACCGCGCCGCCCACCACGCCGGCATGGCGCGCCTGGCCGCGGGTGAGCCCGCGCGCCTGCTGGGCCGGCGCATGGAGATGACGGCGCTGCGCGCCGACGGGCGCGAGTTCCCGGTCGAGATGGTGCTGTGGCGCACCGAGGTGGGCGGCAGCAGCTACTACACCGCCTCGATGGTCGACCTCTCGGCCCGCCAGGAGGCCGAGCGCGAGATCGAGCGCCAGCGCGAGGCGCTGCGCCAAAGCGAAAAGCTCAGCGCCATGGGCAGCCTGCTGGCCGGCGTGGCGCATGAGCTGAACAACCCGCTGGCCATCGTGCTGGGCCGCGCCACCCTGCTGGAAGAAAAGACCGGCGCCTACCCCGAGCTGCAGCAGGACGCCCAGCGCATCCGCGACGCCGCCGAGCGCTGCGGCCGCATCGTCAAGACCTTCCTGAACATGGCGCGCGCGCGCCCTGGGGCGCGCACCGCCGTGTCGCTGAACGAGCTGGTGCGCGCTGCCGCTGATCTGCTGTCCTACACCTGGCGTAGCCATGGTCTTCAGCTGGAACTGCTGCTGGCCGAGGACCTGCCGCGCGTGCTGGCGGACGCCGACCAGATCGGCCAGCTGGTGCTGAACCTGATGGTGAACGCCCAGCAGGCGCTCAGCCAGCAGGAAGGCCCGCGGCGCGTGCAGGTGGGCACCGGGCTGGAGGCGCTGCGCCCGGGCCGCGCGCCGCGCGTGTGGCTGCGCGTGGCCGACAACGGCCCGGGCGTGCCGGAGAGCGCGCGCACGCGCCTGTTCGAGCCCTTCTTCACCACCAAGAGCGAGGGCCTGGGCACCGGCCTGGGCCTGGCGGTGTCGCGCGCGCTGGCGCGCGAGCATGGCGGCGAGCTGCAGCTGGAGCCGCACGGGCCGCTGGGCGGCGCGAGCTTCCGCCTCAGCCTGCCGCTGACCGGCCAGGCCGAGGTGATGGCGCCGAGCCTGGAGCCGGCCAGCGCGGCGCCACCGGCCGCCCGCGCGCGCGTGCTGGTGGTGGACGACGAGCCCGAGATCGCCGAGCTGGCGCGCGCCATGCTGGAAGCCGCCGGCTACTCGGTGGCCCTGGCCCACAGCGGCCGCTCGGCGCTGGAGCGTCTGGCCGAGCAGGCCTTCGACGCCGTGGTCTCCGACCTGCGCATGCCCGACATGGACGGCGCAGCGCTGTGGCGCGCGCTGGGTGAGCAGTACCCGGCTCTGCGGCGGCGCGTGCTGTTCGTCACCGGCGACACGCTCTCCCCCGGCGCCCAGCAGTTCCTGGAGCAGACCGAGTGCCCGGCACTCGACAAGCCCTTCACCAAGGCCGAGCTGCTGGCCAAGCTGGCGCAGCTGCTCAGCTGAGCTTGGGCTGCGTGCGCACGAAGTCGGCGAAGGCGCTGGCGGACAGCGGGCGGGCGTACAGATAGCCCTGGATGGCGTCGCAGCCGCGCGCGCGCAGGAACTCGCGCTGCGCCTCGGTCTCCACGCCCTCGGCCAGCGTGTGCAACCCAAGGCTGCGCGCCATCTGGATGATGGCGGTGGCGATGGCCTGGTCGTCCGGATTGCTGTGCAGCTCGCGCACGAAGCTGCGGTCGATCTTCAGCAGGTCCACCGCAAAGCGCTTCAGGTAGCTCATCGATGAATAGCCGGTCCCGAAGTCGTCGATCGCCAGGCGCATGCCGGCCTGGCTGAGTGCCTCCATGGTGCGGCGCGCGGCCTCGGGGTCGCGCAGGGCCACGGCCTCGGTCAGCTCCAGCTCGATGCGGCGCGGGCCCAGGCCGGATTCATGCAGCAGTCTTTGCACCGTCTGCGCCAGATGGGGCTGCGCAAACTGCACAGCCGAGAGGTTCACCGCCACGCGCAGCGGCGGCAGGCCCTCGGCGTCCCACTGCGCGAGCTGCTGCACCACGGTGCGGAGCACCCAGTCGCCGATCGGCACGATCAGCCCGCTGCTTTCCGCCAGCGGGATGAACTCGGCCGGCGACACCGGCCCCCATTGCGCGCTGTGCCAGCGCAGCAGGGCCTCCGCTCCGTACAGGCCGCCGCCGTGCAGGTCCTGCTGCGGCTGGTAGACGACCGTCAGCTCCTGGCGCGCCAGCGCATGCCGCAGCGAGGCCGACAGCGCGAGCGCGCGCGCGCTGTGCTCCTGCATGCCGGGGTCGAAGAAGCGAAAGCCGTTGCGCCCTTCCTGCTTGACGCGGTACATCGCCGTCTCGGCACACATCAGCAGGGCTTCCAGGGTCTGCCCATCCTGCGGGTACTGCGCCAGGCCCAGCGAAGCCCCGATCACCAGCTCCTGGTCCTGCAGCGGCACCGGCGGCTCCAGCGCGGCCAGCAGCTGGCGCGCGTGCGCGGCCGCGGCATCGGCGCTGCAGCCCGGCAGCAGCAGGGTGAAGGCGTCGCCCGACTGACGCGCCAGCAGCTCGTGCTCGCGCAGCTGCCCGTTCAGCCGGTGCGCGGTTTCACGCAGCAGCAGATCGCCCACGGTGTGGCCGAGCGAGTCGTTGATGGCCTTGAAGTTGTCCAAATCCAGCCAGATCAGCGTGACCGGCTCGTGCCCCGGCGTGAGCAGGGCCTGCGCGCGCTGGGCGAACAGCGCGGGGTTGGGCAGGCCGGTGAGCTGGTCGAAGTGCGAAAGCTGCTGGATGCGTTCGACCGCGGCACGCTTGGCGCTCACGTCCTCCTTGTGCGCCAGGTAGTTCACGACCCGCCCGCTGGGTTCGCGCACCGGGTAAATCAGCGCCTCCTCGGTGTACTCGCTGCCATCCTTGCGGCGGTTGATGAACTCGCCGCGCCAGGGCTCGCCGGCATGCAGGCGGTCCCACATCTCCCGGTAGGTGCTGGCGGGGGTGCGGCCTGACTGGAGCAGGCGCGGGTTGCTGCCCATCACCTCGGCCTCGCTGTACCCCGTCATGGCCTCGAAGGCCGGGTTGGCGTACTCGATCGCGCCCTGCGCATCGGTCACCACCACCGCATAGGGGCTCTGCGTCAGCGCGGTGGACAGGGTGCGGATGGCCGCGTCCTGCGCGCGCCGCTCACCCACATCGCGCCCGGAGGCATAGACCAGATCGTCCAGCACGCGCACCCGCCACTCCACCGGGTGCGCGCTGCCGTCCGGGGCCAGGCAGCGGTGCTCGAAGTCGGCCTCGCCGTCCTGACCCAGCGTGTGCAGCACCGCCTCGGTGGCCGCGCGGTCCTCGGGGTGCACATGGGCCTGCAGGCTGTGCCCCTGCAGTTCGCCGGCGCGCAACCCCAGCAACTGCGCCAGGGCCCCGTTGACGCGTTGCAGCTGGCCCTGGCGGTCCCAGATGGCGAACAGGTCCCGGTTGGCATTGAAGAAGTAGTCCAGCTCCTGCTGCTGCTGGCGCATGCGCAGCTCCTGGCGGCGCCGCGCCGCCAAGCGCCAGAGGGATTCAGCCAGGATGCGCAAGCCCTCCAGGTCGCGCGGCCCGTAGGCCGCCTGGGTGCGGCCCACGCCCAGCAGCAGGCGCACCTGGCCCTGCTCCAGCGCCGGCAGGGCCAGCAGCGGCGGGCGTGAGGGCACGCTGTGCTGCAGCTGGCGCGTCTGCTGCGCTGTCCAGGCCAGCGCCTCCCAGTCGGGTGGCGCGGCATCGCTGCGCAGGTCCAGGCGCGCTACGTTCTGGCCGGCCTCGTAGACGCGCAGGCAGACCCAGGCGCTGTCGTTCAGGTGCTGCACCAGCGGCAGCGCATGGCGCAGGAAGTCTTCCTCGCCCAGGCCGTCGGCCAGTGCCGGCAGGCCGAGCAGGATCTGGTTCAGACGCGACTCCTGCTCCAGCGCCAGCTGCTGCTCGGCCAGGGTGGTGACGTCGCGCGACAGCACCAGCAGCACGGGCTCGCGCCCCGGCTCGCCTTCCTTGCGCGCCACTGAGAGCTCGAAGTGCCGAAGGCCATCCGGCAGAGGCAGGCTGATGCGCTGACCCTGCGCATGGCCCATTAGGGCGGCCACGCGCAGCGCCTCCAGGCAGATCTGTGCGGACTCGGGCGGCATCACCTCCTGCACCGAGCGGCCCACCAGGGTCTCGGCCGGCGCCGCCAGACCGGCATGCTGCGGCGTGTGCACCGCCAAGTAGCGCCCGTTCGTGTCCATCTCGAACAACAGATCCGGCAGCGCGGCCAGGGTGGCGCTCAGCTGGTGCTCGGAGGAGGCCAGCGCCTGGTAGGGCTGGTGCACGGTATCGATGAACAGCGCCCAGTACAGGAATCCGTAGGCGACCACCTTGTAGACGTGGCCGAGCAGGTTGTAGACGTCGGTGACGTTGCCGTAGAGCGTGAAGAAGAACTCACTCATCGCCATGATGAGCGCGGCCGCCAGCAGGGCACTGGCGTTGAAGCGCCGCGGCGCGCGCAAGCGCCGCAGCAGCACCCCCGCGGCCAGCAGGCAGAGCACGATCAGCGCGTACTCGTACGCACGCTTGAAGCCCGTCAGGCCCTGCCCCTCCACAAAGGTGCGCGGCAGCAGTTGCGGGTGGAAGAGCACCACCAGATGCACCAGCAGCACCAGCAGCAGCACCCCAATCAGCAAGGGATAACGGCGCGGCGTGTCACCGAGATGCCAACGCGAAAACGCGGCCAGCAGCAGGCCGCCCACCGCCAGGCTGCGCGCCGCCAGCCAGAAGTTGATGGCCTTCTCCGAGCCCGAAGCGGTGATGAAGTCCGGCATGCCCTGGTAGGACAGGGTGTGCCCCAGATCCAGCAAGGCGACACCCAGGAACAGACAGCCCAGCGTGGCCACCGTGAGCGAGCGCACATGGCGCGTGGTGGCCCAGCCGATGGCGAACACCAGGCCCGAGACGGTGATGGAGAACACCTCCAGCACCGTGTGCAGCGGCGCGTACTGGGCCAGGCCGCGGCTGGTTTCACTGGCCGGCAGCACCAGCGCCACCAGCAGCAGCAGGGCCAGCAGGCCCACGGCGGGCAAGCTCTCCAGGGCTTCGGTGCGGTGGCTGCGGTGCATCACCGCCTCATCCTACGGGCAGCGCCGGGCCTCCCTTACAGTGCGCCGGCCTTGTCTTCTGCCCCCCGAACCGTGTTGTTGTGCCCCGCCCACCTCTTCCCGGGCCTGCTGCTGGCGGCCTGCCTTTCCGCCTGCACCAGCACGCAGCTCCCTCGCGTGGGCGGCCGGCCCGACCCGGTCTACACCCGCGAGACCTTCCAGGCCGACGAAAAGCACTCGCGCCTGTTCGACGCCCCGCCCGAGGAAGCCTGCGAGGGCGCGCGCCGCGCCCTGCTCAGCCAGGGCTATGTCATCAGCCGCGCCGATGCCGGCCTGGTGCAGGGTGCCAAGCGCTTCCAGCCCGAGGGCGAGGTGCATGTGGAGATCAGCTTCCACATCGTGTGCGCGCGCGAGGGCGAGCGCACCGCCACCCTGTTCGTGAGCGCCCAGCAGGACAAGTACGTGCTCAAGAAGAACCCCAACGCCGCCTCGATCGGCGTCAGCGCCCTGGGTTCGATCTCGGTGCCGGTGGGCGCCACCGAGGACTCGCTCGTCAAGGTGGCGAGCGAAACCATCCCCGCCGGCAGCTTCTACGACCGCTTCTTCAGCCTTGTGCATCGCATGGTAAAGAGCCAGGCGGATGAGCGCCAAGTCGGCACTCCGGCACAAAGCCTCGACCCGCCGAGCAAATAGTTGCACGCGAGTTCGTCGAGACCGCTGCATTTCGATGACAATGCGCACCGCTTTGCCGCTCTAGACCTCGAGTTCTGGGGTCGTGACGGGCCCGGACACCGGGTGCCGTCTCGGGTTTTGGGTTTCTGTGTGTTGGGGCAGTGCAGCGCGGTGTGACTCGAGAGTCCCACCATCTTTTATTCACCCCCTCGCAAAGGAAATTCCATGAGCACCTCGCAAACCGGCACCGTCAAGTGGTTCAACGACGGCAAGGGCTTCGGCTTCATCACGCCTGACAACGGCGGCCAAGACCTGTTCGCCCACTTCAGCGCCATCACCGGCAAGGGCTTCAAGTCCCTGCAGGAAAATCAGCGCGTTGAATTCGACGTCGTCCCCGGCCAGAAGGGCCCGCAAGCCGCCAATATCCGCCCGCTGTAACTAGCTGTCGGGCCGCAGCCGGGGTGCGCGTAGGCGCCCCCGGCTTTTTCGTTTTTTCCGATTCCGACCTTGCAAGGAGCACGCGATGGCGAAAGAAGAATTGATCGAAATGCGCGGCAAGGTGGACGAAATCCTGCCGGACTCGCGCTACCGCGTGACCCTGGAGAACGGCCACCAGCTGATCGCCTACACCAGCGGCAAGATGCGCAAGCACCACATCCGCATTCTGGCGGGCGACAGCGTGGCCCTGGAAATGAGCCCCTACGACATGGGCAAGGGCCGCATCACCTTCCGCCACCTGGACAAGCGCAGCTGAGCGAGCCCGACCTCCGCGTCACGCTCGTTCCACGAAGGGCCGGTGCCAAGCCGGCCCTTTTGCTTTTTTTGGTGCATCGCCGGCTGACGCCGGCCGCAAGGCTTTGTAAATTCGGCCAACCCAGGGCGCCGCGCCGGCGTTGTGCCCTCCCCATGGCCCCTTCCCGGAGTTCCGCATGAAGCGCTTTTCCCTTGCCCTGCTGCTCGGCCTGACCGGGTTCATCGGTTCCAGCCAGGCGGCCGATGTCGGCGTCTCGATCTCGGTCTCGCAACCCGGCGTGTACGGCCGCATCGACATCGGCCGCTTCCCGCAGCCGGTGCTGGTGCAGCCCCAGCCCGTCGTCATCCACACCCCGCGCGTGGCCGTGCAGCCGGTCTACCTGTGGGTGCCGCCGGGCCACCAGAAGAACTGGCGCAAGCATTGCCATCGCTACCAGGCCTGCGGGGTGCCGGTGTATTTCGTGCAGGAGGGCTGGTACCGCGAGCATGTGATGGTCACGGAGCCCGCACATGACCACCACCCCGGCAAGGGACATGGCAAGGGTCGCGGCAAAGGTCACGATTGATGACCCTCGCTTCCGCTAGGGCTTGAGCCCCGACCACCCAAGACCCCGGCGGAGTACGCAGAATGGGCGCCACGATGCGCGCCCTGGCCTGCCTGCTGTTTGCTTGCTGCACCCTGGGGGCGCAGGCCGAGTGCCCGAGCCCGCTGCGCATCGCCTTTCTGGACAAGCCGCTGCCGCCCATGCTGAATGGCGAAGGGCCGCGCTTCCCCGACCCCCCCGGTGAGTTCGTGCGCTGGACACGCGACGCGCTGGCGCGGCTGGAATGCGACGCCGAGCTGGTGCGGGTACCGCAGCGTCGCCTGATCTCCGACACCGCGGCAGACGTCAACCAGCTCACCCTCTTCCTGGCGCACACCCCGGAGCGCGCCGCCCAACTGGCCTTTCCGCTGCGCGAGGACGGCCTGCTGGACACCCGGCTGGCGCTGGGTGAGTCGCAGCTCGCGCTTTATGTGCGCGAAGACCGCCGCCAGACCGTCCATTGGGATGGCCAGCGCCTGAGTCCGCAGGGGCTGCGCGTAGGCATCGTCGGCGGCGGCGTGGAAGAACCCATGGCCCGCGCGGCCGGCTGGCAGCTCGATCTGGCGCTCAGCCACCAGGGCAGCATCGCCAAACTGCGCCGCGGCCAGGTGGACGTGGCCGTGCTGCCCACCGTCAGCTTCAATCCGCAGACCCTGGCCGAGCCGCCGGCCCTGGTGCCCCTGCAGCCGATGTTTGCGCCGGTCTACTTCTTCGCCCCGGCCAGCCCCGCCTTCCAGCAGCGCCACAACGCCTGGCTGCGCCGCTTCTGGCGCGCGCTTTGTGAAAGCGCACGCGGGCCGCGCACCCTGCCCAGCTGCCACTGAAGGCTCGCAGACCCGCTTGTGGCATTGCACCAAATATGTGACCATTTGGTCACTTATGAAGCCTGACGAACTGGACGCCACCTTCCACGCCCTGGCCTCGGAGCCGCGCCGGCGCATGCTCGACTGGCTGCAGAAGGAACCCGGCTGCAATGTTCAGCGCCTGTGCGAATGCTTCGAGGGCGAGCTCAGCCGCTTCGGCGTGATGAAGCATCTGCAGGTGCTGGAGCGCGGCAATCTGGTCATCTCGATCAAGGAGGGGCGCGAACGCCGGCTGTGGTTCAACGCCGCCCCCATCCAGCTGATCCACGAGCGCTGGACCACCGAGTTCAGCGCCTACTGGTCGGCCCGACTGACGGGGCTGAAGTACGCCGCCGAAGGCGCCGAAGTCCACCCCCTCCCCAAGCGCAATAAAGGAACGGCGCCATGACCGACCGCGTGTTTCGCATCCAGATCCAGGCGCCGATCGAGCGCGTCTGGCGCGAGCTGACCAAGACCGACGAGGCGCAGGGCGCCGTGTTCAACGCCTGGCTGCACACCACCGTGCTGGGCGAGGGCGCGCCGCTGCAAATGCGCACCGGCACGGGCAAGAACGTCATCGTGGACGGCCGCGTGCTGGTGCACAAACCCTACACCCACTTCGCCCACACCCACCGCTTCACGCAGTACGAGGACCCGGTCTGCGAGGTGCACTACCTGCTGAAGGAAAAGGATGGCGGCGTGGAAGTGACGCTGCGTGTCGTCGGCATGCCGGCGGGTACCCCCACTGCCAAGAGCATGGAGAGCGGCGGCGAATTCATCCTCAAGCACCTCAAGCGCCTGGCCGAGGGCCAGGGCCTGCCCTTCGGCACCAAGCTGATGTACGGGCTGATGGGTTCGATGGAATTCATGCTGCCCAAACGCTGCCGCTCCACCCACTGGCCGATGCAAGGAGACTCCCATGGCTGACCCGACTGCCGCGCTGCTGACGCAGCTGAGGAACATCCAGGCCAAGACCGGCCAGACCTTGGCCCAGCTGCACCAGCAGCTGGAGGGCTGCGGCCTGGCCAAGCATGGCGAGAAGCGCAGCTGGCTGATGGAGAAGTTCGCACTCGGCTATGGCGACGCCAACACCGTCGTCACCCTGCAGGGCAAGCCCGTGCCGGCCGGGTTGGACGGCGCCACGGCCACGGCCGCCGCAGCGCCCCAGGACGACCCGCTGGATGCCATTTACACCGGCAAAAAGGCCGCGCTGCGGCCGCTGCATGAAGCGGTGATGGCGCGCATCAGCGAACTCGGCGGCTTCGAGATCGCGCCCAAGAAGACCTACCTGAGCCTGCGCCGCAGCAAGCAGTTCGCCATGGTGGGCCCCGGCACGGTCAGCGAGCTGGAGATCGGCCTGAACTGCAAGACCCTGGCCGAGCACCCGCGCCTGAAACTGCTGCCGCCTGGCGGCATGTGCCAGGCCAGCACGCGACTCAGCAGCGCCGAGCAGATCGACGACACGCTGATGGGCTGGCTGCGCGCCGCCTACGAGGCGGCGGCCTGATCAGTTCCGTGCGTGGCCGATCTCAAAGGCTTCGATGCCTTCGAGCTTGGACAGATCTCCCGCCAAGCCGGTGATAGGCAGGGCCTTGCGGCGATCCACCTCGATGGCGACGAAGCGCCAAATGTGCCGCCCCTCGCTGAAGCGCACGCTGAAGGAGCCGCCGGCGACCTGGTAGCCGCGGTCGCGCGCGGTGCGGTCCAGGGCCTCGCGGCTGGGTTGCACGCCGGGTTTGTAGGTCAGCGTCAGTGCAATAGCCGGGCGCGCCGGCAGCAGGCGCTCGATGCGAGCGGCCCACATCATCAGCGAGGCCGAAAGGCCGGTGAGCAGGATGGCCGCGGCATAGAAGCCCACGCCCACAAGGATGCCGATGGCCGAGCTGGCCCAGAGCGATGCGGCGGAGGTCAGGCCGCTGATGGACAGCCCGTCCTTCATGATCATGCCGGCGCCCAGGAAGCCGATGCCGGTGACGATGCCCTGCACCACCCGCGTCGGGTCGGGCGCGAAATGGGTGCCGAACCAGGCCGCGTGCGCGCCGCCGAACCAGTGCTGCGGGTAGCCGGAAAAGATCGTCAGCGCGCAGCTGGCCATGCAGACCAGGCCGTAGGTGCGCATGCCCGCCGCCCGCCCGTGGTAGGTGCGCTCATAGCCCGCCACCAGGCCCAGCAGCAGCGCGCCCAGGATGTTGGCGAACAGCAGCAGATTGACCCAGACCTCGTTCGGGCTCCAATAACTGCGCAGGGCTTCCAGGGTGGGCATGGGGGCCTCTTGGTGGGGTGCGGCAGCCCTATCGTGCCGCAGTCGCGCGCCCGCAGGGGCGTCGCGTGGCGCTCAATCCACGCCCGGCTCGCTGCTGCGCGCGAAGGTGTAGGAAAGCCCCAGGCCGGCGCTCCAGCCCAGGGTCTGGCGCACCAGCGGGCTGTCGCGGTTGGCGGCGCCGGCCACGCTGTCTAGCCGGGCGAAGCCGAACAGGCGCCAGTCCGGCCCCAGCGGCCGGCTGAAGCCGCTGGACAGGCGCCAGGCCACCAGGCCGGCCCGCGCGGCGTAGGCGGGGCGTTCGGGCAGGGCCTGGGCGGGCCGCACGCCGTAGAAGGTGTCGGCCAAGCGCCGGTCGGCCGCGATGGCGCCGATGCCGAGCGAGTAGCGCCAGCCGCAGGCGCTGCGGCGGGCGTAGATGAGCTCGGGCTCGAAGGCCCAGCCACGCCGGGCCATGCCGTCGCTCAGGTCGAACACCGCGCGCAGCGGCATCAGCGCCTGCCAGCGCCCCTGGGCCGGCGCCGGCCCGAGGTTCCACTTCAGGCGCGGGCCCAACTCCACCAGGGTACCCAAGCGCGGCATGCCGCGGCGCGCGTCGACGTCCTCGGCGCTGCTGCCGAAGGAGCCGGCAAAGCCGACATCGAATTCGAACTGTGCGGTGCGCAGCGCGCGCAGGCCGGTGGTCTCGCCGTCCGAACGCAGCAGCGGGCCGCGGTACAGCAGGTAGGGCAGCACCAGGGTGCGCTGCACCTGCTGGTCCGCCCCCGGGTAGGCCTGCTGGCTCACGCCCAGCGCGAAGGCGCCGAGCTCCCAGCGCGGCGGAGGCGCGGCCGGGGCGTCGCCCTCGGCCCAGACCGGGGAGCTGGCCAGGGCCAGCGCGCTCAAGGCAATTCGTCGCATCGTGAGGTCCTCGTCAGCGTGTCAAGGCGCGGCGCGTCCAGACACTCAGTCCATCCACCAGCGCCACCAGCAAGAGCATGGCGGCCAGCACGCTGGCGGTCTTGTTCATGTGGAACAGGCCCATGTGGAAGGCCAGCATCTGGCCCAGGCCGCCGGCCCCCACCACGCCCAGCACGGCGGCGGCGCGGATGTTGTTTTCCCAGCGGTACAGGGTGTAGGAGAGCAGCTGCGGCAGCACCGTGGGCAGGGTGGCGTAGGCGAACACCTGCACCGCGCCGGCGCCCTGCTGGCGCAAGGTGGTGGCGGCCAGCGGTGGGGCGTTTTCGAGCGCATCGGCAAACAGGCGGCCCAGCACGCCGGCGGTGTGCACGGCCAGCGCCAACGTGCCGGCAAAGGGCCCCAGGCCGGCCAGGATGATCAGCAAGGCCGCCCACACCAGCTCGGGGATGGCACGCAGCGCATTCAGCAGCGCGCGTGCCCCCGTGCGGCCCAGGCCGCCCCCGGCGGCGGGCAGCGCGATCAGCAAGCCCAGGCCGGCGGCCAGCAGGGTGCCCAACGCGCTCATGGCCAGGGTCTCCCAGGCGGCCGGCAGCAGCCGGGCCAGGAAGCCGGGGCTGACGTCGGGCGGCCAGAACTCGGCCACGAAGCGCCCCATGCTGGCCGCGGCGGTCGGGCTGAAGAAGCCCGCCCATTGCAAGTCCAGGCTCCAGAAGCTTGCGACGATCAGCGCCAGCAGGCCAAACAGCAGGGCACGCAGCTTCATGCCAGGGCCTCGCGCAACCAGCGGCTCAGGCGGTCCGCCAGCGCCACCAGCAGCATGAAGACCAGCAGCATGCTGGCCACCTCGCCGCCGTTGAACATCTTCATGCTGCCGTCCATGGCCTGGCCCAGGCCACCGGCGCCCACGAAGCCCAGCACCACCGAGCTGCGGATGGCGCATTCCCAGCGGTACACGGTGTAGCTGGCCAGCTCGGCCGCCTGGGCTGGCAGCAGCGCGTAGAAGAAGGCCTGCAGGCGGCCGGCGCCGTTGCGCAGCAGCGCCTGGGCGGGCGCGGCGTCGCCGCTTTCCAGGATGTCCGCATAGACCTTGCCGAGCATGCCGCCGTAGGTCAGCGCGATCGCCAGCACGCCGGCCGTAGGCCCCAGGCCCACCACGCGCACGAACACCAGGGCCCACACCAGCTCGGGCACCGAACGCAGCACGATGGCCACGGCGCGCACCGCCTGGCGCAGCAACGCCGGGCCGCGCGCCATCCGCCCACTCAGGCCGCTGACGGAAAGGCTGGCCACCGCACCCAGGGCCAGCGGCACGGCGATGGCGAAGCCCAGCGTCAGCCCCGCGGTGGCCATGGCCACGGTGCGCCAGCTGTCCTGCGCGAGCTGGCGCAGGAATTCGGCATCCAGGCGCGGCGGCACGAAGCTGGCGAGGAAGTGGCCGCTGACCTGCAAAGCCTGTGCATCGAACAGCGCGGCGGGGCGGAACTCGGTGGCCCGCAGCAGCAGCCAGGCCAGCAGCAGCGCGGCCAGGGCCCAGAACAGGCGGCGCTGCCAAGCGGGATCGTGCAGGCGCGGGTCGGCCATGGCTCAGCGGCGATTCAACGACAGGTCAGCGGCACCGGGGCCACGACCGGTGGCTCGGGGCTGGCCAGCGGCTGCAGCAGCTCGCTCTCGTGCTGGGCATAGAGCGCGCTCAGCAGCGCCGGGCTGACCTCGGCGGCCGGCCGGTCGAACATCAGCTCGCCCTCGCGCAGGCCGATGACGCGCGTGAAGCTGCGCAGCGCAAGCTCCACATGGTGCAGGCTGGCCACCAGGGTGACGCCGCGCGCGCGCGCCGTGCGCAGCAGCAGCTCCAGAGCCTCGGCGGCGCGCGTCGGATCCAAGGCGGACAGCGGTTCGTCCACCAGCCACAGCCGCGCCTCGCCCACCAGCGCGCGCGCCAGGCCCACGCGCTGGCGCTCGCCACCGCTCAGGCGGTCCACCCGCTCCCACAGCTTGTCGCCCAGACCCAGGGCCTCCAGCGCCGCAAGGGCGCGCTCGGGCTCCTGCGGGCGCAGCAGCGACATCAGGCTGCGCGCCAGCGACCACTGCGGCAGGCGCGCTGCCAGCACGGCGGTGACGACACGCTGGCGCGGCGGCAGCGGTGGTGTCTGCGGCGCCAGCAGCAACTGCCGGCGCAGCGCGCGCAAGCCGGCCGCGCCGCTGCGCCAGGGGTCCTGGCCGTCCAGCAGCAGCCGGCCCTGGCAGGGCGGCAGCGCGGCGCCCATCAGCTGCAGCAGGCTGGTCTTGCCCGCGCCGGAGGGGCCGATCAGGGCCACCGCCTCGCCGGCGCCGATGCGCAGATCGAGGCCGCGCAGGGTGTCCGGCGCCTCCGGCCGCAGGGCCGGGTGGCGGGCATGGACAGCGCTCAGTTCAATCTGCATCGGATGCGGGCAAAGGGCAAGGCGCGCATTGGAGCCGATTTCCACGCGCCGCCCAGCCCATAGGGACAGGCCCTAGACTTCGCGCCCATGACCTTGCGACTCTTGCTGGCTGCCCTGCTCACCCTGGCCCTGTTGGTGCCGGGTGGCGTGCGCGCAGCTGCGGCAGCCGCAGCGCCGGAGCCGCCCGCCTGGAGCGCGCTTCACACCCTGGCCGGCGCGCCTGCAGAGGCCAACCCGTCCGACCCGGCCTGGCCGGCCGGCAGCGACAGCAGCTCGGCCGCCGAGGCCCTGAGCGAACCCGCCAGCGCCCTGCCCGGCAGCACCCGCCTGCCCACGGCCGAGCGCGGCATGGAGGCGCCGGTGCGCCCGCCGGCGCCCTGGCCGGCCGAAGCGCCCGGCTCAGGCATCGAGCGCCCGCCCCGGGCCTGAGCGTTTCCGCACGCCGCGCACCCTGCGTGGCGCCCTGACCCGCTCCCCGCGGCCCTGCACGGCCGCCCGCCAAGCCCCATGGAATTTCTGCTCGACCCCAACCTCTGGATCGCCTTCGCGATGCTGACGGCGCTGGAAATCGTTCTCGGCGTCGACAACATCATCTTCATCTCCATCCTCGTCGGCCGCCTGCCGCCCGAGCAGCGCGACCAGGCGCGGCGCCTGGGCCTGGGCTTCGCCATGCTCTCGCGCCTGGCCCTGCTGTTCTCGCTCAGCTGGGTCATGGGCCTGACCGCGGACCTGTTCCAGGCCTTCGGCCAGGGCATCAGCGGACGCGATCTGGTGCTGCTGCTGGGCGGTCTGTTCCTGCTCTGGAAGGCTTCGCACGAGATCTTCGTGGAGGTGGAGGCGCGCGAGCAGCATGGCCCGCCGCCAGCCGACCCGGATGCCGTGAAGGCCGCCGGGCGCAAGCTGTTCCTGAGCGTGATCGCGCAGATCGCCATCATCGACATCGTGTTCTCGCTCGACTCGGTGATCACCGCGGTCGGCATGGTCGACCGCATCGGCGTGATGGTGGCGGCGGTGGTGGCTTCGGTGGCCGTGATGCTGGTGGCGGCCAAGCCGATCGGCGAGTTCGTCGACCGGCACCCCTCCGTCAAGGTGCTGGCCCTGGCCTTCCTGGTCATGGTCGGCACGGCGCTCACCTCCGAGGCCTTCGACGCCGCCATTCCCAAGGGCTACATCTACTCGGCCATGGCGTTTTCGCTGGCGGTCGAGGCTCTCAACATCCGGGCCCGGGGCAAGCGCCGGGCTCTTGCGGGCGAGTAAATCGCCCCCACATTGCCTTTCCAAAGGAGTACTGCCATGAACCAGACTTTTATGAACGCCTACGGCGGCACCGTCCTGTCCACCCAGGAACGCAACCGCGTGCTGCGCAACACCTATGCGCTGCTGGCGCTGTCGATGATCCCCACCGTGGCCGGCGCCTGGCTGGGCGTGGCCACCGGCGCGCTCAAGGGGATGAGCATGGGCATGTTCATGCTGATCTTCCTGGGGGGCGCCTTCGGCTTCATGTTCGCCATCGAGCGCAGCAAGAACTCGGCTGCCGGCGTGCCCATCCTGCTGGCCTTCACCTTCTTCATGGGGTTCATGCTGTCGCGCCTGCTGGGCATGGTGCTCGGCCTAGCCGGCGGCGCCGGGCTCATCATGACGGCCTTCGCTGGCACCAGCCTGATCTTCTTCGGTATGGCCACGCTGTCCAGCATCATCAAGCGCGACCTCAGCGCCATGGGCAAGTGGCTGTTCGTCGGCGCCATCATGTTGCTGGTGGCCGGCTTCGCCAACATCTTCCTGCAGTCCAGCGCGCTGATGATCGCCCTGTCGGTGGCCGCCATCGGCATCTTCTCGGCCTTCATCCTGCATGACCTCAAGCGCGTGCAGGACGGCCTGGAGACCAACTACATCAGCGCCACCCTGGGCGTCTACCTGAGCATCTACAACGTGTTCAGCAACCTGCTCGCCCTGCTGGGTCTGACCAGCAGCAACGAGTAAACGCGCTGGCCGTCCGCCTGCTCAGTGCAGGCGGACGGCGCTGTCGAACTGCCAGCTGCGGCGGATCTCGACCACGTCGAACTCCTGCGCCAGCAGCGGCGAAAAGGCCGGGTACGGCGCCTGGGCCTGCACGATGCGGCGGATCTCCTCGTCGAGCGCGGGCAGGCCGCTGGAGGTGATGAAGTTCACCGCCTCCACCGTGCCATCGCGGCGGATCGCCACCGTCACCAGCGCCTGGCCATGCGGCTGCTGCAGCAGCGGGCGCAGGCGCTCCAATGAGGTGTTGAGCTGGATGCGGCGCGCCCAGGCCTCGGCGTAGGCCACCAGCTCGGCATTCGGGTCGCTGCGGCCGAACAGCCGCCCGCGGCGCAGGCTGCTCCACGAGGAGGGTCGCGTGTCGGCCGCGCGTGCGGCATCGCGCCGCGCCGCTTCCTCGTCCAGTTGCCGCCCCATCGCCCGGCGCGCCGCCTCGCGGCGCTCTTCCTCGTCCAGCACGGCCTGCCGGCGCGCGGCCTCGACGCGGGCGGCCTCCAGGCGAGCGGCGTCCTGACGTGCCGCTTCGAGACGCGCCGCTTCGGCCCGGGCCGCCTCGGCGCGAGCGGCCTCCTGACGCTGGGCCTCCGCCCGGGCCGCAGCCTGGCGCTCGGCCTCCAGACGAGCCGCCTCCACGCGTGCGGCTTCTGCCCGCGCTGCCTCCACCCGCGCCGCTTCCAGGCGAGCGGCCTCGGCCTTGGCCGCCTCGGCGCGCGCCGCTTCCAGGCGGGCCGCTTCGCGACGCTGGGCTTCTGCCTGCGCTGCGGCCTGGCGCTCGGCCTCCAGGCGGGCTGCCTCGGCCCGTGCCGCTTCCACACGCGCCGCTTCGAGTCGGGCAGCCTCCTGGCGCAGCGCATCCTGCCGCGCCGCCTCGGCCGCCGCCACGCGCTGCGCCTCGCGCCGCTCGGCTTCGCGGCGCAGCGCCTGCGCCCGCTCGGCCTCCTGGCGGGCCGCGGCCTGCG
>NZ_JAEDAK010000025.1 GCF_016093275.1 Inhella proteolytica
ACGCCCGCCGCGCTGCCGCCCGCCCTGCCCGCCGCGCTGCGCCGCCCGCCCCAGCTGGTGGGGCGCGAGGCCCTGTGCCAGGCGCTGGCCCGCCACCTGGCGCTGGGCCGCAGCGCCTTGCTGGCCGGGCCGGGTGGGGTGGGCAAATCGCGCCTGCTGCAGCACCTGGCCGGCGCGGCCGAAGGCTTGGTGTGGGTGGACGCCCGCCCGGGCGATGCGCTGGTGCCAGGCGGCGTGGTGGGGCAGCTTTTGGCGGCGGCGCTGGCGCGCTTTGCACCGGCGCTGGATGCCGCCACGGCGGCCGACCTGCGCATCTGGCTGCCGCACACCGAGACGCGCGCCGTGCCGGACCTGCGCTCAGGCCTGGAGCATCTGCGCACCCTGGAGGCCGTGGTGCGCGCGCTCTCGGCCTGCCACGCGCGCGGCCTGCGCCTGCTGGTGGTGGACGACCTGCAGTTCGCCGACAGCGCCAGCCTGGAGCTGCTGCACCGCCTGCTGGGCCGCTGGCTGGCGCAGGCCGCCGAGGCCCCCGGCCAGGCCCCTCAGCTGCTGATGGGCGCGCGCCCCCAGGAGCTGCCGCCCGCCGGCCTGGCGCTGCTGGCCACGCTGGCCGGCCACGAGCAAGGCCAGGTGTTTGAGATGGTGCCGCTGGAACCCGCGGCGGTGGCCGAGCTGGTGCACAGCCTGCAGCTGCCCGCCGCGCTGGATGCAAGCTGGGGCGCGGACGGCCGCCAGGCCCTTGCCGCCGCCCTGCACGCCACCGTGGGCGGCAGCCCGGCCTATGTGCTCGAAGCCCTGCGCCAGCTCGCGCTGGACGGCTTTGCCAGCTGGCAGCCCGGCCAGCCCCTGCCCGTGCCGGCCTCGCTGCGCGAAACCCTGCGCCGCCGCGTCGAGCGCCTGCCGGCCGAAGCCTTGCAGCTGGCCCAGCTCGCGGCCGTGGCGCAGGCGGATTTCGACATCGAGCTGGCCGAGGCCGCGCTGGGCCGCCCAGCCCTGGCGCTGGCGCCCCTGCTGGCCGCGCTGGAAGCCGCCTGGGTGTTCGATGGCGCGCGCTTCAGCCACGACCTGGTGGCCGAGGCCGTGCACAGCCTGCTGCCCGCCGCTTTGGTGGCGCCACTGCACCGCCGCGTGGCCGAGCACCTGATCGCCCGCGGCGGCCAGCAGGCCGCACGCATCGCCCACCACTTGCAGGCGGCAGGCGCCGCACGCCAGGCCGCGCCCTGGCTGCTGCGCGCCGGCGCGGCGGCGCGCGCACGCTGGCAGCTGGCCGAGGCCGCCGAGGCCTTTGAAGCCGCCTCCCTGGGCCTGGATGCCCCGGAGCAGCAGGCCGCCGCCTTCGATGCCGGCTGCGAGGCGCTGCGCTGCTGGGTGGAACTGCGCCGCTTTGCCCGCACGCAGGCCTTGCTGGAGCGCATGGCCGAACAGCCGCGCAGCATGGCCGAGCGCGCCCGCCTGCGCGCCCGCGCCGTGCTGCACCTCTTCCACAGCCGCCGCATGGGCGAGTCCGTGGCAGCGGCCCAGACCCTGGCCGACGAACTGGCGCAAAGCGTGGCCGAGCTGCCGGCCGAGGAGCTGGTGTACGCGCTGCGCGCGGTCTGCCTGGCGGTGCAGGGCGGCCTGCCCGCGGCGCGCGTGCTGGCCTTGTGCGACGCCCTGGAGCCCGCCGTGCGCGCGCAGGGCGGCGAGTTGCAGGCCGGCTTTGCGTTGGCGCGCGGCGGCACCCTGCTGTGGGACGCCCAGCCCCTGCAGGCCAGCGTGGCGTTGGAGGCCGCCTGGCTGGACCTCGGGCCGGGCTGCGACCCCTTTCTGAAGCGCTCGGTGGGCAACCAGCTGATGCGCGTGCGCCAGGCCCTGGGCGACCTGCCGGGCGCCTGCGCGCTGGGCCAGGCCCTGCTGACCCCGCAGGCCGGCGCGGACGACGCCAGCTTCGCGGCCGATGTGCTGAGCCTGCTGGCGCTGATGCAGGTGGCGCAAGGCCAGGGTGCCGAGGGCCTGCGCAGCATCGAGCGCCTGCGCGCCTGCCTGCAGGCCGCGGGCGAGCCGATGCGCGAGCTCTACGCCATCACCATCGCCCTGTGCCTGCTGATGCTGGGCCGCCCCGGTGACGCGCGCGCCGAGCTGGACGCCCACACCCAGCCACCCGGCCGCGAGGGCTATGCGCTGTACGACTTCGCCCTGCTGGTGGCGCGCGCCCGCCTGGCCCGGGCCGCGGGCGAAGACCTGGCGCCCTGGTGCGCGCGGCTGGAGGCCGTCGGCCCGCTGCCCACCGGTGGCCAGCTGCAGCGCCGCGTGGCCCTGGCGGCCCTGCACCCCGCGCCCCTGGCCGAGCTGGAGGCGCTGCTGCAGGCCTTGCGCGAGCGTGGCCAGCATGGGCTGCTGCGCACCGTGCTGCTGGCCGCGGCCCGCGCCGCGCAAGCCGAAGGGGCGCGGGCGCGCGCTGTGGAACACGCCCAGTCCGCGCTGGCCCTGGCTTCTTGCGTGGAGGCCTGGAGCGACGAGCCCGCCAGCGTGTGGTGGCAGGCCTATGAAGTGCTGCGGGCCTGCGGTGCGCACGACGCGGCGCAGGCAGCGCTTGCCGCCGGCCAGCGCTGGGTTCAAGCCGGTGTGGCGCAGTGGCAGACGCAGGCCGAGCGCCACGCCTGGTGCCAGGGCAACCCGGTGCACCGCACGCTGCTGGCTGGGGGTGCAGAGGGCTGATCAGCCCGGCGCCGTGAAGCGATACCCCACGCCGTAAACGGACTGGATGGCCGCACCGCCGCAGCCGGCGGCCTCCAGCTTGCGGCGCAGGTTCTTCACATGGCTGTCCACGGTGCGGTCGCTGACGTCGCGGAACTCGTCGGCGTGCAGCAGGTCGAGCAGGCTGGCGCGCTCGAACACGCGGCCGGGCTGCTGCACGAAGCCGCGCAGCAGCCGGTACTCCACCGGCGTGAGGTTCAGCCACTGGCCGCGCCAACCCAGGCGCTGACCGGCTTCGTCCAGGCTGAAGCCGCCACTGCCAGGCAGCTCCACGCCGGCCTGGCCGATCAGCCGGCCCTGCGCGCGGCGCAGCAGGGCGCGCACGCGCGCCACCACCTCGCGCGGGCTATAGGGCTTGCAGAGGTAGTCGTCGGCGCCGATCTCCAGGCCGAGCAAGCGGTCGAATTCGTCGATGCGCGCGGTCGCCATCAGGATGGGCACGGCCGAGCGGCTGCGGATGCGCTGGCACAGCTGCAGGCCGTCCAGCCCGGGCAGCATCAGGTCCAGGATCACGCAGTCCCAGGGCCCCTCCTGCTCGAAGCGCTGCCAGGCCAGGGTGCCGTCGGCACAGGGCTCGGGCTGGTAGCCGGCGTGCAGCAGGTAGTCGCGCAGCAGGGCGCTGATGGCGGGGTCGTCCTCCACGACCAGCACGCGCGCCGTCATGGCTGGCGCTCCGGCAGCCACAGGCTCACGCGCAGGCCGCCGAGCGGGCTGGGCCCGGCGTCGATCTGCCCGCCATGGCGCTGCACCCAGGCACGCGCGATGCTTAGGCCCAGGCCGCTGCCGCTGTCTTTGGCACTCCCTCTTTGGCGCGCCGGATCGGCGCGGAACAGCGGGTCGAAGAGGCGCGGCAGCAGCGCCGGCGGCACGCCGGGCGGGCTGTCGTCCAAGGTGATGCGCACGCCCGCGCCCTCGTGGGCTGCGGCCAGGCGCAGCTGGCCCGGGGCGTCGGTGTAGGCGCGGGCGTTGGCGAGCAGGTTGTCCAGCACCTGCACGATGCGCTCGCTGTCCCAGTGCACCCGGCTGGGCAGGGGCTGCAGCGCCAGCTCCAGCTGCAGGCCAGCGGCCTCCAGCGCGGGGCGGTGGCGCTCGGCCAGTTGCTGCAGCAGGGCCGAGGGGTCCAGCGGCGTGGGCTCGCAGGGCAGGGCCTGCAGGTCGGCCAGGGCCAGGTGGTGGAAGTCGTCGGCCAGGCGGCGCAGACGGTTCACTTCGGTGCTGAGCGACTCCAGGCGCGCGCTGTTGAGCGGGCGCACGCCGTCGCGCACGGCGTCCAGCTCGCCGCGCAACACGGTCAGCGGCGTGCGCAGCTCGTGCGAGAGCTCGGCCAGCCAGCGCCGCCGGCTGGCCTCCAGCCCTTGCAGGGCCTCGGCCAGGTGGTTCACGTCGTCCACCAGGGCGTCGAACTCATTGCGCGTGGGGGCATTGCGGCGCGGGAGGCGCACGGCGAAGTCGCCCTGCGCCAGGCGGTGGCTGGCGCCCTGCACCTCGGCCAGCGGGCGCAGCCAGCGCCCGGCCAGGCGCCAGGCCAGCGCCGCGGCCACGGCCGCCACCAGCAGGCCCACGGCCAAGATGCCGAGCAGCTGGCGGCGCAGGAAGCGCTGGTCCAGCACCTCGGGGGCCTCGGGGCGCGGCAGCAGGCGCGCCAGGGCCACCGTCTGGCCGTTCAGCACCACCGGTTCTTCCAGCTGCCGGCGCCCCGGCGGCGGGCTGCGGCCCCAGAGCAGCTCGCCGTCGGGCGTATGCAGCGTCAGGCCGCGGCGCGCGCGTTCGCGCTCGGGGTCGGCGCCGGGCGGGGGTGGGGGTTCGCCGGGGGGACCGTAGCGGCCTTCGCCCCCGCGGGGCGGCCGCCCGCGTGGCGGTGGGCCGGCTTCGGGCGGGGGCTCGCTGCCATCCTGGCCGGGCGGGCGCAGGTGCTCGGGCTGCTGGCGCAGGCCCTCCAGGCCATGGCGCTCGATGGCGGCGCGTGCCGCGCCCGCAAAGGCCGTGAGGCGCTGGCGGTCCTGCGTGGCCAGGTAGTCCGAAAAGCCCTGCTGCAAGTGAAAGGCCATGAAGCCGCCCATGGCCGCCACCGCCAGCAGGGTGGTGGCCAGCAGGGTCAGGGCGAGCTGGTGCGTCAGGCGCATGGCGGCACTCTAGTGCGCGGCGGCCGGGCAACTGTGGAGGGGCTCTCCACAGTTGGCCCATGCTGGCTGCACAGTGCGTGCGCAAGCTGTGCGGCATCCTGTTCCGGAGCCCCGCCATGCGCCCTTGCCGCTCGATCCCTCTGTTGATTGCCTCCTGTCTGGCCCTGGCCGCCTGCGGTGGCGGCGGCCAAGAGGCCAGCCCCACCGTGCAGGCCGAAGCCGCACGCCCCGCACCGCCGCAGCCCCCCGCACCGCCGGTACCACCCGCTCCGCCGCTGCCGCCCACCCCGCCGGCCTCGGTTCCCGCGCCCACTCCGGCCCCGACGCCGACTCCCGATCTCAGCGCCCGCGCCGCCGTGGGCGATCAGCTGTTCCATGAGCGCGCGCTGTCGGCCAGCGGCCAGCTCGCCTGCGCCAGCTGCCACGACCCCGCCCGCGGCCATGCCGATCCGGCTGGGCGCTTCCTGCCCATCGGCGGCGCGGGCCACAACCAGCAGGGCCTGCGCAGCTCGCCCAGCATCCGCTACCTCGACCAAGCCGGCGCCTTCACCCGCGACGCCCAGGGCCAGCCGCGCGGCGGCCTGATGTGGGACGGCCGCTTCAACAGCCGCGTCCAGCAGGCCGCCGGCCCGTTGTTCGCCGCCAACGAGATGGCCAACGCCAACCTGGCCGAGTTCGCCCAGCGCCTGCGCGCCACGCCGGCCTACCCGGCCCTGCTGAGCGCCTACGGCCTGCCGGCCAACGCCAGCGACCAGAGCCTGCTCGCCGCCAGCACCGATGCCCTGGCCCGCTACCAGGCGCAGGATCCGGAGTTCAAGCCCTTCAGCAGCAAGTTCGACGCCGTGCAGGACGGCCGCGCCAGCTTCACGGCCGCCGAGGCGCGCGGCTTCGCCGCCTTCAACGACCCGCAGCGCGGCAACTGCGCCAGCTGCCACAGCAGCCGCCCGGCCGGCAATGGTGTGCGTGCGCTGTTCACCGACTTCAGCTACCACGCGCTCGGCGTGCCGCGCAACCAGAGCCAGGCCACGCTGGATCCCAGCTTCTTCGACCTCGGCCTGTGCGGCCCCACGCGCAGCGACCTGGCGGCCGACGCCACCCTGTGCGGCCGCTTCAAGACCCCGACCCTGCGCAACGTGGCGCTGACCGGCCCCTACTTCCACAACGCGCGCTTCAACAGCCTGGAGGAGGTGGTGAGCTTCTATGCACTGCGCGATGTCGACCCGGCGCGCTTCTACCCGGTACTGAACGGCCAGGTGCAGCGCTTCAACGACCTGCCGGCGCGCTACCAGGGCAATGTGGAGCGCCGCGCCCCCTTCGCCCCGCTGGCCGGCAACCGCCCGCGCCTGAGCGCGCAGGATGTGCAGGATCTGGTGGCCTTCTTGAACACACTGACCGACCAGCCGAACTGAGGCCCTGGCGGTACAGCTGAAACCCCTTGTGACATGATGAACCGGCTGGGCAGAGGGACCACTGCCGGAGGAAACGATGGCCGCTTGGGGCAAAGCCCTGGGACTGTTGCTGCTGCTGACAACCGCCGCATGGGCCCAGGGGCCGAGCGTGCGCCTGGGCGCCGTGCAGGACTGGGTGTACGACCCGCGCAAGCCCGATGCCGCCTTGCAGGGCCCAGGCCTGGAAGTGGCCCGTGCGGCGTTCGGCGTACGCGGCATGGAGGTCGATTTCCAGGTGCTGTCGCAAGGGCAGTGCCTGGCCCAGGTGCGCAGCGGGGCGCTGCCGGCCTGCGTGGCGGTGCTGCGCAGCACCGGCATGGATGAGACCGACCTGCTGTGGCCCCTGCGGCCGATGTTCAAGGTGGTGCCCAAGATCTATGCGCTGGCCTCCAAGCCCGCGCCGCGACAGGCGGTGCGCACGCGCGACCTGGAGGGCCGGCGTGTCGCCTTCAACCACGGGCAAAGCCACGGCCCGGAGTTCGACAGCAATCTGCGCGTGCAGCGCCTGCTGGCCGGCAGCGAGCAGCAGGCCTTCCTGCTGCTGCAGCGCGAGCGTGCGGACTACGCCATCGCGCTGGACTTCGTGGCCCGGGTGCTGTGGCTGAAGCAGCCGCAGCTGGAGGCGCAGTTCCGGGTCGTGGGCTGGGCGCTGCCCACCGAGGTCTACACCGTGTTCTCGCGCCGGCACCCGCAGGGCGAACGCCTGTTGCAAGAGTTCGAGGCCGGCCTGCAGCAACTCGCCGAACTGGGCAGCCTGCAGTCCATCGAGAACGGCTGGGCAGCCGGCTTCTGAGTGTCCCGGGCCGGCCTCAGGGCTGTGGGCGCAGCGTCAGCTCGCAGTCCAGCTGCACCGCATCCTGCACGGCCAGCAGCCCCCCCAGCAGGCTGAAGGGGGCCAAGCCATGCCGGCTGTGCTGCAGCACCAGGGCGCCGTGCAGTTGCAGTTGCTCGGGGCGGTGGGCCACCTGCAGCGGCAGCCAGTAGTCGGCCGCGCGGCCCGCCAGCCAGACGCGCAGTTCCGCCAGCCACCAGGGCGCCGCGCCCTGCAGGCAGCGCAGCTGCAGCCAGACCTCGGGGTGGGCCTGCGCCTGCAGGGCCGTCAGCAGGTTGCGGCGCGTGGCGGCGATGGCCTCGGCCTTCACCGGTTTCTCGTTGAACTCGCCCCCTGCCGCGGCGCGCCACTCAGGGCGGTCCAGCTCCAGCTGGTCCAGACGCACGCGCAAACCGCCCTGCGTGCCCTGCAGGCCCTGGGCGGGCAGCCATAGGCGGGCGTCGAAGGTGCCGGCTTGCAGGATGTGGTGATGCCCCAGGCGCGCCATGGCGCCGCCGCGAAACGCCACGATGCGCAGCCGTGAGGCCGCGGCATCGGCCTGCCACACCTGGCCCCCGGGCGGCAGCGCGGTGGGCAGCAATTGCTGCGGCTGCGCGTCGAGCGTTGGAGACGGTGCTTGGGCCGCACAGCCTGCCAATGGCAGGCTGAGCAGGGCGCGCCTACGCATGGCCCAGGGTCACTTGAAATCCCCGGCCCAGACGAACTGCATGGCGGCAGTTTTGAGGTACTTGCGCACCGCGGCGTTCACCTGCTCCAGCGTGGCGGCCTGCAGCTCGGCATCCACCTCGGCGCTGCGCTGCATGGTGCGGCCCAGGTCGGCCTGGCTCTGCAGGGCGCCGGCCAAGCCGCCGTCCTGTGCGCGGGCCAGGGCGCGGGCGGCCAGCAGGGCGCGCTTGGCATTCGTCAGCTCTTGGGCGCTGAAGCCGTCCTTGGCGGCGCGCTCGAATTCCTCGCGCAGCGCCTTTTCCACGCGCGGGCGGTTCTGCGGCGCAAAGATGGCGCCGAATTCCCACACGCTGTGCGGCTCGTGGGCATTCCAGTCGATGCTGCCGAAGGTGCCATAGCTCAGGCCCTCGCGCTCGCGGATGCGGCTCCACAGGCGCGAGTCGGTGTTCTCGGCCAGGATGTAGTTGGCCAGCATCAGCGGCACGAACTCGGCGTCGCCTTCCTTGACGGGCAGCGAGAGCGCCACCACGCCCATGGCGTTCTGCTTGTCCGGCGTGGCGATGGTCTTTTCCGCGGCGGGCAGCTCGGCCCAGGGGCGGGTCAGGCGCTGCGGCGGCAGCTCGGCGCGCCAGTCGTTCAGCAGCGGCGTCACGGCGGCCTGCACGGCGGCGGCGTCGAAGTCGCCCACCAGGGCCAGGCGCAGCTGGTCGGCGCCGTAGTGGCGGCGGTGGAAGGCGCGCACCTGCTCCAGCGTCACGGCCTTGAGCGCCGGGCCCACTTCGTCGAAGGGGCGGGTGTTGCGCGCGTCCCCGGCGGGGAACTGGCGGCGCAGTTGCTCCAGCAGGTTGGGGGCCAGCTGCTCGGGTTCGGACTTGGCGGCATCCAGCCCCGCCAGGGCGACATTGCGCTGCTCCTCGAACACCGCGGCATCCAGGCGCGGCTCGCGCAGCATCTGCAACGCCAGCTGGGCGGCCGCGGCGGCGTGTTCGCGGGTGGTGGACCAGGCCAGGATCACGCTGTCGCCACCGGCGCCCACCTGCAACTCCATCTTCAGCGCGTCCATGCGGTCGCGCAGCGCGGCGCGGTCCAGGGTCTGGGTGCCTTCGTCCAGCAGCGCGGCGAGCAGATCGGACACCGAGCGCCGGCCGCGCAGGCTGTCGGCATCGCCGAAGCGCAGCTGCAGGCGGGCCTGAACCAGGCCGCCGCGGGTGGGCTTGGGCAGCAGGGCCAGGCGGGCGCCGCTGGGCAGCTGCAGGCGCTGCACCTTGGCCTCGATGGCCAGGGGGGCGGTGTCAAAGGCGGCCACCGCGGCGGCCGCGTTGGCGGGCTTGAAGGTGTCGAGCTGCGCGGCCACGTTCACGGTTTCGGGCTTGGGCGGGCGCTGCGGCAGCTCGGTGGGCACGTAGAGCGCGAGGCTGCGGTTGGCTGGCAGCAGGCGTTCGGTGGCCACGCGCTGCACTTCGGCCAGCGGCATTTGTTTGACGCGGTCGCGCACCAGGAAAAACAGGCGCCAGTCCCCGGCGGCAATGGCCTCGGAGAGTGCGTTGCCCACCTGCTGCGGGTCACCGAACAGCTTGTCCCAGCGGTTCAGCCAGCGCGTGCGGGCGCGCTCCAGCTCCTGTTCGCTGATGGGCTCCGTGGCCACGCTCTCCAGCACCTGCACCAGGGCCTTGGACAGCGGCTGCGGGTCGGCGCCGGGCTGGGCGTCGGCGCCGAAGAGCAGCACGCCGGGTTCGGCAAAGGCGGTGGAGAAGGCACTGACGCTGGCGGCCACGCGCTGCTGCTCCACCAGGCGCTGGTGCAGGCGGCCGGTGGGGGCCTCGCCCAGGATGCCGGTCAGCAGCTCCACCGCGGCGTAATCCGGGTGAGCCGCGGGCGGCACGTGGTAGCCGGCGGTGGCGCTGGGGGTGCCGCCCTTGCGGCGCACCACCACCTCGCGCTCACCGTCCTGCACCGGGTCCAGGGTGTAGAGCTTGGGCAGCTGGCGCACGGGCTTCTTCAGCTTGCCGAAGCTGGCCTCGATCCAGGCCAGGGTCTGCGCCGGCTCGAACTTGCCGGTGACGATCAGGGTGGCGTTGTCCGGCTGGTAGTACTGGCGGTAGAAGGCCTGCAGGCGCTGGATGTCCACCTGCTCGACGTCGGTGCGGGCGCCGATCGGGCTCTTGCCGTAGTTGTGCCACTGGTACATCAGGCCCAGCAGGCGCTCGAACACGATGGTGCCGGGGCTGTTCTCGCCCATTTCCATTTCGTTGCGCACCACCGTCATCTCGGTGTCGAGGTCGCGCCGCGCGATGTAGCTGTTCACCATCGCATCGGCCTGCCAGCCCAGGTACCACTTCAGGTTCTCGGGGTTGGCGGCAAAGCTGGCGAAGTAATTGGTGCGGTCCGTCCAGGTGGTGCCGTTGAAGTCGAAGCCACGCTTGGCGAACTCGGCCATCACGTAACGGTGCGTCGGCGTGCCCTTGAAGATCAGGTGCTCCAGCAGGTGCGCCATGCCGGTTTCGCCGTAGTTCTCGTGCTTGCTGCCCACCCGGTAGGTCATGTTCACCGTCGTGCTGGGCTTGCTGGCGTCGGGTGCCAGCAGCACCTGCAGGCCGTTGGGCAGGCGGTACTCGGTGATGCCCTCGACCGCGCGCACGGGTTTCAGGGGCGCGGCGTGGGCGGCGCCGACGATCAGGGCCAGGCCCAGCATCCAAGTCTTCATGGCGAACGGGTGTGCAGCGAAAAGGCGCGCAGCTTAAGGCGCGCGCGGGCCGGCATCCAAAAGCAAAAGGCCCGCCTTCGACGGAAGGCGGGCCTGCGGATCGAAGCAACCCCGGGGCGCAACCCCGGTGCGGCTTACTGACTGCGTCGTGCGGTGATGACCACGGTGGGAAGCTGGTGCACCACCGCCTTGTGGCCGGTGACCACCACCGTGGGCAGCTGGTGGATGACCGGGGTCACCATTTCCATCGGGGCCGAGGCCAGGGCCGCGGCGCTGGCGAAGGTCAGGCCCACCATGGTGATCAGGGTCAGGCCTTCGGTCAGGGTGTTCAGAACCGGGCGGGTGTTGAAGGACTTGCTCATGGTGTGCTCCTGGGGGGCTTGGGGTTGTCGATGGCTGGACTGTGTCGACCCAGGGTTTTCCCGTAAATCGCGCTGCGATGGATTGCGGCTCAGCGTGAGCCAACTGCGCGCAGGGCCGATCAACCGCGGCCTGGGCGCCTCGTCTGCCTGCTCACCGAGCAGGTCGAACACGCCAGGGCTGCATCAGCGGGCGGAAAGATGCACACCGCACCTTCTGGGTGCGTCGCAGGGCGGGTGGCCGTTGAAGGACCTAGCGCCTATTCACCGGAACCGGGCTTTTGTCAGTGATCTTCTTGATGGCCACGTCCAACCGGTGCATGACGTCCTCGGGAACGCTTTTGCTGCACAGCAAATGCCGGGGCTCGCCGGGTGGCATGTTCTTGTAGCGGATCTGCACGAAGTCGGCGAGTTGGAAACCGGCGGCCTCAATGGCAACGGCCGCTTCCTCGGGCGCCATCAGCATGTAGTCGGCCATCCCCAGCTTGATCTGCCGGACCATCAGCAGGTTCTCGTCCGGAGTGGCCCGGCGGTTGGGCTGCAACCTTTCGATGAGCGAATCTAGCGGTGCACCGTAGGAGTAAGCCAGCTTGACCAGCAAGCGCAGCGACTTGTCATTGAACAAGTCCTCGATCGAGGCGTAGCCCTTGAACCGCTGCTGATTGCTGGCGGCAGCAAGAACCAGTTGCGGCTGATCCTGGTAAACCGGCTTGCTGTAGCGGCCGAACTCCTCCCGCTCGGCCTTCCAGAACATGCCGATCATGCAGTCCTGCCCCGTGTTTTCTTTCAGGGAGCGGAGCTGACGCGCGAAGGGGGTTTCCTCGATGCGCACCGGTACTTGCGCCAGCTTGAACGCTTGGTAGGACGGCCCCCCCGTCAAGCCGACCAGGCCCTCGCCTTGCACCATCATGTAGGGCGGGCGCTGAACGTAATGCAGGGTCACGGGCCGCTCAACGGGTACCTGCGCAGCGGCCATCACCGGCCACAGCAAGCTGCCGACCGCACCCGCTGCACGTGACGCGGTTCGGCGTACATGTCCGCAGACGCGCCGCGTACCACGGCCTAACCGAACAACAAGGCTTGGCATCGCTGAGTTGGGCTTGTCTTTCATGGCCTCGCCGTGGTCTTCAACCCCACCAAAAGCGCATCGGTGCTTGCCGGGTCTGGCGCAGGCTCTCTGCCGGGCTGCGCGCGACCCTGAACCCATGTTACGGCCCTCACACCCCCGCGCCACTCCGGGCGGCACGAACATGCGCCAGCATCTCGTGCACCTCATGCGTCATCACCGCCAGGAAGAGCACCAGCACCAGGTAATAGGCCGCCCACTCCCAGCGTTTGGCCGGGCTGACCTGGTAATAGCCGGCTGCCTGCGGGCTGTTGCGAAACTTCCAGACGCTCCAGGCCTGCGGGGCGGCCAGCAGCATCAGGATCAGCAGCACCGGGCTCGGGTTCCAGAAGAACACCGCACCCAGGATGGGCAGGCCGAGCAGCCAGATCTTGGGTGAGAGCACCGCGGTGATGCGTCCGCCATCGAAAGGCGGCAGCGGCACCAGGTTGAAGAGGTTGAGGAAGAAGCCGCTGTAGGCCACGGCCAGCAGCCAGGGCGTGTCGCCACTGTTTCGCGCCAGGAAGTAGCAGACCAGCGCCCCGATCGTGCCCAGCAGCGGCCCGCCCATGCCCACGAAGGCCTCGGTCTCGGCGTCGTGCGGCATCTTCTTCATCTCGATCCAGGCACCCAGAAAGGGGATGAAGGTGGGCAGCCCCACCGGCAGGCCCTTCACGCGGGCGGCGATGTAGTGGCCCATCTCATGCACGAACAGCAGCGCGATGAAGCCGGCCGCGTAGCGCCAGCCAAAGATGAAGGCGTAGATGACCAGCGAGATCAGCATGCTGCCGCCGCTGGCCAGCAGCGGGCCGAGCTTGGCGCCGGAAAAGAGCAGGGCGAGGAGCTTGAGCATGGGGCGGGATTGTCCGGGCCCAGAAGGGCAAAAGGCCTGGCGGGTGGCCAGGCCTTTGCGTGGGGAACCCGGGGCTGCACCCGGGCGGGGCTTACGCGACGTGGGCGCGCTTGGCGACGACGACCACCGTCGGCAGCTGGTGCTTCTTGACGGTGATCTCGACGGTGGGCAGCTGGTGGACGACGGGTTCCACCATTTCGATCGGGGCCGAGGCCAGGGCCGCGGCGCTGGCGAAGGTCAGGCCGGCCATGGTGATCAGGGTCAGGCCCTCGGTGATCTTGGTCAGGGCGGGGCGGGTGTTGAAGCTCTTGGTCATGGTGTTCTCCTGGGTGCAGCGGGGGTGGTCGATGGCTGGACTGTGAACCTCGACCGCCCGCGCGCCCAGGGCCTTGCGCTGAACCGACGCGGCGGGCGGATGAGCTGCAGCCCGCGCCGTTGAACGGAGTCAGCGCTGCAGGTGGCGCGCCAGCAACTGCTGCAGCTCACCGCTGCGTTCCAGCTGGGACAGCCCCGCTTGCAGCGCCGCTTGCAGCGCCGGCCCGAGCGGGTGCTGGCGGCTGACCATCATGTGGAAGGCATTGGGCCGCTGCACCGCCAGCGGGGCGCGGCCGAGCTCGCGGTCCTGCGCCAGTTCGTAGCCCGGCAGACCGGCCAGGCCGTGGAAGACCTCTTCGCCCACCACGATTACGTCGATGCGGCCCAGATGCAGCATCGCCACCAAGCTGGCGTAGTTCGGGGCGCGCTGCAGGCTGGCCATGTCGATCTGGTCCAGCTGCGAGTAGGTGTAGCCATGCACGCCGCCCAGGCGGTAGCGCTTCAGATCCGCCTGGCCCTGCACCTGCAGGCCCTGGGGGTGCACGCGCTTGCTCCAGAAGTAGTAGGTGCGCGTGCTGTAGATCGGGGCGCTGATGAGGAACTCGCGCTCGCGCTCCGGGTTGCGGGTGGCGTTGAGCAGCATCTGGTAGTTCTGCCCGCGCCGCACCTCCTGCAGGCAGCGGGCCCACGGCAGCAGCTCAATGCGGTACCTCATGCCCAGCGGCTGCAGCAGGCGTTCGAGCAGGTCGACCGAATAGCCCCGCACCCGCCCGGTCTTGCGGCCGTCCTGGCGCTCCACATAGGTATAGGGCGGCCACTCGTTGGCGTCGTCGCAAACTTGCACCGTCCAGCCACGCAGCCGCTCATCCGCCTGGGCCGGCACACCGCCCAGCAGCAGGATGAGGATCAGAAGCAGACGCATGGAGTCCACCTTAGCTCCAAAAAAGCACAAAGGCCTGGCGGATGGCCAGGCCTTTGCGTGGGGAACCCGGGGCTGCACCCGGGCGGGGCTTACGCGACGTGGGCGCGCTTGGCGACGACCACCACCGTCGGCAGCTGGTGCTTCTTGACGGTGATCTCGACGGTGGGCAGCTGGTGGACGACGGGTTCCACCATTTCGATCGGGGCCGAGGCCAGGGCCGCGGCGCTGGCGAAGGTCAGGCCGGCCATGGTGATCAGGGTCAGGCCCTCGGTGATCTTGGTCAGGGCGGGGCGGGTGTTGAAGCTCTTGGTCATGGTGTTCTCCTGGGTGCAGCGGGGGTGGTCGATGGCTGGACTGTGAACCTCGACCGCCCGTGCGCCCAGGGGCGTGCGCTGAACCGACGCGGCGGGCGGATGAACTGCAGCCGGCGGCGGTGAGTGGTTTCACGCGGCCAATCGCTGGGGGCGTCGCATTCCTGAATGCCCACACCCTGCACGGGGCGGAGTCGGGTTCAGCAGAAGGCCCAGCCAGGCGAACCCAGCGCGCGTGGCGCTGCGACCAGCCCGAAAAGCACAAAGGCCTGGCGAATGGCCAGGCCTTTGCACGGGGGAACCCGGGGCTGCACCCGGGCAGGGCTTACGCGGTGTGACTGCGCTTGACCGTCATCACCACTGCGGGCAACTGGTGCTTCTTGACGGTGATCTCGACGGTGGGCAGCTGGTGCACGACCGGCTGCACCATCTGGATGGGTGCGGTGGCCAGGGCGGTGGCGCTGACGAAGGTCAGGCCGACCATGGCGATCAGGGTCAGGCCCTCGGTGATCTTGGTCAGGGCGGGGCGGGTGTTGAAGCTCTTGGTCATGGTGTTCTCCTGGGTGCAGCGGGGTGGTCGATGGCTGGACTGTGAGCCTCGACCGCCCCAGCAACCAGCGCCTTGCGGCGAAGCGACGCCGGGGCCGGATGAACTGCAGCCCGGGGCGCTGAACGGCAGAAAAGAAAACGCCCGCACGGGGCGGGCGTTTCGCGCTCAGGGGGCTTGTCCAGCCCGGCCCCTAGATGGGTCCAGTCCTTCGGCGCGCGTCACCGGGTCCTCAGGACCTCGCTCGGTCGCGACTCGCCCAGCTTGGCCCCCCTAGATGGGTCCAGTCCTTCGTCGCGCGTCACCGGGTCCTCAGGACCCGGCTCGGTCGCGACTCAGCCATTCCACTGGGCCAGCAGGCGCTCCCACTTGGGCATCACGGCCTTCACGTGACGCTCCTTCACATGGCCATAGCCACGGATGTCTTCCGGCAGGCGCGCCAGTTCCACCGCCTGCTCCAGGTTGGCCACGCTGAGCTTGGCCAGCAGCGCGTCGACCATCTTCTTGTAGCGCTGGATCAGCTCGCGCTCCATGCGGCGCTCTTCGGTGTAGCCGAACACGTCCAGCGCCGTGCCGCGCAGGCCCTTGAGCTTGGCCAACACCGCGAAGGCCGGGCGCACCCAGGCGCCGAAGGGCTGCTTGACCAGTTCGCCCTTGTCGTTCTTTTTGGCGAACAGCGGCGGGGCCAGGTGGTGCACCAGCTTGTAGTCGCCCTCGAACTGCGCGGCCACCTTGGCCGTGAAGCTCGGGTCGGTGTGCAGGCGGGCCACCTCGTACTCGTCCTTGTAGGCCATCAGCTTGAACAGGTACTTGGCCACGGCCTCGCTGAGTGCCTTGCCGGCGCCGAGCTTCTCTTCGGCGGCGCGCACCTTGTCCACCACGGCCTTGTAGTCGGCGGCGTAGGCGGCGTTCTGGTAGCCGGTCAGGAACTCGACGCGCTTCGCGACCATCTCGTCCAGGCCGGGGCGCTTGACGATCTGGATCACCGACTCCGCGGCAAACAAGGCCTTGACCTTGGCGTAGTCGGCGGCGCAGCGGCGGCCCCATTCGAAGGCGGCCTTGTTGTTGTCGATCTGCACGCCGTTCAGTTCAATGGCGCGCTGGATGGCGGCGTAAGAGAGCGGGATACGGCCCTGCTGCCAGGCGAAGCCCATCATCAGCGGGTTGGTGTAGATCGAATCGCCCAGCAGCTTGACGGCCACTTCCTCGGCGTCGAACTTGCCCAGCAGCTCCTTGCCGACGGCGTTCTCCAGCGCCTGCTCGCAGGCACCCTCGGGGTGCTGCCAGTCGGGCTGCAGCACGAAGGCGGCGGTCGGGCTGCTGTGCGTGTTCAGCGCCACATAGGTGCGGCCCGGGCGCATGGTCTGCAGCGTGGCCTTGTTGGCGGCCACGATGGCGTCGCAGCCGATGATCAGATCGGCCTCGGCGGTGCCGACCTTGGTGCAGTGGATGGCGTCCTGGGTGTTGGCGATCTGGATATGGCTCCAGGTGCTGCCGCCCTTCTGGGCCAGGCCGGCGGCGTCCTGCGTCACCACGCCCTTGCCTTCCAGATGCGCGGCCATGCCGAGCAGCTGGCCGATGGTGATGACGCCGGTGCCGCCGACGCCGGCCACCACGATGCCCCAGGCCGTCTCGCAGCTCGGCAGGGTGGGGTGGGGCAGCTCGCCCAGCAGGGCGTTGTCGAAGGGCGAGTTCTTCTTGGCCTTGGCCTTCTTCAGCTGGCCGCCTTCCACGGTGACGAAGCTGGGGCAGAAGCCCTTCACGCAGCTCAGGTCCTGGTTGCAGCTGTTCTGGTTGATGGTGCGCTTGCGGCCGAAGTCGGTTTCCAGTGGCTCAATCGACATGCAGTTGCTCTGCACGCCGCAGTCGCCACAGCCCTCGCAGACCAGCTCGTTGATGACGACGCGCTTCTCGCTGACGGCCATCTTGCCGCGCTTGCGGCGGCGGCGCTTCTCGGTGGCGCAGGTCTGGTCGTAGAGGATGGCGGTGGTGCCGGCGATCTCGCGGAACTCGCGCTGGATGCTGTCCAGCTGGTCGCGGTGGTGCACCAGCACGCCCGGGGGCAGGGCCACGCCGGTGTACTTCTCCGGCATGTCGGTGACGATGCAGAACTTCGCCACGCCTTCGCTGATCACGCTCTGCATGATCTGCAGCACCGAGTGCCCTTCGGGGCGCTCGCCGACCTGCTGGCCGCCCGTCATGGCCACCGCGTCGTTGTAGAGGATCTTGTAGGTGATGTTCACGCCCGCGGCGATGCTCTGGCGGATGGCCAGGATGCCGCTGTGGAAGTAGGTGCCATCGCCCAGGTTCGCAAAGATGTGCTTGGCGTTGCTGAAGGGCTGCTGGCCCACCCAGGGCACGCCCTCGCCGCCCATCTGCGTGAAGGTGGCGGTGTTGCGGCCCGGCATCCAGCTCACCATGTAGTGGCAGCCGATGCCCGCCACGGCGCGCGAGCCCTCGGGGACCTTGGTGCTGGTGTTGTGCGGGCAGCCCGAGCAGAACCAGGGCACGCGGTCGGCACCGCCGGCCACTTTGAGCTCGTCGGTCAGGGCGCGGTCCTTGGCCTCGATGACGGCCATGCGCGCATCCAGGCGCGCGGCCACGTCGGCGTCCACGCCCAGGCGCTTGAGGCGGCGGGTGATGGCGCGGGCAATGAGGGCCGGCGTCAGGTCGGCCTGGGCGCGCAGCAGCCAGCGGTCGCTGGGGTTGGGGCTGGCCCATTCGCCGCCGCTGCGGTCGCCTTCGGTTTCCTCGAACTTGCCCAGCACGTTCGGGCGCACGTCCGGGCGCCAGCCGTACAGCTGTTCCTTGATCTGGTATTCGATGACCTGGCGCTTTTCCTCGATGACGAGGATCTCCTGCAGGCCGGTGGCGAAGTCGCGCGTGATGGTCGCTTCCAGCGGCCACACCACGTTCACCTTGTGCAGGCGGATGCCCAGGCGGCGGCAGGTTTCGTCGTCCAAACCCAGGTCGTGCAGGGCCTGGCGGGTGTCGTTGTAGGCCTTGCCGGAGGCGATCAGGCCGAGACGGTCGTGGGCGCCCTCGATGACGTTGTAGTTCAGCTTGTTGGCGCGCACGTACGCCAGGGCCGCGTACCACTTGTAGTCCATCATCCGCGCCTCCTGGTCCAGGGGCGGGTCGGGCCAGCGGATGTGCAGGCCGCCTTGCGGCATCTCGAAGTCCTCGGGCATGAGGATCTTGACGCGGTCGGGGCTCACGTCCACCGTGGCGCCGCTCTCGACGATCTCCTGGATCGTCTTCATGCCGCTCCACAGGCCCGAATAGCGGCTCATGGCGAAGGCGTGCAGGCCCATGTCCAGGATGTCCTGCACCGTGGTCGGGAAGAACACCGGGAAGCCGGCGGCCTTGAACACGTGGTCGGACTGGTGCGCGGCGGTGGAGCTCTTGGCGATGTGGTCGTCACCGGCAATGGCGATCACGCCGCCATGCTTGGCCGTGCCGGCCATATTGGCGTGCTTGAACACGTCGATGCAGCGGTCCACGCCCGGGCCCTTGCCGTACCAGATGCCGTAGACGCCGTCGTACTTCTTCTCCTGCGGGTGCAGGTCCAGCTGCTGCGTGCCCCACACGGCGGTGGCGCCCAGCTCTTCGTTCACGCCCGGCTTGAAGACGACGTGGTTCTTCTCCAGGTGCTTGCGCGCGGCCCACAGGGCTTGGTCATACGTGCCCAGCGGCGAGCCGCGGTAGCCGCTGATGAAGCCGGCGGTGTTCAGGCCGTTCATCGCGTCGCGCGTGCGCTGCAGGATGGGCAGGCGCACCAGGGCCTGCACCCCGCTCATGAAGGCACGTCCTCGCTCCAGCGCGTACTTGTCGTCCAGGGTGACGGATTCGATCGCGCGGCGGATGTGCTCGGGCAAAGGGGCGTTCATGGGTGGAAGCTCCTGAGGCGGGGGCCAGGGTTGGGGAAGTGTGCGCCGCAGGGCCTGCGGCAGGGGGCGGGCAAGCCCTTGTGGGGCCATTCCGGGCAGCCGGCCAGTGTAAGAACGAAGCCCGGATCGATGTTTGCGAACTTTGCCGGTGAAACGGCTGTTTGAGCAAGAATCTTGCTGTCGATACCGATTGGTGGAAACCATGGCTGAAGCAAAACCGCCCCGCACGAAAGACCCGCGCCGAGCCATCGCTGCCGCCAAGGCCGCGGCGGAGGCCCAGGAAGAGCGCGGTGGCGAGGGCCTGGACCGCTATGACATCGCCATCCTGGCCGCGCTGCAGCAGGACGCGCGCCTGACCAATGCCGAGCTGGCTGCGCGCATCGGCCTATCCGCCGCCCCCACCTGGCGGCGCGTGCGCTGGCTGGAGGAGCAGGGCTTCATCACCGGCTACCGCGCCGAAATCGACCGCCGCCGCATCGGCCTGGGCGTGCTGGCCTTCGTCAAGGTGGACGCCGACCGCAACAATGCCGCCGCCACGCGCCAACTGGAAGCCGCCTTGCGGGCCCTGCCCGAGGTCATCAGCTGTCACTACATCAGTGGCGCCGGCACCTTCGAGCTGCAGGTCGTGGCCACGGACCTGGACGCCTTCAGCCGTTTCACGCTCGACACCCTGCTGGTGCTGCCGAACGTTGGCGACGTGCACACCAGCTTCTCCCTCGGGGAGGTGAAGGCTGCGGGGGCCCTGCCTTTGGGGCACCTGCAGCTGCGCTGATACGCTGCCGGGCCGATGAGCCCCAAGCGCCGCCAGACCGACAAGCCCCAGCCCCTGGAGGGCCTGCTGGGGCGCGAGCCCAAGTTGCGCCAGCGCATGGCGCAGCAGCTGCTCTCCTTCGGCCTGGTGCTGGCCAACAGCCTGATGCTGGGTTACGCCGTGCTGCTCGCGCGCACCCCACTGGGCTGGTGGCTGCTCTGGGTGGGCCTGGCGCTGACGGTGCAGCTGGGCATCAGCCTGGCGGTACGCCTGGGCTGGACGGCGCGCCTGCCCGACCCCTCGCTGGCTTCCACGCAGATCGGCCTGATGCTGCTGCTGGGCGCGGCGGCCTACCCGCTCTCCGGCCCGCTGCGCGGCTTGGTGGTGCCGATGATGATGCTGACCCTGGCCTTCGGCATGTTCGCGCCCTCCGGCCGGGCCATGCTGCGGCTCAATGCCCTGGGCCTGGCGCTGATTCTTTCCGCCATGGCCTTTGACTTCTGGGTCTGGCCCGGCCGCGGCCAGCCGGCCGAGACCGTCGGCCATGCGCTCTTCGCCATGGTCTGCTTCCCTGGCCTGGGCCTGCTGCTGCTGCGCATGGCGCGCCTGCGCGAGCGCCAGCGTGAGCAGCGCCAGGCGCTGAACGAGGCGCTCACGCGCATCAACCGCCTGGCCACGCGCGACGACCTCACCGGCCTCTACAACCGCCGCCACGGCAAGCATGTGTTGCAGCAGGCCCTGCAGCGCCAGAAGCGCAAGCCCACCGGCCTGCTGGCCGTGCTGCTGGACCTGGACCACTTCAAGAAGATCAACGACACCAAGGGACATGCGGCCGGTGACGCCGTGCTGCGCTGCTTCGCCAAGGCCCTGCACCAGAGCCTGCGCAAGGGCGACACCGCGGTGCGCTGGGGCGGCGAGGAGTTCGTGGTGGTGCTGGAGCCCACCGCCAGCGAGGGCTTGCTGGCCTGGGTGGCGCGGCTGAAACTGGCCATCGAGCGCCAGCCCCTGGTGACGGAACGCCCCGAGCTGCGCTTCACCTTCAGCGGTGGCGCCGCCTTCTGGCGCCCGGGCGAGACCCTGGAGCAGTGGCTGGAGCGGGCCGACGCCGCGCTCTACCGCGCCAAGGCCGAGGGACGCGATCGCGTCATCGAGGCCTCATGAAACGGCTCGCAGACGCCTTGCTGGGCCTGGAGCCCAAGCTGCGTCTGCGCGCCAGCCAGCAGCTCTTCGCCACGCTGCTGTTCCTGGGCTGCATCCTCATCCTGCATTACGCCGCCACGCTCAGTGGCGCGCCGCGCGGCCTGGTCTGGGCCTGGACGGTGCTGAGCATCGGCGCGCAGCTGCTGTTCTATGGCCTGGTGCGCAGCGGCTGGTCGGCGCGCACGGCCGAGCCCTCGCTGACGGTGCCGCAGATCGTCGTGGCCCAGGCCGCCGCCGCGGCGGCCTATCCCTTGAGCGGACCCCTGAGCCCGCTGGTGCTGCCCATCAGCATGCTGATCCTGGTGTTCGGCATGTTCCGCCTGAGCGGCGCGGCGGCGGTGCGTCTGGCCTGGCTGAGCCTGGCGATGCTGAGCGGCGCCATGGCGCTGGCGGTCTGGGTCTGGCCGCGTGATGTCGCCCTGCCGCTCGTCATCGGCCACTGGATGATGGCCCTGGTCACCTTCCCGGGCGTGGCCATCCTCACCGGGCGCATCTCCACCATGCGGCACCGCCTGCGCGAACAGCGCGAGCAGCTGAACCAGGCGCTGGCGCGCATCGAGGAGCTGGCCACGCGCGACGCGCTGACCGGGCTCTACAACCGCCGCCATGCCCAGAGCCTGCTGGAGCAGGCCTGGCAGCGCCGCCAGCGTGGCGGCAGCCCCTTCTGCGTGGCCCTGATCGACCTGGACCACTTCAAGCGCGTCAACGACTACCACGGCCATGCCGCCGGCGACGCCGTGCTCTGCGCCTTCGCGCACTGCGCCGAACAGGGCCTGCGCACCACCGACACCCTGGCCCGCTGGGGCGGCGAGGAGTTCCTGCTGCTGCTCGACCACACCGACACCTTCGGCGCCCTGCAGGTGCTGGAGCGCATGCAGGCCGCCGTGGCCCAGCTGCTGGTGCCGGTGGGCGAGGAGCTGCTGCGCGTGGGTTTTTCCGCCGGCCTGGCCGCCAGCCAGCCGGACGAGACCCTGCCCAAGATGCTGGAACGCGCCGACCAGGCGCTCTACCGCGCCAAGGCCGAGGGCCGCGGGCGGGTGGTGAGGGTTTGAATCCAAGCATGAGTACCGCCGCCCTGCCACCCCGCCACGCCTTGCTGGCCCTCTCGGTCGTTGCCATCTGGGGCAGCAACTTCGTCGTCATGAAGTGGGCGCTGGCCGCCTTCAGCCCGGTCTGGCTGGCGGCCCTGCGCTTCAGCCTGGCCGCACTGCCCCTGCTGTGGATCGCCCGCCCGGCCGCGCCCTGGCGCATCCTGGCCGGCTACGGCCTGCTGATCGGCGTCGGCCAGTTCGGCCTGCTGTTCTGGGCGCTGCAGAGCGCCATCTCGCCCGGCATGGCCTCGCTGGTGGTGCAGAGCCAGGTCTTCCTGACCCTGCTGCTGGCCCTGCTGCTGCGCGGCCAGCGCCTGCGCGCCATCCAGGGCCTGGCGCTGGCGCTGGCGGCCAGCGGCATCGGCTGGATCGCCTGGCAGCTCGACGGTTCCGCCAGCCCGCTCGGCCTGGCCCTGGTGCTGGCCGCGGCCTTGAGCTGGGCCATCGCCAATCTGGTGGGCCAGGCGGCCGGCAAGGTGGACATGCTCGGCTTCATGGTCTGGAGCAGCGCCTGCGCCGCGCCGGCCCTGATCGCCCTGGCCTTGATCTTCGAAGGCCCGCAGGCGCTGGTGAAGGGCGTGCAGGCCGCGCACTGGGACAGCTGGCTGGCCGTGCTCTGGCAGGCCGTGGGCAACACCCTGTACGGCTACGGCGTCTGGGGCTGGCTGCTGGCGCGCCATGCGGCCGTGCAGGTCGTGCCCATGGCCCTGCTGGTGCCGGTGTTCGGCATGGGCTGCTCGGCCTGGTGGCTGGGCGAGAGCCTGGCGGCCTGGAAGCTGCAGGGCGCGGCGCTCGTCATGGTGGGCTTGGGCCTCAATCTGTGGAGCCAGTGGAGGGCCTCGCGATGAAGCGGCGCGGCCTGATGCTGCTCCTGGCGGCGCCGGCCTGGGCCGGCGACTTGCCGCCCGTCTACGAGCTGGAGCTGCGCTGGGTCGAATGGGGCCGCAGCTCGGGTGGCTTGAGCACCGCCCAACCCCCCGCCCAGGGCCTGAGCACCACGACGCCCGGCATCCCCACCCTGGGCCCGGGCCTGCGCGTGCAGGCCGGCGCCACCGCCGAATGGGAGCTGGAACACCCCGGCGCAGGCTGGCAATGGCTGCAACTGCGCCAGGGCGGCGCCCGCATCCAGTGGAACGCCGCCCAGCCGCAGCCCTGGCGATTGCGCTTCACCCCCACGCCGCGCGGCCAGGCCGTGCAGCTGGCGCTGGAGTTTCAGCAACCCGAAGGCTCCGGCGGCCGCCAGCTCTGGCGCAGCCAGCTCACCGTGCGGCCCGAGCACTGGGTGGTGCTGGCGCGCAGCGGCATGGCCCAGCCCCCGCTGCCGCCGGGTCAGCTCAGCACCCTGGCCCTGGGCCCGCAGCGCGAGCTGCAGATCCGCCTGCGCCAGATCCTCGATCCCTCGGAGTGAAGCAGAACCCATGATCCGCATCGCCCTGGTCGCCCACGACCGCAAGAAGGACGCCATGGTGGCCCTGGCGCGCGAGCACCTGGGCTTTCTGCAGACCTGCCAGCTGATGGGCACCGGCACCACCGGCGGCCGCCTGAAGAGCGAGCTGGGTCTGGCGGTGGAATGCCTGCTCAGCGGCCCGCTGGGCGGCGACCTGCAGATCGGCGCCCGCCTGGCCACCGGCGGACTGGACGCCTTGATCTTCCTCCGCGACCCGATGACGCCGCAGCCGCATGAGCCCGACATCAATGCCCTGGTGCGGGCCTGCGATGTGCACGATGTGCCTTGCGCGACGAATGTGAGCAGTGCGCGGATGGTGTTGGGGGCGTTGCAGCGATATTCGTAATCTGGCGTTAATCGAATAATGCGCCATGACTACTTTCCTGCTCTTAGGCGCTTGAGCATTGAAAACGGAAGCGCCAAATACATGATGGCATAGTCAATTGACGAAACAAGTGCAAGCACTGCGATCGGCCCGATTAGAAACTGACCCACCTCGGACTGTGTCGCGGCAGCAAACAGTTTTCCTCCCCAACTGCTGCTTGCTACGTGTCTCAACGGTGCAAACCAAACAAGACAGCAGAGGGTGATGACAATGGGGATCCACCCGAGATACGCAACTGTCAAGATTTTCGTGGTGCTGTTGCCGGAACCTAGCCGGACGGTGGTAAATCTGTCGGCTGGGCTGGTTTCCATGGCCAGGAATGCCGCCAATGGGAGTGCTGCAATTATCGAGATTCCATAAAAAACTGATGAGCTTGGCGGAAATCTCATTGGCTCCGCCATCATGAGTTCTAAAGAAGGAATGAAAATAAAAAATGAACCTATCAGCTTGGCTGTATTGGCATCAATGGCGACGCAAATGAGAGCCAGCATCTGCAGGCCGATCCAGATCCCTAGATGTCTGTTCATTGTGGAAACCGAAAAAAGCTAATAAAAAAATGCTCATGCATACAGGCCTGCACGAGGCCTTGGATTGGCAATTTTCTTCATTGGCCCGCAGCTTCTTGGCATTCAGTTGCCCTTGGGCGGCGCATACGCCGCCAAACCTGCCTGTCCCCGCGTCCCCAGCGCCTGCACCGCAAACACCCAGTCGTCCCGCGACACGCCCTTGAGCAGCGCCTCGCGCGCCTGCGGCCCCAGGTCCAGCGCCTGCTGCCATTGCGCCGCCTCGCTGCGCCGCCACAGCACGCGGTAGCCGCTCGCACCGGCCACGGGGGCCCATTGCAGCCGGGTGTCGTTGCTGAGCTCGCGCGCATCCACGCGCACCTCGGCGGGCGGGCCCGGGGCCCAGGCCAGGCTGAGCAGGCCGGCCAGATTGGCCTGCGTCACGCGGGCCACATAGGCGGGGTCGACGAACTCGGGCAGGTCGCCAAAGCGTTGACCGTTCTCCACCCGGATGTTCTGGTGCTGGTGGGCGTAGTTCTCGAAGGGTTCGCTGAAGCGCACGGCGGCCAGGCCGCGTTCCAGAAAGGGCAGGTGGTCGCCGCCGCGCAGGGTGCGGTCGCGGCGCTGGATCAGGTTGACCTGAAAGCCCGGCACGTAAGCCTCGACGGCGCGCTGCAGATGGCGGCCGAACTGGGCGGTGGGCAGGTCCTCGGCGCCGCCGGCGGCGGCCAGTTCCTGCTGGGCCTTGAGGCGCGGATGCGTCTCGGCATTGGCGCCGCGCAGCAGCAGGCGCAGCAGCGGGTCCAGGCCGTCGGCAAACAGACGCAGGCTGTGGGGCGCGTGCTCGCCCAGGGCGCCGCGCGGGCTGCCGACGATGTCATTGGTGATCACGCCCTCGACGCCGGCGCCGGCATCGAACTCGCGCGCCAGCTGGGCCGCGCCCAGCAGGCCCTGCTCCTCACCGGCCACGGCGGCGAAGACGATCGTGGCGTCCAGCGGGCGGGTCTTGGCGGCCTGGGCGGCCAGGCAGGCGGCCTCCATCACCGCCACGGTGCCGGAGGCGTCGTCATTCGCGCCCGGGGCCTCGCCCTCGGCGTCCATCACGTCGCCGTTGCGGCTGTCGTAATGGCCCAGCATCAGCAGCACGCGCTGGCTGCCGGCGCGGCCGGGCAGGGTGGCCAGCACGTTGACGATCTCGGTGGGGGCGGCAATGCGCCGCCCCGGCGGCTCGGTGTGGCGGCGCGTCTCCACCTGCAGCGGCGTGCCGGCGGCGCAGGCGCGCAGCTCGGCCTCGATCCAGCGCCAGGCCGCGCCGATGCCGCGCGTGGGATGGCTCTGGCTGGAGGTGGTGTGGCGGGTGCCGAAGGCGGCCAGGCGCTCGATGCGGGCCTGCAGGCGCGTGGGCGAGACCTGCTCCAGCGTCTGGCTCAGCAAGGTATCGGCTGGCGGTGCCGGTGGCGGCGCAGCCTGCGCCGTCGCAGCGAACAGAAAGGAAAGCAGCGTCAGGCGCATCCGGGCCTCCTAGCATCGGGGCCCGCACCCTAACCCAGGAAGCCATCCCCATGCACGCGGCAGACCTTCGCTCCGGCATCCTTGAACTGGCCCCCGAGCCCGAACAACGCCAGACCCTGCTGGCCCTCGCCGGTCTGGATGGCCGGCCCCCCGCGCGCCTGCAGCAGTGGCCGCGCGCGCTGGCGCCGCTGGCTGGCCTGCTGTTCGGCCTGGGCGTGGTGATGTGGGTGGCGGCGAACTGGGCCGATTGGTCGCGCCCGGCGCGCTTTGCGCTGCTGCAGGCCACCTGGCTCATCGCCCTGCTGGGCGCCTGGCGCCTGCCGCGGGCGCGGGCCGGCCTGGGGTTGGCGGCCCTGCTGCTGCAGGGCGGCCTGCTGGCCTTTTTCGGCCAGACCTACCAGACCGGCGCCGACCCCTGGCAGCTGTTTGCCCTGTGGGCGGCCTTGAGCCTGCCGCTGGCGCTGGCCCTGCGCAGTGATTGGGTCTGGGTGCCCTGGACCCTGCTGGTGGCCCTGGGCGTGCAGTTGTGGATGCACACCTACAGTGGCCACCGCTGGGGGCTGGAGGCCAGCACCCTGGGCGTGCAGTTCACGGCCAGCGTGGCCCTGCTGGCGGTCTGGCTGGCGCTGGGGCCCGAGCTGCGCCGCTGGAGTGGCAGCGGGCCCTGGGCCGAGCGCGCCATGGCGCTGTGGCTGGCCATGAGCCTGGGCGGCTGGGGCCTGTTGGCCTTGTTCGCGCGCGAGTGGGGGCTGCTGTACTTCTGGGCCGGTGCGGCGCTGGCGGGCGGCTTTGCGCTGCGCTGGCGCGGCGGGGACCTGGTGCAGCTCTCCATCCTGGCCCTGGCCTGGGACACCTGGGCGGCCTTCGGGCTCGGGCGCATCCTGTTTGAAGGTGCGAGCGGCGACCCCTTCGGGCGGCTGCTGCTGCTCGGTCTGCTGGTGACCGGCCTGCTGGCGGGCAGCGTGAACCTGCTGATGCGCCGTGCGCGCCAAGGAGAAGGCGCATGAAGGGCCCGGAACTGTTGCGCGCCGCCGAGGCGCAGGGCCTGATCGAGCCCGGCCAGGCCTGGCCCGCCGGCCGCCCCTGGCCGGTGCTCTTGATGACGGCGCTGGGCGCCTGGCTGGCGGCCATTCCGCTGCTGGGCGCGGCCGGCGCGCTGTTCGGCGCGGTGTTTGAGCGCTCGGTGGGCCTGTACGGCGTGGGCGCCGCGGCGCTGGCGCTGGCGGTGTGGCTGCTGAAGGACCGTGGCCAGCCCTTGTTCGTGGAGCAGCTCGGCCTGCCCACGCTGCTGGCCGGCTTGCTGTGCATCGGCGTGCGCCTGACCAAGGACCTGCCCGACCGTGGCGCCGCCTTCGTCATGGCCCTGCTTTGCCTGGCCCTGGCCTGGGGCTTCGGGCGGGCCTGGCTGCGCATGCTGCTGGGCGCGGCGGCCGGCGGCCTGTTGCTGGCGGTGCTGCAGTGGGACGGTTTTGGCCGTTCCTCCGTCTGGCCCTCGGCCCTGCTGCTGCTGGGGGGCGTGGCGGCGCTGTGGTGGCTGCGCTGGCCGCAAGGGCGCGCGGCAGCCTGGTCCGATGCTCTGGGCTGCGGTCTGTTCTGCGCCCTGGTGGTGGCCTTGGCCCTGGATGCCGGCATGAGCTGGATGCTGGCCGGCCTGGGCCCGGTGGCCTGGAACTGGGCCTGGATGTGGCGGGAGGGCGCTGCGCTGGCCGTGCTGCCGGTGGCCCTGGGCGCGGCGAGCCTGCTGGCCTGGCGCTGGCCCGCGCTGCGCAGCCCGCGCTGGGCCGCCTGTGCGCTGCTGCTGGCCCTGGCCAGCCTGCCCCTGCCGGGGTTGGCGGTGCTGGCCCTGGCCGCCGCCCTGGCGGCGCTGCAGCAGCGCGCGCGCCTGGCCGTGGCCGCCGGACTGGGCATGCTGTGGGTGCTGGGCAGCTTCTACTACCGCATGGACTGGACACTGCAGGGCAAGGCGATCGGGCTGATCGCCCTGGCCGGCCTGCTGGCGGCGGTGGCGCGCTGGCCGGGCCGGGCCAGCACGGCGCCAGTAGCGCCCGCAGCCCACAGCCTGCCCATCGGCTTGGCGCTGGCCGCGCTGGCCGGCCTGCTGCTGGTGAACATCGGCATCGTGCAGAAGGAGCGCCTGATCGCCAGCGGCGAGCCGCTGTTCGTGGAGCTGGCGCCGGTGGACCCGCGCTCGCTGATGCAGGGCGACTTCATGCGCCTGAACTACAGCCTGCTGGCGCAGGCCGGCGAGCCCGCGCCCCGCCCGGGGGCCGAGCGCCCGCTGCTGGTGCTGCGCCGCGATGCGCGCGGCGTCGGTCGGTTCGTGCGCGTGTTCGGCGCGGGGCCGGCGCTGGCGGCGGACGAACGCCTGCTCGAACTCAGCCCCAAGGACGGGCGCTGGACGGTCGTCAGCGACGCCTGGTTCTTCAAGGAAGGCGAGGGCCAGCGCTGGCAGGGCGCGCGCTATGCCGAGCTGCGCCTGCAGCCCGACGGCCGCGCGCTGCTGGTGGGCCTGCGCGGGGCGGAGCTGCAGCCTTTATAAATGCCGACCGAGGAAGTCGAGCAGGCGCGTCCAGGCCTGCTCGGCGCAGGCGGCGTCGTACACCGGCCGGGTGGCGTTGAAGAAGCCGTGCGCGGCCTCGTAGTAGTGGATCTCGGGGCTGCGGCCGGCGGCACGCATCTCGGCTTCGAGGCCACGCGCCACGGTGGGTGTGCACCAGTCGTCCTGCAGCGCGAAATGGGCCTGGAAGGGGATGCGGATGTCGGCCGGGCGCGCCAGCTCGGCCGGAGGCACGCCATAAAAGCAGCTGGCAGCGGCAAATTCCGGCGCATGCACGGCGGCGGCCACGGTGAGTGCGCCGCCCATGCAAAAGCCCATCACGGCCACCTTGCGGCCGTTGCGCGCCAGGTGGGCGCCGGCGCCGCGCAGGTCCTGGTGCGTGGCGTCCACGAAGTCCAGGCTCTGCATCAGGTGGTTGGCCTCGTCGGCCGCGGTCGTCAGGCGGCCGCGGTAGAGGTCGGGCGCCAGCGCGGAGTAGCCGGCGGCGGCCAGGCGGTCCACCACCGCGCAGATCTGCGGGTTCAGCCCCCACCACTCCTGAATGACCACCACACCGGGCGCATCAGCGCGTGCGGCGGCCTCGAAGTAGGCGGGGGTCTTGGCGCCGTCGGGGCGCTTGAATTCGATCATCGGCATTCGGGGCTCCTGCGGAGGGTCAGGGCGGCAGCATGTGGGGAAGCCACTTTTTGAACAGTTTGGCAAAGCTGCCATCGCGCTTCATTGCGTCCAGCGCCTGCTGCCAGCGCCGCACCTCTTCATCGGGCGTGGCCAGCGAGAACGCCAGGTAGCCCATGGCGCCGGGGTAGACCATGGCCGTGGTCACGGCGTCGGGCGCATAGCCCTCGCGCTTGAGCAGATCGGGCAGGGTCAGCAGTTCCGAGGCCATCAGCGGCGCGCGGCCGACCACCAGCATGCGGATGGCCGCGCCGGGGGTGCTGACCTCGGTCAGGTTCTTGAAGCCGCGCTTTTGCAGCTCCTGCGCCGAGGCCCAGTCGCGGATGACGATGATCTGGCTGGCCTTGGCGGCGTCGTCCAGGCTGCGCAGATGGCGCTCGGTGCCCTTGGCGGTGAACAGCGCGTTCTGGAACTCCACCACCGGGCCGACCCACTTGAACAGCTTCTCGCGATGGGCCGCGCGCGCCATGGTGAACAGGCACACCGGATGCGGGCCCTGGGCCTCCTGGTAGCCGCGCGTCCAGGGCATGAACTCCACCGGGATGTCCAGGCCCAGACGCTTCTGCAGCAGCAGCACCAACTCGCCGGCCATGCCGCTGGGGCGGCCCTGGTCTTCAAAGTTGACAGGCGGGAAATCCTCGCTGAGCAGGCGCAGCGTGGGTGGCTCCTGGGCCAACGCGCCGCGCCCCAGACCCATCCCCAGGCCGGCCAGCACCAAGCCGCGGCGCCGCGGGAAGGGTGACGAAAACATGACGCGATTTTCGCCCCCGGCCCGGGCCACCAAGGGCGGACAAGTACCCGGGGCCCGCCGCGCCCTCACCTGGATGCGGGGGGCTGGGTGCAGGCTGCCTGGCGCGGGGGCGTGGCGCCCTAGACTCGTCCGCCGCGCCGGCACTCGCAGGCTCGGCGGCACACCACTTCATCGGGAGGCATGGCGCCATGGCCACTTTGCAGCAAGGGTCCGTCGGACCCGCCGTCAGCACGCTTCAGGCGCGGCTGAATGCGCTGAATGTCGTTCAACCCCTGCTGGCGGTGGATGGCATCTTCGGGCCCAAGACCAAGGCGGCGGTAGTCAGCTTCCAGAGCCGCACGCCGCCGCTGAAGGCGGACGGCATCGTCGGCCCGAAGACCCAGGCCGCCCTGGCGGCGGCGCAGCCCTTCCCGCCGGCGCCCAGCATCGTGCTGAACTACACCGTGCCCTCGCCCGTGCACATCGCGCAGGACAAGACCATGTCCTGCTGGTTCGCCTCGGCGCAGATGCTGATCCAGTGGAAGCGTCAGCGCACGCAGATGACGGACGCGCGCCACCCCGATCCGGCCGATTCGCCGAAGTGGTCCAAGCTCTACTCGGACAACACCGGCATCACCAACGGCAAGATCCGCGAGTTCGGCCGCGACATGGGCTTCGCCTATGTGCCGCCGATGTCGCCCACGCCCGAGGCCATCATGGGCTGGCTGCGGGCGTTCGGGCCGCTGTGGGTGAATGGCAAGCGGCACATCACCGTCATCGCCGGCATCCGCGGGCCGCGCGAGAACTGCGAGGTGCTGGTGCTCGACCCGGGCCGCCCCGCCGAAAAAGGCGGCTCCTGGCGCAATCTGCGCACCTGGTACGTGCTGGACAAGCACTCGGGGCGCGACACCGCCACCGACGTCGAGGCGGTGTTCTTGCGCCTGCCCTGAGCGCCGCTCAGGGCGTGCTGGCGCGCGGCAGCAGCACCCAGTAGCGCAGCGCCTGCTTCATGCGCCCGGCCTGTGTCTCGGCGGCGGCGCCCCAGCCCCAGAAGTAGTCGGCGCGCACGGCGCCCTGGATGGCGCTGCCGGTGTCCTGCGCCAGCACCAAGCGGCGCAGCGGGGTCTGGCTGAGCGGCTCGGTGCTGTCCAGCCACAGCAGGTGGCCGTATGGGATGGCATTGCGGTCCACCGCCACCGAGCGGCCGGGCGTCAGGGGCAGGCCCTGGCCGCCGCGCGGGCCCTTCTCGGGGTCGGGCAGCGGCTCTTCGCGGAAGAACACCAGGCGCGGGTTGCTCCACAGCATCTCGTTCAGTCGCGCCGGGTTGGCCTGGCCCCAGGCCTTGATGGCCGGCCAATTCGCTTCGTGGGCCTTCAGCAGACCTTGCTCGATCAGCCAGCGACCCACCGAGCGGTAGGGCTGCTCGTTGTGGCCGGCAAAGGCCAGGCGCAGCAGGCGCTCGCGGCCGTCGGGCTCGCGCACCAGCACGCGGCCCGAGCCCTGGATTTGCAGCAGCAGCGCGTCCAGCGTGTCTTCCACGTAGAGCAGGGGCGGCACGCGGCCGCGCCATTGCTGGTCGAACTGCTGGCGCGGCGCGCGCGCCAGCTGCGCGTCGGCCGGTGGCGCAAACAGCGGCACCTTGAACTGCGCATCGGGCTGGCGGCGCGCCCGCAGCTCGGGCTCGAAGTAGCCCGTGGCCAGGCCCTGCGGGTTGCCATCGGCAGCTTCCACGCGGTGCGGCTGCAGCTGTTCCATCAGCCAGCCATGCGCCTGCAGGCGATCGCCGGGGGCCTCTTCCAGGGCGAGGCGGGCACACAGACGCTCCCACTGGGCGGGTGGGCGCTGGCAGTTCTGGCGCAGCGCGGGCCACAGGGTTTCGGCGGCGTCCTCACCCCAGCCGGGCAGTTCACTCCAGCTGGTGGGCACCCAGCGCGCCGGGCCGGGGGCGGGCGGCCTGGGGCTGGGCGGCGTGGACTCGGGGGCCGGTTCGGGTGCCGGCGCGGGCCCTGGGGGCGGTGGCAAGGTGCTGCAGGCGGCCAGGCTGAGCAGCACCAGCGCATGGTGCAATGCCCGCATGGGACTGATCATTCTGGAGCTGCTGCTGGCGCTGGGCCTGGCGGTGTTCATCGTCTGGTGGACGATGTTTTCGGGACGGAACAAGGGCAAGGACGAAGACCGGGATCAGTGAAGGTGGCTGGTGTCGGCCAGCAGGAACTCGGGCACCTCGGCGTAGAAGATCTCGGCGTCTTCGGTGACGCACAGGTAGCGCCCGCTCATGCTGCCCTGCGGGGTGCCGATCTGCGCCCAGGAGCTGTACTGGAAGCGCTGGCCCGGCTGCAGATAGGGCTGGTGGCCCACCACGGCCAGGCCCTTGACCTCCTCGACCTGGCCGCGCGCGTCGAGGATGCGCCACTGCCGGGCCACCAGCTGGGCTGGCACCTTGCCCACGTTCTCGATCGTGACCGTGTACTGGAAGGCCCAGCGCTCCTGCGCGGGGTCGGTCTGCTCGGCCAGCGGCTGCACGACGACGCTGCAGCGAAACTCGGCGGAAGAGGAGCTTGAAGACATGAGAACGATCCTGGGAGAGGACGGCCGGGCGCGCTGCGCCTGGTGCGAGGCGACCGATTTTCCGCTCTACCGCCGCTACCACGACGAGGAGTGGGGCTATCCGGTGGCCGATGAGACGCGGCTGTTTGAAAAGCTCTGCCTGGAAGGCTTCCAGTCGGGCCTGAGCTGGCGCACCATCCTGGCCAAACGCGAGGCGTTCCGGGCCGCCTTTTCCGGCTTTGACGCCGCGCGGGTGGCGGCCTTCGAAGGTGCCGATGTGGCGCGCCTGCTGGGCGACGCCGGCATCGTCCGGCACCGCGGCAAGATCGAGGCCACGATCGGCAACGCGCGGGCGCTGCGCGCACTGCAGGACGGCGGCCGCAGCCTGGCGGCGCTGGTCTGGACCTATGAGGAAAAGCCTGAACCCCCGGTGGTGCGGGCGGAGTCGTCGGCCTCGCAGGCCCTGTCCAAACAGCTGAAGAAGCTGGGTTTCCGCTTCGTCGGCCCCACCACCTGCTACGCCTTCATGCAGGCCATGGGCCTGGTGAACGACCATGCCGAAGGCTGCTGGGCGCGCGCCAAGGCCGAGCAGGCGCGCCGGACCTTCCGGGTGCCTTCCTAGAATCGCGCCCTATGAGCCATCGCATCGCCCCCAGCATCCTCTCCGCCGATTTCGCCCGTTTGGGCGATGAATGCCGCAACGTCCTGGCGGCCGGCGCCGACTGGATCCACTTCGACGTGATGGACAACCATTACGTGCCGAATCTGACCTTCGGGCCGATGGTCTGCCAGGCCCTGCGCCCGCACTGCGTGCTGCCCGATGGCCGCCCGGCACCGATCGATGTGCACCTGATGGTCGAGCCCGTCGATGCCCTGGCCCAGGCCTTCTGCAAGGCCGGCGCCGATCTGGTCAGCTTCCACCCCGAGGCCAGCAAGCACGTGGACCGCACGCTGCAGCTGATCAAGGCCGAGGGCAAGCAGGCCGGCCTGGTGTTCAACCCCGGCACGCCACTGGATGTGCTGGACTGGGTGATCGACAAGGTCGATCTGGTGCTGATCATGAGCGTCAACCCTGGTTTCGGCGGCCAGAGCTTCATCGACTCGGCGCTGCGCAAGTTGGAGAAGGCGCGCAAGCTGATTGAGCAGACCGGGCGCGACATCCGCCTCGAGGTGGACGGTGGCGTCAAGGTGGACAACATCCGCCGCATCGCCGACGCTGGCGCCGACACCTTCGTGGCCGGCTCGGCCATCTTCGGCCAGGGCGACTACAAGGCGGTCATCGACACCATGCGCCAGCAACTCGCGTGAGCTCCGTCCTCCTCGTCTGTCGGGCGAACCTGTGTCGCTCGCCCATGGCCGAGGTGGTCTTTCGTGCCTGCGCACTCGCCCTGGGCCTGCGCCGCGTGGCCTCGGCCGGTGTGTGGGCCTCCAGCCGGCCCGAGCGCATGGACCCGCGCGCCGCCGCCTGCCTGGAGCGGCGCCGCTATGTGTTGGACCCGAAATGGCGCTCGCGCAAGGTGCAGCGCGAGGATCTGGCCAAGTTCGAGGTGTTGCTGGCGCTGGACAACGAGGTGCTGGACGAGCTGCGCCGGATCTTCCCCGAGGCCCCGCCGCAGCGCCTGCGCCTGCTGCTGGACCATGTGCCGGGGATGGCTGGCCAGGACGTGCCCGACCCCTACTACTCCAGCGCGCAGGGCTTCGAGCACGCGCTCGATCTGATCGAGCGCGCGGTCGGTTCGTTCAGGCCTTAGGCAAGCGGGCCAGATTAGCGGCCAGGCGCGCGCCCAGCACGGCGTTGTGCTTCACCAGTTCGATATTGGTGGCCAACGAGCGGCCCTGCGAAAGTTCGGCCAGGCGCTTCAACATGAAGGGCGTGCTGGCCTTGCCGTGGATGCCCTGTTCATCGGCCTCACGCAGCGCCTGGGCGATCCAGACCTCGACCTGGGCGGCCGGGATCTCGTGCGCGGCCGGCACCGGGTTGGCCACCACCACGCCGCTGCTCAGGCCCAGGCCCCAATGGCAGCGCAGGAAGGCGGCCAGTGCGGCCGGCTCGTCGATGCGGAAGTCGGCCTTCAGGCCGCTCTCGCGGCTGTAGAAGGCCGGAAAGCCCTCCTGCCCCACGGCCACCACCGGTACGCCCTGGGTCTCCAGCACTTCCAGCGTCAGCGGCAGGTCCAGGATGCTCTTGGCGCCGGCGCACACCACGGCCACCGGCGTGCGCGCCAGCTCCATCAGGTCGGCGCTGATGTCCATGCTCTGTTGGGCGCCGCGGTGCACGCCGCCGATGCCACCCGTCACGAACACGCGGATGCCGGCGGCCTGCGCGCACAGCATCGTGGCGGCCACGGTGGTGGCGCCCAGACGGCGCTGTGCCACGGCGTAGGCGATATCGCGCCGGCTCAGCTTCAGGGCCTGGGCGCCGGCCTGGGCCAGCTGCTCCAGTTCGGCCGCACTCAGGCCGACGCGGATGGCGCCGTCCATCACCGCAATGGTGGCCGGCACCGCGCCATGCGAACGGATCAGGTCCTCCACAGCCTGGGCGGTGGTCAGGTTCTGCGGATAGGGCATGCCATGGGCCACGATGGTGGACTCCAGCGCCACCACGGGGCAGCCGTCAGCCAGGGCATCGGCCACTTCGGGGGCGCAGCGCAGCCAGTCAGTTTTCATTGCGGTCTTCCAGGTCGTTGAGCAGGGCCGGGTGGATTTCCGGCGCCACGCTCAGGGGGGATTGCAGGCAGATTTGGGCCAGGCGCTGGCCGAAACGGGCGGCGGCCAGCCAGTCGCCCGGCCGCTGCAGCAGCGCGGCCAGCACGCCGGCGCTGAAGGCATCGCCCGCACCGGTCACATCGGCCACCTGCGGCGTGGGCGGGGCCGGCAGGGTCTGCCACTGCCATTGGATCTCGCCCCACTGACCCAGGCGCACGCCTTGCGCGCCCTGGGTCACCAGGGCGCGGCGCAGGCCGCGGCGCGCCAGCTCGGTGTTGCCGCCGGCGGCCCACCATTCGCCGCTGTTGGCGATCAGCAAATCCAGGCGCGAGAGGTCCTCGGGCAGGGCCGCCATCTTGGGCTCGGACACGGCCAGGATCACGGCCAGGCCCTGGCGCTCTTCGGCCAGCCAGGCTTCCAGGGTGTCGCGGCGCAGGTTCAGGTCGGCCAGTTGGATGGCGGCTTGGCTGCGTTTGGGCTGGGTGCGCGTGAGCTTGGCCGGGCCCAGGGTGTTGAGCGCGTCCAGCTGCGCCAGGCCCAGGTGCAGTTCGCCGTTGGGCTCCAGCACGGCGGTGTAGGCACCGGTGGCGGTGTCCGGCACGGTCAGCACGGCGTCGATGTCCAGCCCCAGGCGCAGGCAGTCCATGCGCAGCAGGGCGCCGGCGGCGTCGTCGCCCCAGGCGCTCAGCAAGGCCACGGGCAGACCCAGCAGGCTGAGGTTGTGCGCCACATTGCGCGCCACGCCGCCGGGGTGAGAGGTTTCGCTCACCGGGTTCGAGCTGGCCAGCACCGGCGGCGCCTCCAGGCGCAGCTTGCGGTCCCAGACGGCGCCACCCAGGCACCAGATATTCGGCTCAGAAGCTGACACGGCGACACTGACCCCCATGAAGATTGAAGCCCTGTTGGTGGACCTGGATGGCACCCTGCTTGACACGGTGGGCGACTTCGTCGCCGCGCTCACGCCCCTGGCTGCCGAACTGGGCGCCCCGGCGCCCTCCGAAGCGCTGGTGCGGCGCTTGATCGGCCGTGGCGGCGCGCAGCTGCTGCGCGACCTGCTGGCCCATTGGGGTCTGACGGTGCAGGACTTCGAGGCCCTGCGGGAGCGGTACGAGTGCCATTACAGAGCGGTCAACGGGCAGCGAGCCCGGCTGTTCGAGGGGGTGGTGGTGGGCCTGGAGGGCCTGCGAGCCCTGGGTCTGCGGCTGGCCTGCGTCACCAACAAGCCGCAGGCGAATGCGCAGGCGCTATTGGAACGCTTCCAGCTGGCCGCGTATTTCGAACTGTTAGTGGGTGGCGCCCAGGGTCTGCGCGCCAAGCCTGCGCCGGACAGCCTGCTGCAGGCCTGCGCCGGCCTGGGCCTGCCGCCCGCGCGCTGCCTGATGGTGGGGGATTCCGCAAACGACGCGGCGGCCGCGCGGGCCGCCGGTTGTGCAGGTGTGGTGCTGCTGCGCCATGGCTACAACCATGGCGAGCCGATCGAGGCGGTGCCGGCCGAGGCCCATCTGGATGGGCTCGACCAGCTGCCCGCCTGGCTCAGCGACCGCGCTTTTCTTTGCCCAGCAGCTGGTTCTTGAGGTCGTCGTCGGCAGGCTTCTCGCCCAGCCAGATGCGCAGCAGGGCGTTGAAGAACTCGGGCTCTGGGATGACCTCACCCACCGGCTTGTAGTCCACGAACACCTGGGCGCCGGTGCCGGGGATCCAGTCGATGCCAATGGCGGCGCCCGAGGGGGCCTTCTTCATGTCGTTGAAGATCTGGCCGAACTTGAAGATGCCATTGATGGTCTTGGCGCGCTCTTCGGGCAGGGCGTTCTTCTGCATGCCGTCGGTGAAGGCCTTGCCGAGGTCCTTGCCGTCCACATCGCGCAGCATCTTCAGCAGCACGCGCTTGGGGCCATCCTGCTTGATCAGGCCGTCCGGCGTGTCGGCCTTCTGCTTGAAATAGAAGCCCACGGTGTAGACCTTGAAGATGGCCTTGTAGCGCACCCCCAGGCCATTCAAGACCAGTTTCTGACCGGCCACTTCGGCCGTGGTGTCGAACTTCGCCCCCCCGGCCTCGACGGTCTCGGCCAGGGCGCCCAAGGGCAGGGTGGGCAGGGCAAGGGCTAGCAGGGTGCTCAGAAAGGCTCGGCGCATGCGGGTCTCCAACGCGGCGGGTGAAAGGCAATTGTGGCGAGATGTTGCGCTCGCTACCCCAGGGGAAGTGCTTGCCTGCAACGCGAATACGGGTGCATTGGTTCACGAAGCCTGGCTCCATGGGCATGGCTACACTCCGCCGCATGTTCGTGAACCGCAAACTCACCAAGGGGTCTGGCGACCGGGGAGCCTGGCCCTGGCGACCCTGCACTCTGCGAAGCTGAGTGGGCGTGGCGTGGCCGCGCCCGGGTGAACCCTTGCGTGCAGGACCCGCTGTGATCACGAACGAACAAGACTTTTTGCGTCTGGCCGAAGCCGGCCACAACCGCATTCCCCTGGTGCGCCAGGCCTTTGCGGACCTCGAAACCCCGCTCTCCCTGTACCTGAAGCTCTGCGCCGGTCGGCCGCTGAGCTTCCTGCTCGAATCCGTCATCGGCGGCGAGCGCTTCGGGCGCTACTCATTCATCGGCCTGCCAGCGCGCAGCCTGCTGCGCGCCCGCGGCTCGGTCTGCGAGATCGTGCGCGACGGCGAGGTCATCGAGCGCCACGAGGGCAACCCGCTCGACTTCATCGCTGCCTACCAGGAGCGCCTGAAGCCGGCGGTGCTGCCCGGCCTGCCGCGTTTCTGCGGCGGCCTGGCCGGCTACTTCGGTTATGACACCGTGCGCGCCATCGAGCCGCGCCTGGCCAAGAGCCGCCCTGCCGGTGGTCTGGGTCTGCCGGATATCCAGCTGCTGCTGAGCGAGGAGGTGGCCGTCATCGACAACCTCAGCGGCCGGCTCTACCTGATCGTCTGGGCCGATCCTGCGGTGCCCGAGGCCTACGCCAAGGCCCAGGCGCGCCTGGACGAGCTGGCCGGCAGCCTGCGCCGTGGCGTCGGCCTGCCCGAGGTCAAGCCCAGTGCGCCGCAGCCCGTGCAGCGCGAACGCGACCCGGCCGAGTTCATGCAGGCGGTCGAAAAAGCCAAGGAATTCATCGCCGCCGGCGACTGTATGCAGGTGGTGATCGGCCAGCGCTTGAAGAAGCGTTTTGACGCCGACCCCTTGAGCCTGTATCGCGCGCTGCGCTCGCTGAACCCCAGCCCGTACATGTATTACTACGACATGGGGGATCACCAGATCGTCGGCGCCTCGCCGGAGATCCTCGTGCGCGAGGAGCATCGTTCAATCGAGGATGGCGGCGGCCGCAAGATCACCATCCGCCCGCTGGCCGGCACCCGCCCACGCGGCGCCACGCCGCAGGCCGACGCCCTGCTGGAAGCCGAGCTGCGCGGCGACGCCAAGGAGCGCGCCGAGCACCTGATGCTGATCGACCTGGCGCGCAACGACATCGGCCGCATCGCCCGCACCGGCAGCGTCAAGGTGACGGCGGCCTTCGAGGTTGAGCGTTACTCGCACGTGATGCACATCGTCAGCAACGTCGAAGGTGTGCTGCGGCCCGAGGTGGGGCAACTGGACGTGCTGAAGGCGAGCTTCCCGGCCGGCACGCTGACCGGCGCGCCCAAGGTGCGCGCGATGGAGCTGATCGACGAGCTGGAACCCGTGGAACGCGGCATCTACGGCGGCGCCTGCGGCTACCTGAGCTTCGCTGGCGACATGGACCTGGCCATCGCCATCCGCACCGGCATCGTCAAGGACGGCACGCTGTACGTGCAGGCCGCGGCCGGCGTGGTGGCCGATTCGGTCCCTGAGCTGGAGTGGAAGGAAACCGAGGCCAAGGCGCGTGCCGTGCTGGCGGCGGCCGAGCTGGTGGAAGGGGGGTTCTGAAATGATCTTGATGATCGACAACTACGACAGCTTCACCTTCAACCTGGTGCAGTACCTGGGCGAACTGGGGGCCGAGGTGAAGGTGCTGCGCAACGACGAGATCGACGTCGCCGGCATCGCCGCGCTGAACCCCAGCCACCTGATCCTCTCCCCCGGCCCCTGCACGCCCACCGAGGCCGGTGTGTGCGTGCCGGCCATCCAGGCCTTCAAGGGCAAGCTGCCCATCCTGGGCGTGTGCCTGGGCCACCAGAGCATCGGCCAGGCCCTGGGCGGCAAGGTCGTGCGGGCGCAGCGCCAGATGCATGGCAAGGCCAGCACCATCACGAACGACGGCCGCGGCGTGTTCAAGGGCCTGCCGTCGCAGTTCAGCGTGATCCGCTACCACTCGCTGGTGATTGAGCCCGCGAGCTGCCCGCCCGAGCTGGAGGTCAGCGCGCGCAGCGAGGACGGCGAGATCATGGCCGTGCGCCACCGGGAGCTGGCGGGCACGAAGACGCCGATCGAGGGCGTGCAGTACCACCCCGAATCGATCCTTTCCGAGCATGGCCATGCCCAGCTGAAGAACTTCTTGGAGCTGGCCCCATGAGCGCGCTTGTGGACCTGCGCAGCGACACCGTCACCCGCCCGACGGCCGGGATGCGCGCCGCCATGGCCGCGGCGCCCTTGGGCGACGACGTGTTTGGTGACGACCCGAGCGTCAAGGCCCTGCAGGCGGCCGTGGCTGAGCGCCTGGGTTTCGAGGCCGCGCTCTTCCTGCCCAGCGGCACGCAAAGCAATCTGGTGGCCCTGATGAGCCACTGCGAGCGGGGCGACGAATACATCGTCGGCCAGCAGCAGCATTGCTACCGCTGGGAGGCCGGCGGTGCGGCGGTGCTGGGCTCCATCCAGCCGCAGCCGCTGACCCAGCAGCCGGACGGCAGCCTGCTGCTGGCGGACATCGAGGCCGCGATCAAGCCGGATGACCCGCACTTTGCCCGCACGCGCCTGCTCTGCCTGGAAAACACGATTGGCGGCCAGGTGCTGGACCCGGTCTACGTACGCGAGACCCAGGCGCTGGTGCGCCGCCATGGCCTGAGCCTGCATCTGGACGGTGCGCGGCTCTTCAATGCCGCCGCTGCTCCGTCGGGTGAGGTGCTGGCCAATGCCCGAGCGATTTGTGCTGGCTTCGATTCGGTCTCGGTCTGCTTTTCCAAGGGCCTGGGCGCGCCGGTCGGCTCGGTGCTTTGCGGCTCGGCCGCCTTCATCGGCCGCGCCCGGCGCTGGCGCAAGATGTGCGGCGGGGCGATGCGCCAGGCCGGCCTGCTGGCCGCGGCGGCGCAATACGCGCTCGACCACCACCTGGAGCGCCTGCGCGAGGACCATGCGCGCGCGCAGCGACTCGCCGCGGGCCTGCAAGGCCTGCCCGGCCTGGCAGTGCAGATGCCGCAGACCAACATCGTGTTTGCCGATGTCGCGCCCGAGCGCGGCGCCGGCCTGATCCCGTTCTTGAAGGAGCGCGGCGTGCTGGCCACCGGCCTGTACCGCCTGCGCTTTGTCACCCATCTGGATGTGGACGAGGCCGGTGTGGACCGTGCCATCGCCGCCGTCCGTGCCTATTTCAGCGAGGCCTGAGATGCCGATCACCGACCAAGAAGCCCTGCAGCGCGTCATCGAACACCGCGAGATCTTTCCCGACGAGATGCTGGCGCTGATGCGCCGCATCATGACGGGCGAGATGTCGCCGGTGGTGGCGGCGGCGCTCATCACCGGCTTGCGTGTGAAGAAGGAAACCGTGGGCGAGATCGCCGCCGCCGCCGAGGTGATGCGCGAGCTCAGCCGCAAGGTGCCGGTGGCACCGCACCCGCACCTGGTTGACGTGGTGGGCACCGGCGGCGACGGTGCGCACAGCTTCAACATCAGCACCTGCTCGATGTTCGTGGCCGCCGCCGCTGGTGCCGTGGTGGCCAAGCACGGCAACCGCAGCGTCAGCAGCAAGAGCGGCAGTGCCGATGTGCTGGAGAGCCTGGGGGCTCGCATCGACCTGCAGCCCGAGGCCGTGGCGCGCTGCCTGGCCGAGGCCGGCATGGGTTTCATGTTTGCGCCCAACCACCACCCGGCGATGAAGAACATCGCCCCGGTGCGTAAGGAGTTGGGCGTGCGCACGATCTTCAACATCCTGGGCCCGCTGACCAATCCGGCTGGTGCGCCCAACATCCTGATGGGCGTGTTCCACCCGGATCTGGTCGGCATCCAGGTGCGTGTGCTGCAGCGCTTGGGCGCCAAGCATGCACTGGTCGTTTATGGGCAGGACGGGCTGGACGAGGTCTCGCTCGGCGCCGCCACCCTGGTGGGCGAACTGCGCGACGGCCAAGTCACCGAGTACAGCATCCACCCCGAGGACTACGGCATCGCCATGGCGGCCACGCGCAATCTGAGAGTCGAGAACGCCGAGGCCTCGAAGGCCATGCTGCTGGGTGTGCTGGAGGGCAAGACCGGCCCGGCGCGCGACATCGTGCTGCTGAATGCGGGGGCGGCGCTGTACGCCGCCGATGTCGCCGAATCCATCGCCGCGGGCATCGAACGGGCCCGCACGGCCCTCGACAGCGGCGCTGCACGCGCCAAGCTGGACCAGTTCGTGAACGCGACTCAGCGGGGCTGAGTGATGGAAGACGTGTTGCGCCGCATCGTGGCGGTCAAGCAAGAAGAAGTGGCGGCGCTGCGCCTGCGCGCGGCCGAGCTGCGCCGCAGCGCCGAGCAGGCACCGCCCGCGCGCGGCTTTGCCGCCGCGCTGCAAGGCCGTGTGGCAACGGGCCGGTCGGCAGTGATTGCGGAGGTCAAGAAGGCCAGCCCCAGCAAGGGCGTGCTGCGCGAGTCCTTCGATCCGGCCGCCATTGCCGCCAGCTACGCCCGGCACGGCGCGGCTTGCCTGTCCGTGCTGACCGATGAACGCTTCTTCCAAGGCTGCACGGCCTATCTGCAGCAGGCGCATGCCGCCTGCAGCCTGCCCGTGCTCCGCAAGGACTTCATGATCGACGAGCTGCAGATCATGGACGCCAAGGCCATGGGGGCGGACGCCATCCTGCTGATCGTGGCCTGCCTGGACGATGCGCAGCTGCGGGATCTGGAGGCTTGTGCGCTGGCCCTGGGCCTGGACGTGCTGGTGGAGTCCCACGACGCGGCCGAGCTGGACCGTGCGCTGCGCCTGAAGACGCCGCTGATGGGCATCAACAACCGCAACCTGCGCACCTTCGAGGTCAGCCTGGACACCACGCTGAGCCTGCGGGGTGCGATCGGCCCCGAGCGGCTGCTGATCACCGAATCGGGCGTGCTGGTGCGCGCTGACGTCGAGCGGCTGCGTGCGGCCGATGTGCGGGCCTTTCTGGTGGGCGAGGCCTTCATGCGCGCTCCGGACCCTGGCCAGGCGCTGGCCGAGCTTTTCGCTTGAGCGCCCTGCAGGAACCGCTGGGGGCGGCGCTGGCGCGCGCCCGGCTGGACGCGGGGTGGCAGTCGCCCCTTGTGCAGTGGCGCGAAGGTGCGCAGCCGCTGATCGATCGCATCGAGGCGTGGCAACGGGCGGGTGCGCAGATCTACCCGGCGCAGCCCCTGCGGGCGCTGGAGCTGACGCCCTTGTCCGCTTGCCGGGTGGTGATCCTGGGTCAGGATCCCTATCACGGCCCAGGTCAGGCCGAGGGGCTGGCCTTTTCCGTGCCGGTGGGCCAGAAGCTGCCGCCCAGCCTGCGCAACATCTACAAGGAGTTGCAGCGCGACCTCGGGCTGGCGCCCGCCGCGCACGGGCACCTGGGCGGCTGGGCGCGCCGCGGGGTGCTGCTGCTCAATACGGTGCTCACGGTCGAGGATGGCCAGGCCGGTGCTCATGCCGGCTGGGGCTGGGAGGCGCTGACGGACGCGCTGATCCGTGCCGTGGCGGCCGATCCGCGGCCCAAGGCCTTCCTGCTCTGGGGGGCGCATGCGCAGTCCAAGCAGCCGCTGCTGCAGGGCGGCCAGCACCTGGTGCTGACGGCCAACCATCCTTCGCCGCTTTCGGCCCTGCGTCCGCCGCGCCCCTTCATCGGCTGCGGTCACTTCGGTGCCGTCCAACGCTGGCTGGAGGCGCAAGGACAGAGCTGGAGCTGGGCTGTCGGGTCAGCCTGAGAGGCAGGGGCTTGCGGGGCGAGAAACCTCTGCTATAGTCGCGGGCTCGCTCCCGGAGGGGTGGCCGAGTGGTTAAAGGCAGCAGACTGTAAATCTGCCCGCTAACGCGTACGCTGGTTCGAATCCAGCCTCCTCCACCAAAGCGATGCTCCTTCAGCGGGAGTAGTTCAATGGTAGAACCTTAGCCTTCCAAGCTAATGACGCGGGTTCGATTCCCGTCTCCCGCTCCAGAGCGGTTGGCTTGTGGGGCGAGGCGGCACCGGATTGCGGATTGCGAAGTCCTCAGCCCTGTGTCGCTGCCCATGTGGCTCAGTGGTAGAGCACTCCCTTGGTAAGGGAGAGGTCGCGGGTCCGATTCCCGCCATGGGCACCACCCTTTTTCGTCTTTTCTTCCCTTCTTTCTGGGCGGAGCGCCAGGAGCACCAAATGGCAAAAGGTAAGTTCGAACGCACCAAGCCGCACGTGAACGTGGGCACCATCGGTCACGTGGACCATGGCAAGACCACGCTGACGGCAGCGATTGCGACCGTTCTGTCGAAGAAGTTCGGTGGCGAGGCCAAGGCCTACGACCAGATCGACGCGGCGCCGGAAGAGAAGGCGCGCGGCATCACCATCAACACCGCCCACGTCGAGTACGAGACGGCCAACCGCCACTACGCGCACGTTGACTGCCCGGGCCACGCCGACTACGTCAAGAACATGATCACCGGTGCCGCCCAGATGGACGGCGCCATCCTGGTGTGCTCGGCCGCTGACGGCCCGATGCCCCAGACCCGCGAGCACATCCTGCTGGCGCGTCAGGTCG
>NZ_JAEDAK010000026.1 GCF_016093275.1 Inhella proteolytica
CCCGCCGCGCCTGCAGCACCGGCCGCCACCACCGCCCCGGCCACCAAGGCCACGGCTGCGGCACCGGCCGCCAGCGCTGCCGCCACCGCGGCCCCTGCCGCAGCCGCAGCCCCCGCGGCACCGGCCAAGGCCGCCGCCGCGAAGAAGGTGCATCCCACCAAGGCGCCCGCCACGCCCGCCGTGCCGCCGGCCCCGGCCAAGCCCGCCACGCCGTAAGCACGAACTGGCCCTCAGCCAACGGCCCTGCGGGGCCGTTTTCTTTTCCGGGATCCAGGGAGTGCCTTCCGCCATGCCCCCGGGTTCGTGGGGTATTCCCGCCGCAACCCGGAAAAACCTCAGGTTCGGTTGCCGAATTTTTGGATCCAATATTCAATTATGCAAACGCGACTCGCCCCCTTCCCCCTGCTGCGCCCGCTGCCCCCCGCAGCGGCGCCGCGTGGCGCGCAGGCGGACGCGGCGCAAACCCTGCTCGGCCCCTGCGACCTCAAGCTGGTGGAGCAGTTGTTCGATCAGCTGCCCGATGTTGTGTTCTTCGCCAAGGACCTTCAGGCCCGCTACGTGGCGCTGAACCACAGCCTGGTGCGGCGCAGCGGCCAGCGCAGCAAGCAGGCCCTGCTGGGCCGAACCGCGGCGCAGCTGTTCCCGGGCGCGATGGGTGAGACCTTTCTGGCCCAGGACCGCAACGTCATCAAGAGCGGCAAGCCCATCCACCGCTACCTGGAGCTGCATGTCTACGCCAACCGAGAGCCCGGCTGGTGCCTGACGCAGAAGCTGCCCCTGCACGACCCGCAGGGCGCGGTGGTGGGCGTGGCCGGCATCTCGCGCGACCTGGGCCTGCCGGACCGCAACAACCCCGTCTACCCCCAGGTGGCGGAGGTGGCGGAGCAGCTGCGCCGCAATTTCTCCGAGCCCCTGCAGCTGACCGAGCTGGCACGTGGCGCCGGCCTGAGCCTGGACCGCCTGGAGCGCCTGTTCCAGCGCATCTTCGAGATCACCCCGCGCGAGATGCTGTTGCAGGCCCGCCTGGACGCGGCCCGCGCGCTGCTGGAAAACGAACCACGCCTGAGCGTGGCCGCGATTGCCGCGCAATGCGGCTACAGCGATCACAGCGCCTTCACGCGCCAGTTCCGCGCCACGACCAGCCTGACGCCAAGCCAGTACCGGGCCTTGGTGGTGCAGCGCGCGGCCGCCTGAGATTCCACCGGCAACCTTTGGAGCAAGTCCGAGGGCGCGGGGTGGGCACCTCGGCGGCCTGATCTCGCTCTGACCAACGCAGGCCTACTTCATCAAGGTATCAATCAAGAACGAGTAGCTGAGCGCCCACATCGCCGCCGCCTGCGCGTTGTTCGCCGCCCCGGCGTGGCCACCCTCGCCGTTTTCCCAGTACAGCACCTTGTGCCCCTGGCTCTGCATCAGCGCCACCATCTTGCGGGCGTGTGCGGGGTGCACGCGGTCGTCGCGGGTGGAGCTGGTGTAGAGGATGGGCGGGTACCGAGCGTCCGGCTTGCTGTTGTGATACGGCGAGTAGGCGCCGATGACTTCCCAATCCGAAGGCTGATCGGGGTCACCGTACTCGGCCATCCATGAAGCCCCGGCCAGCAGGCGGTGGTAGCGCTTCATGTCGGACAGCGGCACCTGGCTGACCACGGCGCCGAACAGCTCGGGCCGCTGCTGCATGGCCACCTGCACCAGCATGCCGCCCAGGCTGCCGCCCAGGATGCCGAGCTGCTTGGGGGTGGTCAGGCCGCGGCGCTGCAGGTCCTCGGCCACGGCGATGAAGTCGTCGTAGCTGCGCTGCCGGCCGGCCTTCTGGGCCGACTGGTGCCAGCGCGGCCCGAACTCGCCGCCGCCGCGGATGTTGGCCAGCACGTACTGCCCGCCCCGCGCCAGCCAGGCGCGACCGGTGATGCCGCTGTAGTTCGGGCGCATCGAAATCTCGAAGCCGCCGTAGCCGTACAGCAGGGTCGGACGCGGGCCGTTCGCCGCCTGGGCGCCGACGACGAAGTAGGGCACGCGCGTGCCGTCCTTCGAAGTGGCGTGCAGCTGCTGCACCTGCAAGCCCGCGGCGTCGAAGAAGGCCGGCAGGGTCTTCAGCGTCTGGCGCGCGCTGCGCCCGGCCTCGCCCAGCTCCAGCGTGCTGGGCTGCAGGAAGCTGGACTGCGTGAGCAGGTAGGCATTGCTGCTGCGGCCGGCCAGCGGGCTCACCCACAGCGAGGCAAAGGCCGGCGTCTCGATGCGGCGCTGCACCCAGCGGCCACGCTCGCGCCGCCACTCGCTGAGCTGCTGGCGCACCTCGTCCATGTGCACCAGCAGCAGGGCGTCGCGGGTGCGGGTGACGGATTGCAGGCCGCTGCGTTCATGCGGCTCGAACAGCAGCTGGAAGTCCTTGCCCTGGCCGGCCATGAAGGCGGCCAGCGGCGTGGCCAGGAGCGAGCCAGCCTTGAAGCTGCGGCCGCCCACCTGCCAGTCCGAGCGCAGCTCGATCAGCAGCTGGTCGCCAAAGGGCGTGACCGTGGCGTCCAGGGGTTTGGGGATCTCGCGCAGCTTGCCCCTTTCCAGCAGGTACTGCTCGCCGTCGAAGAAGCCGCGGCGGCGTTCCACCACCACCCGACTCCCTTCGGGTCCGGAATCCGTCCAGGTCCACAGGCTCATGTCGCTGGGCGGGATCTCCAACAGCGGCTTGGCCTGGTCCAGCGCCTGGCCGCGCTGCCAGAGCTTGAGCTGGCGCGGGTAGCCGGATTCCGTCAACGTGCCGGGGCCGAAGTCGGTGTAGACGGCGACATGGTTGCCATCCACCCAGCTCAGGCCCCCCTTGGCCTCGGGCAACACGAAGCCGCCCGCCACGAAGGCACGCGTGCCGGTGTCGAACTCGCGCACCACGCGGGCATCGGTGCCGCCGCGGCTCAGGGACACCAGGCAACGCCGGTCCTTCGGTGCCAGGCAGCTCACGCCCTGCCAGACCCAGCTCTCCCCCTCCTGCTGCGCCAGCTGGTCCAGGTCCAGCACCGTCTCCCATTCGGGTTGGGTCCGCTGGAAGTTGGCCAGGCTGGTGCGGCGCCACACCCCGCGCGGGTGCGCGGCGTCGCGCCAGAAGTTGTAGAGCTGGCCGTCCCCAAGCTGCTGGACGGCCGGGATGCGGGACGGGGAGTCCAGCACCTCCTGGATCTCGCGCTGCAGCTGCGGGTACACGGGCAGGGCCTGCAACGCGCCTTCCGCCTGCTGGCGCTGCCGCGCCACCCAGGGGTCCACGTCCGCGCCCGTCACCGCCTCCAGCCAGAGGTAGGGGTCCGGAGCATTGGAATCGGCCGGAGCCGCCCCGGCCGAGGCGGCCAGGGCCAGCAGCGCGCTCATCAGGGCGGAGCGCGCGCCGCTCACAGGCGCCACTCCATGCCGAGCTTCACCACGCGGCCATCCAGCGGCAGGGCGGTGTTGGGCCGGTACTGGGTGGCGGTCTTCTGGTCCCAGAGGTTGAAGATGTTCAGGGACAGGCTGAGGTTCTTCATCGGATCGACCTTGGCCCACAGCGTGGTGCGGGTGTTGCTGGGCACCGCGCAGCCACCGGCCGGCACATCGCGCCCCTCGCAGCCTTCCTCGGTGTTCTGCGAATCCAGGAAGCCCCAAGCCAGGCGCGTGCCCTTGGTGTGTGCGATGCGCGCCCCCACGCTCCAGCGGTCCTGCTTGAAGCCCAGGCGCACGGCCGCCGCCACGCGCGGCACGCCGCGCCAGCCGACGTAGTTCTGCGAGTACTTGTTGTCCACCTGGTCCCAGCCGTGCTGGCTGATCAGGTAGGCCAGCTCGGCGCCGGCCTCGAACTGGCCGATCGCCGTGCGCCACTTGCCGCGCAGGTCCGCATCCACACCCGAGACCTTGCTGCGGTTCTGGTTCTGGTACTGCGCGCCGATGGTCTTGATGGGACCGACGGCAAAGCCCAGGGTCTGGCCGGAGAGTTCCTTGATGCGGGCGGCGATGTCCAGGTCCTGCGCGGTGAGCGCGCCGCGCTGCACCAGGCCGCTGAGGCGGTCCTCGTCGGCCAGCACGCGGTCCACGTCGCGGGTGCCGATCTCGTCGCGGCGCTTGATGTGGTAGTAGTCCACCGCCAGGCTCAGCTCGCGCGTGGCCTGCCAGACGAACCCGGCGCTGAGGTTGTTGCTGTGCTCGGGCTTCAGATCAGGGTTGGGCGTCACTGCGGCGGGGAAGCTCACCTCGCAACCCAGGGCGCGGGCGGTGCTGGCCAGCACCTTGTCGCCGGCGTTGCCGGTCTTCAGGATGGTCTCCATCTGCTTGGCGGTGTCGCAGCGCTTCGGGTCCACGTAGCCGTTGTTGAACCAGGAGGCGCCGCCATTGCCGGTCTCGGGCAGGCTGGGGGCACGGAAGCCCTGGGTCACGGTGCCGCGCACCAGCAGCTCGCTCACCGGCCGCCAGGCCAGAGAGAACTTGGGCGTGACGGCGCCGAAGCCGTCCAGGTCCTTGTCGCCGCGCAGCGCCGCGCTCAGCTCCAGGGTCTTGCCCAGCGGCACCGCCAGTTCGGCGAAGGCGGAGACCTGGTCGCGCTCGCCGTCAATGGAAACGCCCGAGAACTGCACGATGCGGGCCTGCAGGATGTTGTCCATGCTGCGGTGCCAGAACTCCTCGTGGCGCAGCTCGGCACCCAGGGCCAGCATGACCGGCTTGTCGCCCAGGCGCATCAGCTCGCGCGAGGCGCGCAGGTCCACAAACTGCTGCTTGTACTCGCCGTCCGAACCCATCTCGGGGAACATCTTTTCCAGCAGGGCCCGCGGGTTCTGCTGGCCGAACTTGTACTCGCCGCTGACGATGGCGTCGTAATAGGCATAGCGGTCGCGGTAGAGGTGCTGGCGCTGCGAGGCCCGCGAGCGCATCAGGCCCAGCGCGGCGTCCACGTCCCAATCGCCCCACACGCCCTCCACCCCGCCCAGCAGCCGGTACTGGGTCGAGGCGCCGACGTTCTTGAACATGTCGGGGTGGTCGGTGAAGCGGTAGTTCAGGCCGATGGGGAAGCTGAAGGGGTTGCTGGCATGGCCCACCGGCAGCTGCGGGTCGACGAAGCTTTGCATCTCGCCCTTGATCGAGTCGTACCAGTTCAGCGCCACGCCGTTCACATTGCTGCGCGGCAGGGCGGTGTGGTAGTCGGTCTTGATGTCAGCCCCCTGGAATTCGGCGTAGGCGGTCCAGTCGCTGCTGAGCTTCAGGCGGCCGCCGGCCAGGGCGGTGATGCGCTCGCTCGGCGGCAGGGCGTCGCTGTCCTTCCAGTAGTCGTACCAGCACAGGCCGTCGCGCAGCAGCGCGGGCGCACAGCCGGGTGCGGCCTGGTTGATGCGCTTGCCAGCCAGCGCCGGGTCGCTGTAATTGGCCGGGTAGCGGCCCACGTAGTTGCCGGGGAAGGAACCGGTGGATTGGTCTTTGCGCGTCGGGTTCTGCAGCAGGTACCAATCGGGCAGCAGCGGGCGGATGTCCGAGTCCTTGTAGCCATCGCGCTGGTACAGCTCCACGTGGCCGTAGACGTTGAAGCCCTGCGCGTCCATCGAACCATAGCCGCCGGTCAGCGAGCCGGTGCGGGTCTTGTTCAGGAAGCTGTGGTCGGCGTTCTGCGTGGCGGCCAGGTTCAGCGCCAGGCCGGTGATGTTGCGGCGCGTGATGATGTTGACCACGCCACCGATGGCGTCCGAGCCATAGATGGCCGAGGCGCCGTCCTTGAGAACTTCGACGCGCTCAACCACATTGGCCGGGATAGCGTCGATGTTGGTGAAGTTCAGCTGCAAGCCATCGGCAAAGCCATAGCTGGGCATGCGCCGACCGTTCACCAGCACCAGGGTGCCGCCGGCGCCCAGATGGCGCAGCGAGATGCCGCTGGCGCCGCTGGCCCAGGAGTTGGCGCCGCTGAGCTCGCTGAGGGCGCTGCCGTCGTTGTTCGTCAGCGTGCCCAGGAAGCCGCTCAGGGTCATCGAGCCGGTCATCTGGATGTCCTCGCGCGTCATCGAGGTGACAGGCTGCGAGGTCTCGGACAGGCTGCGCTTGATGTGCGAGCCGGTGACGACCACCCGCTCCAGCGTGTCGGGCTCCTTGGCCTGAGCCAGCAGGGCGGTGGAACTGAGGGCGGTGCAGGCCAGCAAGCAGGCCTTGACGAGGGGAGACAGCGCGGGGGATTTCACGGGATTCCTTGAAGGTTCGGGGGGCCGATGCACGGGCCGCGAACGTTAGGAATCCGGAAACTTTCTGTCTTGATGCCAGGCCGCAGGCCGACTGCGGGTTTCGGCACAAACGACAAGGGCCTGCAGCGCAGGCCCTTGTGGCGTGGGAATCATGGCCCCTTGGTAGGCCGTGTTGGACTCGAACCAACGACCAAAGGATTATGAGTCCTCTGCTCTAACCGACTGAGCTAACGGCCCCGTGGGGCGCGCATTGTCCATCAAGCCTTTCAGAGCGCCAGCGAGGGCAGCAGGGTGTGCGCCAGGTCGGCCCGCGAGATGCGCGCCGGGATCTGGCCGTCCGGGCTGCCGGCGGCGAACAGATGCGGAGAATCGACCAGCTCGATCCAGCGCAGCGCGGGCATGCGGGCGCGCAGGGGCTCGTAGACGGCGCGGGCCGCGGGGTCGTCGAGCGGAATGCCGCTGACGATGGCGAAGGGCTCGCCGTCCTGCAGCGCGCGGTCCAGCTCGTTCAGGCCCACCAGGCCGTCAGCATTCAGCCCGGCGCGGCGCAGCAAGCCGCTGGCCTGCACGCGGTAGCGCTCATCGGGTTCGATGATCAGCACGCGCGCGCCCTCCTTCCAGTGGAAGCGCGGCAGACCCTGCACGTCGATGTCGCCCTGCGGCTGGCCCAGCTGCAGGCGCAGCGCCCAGCTGCCGTGGGCCGGGGCGGGGCGCTCGCAGCGCCAGTCCTCGGCGCGCGCCAGCCACTGCAGCAGCTGGCCGTGCAGTTCGCCCAGACCCGGGCCGGAGCCCGGGCCGCTGAGCTCGATCACCGCACCCTGCTGGGGCGAGGCCGCAGGCAGCACGCGCAGGCGCAGGCTGTCGCCGCTGGCCAGGCCGTGGGCAATCATCAGGTCCAGTGCGTGCTGCAGCTGGGCCGGCTCCAGCTCCACCAGGGCCGGCTCGCCTTCCACCTGCAGACCCAGGCCGCGGCGCTGCAGCTCGGGCAACCAGTGGCGGCGTGCCGCCTGCGCAGCTTCAAGGATGGGCACCTGCTCCTTGGGCTGCCAGCCGGCCGCTCCCAGTGCATGCACCAGGGCCTGCAGTTCCAGGCCCAGCTGCTCCAGGCGGCCCAGGCGCTCACGCCCGGCCGGGCTGAGGGCGGACTCCTGCTGCAGTTCCAGGGCCAGCGCCGTCAGGCGTTCGCCCAGGCTGCCCAGCACGCTGGGGGGAACGCCGGCCAGCGGCGAGGGATGGGCGGTCGGGACAGGCATGGAAGCTCTCCTCGTCAATTACTGGCTGCAGGCCGCCAGCACCTCGGGCAGGTCGGTCAGGCCGGCCAGCACCTTTTCGATGCCGTCCTGGCGCAGGCTGGTCATGCCGGCGCGGCGGGCGGCCGCAAACATTTCAACCGCCGGCGCGCGGCGGCGGATCAGCTCGCGCAGCGCATCATCCGCCAGCACCAGCTCATGGATGCCCAGGCGCCCGTGGTAGCCGCTGCCGCCACAGCTCTGGCAGCCCTGGCGGCGGTACTGGCGCAGCTGGCCCTGGACCCCGTAATCGCGTCGCCAGCGGGCGGCCACGGCCGCTTCATCGGCCCCCACCTGGCCCTGAAGGTACAGGCGCAGCAAGGAACGCTCGGCGCGCTCGTCCAGCGGTTCGGCGATGCGGCAGTCGGTGCACAGGCGGCGCACCAGGCGCTGGGCCAGAACGGCGAGCAGCGAGTCCGAGAACATGAAGGGGTCGAGACCGATCTCCAGCAGGCGGGTGACGGACTCGGGTGCCGAGTTGGTGTGCAGCGTGGACATCACCAGATGCCCGGTCAGCGAGGCCTCGACGGCGATGCGCGCGGTTTCCTCGTCGCGCATCTCGCCGATCATGATGATGTCGGGGTCGGCGCGCAGGAAGGTGCGCATGGCCGCGGCGAAGGTCCAGCCGATGCGCGGGTTGACCTGCACCTGGCGCAGGCCCTCCTGGCTGATCTCGATCGGGTCCTCGGCGGTCCAGATCTTGCGCTGCTCCTGGTTGAGCTCGCGCATCACCGAGTGCAGGGTCGTGGTCTTGCCGCAGCCGGTAGGGCCGCAGATCAGCAGCAGGCCATAGGGCTTGGCCATCACCTGGCGCATGCCGGCCAGATTGGCCGGTGCCAGGCCGATGGCATCCAGCGGCAGGGGCTTGATGCCGCCGAGCAGGCGCAACACCACGTCTTCCAAGCCGGCGCTGGTGGGCACGGTCACCATGCGCAGTTCCATGCGTGCGCCGCCGAAGCGGGCGAAGTCCAGCTTGCCGTCCTGCGGGCGGCGGTGCTCGGAGATGTCGAGCTCGGCCATGATCTTCAGGCGCGCCACGACGGCGTAGCGCACGCGCGCCGGCAGGTCGAGGTGGCGGCGCAGCTCGCCGTCCACGCGCAGGCGCACGCGCACCGGGTGCGGGGGCTCGAAGGTCTCGATGTGGATGTCCGAGGCGCGCAGCTCGATGGCGTCCTGGATCAGCCGGTTGACCAGGCGCACCAGGGTGTTGTCCGATTCGGAGACGACCTCGGCGGCAGCCTCGGGCTCATCCCCATGCGCCAGGTCGCGGGCCAGCTCGGTCAGGCTGGCGGGCGGGGTGCTGGCCTGGGCGATCTTGCGCGGCAGCCCGGCCGTCAGGCGGTAGGCGCGCGCCAAGGCGGGCGCCAGGGTGCCGGGCACTGGCAGCACCGGGCGCACGCGCAGCTCGGTGGTGAAGCGCAGCATCTCCAGCAGGCGGTGGTCCCAGGGGTCGGAGACGGCCACCACCAGGGTGTCGCCGCGGATCATCAGCGGCAGCACGGCCTCCCGATCGGCCAGGCTGGCCGGCACGCGCGCCAGCGCCTCCTGCTCGGGCTGGAACTGGTCGAGATCAACGGTGGGCACGCCCATCCAGGCGGCCAGCATGGCGCGCAGCTGGGCGGGCGTCAGCAGGCCCAGCAGCACCAGCACCTCGCCAAAGGGCACATGCTGGGCCAGCGCGCCCTGGTAGCGCAGCGCTTGGCGCAGCTGCTGGGGGTGCAGCAGGCCGGCTTCCACCAACGCATCGCCCAGGTGCGGCGCTTGGCGCTCGGGCTCGCGGTCCAGCTCGGCCCAGAGCCGCTCGGCATCGCCGCCAAACACCGCCGGGGCGGCGGGAGCGGCTTGCCCCAGCCCATCCAGGGCCGCGGGAACGGTGTCGTGCTCTTCGTGCTCTTGGCCGTCACTCATGACACCAGCCTAGCGGCTGGCTGCCCGGCAGGGCTTGATTTGTCGCAATTTGTTGTGCGCCCTCATCAGGCGCCGCCCCTCAGGGCCGGCCCTGGCTCAGCGCCTGGCCCACCATGCGCGAGGTGATGTCGACGATCTGGATCATGCGCTCGTAGGGCATGCGCGTGGGGCCGATGACACCCAGGGTGCCGACCACCTGGCCATCCACCTCGTAGGGCGCGCTGACGATGCTCAGCTCCTCGAAGGGCACGACCTGGCTCTCACCGCCGATGAAGATGCGCACGCCCTCGGCACGGCTGCTCACGTCCAGCAGGCGCATCAGCTGCGCCTTTTCCTCGAACAGGCCGAAGAGGCGACGCAGGCTGCTCAGATCCTGGCCGAAGTCCTGCACCGCGAGCAGGTTGCGCTCGCCGCTGATGACGACCTGCTCCTGCTGGGAGGCATCGTCGTCCGAGACCTGCACGGCCGCGCTCATCAAGCCGGCGATCTCGCCGCGCAGCTGCTCGACCTCGACACGGATGCGCTCGCGCACCACCTCCAGGGCCAGGCCGGTGTACTGGGCGTTCAGGCGGTTGGCCGCCTCGGTCAGCTCGCTCTGGTTGTGGTCTTGCGCGGTCATCACCACGCGGTTTTGCACGTCGCCGTCGGGGCTGACGAGGATCACCAGCACGCGCCGCTCGCCCAGGCGCAGGAATTCGATGTGGCGGAACACCGAAGGCTTGCGCGGCGCCGTGATGACGCCGACGAAGCTCGACAGGCTGGACAGCATCTGCGCCGCGTGCGTGATGACGCGTTGCGGCTGATCGGGCTGCAACTGCCCTTCCAGCGCATGCACCTCGCGCTCCAGCAGGCTGGGGCGGGCGGTGAGCATGGTGTCCACGAACAGGCGGTAGCCCAGCGCCGTGGGGATGCGGCCGGCGCTGGTGTGCGGGCTGGCGATCAGGCCCAGCTCCTCCAGATCGGCCATCACATTGCGGATGGTGGCCGGGCTGAGCTCCAGGCCCGAGGCCTTGGACAGCGTGCGGGAGCCGACGGGCTGGCCGTCGGCGATGTACCGCTCCACCAGGGTTTTCAGCAGGGATCTTGCGCGCTCGTCCAGCATGGGCGCAATTCTAGGAAGCCCATCCACGCCCCCAGGCGCGCAATATCCCCATGCTGTAATTCCGCGCCATGTCGGGACCCCGTTTCAAGCATGTCGCCATCGTGGCCAAACACCAGGCTCCGACCAGCGGCCCCATCGTCGAGCAGATCCGCCAGTTCCTGCGTGCGCAGGGCCTGAAGGTCAGCCTGGAGCGCCAGAACGCCGAATCGGCCGACTTGGCCGGCTACCCGGTGCTGGACGCCCAAGAAATCGGCCAGCAATGCGACCTGGCCGTGGTGGTGGGCGGCGACGGCACCATGCTGGGCTTTGCCCGCGAGGTGGCGCGCTACGGCATTCCGCTGGTGGGCATCAACCAGGGGCGCCTGGGCTTCATCACCGACATCCCGGCCGACCAGTTCCGCGAGGCGCTCACGCCCATCCTGGCGGGCGACTACGAAACCGAGCAGCGCAGCATGCTCGAAGGCGCCGTGTGGCGCGACGGCCAGAACATCTTTTCCGGCCTGGCGCTGAACGATGTGGTGGTGAGCCGCGGCGCCGCCGCCGGCATGGTGGAGCTGCGCATCCATGTGGGCGAGGAGTTCGTCGCCAATGTGCGCGCCGACGGTGTCATCGTCGCCTCGCCCACCGGCTCCACCGCCTACGCCTTGAGCGCCGGCGGGCCGCTGCTGCACCCGTCCATCGCCGGATGGGTGATGGTGCCCATCGCCTCGCACGGGCTCTCGAACCGGCCCATCGTGCTGCCGGACCTTGGCGTCGTCAGCCTGGAAGTGGTGGCCGGGCGCGATGCCTCGGTGAACTTCGACATGCAATCGCTGACCCATGTGCAGCACGGCGACCGCGTCACCGTGCAGCGCAGCCAGCACCATGCCCTCTTCTTGCACCCGACCGGCTGGAGCTACTACGCGACGCTGCGCCGCAAGCTGCGCTGGTACGAAGGTGGATCCTGAACTCCTCAACCCATGCTGCGCCGACTCTCCCTGCGGGACTTCGTCATCGTCCCGAGCCTTGAACTCGACTTCGAACCCGGCTTTGCCGCGCTGACCGGCGAGACCGGTGCCGGCAAGTCCATCCTGCTGGATGCCCTGCAGCTGCTGCTGGGCGGCCGCGGCGACGCCTCGGTGGTGCGCGAGGGCTGCCCGCGTGCCGAGCTGAGCGCCGAGTTCGACTTGCCCGCCCCGGCCCGCGCCTGGCTGGAGGACGCCGGCTTCGGCACCGAAGAGCTGCTGCTGCGCCGCGTCATCGACGCCCAGGGCAAGAGCCGCGCCTGGATCAATGGCAGCGCCGCCACCGTGGGCCAGCTGGCCGAACTGGGCGAGTGGCTGATCGACATCCACGGCCAGCACGCCTGGCAGAAGCTGACCCGCCCGGGCAGCGTGCGCGCCCTGCTGGACGACTACGCCGAGGTCGACGTCAACGCCCTGGCCCAGACCCACGCCGCCTGGCGCGCCGCCCAGCAGGCCCTGCAGGACGCGCAGACGCGCCAGGACAGCCTGCTGCGCGAGCGCGAACGCCTGCAGTGGCAGCTGGACGAGATCGCCAAGCTCGGACCCGGGGCCGACGAGTGGCCCGAGCTGAACGCCGAGCACCAGCGGCTCTCGCACGCCCAGGCCCTGATCGACGCCAGCCGCCTGGCGCTGGAAGCCTTGAGTGAAGCCGAGGACAGCGCCGACGCGCGCCTGAACCAGGCCACGCACGCGCTGCAGGAGGTGGTGACCTTTGACGGGCAGCTGCAATCCGCCCTGGACGCCCTGGCCGGCGCCCAGGCCCAACTGGACGACGCCGCCCACACCCTGCGCGCCTACCTGCACGCCGCCGAGCCCGACCCCGGGCGCCTGGGCGAACTGGACGAGCGCCTCTCCAGCTGGATGCAGCTGGCGCGCCGCTACCGCCGCCCGCCGGCCGAACTGCCGGCCCTGCAGCAGCAATGGCAGCAGGAGCTGGCCGCGCTGGACGCCCAATCCGACCTGGCCGCCCTGCTGGCCGCGCTTGAAGCCGCGCGCTGCGCCTTCGACGCCGCGGCGGCCAAGGCCAGCAAGCAGCGCCGCGCGCAGGCGCCCAAGCTGGCCAAGGCCGTGAGCGAAGCCATGCAGCAGCTCGGCATGGCAGGCGGCCGGCTGGAGATCGAACTGCTGGCGCAGGAGCAGCCGCAGAGCTTCGGCATGGAATCGGCCGAGCTGCTGGTGGCCGGCCACGCCGGCGCCACGCCGCGGCCCCTGGCCAAGGTGGCCTCGGGCGGCGAGCTCTCGCGCATCGCGCTGGCCATTGCCGTCTGCACCGCCAAGGCCGACCGCCATGGCGCACCGACGCTGATCTTTGACGAGATCGACGCCGGCGTGGGCGGCGCCGTGGCCGAAACCGTGGGCCGGCTGATGCAGCAGCTCGGCACCGAACGCCAGGTGCTGGCCGTCACCCACCTGCCGCAGGTGGCCGCCTGTGCCGACGCGCACTGGGTGGTGGCCAAGGCGGCAGGCAAGGCGGGTGTGGCCAGTCAGGTGCGCGCGGTGCGCGGCGAGGAGCGCGTGCACGAAATTGCGCGCATGCTGGGCGGCGCCACACGCAGCGAGGCCGGCCTGGCCCATGCGCAGGAACTCTTGGAAGGGGCGGCACGATGACGGACACGAACCCGGAAGGGCTGCGCGAGTTGGTGCTCGTCACCGGCATGAGCGGCGGCGGCAAGTCCATCGCCATGCATGCGCTGGAAGACGCCGGCTTCTTCTGCATCGACAACCTGCCGCCCGAGCTGCTCCTCAACTTCATGGCGCTGGAGCGCCAGCGCGAGGCACGCCGCGTGGCGATTGCCGTGGACGTGCGCTCCAAGGGCTCGCTGCCCCATGTGCTGCCCCTGCTCAAGCAGCTGCGCGCCGAAGGCCATGCGGTGCGCTCGATCTTCCTGGACGCCAGCACCGACGCTCTGCTGCGCCGCTTCAGCGAAACCCGCCGCCCACACCCGCTGCGCGACGTGACCGGCGAGGAACGCGAGCACGGCGCGGCCGACGACTCGCGCCTGCTGCTCGATGCGATCGAGATCGAGCGCGAGCTGCTGGCCGCGCTGCGCGTGGAAAGCACGGTCATCGACACCAGCCTGCTTCGCCCGGCGCAGCTGCGCGCCTGGGTGCGCGACCTGGTGTCGGTGCGCGGCGGCTCGCTGACCCTGGTGTTCGAGAGCTTCGCCTTCAAGCATGGCGTGCCCTCGGACGCCGACTTCGTGTTCGACGTGCGCGTGCTGCCCAACCCCTATTACGTGCACGAGCTGCGCGCACTCACCGGCCGCGACGAGCCGGTGGCGCAGTACCTGGACCTGCAGCCCGAGGTGGCGCTGATGCGCAGCCAGATCGCCGCCTTCATGGACCAGTGGCTGCCGGCCTTCGCGGCCGACCAGCGCAGCTACCTGACGGTGGCCATCGGCTGCACGGGCGGCCAGCACCGCTCGGTCTATCTGGTGGAGCAGCTGACCCTGCAGTTCGCCCACCGTGGTCAGGTGCTGAAGCGGCACCGCGAGCTCGACGCCGTCGAGCGGCGCCGGCACTGAACGCCTGCAGGTTCAGGTGCCGCGCGCTTCGATGCGCACCAGCTGAAAGTGCACCTGCGCGCCCTTGGTCTGCAGCGCGACGACGCGCTGATCCTTGGGCTTGCCCACCTTGAGCACCAGGCCACCGGCGCCGGGTTCGGCGTCCTGGCAGCTCAGGGCCTCTTCGCCGCCCTTCGCCGCCGGCTTCGGTGCCTTGGCGCCTGAGTTTTCGGGCCGGCACTCCAGCACCGGGCCATAGGCGGCCATGGCCACGCGGTAGTAGCGCGCCACCTCGTCGAAGCGGTCGGCGCTGGCGTACTTGCCCACCGCCAGGTGCAGGCCGAAGGCACCGCCCCACAGGCCCAGGGTCACGGCGCCTTTGTCCTTGGCGTCGTCACGCTGCGGCTGGGCGCCGGGGTAGAGGGGCAGGCCCAGTTCCTTTTGGGTGGCCTGCTCGCGCAGCTCGATGCCGGCCTTGAAGCCACCAAGCTGACCCTCCTGGGCCTGGGCGCTGCCCAGCAGGGAACCGGCCAGCAGCAAAAACAACAACTTAGAGTGGGACATGGCGGTCTCCTGACATCACGAATGAGGTCAGATTAGGGAGCGCCAACGCCCCGCGCAGCCCTGCTGCGATGCACTGCACGGCGCGGCGCCTGAACGGGCACCGTGCCGGATCAGGCGGCTCTCGGCCTCTCAGGGGAAGGCCGGAATATGGGGCTCAAGGCCTTCCGAATGCCCCTCGGGGTGACGCGCCTGCAGCAGGGCCTCGACCGCTTCCACCCGCGTGCGCGGCACATCCACCATCAGCAGGTATTCGCCGTTCTCGATCGCCTGCTCGAAGCGCTTCAGGCGCCGGCTCGGGGTGGAGCTGCCGATCATGCTGGCGCTCCAGGTTCCCAGGGCCGCGCCCACGCCGGCCATCAGCATCACCACGCCGGCCGCGCGCGAACCGCCATCCACCAGCAGGTAGGCGGCCAGCACGCCCGCCGCGCCCCCCAGCGCCGCGCCGATGCCCAGGCCGACCTGCGCGGCCTCCACGAGATCCGAGGTCTGCAGGATGTTGGCCGGGTGCAGGCCCTCCATCTCGGCCCCCTCGCGGGCCGCGAAGTGGATATGGCCCTCTTCGATCCGGGCCAGCAGCAGGTCGTCCATGACCTGGCGGGCACTGCGGTGGTTGGGCAGCAGCCAGTAGATGCGTTTGCGCATGGCAGTCTCCAAGGCGGCCACGCGGGCGGGCCGCTGCGCCCAAGGTACGCCGATCGCCCGGCCCGGGCAAGCGCCGCCCAGCCACTTCAGCCGCCCTCGATCGAGGCCCCCGCCGCTCCTTCTCTTGGAGGAATGGCCCGGCTTTCGCTTGGCGAGCGGCGGCTGCGCCCACAAGATGGCCAGGCCAGGGGCCAAACCTGGCGCCAGGGAGCCAGGATGGGCGCACACCAAGAAGCAGCCGCGGAGGTCAACCCGCATTACCTGAACCACCTGCTGGCCTGCGGGGCGCGGCAGGAGCTGATGGCCCGCCAGGACATCCTGGTGGAGGGCGGCGCCTGCCTCTTGAGCCAGGGCAGCCGCATCGGGCCCGCCGCACGCGAGCGGTTGCTGCTGAACCGTTTGACCCAGCCACTGGAAGCGTGCGTGCAGTTTCAGCACCCCGTGACCGGCCCGCAGCTGGCAGAACAGGCGCAGCAGTTGCTGGAGACCGACGAACTGCTGGCCCCGCTCTGCCCGGCCGGGCGCGGCCGGCCGCTGCCGGAATCCCTGGGCCGGCTGGAACTGAGCCCGTCCGTGCAGGCCTTGCTGACCCTGCTGGCGGACCAGCGGCGCCTGCCGCACGCGCTGCGGGTTGCCCTGCTCACCCTGAGCCAGGCCCGGCGCCTGCTGCCCGGCCAGGTGGAACGCCACCAGCAGCTGGCGCTGGCCGCCCTGCTGCACGATGTGGGCGAGCTCTACCTGGACCCCGAACTGCTGGGCCAGGCCGACACCCTGGCGGCCCTGCAGTGGCGGCCGATTGCCAGCCACCCGCTGATCGCCCACCGCCTGCTGCAGCGCATGGAAGGCGCGGGCCCAGCGGTGGCGGCGGCGGTGCTGGACCACCACGAGCGGCTGGACGGCTTCGGCTTCCCGCGCGGCATTGCCCAGGGCGCCTTCCCGCTGGACCACCAGGTGCTGGCCGCAGCCGAGTGGCTGGCCGGCTTGCTGGAGGCCGGCGGCAGCGCGCTCTTGCGCGCCAGCATCGCCGCCCGGCTGATTCCCGGTGAGTTCCACCCCGCCCTGCTCGGCTGGGTTCACCAGGCTGCGCAGGCACCGCAGGCGCGCAACTGGGAACCCGCCCCGCTGGCCCTGGGGCAGGTGCGGGTGGAGCGCCTGGCACGCGCCCTGCAGCAGGCGCGCACCCTGCTGCCCTGGGCCAGCCAGCAGCAGCAACGCGCCAGCGCCACCCTGAGCCAGCTGCTGGACCTGCACCTGGCCCGGCTGCGCCGCCTGCTGGCGGGCTTCAGCAGTGCGGGGTTGGACAGCCTGACGCCCGATGCCCTGCTGCACAGCGTGGCCGAGGCGCAGGACGCCGAGCTGCAGCGCGATCTGCAGGCCCTGGTTGACGAGTTCTGCTGGCGCCTGCAGGAATTGGAGCGCGAGGCCCTGCTGCACAGCAGCCGGCTGGGTGCGGCCGAGGCCGCGGTGCTGCACCGGCTGCTGGCCCAACTGAACGAGCCGGCGCAGCGCGCGGCAGCCTGAACCGGCTGGGAGGCTTCAGGCGCTGGGGCGCCGCGGCCACTGCGCCCGCAGGGCGCGCGCCAGCTCCAGCGCGGCGGGGCCGTCGCCATGCAGGCACAGGGTGTCCGCCTGCAGCGGCAGCCAGCCGGCCGTGCTGTGCACGCGCTGGTGCAGCACCAGCTCGCGCACCTGGGTCAGCACGGCCTTGGTGTCATGCAGCACCGCGCCGGGCTGGCCGCGTGGCAGCAGACTGCCATCGGGCGCGTAGGCGCGGTCGGCAAAGGCCTCGGCCAGGGGCTGCAGGCCGTGGCGTCGCGCTGCGGCCAGCAGCTCGCTGCCGGCCAGGCCGACGAGCGCCAGGCCGGGGTCCACGGCCCGCACAGCGCGGGCCACGGCGTCGGCCAGCGCGGCATCACGCGCCGCCTGGTTGTAGAGCGCGCCATGCGGTTTGACATGCGCCAGGCGCACGCCCTCGCGTGCCGCCAGCGCCTGCAGGCCGGCGATCTGGGCGATCAGATCCGCCTCGACGTCCTGCGGCGCGCGCTGCATGGGCGTGCGGCCAAAGCCGGCGCGGTCCGGGAAGCTCGGGTGCGCGCCGGCCGCCACGCCGAGCTGCCGGCAGGCTTGCAGGGCCGCGCGCATCTGTGCGCCATCACCCGCATGCCAGCCGCAGGCGATGTTGGCGCGCTCCACCAATGCAAGCAGTTCGGCGTCGGCGCCGGCGCCCTCGCCGACATCGGCGTTCAACTCAATCGACAAGCGCCCTCCGTTGCAGTGCGAGTTCATGCTGACGCTGTGCCCGGGCCGCACGCGCGGCCTCGAGCGTGCAGGGCTGCAGACGCAGCGCGCTGCCGGGCCGCGCCTGCGCCAATTTCCACACATCCGCCGCGATGACGATGGCCACGCGCGGGTAGCCGCCGGTGGTGCCGGCATCGGCCAGCAGGGCGATGGGCTGGCCGGCCGGCGGCAGCTGCAGCGTGCCAGGCAGCACGGCGGTGGAGGCCAGCTCCAGCGGCCGGCGCAGGCTCAGCAGGGGGCCGCTCAGGCGCAGGCCCATGCGGTCGCTTTGTGGCTCCACACGCCAGGCCTCGCTCCACAGCGCATCGCGCGAGCGCAGGTCCAGTGCAGCCAGCTCAGGCCCGGGCAGGGCGCGCAGCCGGCCGTCCCACTCGGGTGTGCGCAGGCCGCGCACACCATGCAACCGCGCGGCAGGGCCAAGCGCCAGCCGATCACCCTTGCGCAGCGCGCGGCCGTGCAGGCCGCCGAAGCCGCTGCGCAGATCGGTGGCACGCGCGCCCAGCACAGACGGCAGCGCCAGGCCACCGGCAAAGCCGAGCAGGGCGCGCTGGCCGCTCAGCGGCCCATCCAGGCGCAGCACCTGGCCGGCGCGGCAGGGCCAGCGCCATTCGGGCCGCAGCGGGTGGCCGTCCAGACGCATCTCAAAGGGCGCGCCACACAGGGCCAGCCAGCCCTCGCGTTCGATGCGCAGCTCCAGCGGGCCGGCCACCAGTTCCAGTGCCGCGGCCTCGGGCGGGTTGCCGAGCAGGGCGTTGAGGCGGGCCAGCGCCCAGTCATCCAGCGCGCCGGCGGCGGGCACACCCAGGTGGCGAAGGCCGTGCCGGCCACCGTCTTGCACAGTGGTGAGCGGGCCGCAGCGCAGGATCTCGATCATGCGGGCACGAACCTTAGCCGGTCCCCCGGCAGCAGCCAGCTTGGCTCTTCCGCCAGCGGGTCGAACAGGGCCTGGCTGCAGCGGCCGATGAGCTGCCAGCCGCCCGGGGATTCGCAGGGGTAGACCCCCGTCTGTGCACCGCCGATGCCCACCGAACCCGCCGGCACACGCAGGCGCGGCGTGGCGCGGCGCGGCAGCGCCAGCCGTGGCGGCAAGCCCATCAGATACGGGAAGCCGGGCAGGAAGCCCAGGCAGGCCACTTCGTAGACCGGCGCGCAATGCGCCTCGATCAGCTGCGCTTCGCTCAGGCCCAGCAGGGCCGCGGCCTCGGGCAGGTCCGGCCCGGCCTCGCCACCGTACAGCACCGGCAGCAAGCGCTCGCGCCCGGCAGCGGCGCTGGCCCGCGCCTTGCCCCAGGCCTGGCGCGCCAAAGCCTCGGCGCCGGCCGGGTCGGCGCCCGGGGCGAGCACGCAGCTCAGGCTGTGCAGGCCGGGCACGAGGTCGGTGAACTCGGGCCGGCCGCGCAGGGCCTGGGCCAAGGCCAGCAGGCGGCGCTGGCCCGGGTGCGCCGGCTCACCGGGCAAGCGCAGGCAGAGCAGGTCCTCGCTCAGCCAGTCCCAGCTCGGCTCGGCACTCATCCCAGCAGCTTTCGCAGCGGTGCCGGCAGGCCATAGCGCGGCAGCTCTTCACGCGCCACCCAGCGGCCGGGCAGCTCGGGCTCGCCCTGGGGCCAACGCGCACGGCGTGGGTGCAGCACCCAGTCGAAATGCGTCAGCGCGTGCTCGATGCGCGGCAGCAGCTCCAGCGCCTGGCCCGGCAGCAGGGCCTGCAGCTCGGGTTCGCTGTCGAACAGCGGCAGGGTCCACAGCCCCGCCCACACGCCCTTGGCCGGGCGCTGCTGCAACCACAGCGCCTGGTCCTCGGCGCGCTCCAGCCACAGCCACCAATGTTCGCGCCGGCCGCGCGTCAGGCGCCGGCTCTTCACCGGCAGCTCGGCCTGCCGGCCCTGCGTCTGCGCCTGGCACAGCACGGCCACCGGGCATTCGCCGCAGCGCGGCTGGCGCGGTGTGCACAGCGTCGAGCCCAGGTCCATCAGGCCCTGGGTGTAGGCCGGCATGTCGGCCGCGCGTGTCGGCACCAGCGCGTCGGCCAGCGCCCAGAGCTCGCGCTGCGCCCGCGCCTGGGCGGTGTCCTGCTCGAAAGCCAGCAGGCGCGCCAGCACGCGCTTGACGTTGCCGTCCAGGATGGAGAGTCGCTCGTCAAAGCAGAAGGCCGCGATGGCGCGCGCCGTGCTGCGGCCGATGCCGGGCAGCTGCTCCAGCTCTGCCGCGGTGCGCGGGAATCCGCCCAGCGCCGCCACCGCCTGCGCACAGGCATGCAGATTGCGGGCGCGCGAGTAGTAGCCCAGGCCGGCCCAGAGCGCCAGCACCGCATCCAGCGGCGCCGCGGCCAAGGCATGCACATCGGGAAAGCGCTCCAGAAAGCGCGCGTAGTAGGCCCGCACGGTGGCCACCTGGGTCTGCTGCAGCATCACCTCGGAGAGCCAGACGCGGTAGGGCTCGCGGCTGCCCGACCAGGGCAATTCATGGCGGCCGTGGCGGCGTTGCCAGGCGATCAGCAGGGGGGCGAACTCGGTGTTCATGGCTTCTGGCAGCGCGGGCAAAAGAAGGTCGAGCGCTGGCCCTGCACGATGCGCCGCACCGCCGTGCGGCAGCGCGGGCAGGGCTGGCCCTCGCGGCCGTACACCGCCACCAGGCTCTGGTAGCGGCCGATCGCGCCCAGGCTGCTGGAGAAATCCCGCAGCGTGCTGCCGCCGGCCGCCAGGGCGTCCTGCAGCACGGCGCGCACCGCCGCCAGCAGGCGCTCGCAGCGCTTGGGGCCGATGCGGCTGGCCGGCGTGGCCGGGTGGATGCCGGCCTGCCAGAGGGCTTCACAGGCGTAGATATTCCCGGCACCCACCACCACGTCACCCGCCAGCAAGGCCTGCTTGATGGGCACGCGGCGGCCCTGCAGGCCGCGGTGCAGGGCCGCGGCATCGAAGGTCGGATCAAAGGGCTCGGCGCCCAGGCCGGCCAGCAGGCTGCGCGCCGGCTCCTGGTCCAGCGCGGCGGACCAAACGGCGGCGCCGAAGCGGCGCGGGTCGGTCAGCGTCAGGCAGCCCTGGCTGGTGTCGATGGCCAGGTGCTGGTGCGGCCCCAGCGCCTGCGGTTCCGGTGTGAAGGCCAGCGAACCCGACATGCCCAGGTGCAGCAGCAGGCCGCCCTCGGGCTCGGGCCGGTTCAGCGGCAGCCAGATGTATTTGCCACGCCGGCTCGCGGCGCCGATGCGCGCACCGCGCAGCGCGGCCGGCTCGATGCCCAGTGGCCAGCGCAGCGGTTTGCCCAGGCGCAGCTCGCGCAGCGTGGCGCCTTCCAGCGCGGCAGCAAATCCCTGGCGGGTGATCTCGACTTCGGGCAGCTCGGGCATCGTGCCAGTGTAGGAACCCATGCCAAGCGGCGGCAGGGAGCCCAGTCGGCACAATCGGCGCCGCCATGCCTGCACCCTCTCTCCGCCGCCTCCTGCCCTGGGCCCTGGCCCTGCCCCTGCTTGCCCAGGCCCAAGCCGCCTCGCCGCCGGTTGCGGCCGCCGCCAGTGCCCCGCCTCCGCCGGTGCAAAGCTCGGCGCTCGATGCCCCGCTGTTCTACCAACTGCTGATTGCCGAACTGGAGCTGCAGCGCGGCCAGCCCGGCGTGGCCTTCCAGGTGCTGCTGGACGCGGCGCGCCGCACGGGCGACGAGGCCTTGTTCCGCCGCGTCGTGAACGTCGCCCTGCAGGCGCGTGCCGGCAATGAAGCGCTGCAGGCCACACGCGCCTGGCGCCAGGCCCTGCCCGAATCCACCGAAGCCCTGCAGACCCAGCTGCAACTGATGGCGGCCCTGGGCCAGCTGGGCGAGCTGCCCGGACCCTTGCTGGACTGGCTGCAGCAAAGCCCGGACGGCCAGGCGCGCGCCCAGCATCTGGCCACGCTGCCGCGCCTGGTGCGCCAACCCAATGCCTTCGACGCCCTGGAGCCGGGCCTGGCGGCCGAGCGCGACAACGCCGCCGCGCGCAGCCTGCGCCGCTCGCTGGCCGCCTGCGTCATTGCCCAGCTGGCCCAGCAGGCGGGCAACCACCCGCTCATGCTGAACCAGCTGCGTGAGGCGCGCCAGCTCGACGCCGACAACCAGCTACCGGCCTGGCAGGCGCTGGATCTGGCGCGCCACCTGCCGGCAGCCGAGGAACTGATCGACCGCGGCAGCCGCGACCCCGCCTACCGCCTGGCCTGGGCCCGCGCCCTGGCGCGCGATCAGCGCAGCGTCGAGTCCCTGGCCCTCTTCCAGACGCTGGCCGCCGAGCAGCCCGACGAGATCGGCCACGCCTATGCGATCGGCTCGCTGGCCCTGGACCTGCGCCAACCCAAACTGGCCGAGAGCGCGCTGCGCGATTACCTCAAGCGCCTGCCCGAGAGCCACGCCAACCGCCAGGCCGCACAGGCCTCGGCCCTGCTGCTGCTCTCGCAGGCGCTGGAGCAGCAAGGCCAGCTCAAGGAAGCCGCCCGGGTGCTGGACGAAGCCCAGGACCCGCAGCGCGCGCTGGAGGTGGCCTTCCGCCGTGCCCTGCTGCAGGCCCGGCTGGGCGAACTGGAGCAGGCGCGTGCAGCTGCCCGCGCCCTGCCCGGCGACGGCCCGGACATCGAGCGCCGCCGCCTGCTGGCCGAGGTGCAGATCCTGCGCGAAGCCAACCGCTGGAAAGATGCCCACGAACTGCTCGGCCAGGCCGTGAAGGCCGAGCCCGACAACACCGACCTGCTCTACGAACACGCCATGAGCCTGGAGCGGCTCAAGCAGTTCGACGACATGGAGCGCCAGCTGCGTCGCGTGATGGAGCTGGAGCCGCGCCACCACCACGCGCGCAATGCGCTCGGTTACTCGCTGGCCGAGCGCGGCCTGCGCCTCGCCGAGGCACGCGAGCTGATTGAGGCGGCGCTGGAGATCGGGGGCCAGGAGCCCGCCATCGTCGACAGCCTGGGCTGGGTGGCCTTCCGCGAAGGCAAGCTGGACGAAGCCGAGACCCTGCTGCGCCGCGCTTACCGAGCCCGCCTGGACACCGAGATCGCCGCCCACCTGGCCGAAGTGCTGTGGGCACGCGGCAATCAAGAGGAAGCGCGCCGCCTGCTCGATGAGACCAGCGCGCGCGATGGCAGCAACGAGGTGCTGCGCAGCACGCGCCGCCGCCTGGGTCTGCGATGAAGCGCCGCGCCCTGCTGCTGAGCGCGCTGCTGGCGGGCTGTGCCCCGCTCCCCCCGCCGCCGCCCAGCCAGGGCTGGAGCGGCAAGCTCGGCTACCAGATGGAGGCGGGCAACGGCCAGCGCGCGCAAGCCGGCTCGGCGCTCTTTGAACTGCAGGGCGATCTGAAGCGCGGCAGCCTGCTGCTCAACAGCCCGCTGGGCACCACCCTGGCGCAGGCGCGCTGGGATGAAGCCGGCCTGTGGCTGGACGACACCCGTCAGCCCCAGCGCTACGCCGACATGGACGAACTGGGCTGGGCCCTGGGCCAGGCCATGCAGGGCCCGGCCCTGCCGCTGCGCCTGCTGTTCGATTGGCTTCACGGCCGCCCCAGCCCGCTGGCCCCCCATGAGGCGCACGAACAGGGTTTTGTGCAGGACGGCTGGCTGGTGCAGCGCGAAGACCCCCAGCGCCTGCTGCTGAGCCGCCCGGCCCAGGGCGGCCAAGGCGCCCTGCGCCTGCGCATCTTGTTGAATCCACCGGCATGAAGGCCCTCTACGACCTGCCGGCCCTGGCCAAGCTGAACCTCTTCCTGCACGTGGTCGGCAAGCGCTCCGATGGCTACCACCTGCTTGAATCGCTGTTCGTGCCGATCGACTGGGCCGACACCCTGCACCTCGAAAAGCGCAGCGATGGCCGCATCCAGCGCCAGGACCGCCGCCCCGGCGATCTACCGGCCGAAGACCTGTGCGTACGCGCCGCTCGTGCCCTGCAGCAGGCCAGCGGCTGCAGCCTGGGCGTGGACATCCACCTGGACAAGTGCCTGCCCTCGGGGGCCGGCATGGGCGGCGGCTCTTCGGACGCAGCCACCGTGCTGATCGGTCTGAACCGCCTCTGGGGCCTGGGCTGGAACCGCCCACGTCTGGTGCAACTGGGCCTGACGCTCGGCGCCGATGTGCCCTTCTTCCTGGGCCGGGGCCCGGCGCTGGCCCAGGGCATTGGCGAGCAACTCACGCCCGTCGCCCTGCCCAGACTGCGGCTGGCGGTGCTCAAACCGAGCCAGAGCCTGCCGACCGCTGCAATTTTTTCGAGCCCCCTCTTGCAGACCTCAAAAACACAGTCTATAGTCGCGGGCTCTGTTGCAGACAAATGGTTTCAGCAGCGAAACGATCTCCAGGCGGCCGCACAAGCGCAGTGCCCGGAAATCGCAGACGCGCTGGAACTGCTGCAGAACCGCTTCGGCAACAGTCGGATGACCGGTTCAGGCAGCGCAGTGTTTGCGCAGATTGACAGAGACGACTCGCCCATGGCGACCAAGCTTGGGGACTTCATCGAAGTTCCGGAGCAGTGGGAGGGAAGAATCTGTCGCAGTCTGGAGGCCTTGCCGCTGGCGGCATGGCTAGAGGACTGAAGGTTTGAGGGCAACGGCGTCAGCCGGGGTCCTGTGTAGGGGAGTCGCCAAGTTGGTTAAGGCATCGGATTTTGATTCCGACATGCGAGGGTTCGAGTCCTTCCTCCCCTGCCAAATTTTTTCTGCTGTGCCTGGCGCCGTAGCTGCCGTTAAAGGAACGCCCCGTGCTCAACAACACCGTGCTGTTCACCGGCAACGCCAACCCGGCGCTGTCGCAGGAAATTGCCACCCATCTGGGCGCTGAACTGGGCCGTGCATCGGTCGGGCGCTTCTCTGACGGTGAGGTGGCCGTCGAAATCCAGCAGAACGTCCGCGCCCGCGACGTGTTCGTCATCCAGCCCACCTGCGCGCCGACGAACGACAACCTGATGGAGCTGCTGGTGATGGCCGACGCGCTCAAGCGCGCCAGCGCCCGCCGCATCACCGCCGTCATCCCCTACTTCGGCTACGCCCGCCAGGACCGCCGCCCGCGCTCGACGCGCGTGCCGATCTCGGCCAAGGTCGTTGCCAACCTGCTGGAAACCGTTGGCATCGAGCGCGTCCTGACCATGGACCTGCACGCCGACCAGATCCAAGGCTTCTTCGACATCCCGGTCGACAACATCTACGCCAGCCCGGTGCTGCTCTCCGACCTGAAGAGCAAGAGCTACCAGGATCTGGTGGTGGTGAGCCCCGATGTGGGCGGCGTGGTGCGCGCCCGCGCGCTGGCCAAGCAGTTGGGCTGCGACCTGGCCATCATCGACAAGCGCCGTCCCGCCGCCAATGTCTCCGAGGTGATGCACGTCATCGGCGAGATCGAGGGCCGCAACTGCGTGATCATGGACGACATGATCGACACCGCCGGCACGCTGGTGAAGGCGGCCGAAGTCCTGAAGGACCGCGGCGCCAAGTCGGTCTACGCCTATTGCACCCACCCCATCCTGAGCGGCCCCGCCATCGAGCGCATCGCCGGCTCGGCGCTGGACGAGGTGGTCATCACCAACACCATTCCGCTGACCGACGCGGCGCGCGCCTGCGGCAAGATCCGCCAGCTCTCGGTGGCCTTTCTGTTCGCCGAGACCATCCGCCGCATCAGCGATGGCGAGTCGGTGACCTCGCTCTTTAGCGAGCAGAACAACAACTTCTAAGAATCGGACGCCACCCGGCGTCTTTCCTCGGGGCTGCCGCTGGCGGCCCCTTTTTGCAAACGGGGGCTTGGTCGCGAGCCACCGACTCACTGGAGTGAAACCATGAAATTCGTCGCTTTCGAGCGCAAGCTGCAAGGCACTGGTGCGAGCCGCCGCCTGCGTATCTCGGGCAAGGTCCCCGGCATCGTCTTCGGCGCCGGCGAACCCGCCATGATCGAACTCGATCACAACGCCCTGTTCCACGCCCTGAAGAAGGAAGCCTTCCACAGCTCCATCCTCGACATGGAACTGAACGGCAAGGAATCCAAGGTGCTGCTGCGTGACGTGCAGTACCACCCCTGGAAGCCGCAAGTCCTGCACGTGGACTTCCAGCGCGTGGACAGCACCACCAAGATCACCAAGAAGGTGCCGCTGCACTTCATCGGCGAGGCCGAATCGGTTGCCGTGAAGACCGACAAGTGCACCGTCAGCCACATCGTGACCGAGCTGGAAATCACCTGCGTCGCGGTGGAACTGCCCGAGTTCATCGAAGTGGACCTGAGCGGTCTGACCAAGGGCCACAGCGTGCATGTCAACGACATCAAGCTGCCCGCCGGCGTCAAGGTCGTCACCCACGGCAAGCCGAACCCCGTCGTCGCCACCCCGGTGGAGCCGAAGGTCGAAGAGATCGTGGTGGCTGCCGCTCCGGCCGCTCCCGCCAAGGGCAAGGCCAAGGGCAAGAAGTAATTCAGCCCCGCACCCTGTGCACCTGCAAAGCCCCGCCCTGGCGGGGCTTTGTGCTTTGAGCCCCGCTCCCGCGGGGCTCTTTGCCTTCTGGGCCGCGGCGCCTCAGTTGCTGACCGTCACCTCGCGTTGCCGCTCCACGTACTGGGCGCCCTGGGCAGCCACGTTGTCCGGGCAGTTGGCCGCATCGCCGTTACAGGCCACCGCGCGCAACTGGTAGACGCGAACCGTGGCCGCCGTGCCGGGCACGGTCTCGCCTTCGTTGTAGATGGTGCCCGTGCAGCTGACGGTGACGCGGAAGCCCGTCTCGCTGCGCAAATCAAGAGTCTGGCTCTGCGGCGCGGCCGCGCTGCAGCCGGACCAGCCGGCCTTCAGCAGCATGTACAGGCCCCAATCGATGCCGGCCCGCACCGCCGCCTGGGCCCGCGCGCCCTGCACCTCCTGCGCCGTGCCCGCCTGGGCCCCCACGCTCAGGCGCACCACGCTGGCCGCCAGCAGGGCCAGCAGCACCAGCACCACCAGGGCTGCCAGCGCACCCAGACCCTGGGCTCGGCTGCGCGGCCTCATGGGATGTTCGCCACCATGGCGCCCAGTTGCAGGCTAACCGCCTCGCCATCACGGCTCAGCTCCAGCCGCAGGCTCATCAGGCCGTACTCGGTCAGCGCGGCCTGGCTGTACTCGAAGCTGCAGGCCGAGACGCGTGTGGCCAGCACGGCATCTGCCGCTGCAGCGGCCGGGCAGCTGCTCGGGTAGCTGGCGTTGAAACCGTAGGCGCTGCGCCGCAGCAGCTGCCCCGTGCCATTGCCGGCGGCGTCAAGCCCTGCCCCACTGCAGACGTAGAACACCGCCTGCTCGCTGCCCGACACCACCTGGAAACGCCCGCCGAAGCCGCCGTTCGGAAACTGGATGGGGGTGATGGCGAAGCGCTGGCTGCCAAAAGCCGGCTTGTCCATCGCCTCGTTCGGGCTCGTGATGACGCTGCGGTTGATGCCATTGCCATAGACCTCGTTGCCGTTCTGATTGCCCACGACGACGAAGTCATTCGAAGCCGCCGTGCCATTGAGGGGGCCGAGCACATCGAAGCGCTGCGTCAGGCTGCCCGGGTCCAGCACGGCAGAGCAACTGGCCGCGCTGGCGCAGCCCGCGGTGTCGTTGACGGTGTCCGGCGCCATGCGGTAGCGCCCGCCACCCACGGTGGGCACCAGCTCGAAGCATTGGTCGGAGGGCGTACGGATGGAATTGGGCACGGCCGAGCGGATGTCGCGCTGCATGGCCTGCAGCGCGCCTTGTGCGGCCGACTGCAACTCGCTGCGATGGCGCTGCGCAATGAAGCCCTGCACCGCCGGCCGCACGAACACGGTGACGACGCCGGCCAGCACGCCCAGCACCACGATGACGAGGATGAGCTCGACCAGACTGAAGCCGCGGCTGCGCGTCATGGTGCATACCCCGTGCGCCAGCCCACCAGTTGCAGGCTGTCGGCCGCACCGCGCCGCGCCGTCACCGTGATGCGCTTGGCCGGCACGCCGGCCAGGCTGACGTCGGCCACCGCCACCTCAACCGCATAGGCCGCCAACCCCGTCACCGGCACGCCCGCCACGCTGCAGATGCCCTGGCTGTAGCCGGCGTAGTCGTCGATGTCGTAGAAGCCGCTGCGCGCACAGCCGCCGGCGACGGGCGGGGTGCTGCTGCTGTAGGGGCGGCTCTGCACCTCTTCGAGCATGCCCTCGGCGATGGCCAGCAACTGGCGGTTGACCAGCGGGTCGGCCGAGCTGCGCGTGGTCTGCTGGAAAGCCAGCAGCACCCCGGCCAGCCCCACCCCCAGCACCACGATGGCCAGGATCAGCTCGACCAATGTGAACCCGCGTTGCCTATTCCGCATGGCCGCTCTCGCCGTAGACGGTGATCGCCGCCATGCCGCTGGCCGTGATGCTGCGGTTCGCCACCTGCAGCCCGGCGCCGTCGCGGCTGACGCGGCCATTGGGCTGGAAGTACAGCGTGCCCGCCGGCGTGACGGTGACGCCGGTACCGGCCGCCTCCGCAAAGCTGCTTGCGCCGTCCGGCCCGGGCAGGCTGCTGCCGCAGCTGCTGGCCGGATTGCTGCCGGCCACGCTCAGACTCAGCTGCCCATCGGCCGCAAAGCTGGCGCACACCAGGCGCCGATGGCCCACGGCCGTGGCCGCTGCCAGCCGCAGGCCGGCCAGGGCCTGGCCGCGCCAAGCATCGCTGCGGAACTCGCCCAGGCCCGCGAGCCGCGGCAAGGCCACCGCCGCCAACACGCCCAGCAGCAGCAGCACGGCCACCAGCTCCACCAGGGTGAAGCCGCGGGGCTCAGTACACCTGGCGCTCATGCAGCCTCTTCTGGCTCTCGGCCGTGACCGAGCCGAAGCTGGCCCGTGCGCTCGGGTCGCTGTCCCAACGGCCGAGCGGGTTGCCGGCATCGGCGCAGCCGTTCAGGGTGCCGTGGCGGGCCCGCAGCCAGGGCAGGCCCGCACCGGTGCTGGCCGGGTGGTTGGGCAGGCAGGCGCGGTCGGTGGTGCTGCCGCCCAGGTTCAGCGCCACGTCCAGCGTGCCCGCCCCACCCCCGCTGGGCGCGCCCAGCGTGAGGCTGCCGGTGCCCGCAGCCAGGCTGAGCGACTGCACCGCCGTCGTCCAGCCCGCCGCGGCCCCGTTCAGGCCCACGCGGTTGGACTGCGCCACCGCCGTCAGCTTGCCCGCCAGCGCCGGGCCGGTGCAGCTGTCGTCACTGCCCAGCACCCAGCTCTTGCCGCTCCAGTACTCCAGTCGCAGGGGCAGCGCCAGCGCGTTGCGGCTGCTGCCGATGGCGCTTTGCAGCAGCAGGCGGCCGCTGCGCAGCGCAAAGTTCGGTTCCGTCCCCCCGCTGCTGCTCACGCCCAGGGCATCGGTGACGCGCAGGCTGGTGCTGAAAGGCGCCGTGACCTTGCTGCTGAGCCGGTAGCTGAGCGCCAGCTCCGGCGTGATGCCCAGGGCGAAGCGGCTGGCCGGTGCGCCCGTGGGGTCGAAGCTGCCCTTGCCCGAGGCCACAGCTTCGCTGAACACGATGGCCTGGGCGTAGTCGTTCGCATTGCCCTGGCTGCCGTCGTAGTTCAGGGTTCGCGCACCCAGCGCATTCACGGCCTCCACGGTCACGCCCGGCAGGGCCTGGCCCGGCAGATCGCTGGAGCCCACCAGGCCGGCGTAGCTGAAGCTGCCGCAGGCAGGGCTGCCGCTGACCTTGAAGCGGGCTGGACGGAAGGGGCCGATGGCCGCTGCGGTGCTGCCCGTGACGGCGAGTCCGCTGCCCAGGTAATCGTTGTCGCTCAAAGCGGCGTCCAGGTTGATGGTGCCGACTTCGGTCCAGATCAAGTTCGCCGGATTCGCCACCCCGCCGGTGAAGGCCAGCGCCCCATGGCTGAAGGCCCCGCTCTGGGCGCCCGCGAACACCGGGGTGAGCTTGGTGTGGGTGAGCACCACGGTTTCGCCTTCCTGCCCGAAGTTGGGCGTGGCGGCATCGGCGGTGTTGCGGGCGGTGAGGCGCAGACCGAAGGTGGCACCCGCCACCTGCGCGCCGCTGGGCAGATTGCTGAACAAGAAATCCTTGGGCGCGGCCACGGCCTGCGCGCTGCCCGTCATGCTCAGGCCGGCGTCCCCGCTTGCTGCACTGCCGGTGTAGGTCGCGGTGAGGCTGAAGCGGCCGACGTCGGCGTACTGCAGCGTCAGGCTGGCACTGCCGGTGGCGTCAAAGGCCACGCTGAGCGCGCGGCTGCCACAGGCTGCCGCGCTGCTGCCCGAGGCATTCAAGGCCTGCCCCGCCACCCGCACCGGCAGCGTGCCGGTGGCCGGGTTCACATAGCCACAGGCCAGGTTCAGACTCTTGCTGACGCTGGCAAAGGCGGGCGTGCAGGCCAGGCTGTTGTCGCTCTGGCGCACGGCGGCAATGCCCAGCGTGGCGCTGGCTTCGGCGCGGTGGTTGGACAGGCTGACCAGGAAGCCCGCCGCGGCGGCCGTGAAGCTGCATTCCGGGCTGCCGAAGTTGCAGCGCAGCGCGTTGGTGGCTGCGGGTGAACTGCTGGCCACGCCCAGAGTGGCGCTGCCTACCACCGGAAGCTGGCCCTGCAACGTGACGGAGCTGCTGCCCGCCGGGATGATGAAGCCGGCGCCCGCGGGCCACAACCAGCTCGCATGGCTGGCATTCAAGCTGCCGCTGACCCCTGCCGTGTACAGCACGGTGCAGCTGGCGTCGGTGCAGGCACGTACCTCGAAGCTGCTGGGCGTGCAGGTGATGCCATTGCCGCTGGCGTGGCGGATCTCGAGATGGTGCAGGGGCGGGGTGCAGTCATGCGTCTGCACCATGTCTGCGGCGATTTCCACCGGGCCGAGGTCGAAGTTGTAGACCCGCAGCTCGTCGATCCGACCATTGGCCGAGTCGTCGGTGCCACCGGATGGCGCGGCGCTCAGGCGGTTGTCCCCGATGAACAGACTGCCCAGGCTGGAGGCCAGGCTGCCGCTGGTGGTGCCGACGCCCGTGCCGGACAGACTGCCGTTCACATACAGACGCAGGGTGCTCTGATTGGTCCCGCTGGCCAACTTCCAAGTGGCCGCCACATGGACCCACTGGTGGGCGGGGAAGCTCTGCGCAGCGGTGCTGGCGCTCAGGCTGGCGCCGGCACTATCCGTCAGGCGCAGGCGCAGCGCGCCGCTGCTGTCGCGCTGCAGGTAAAAGGGCTGATCGGTCTGTCCACTGGCGTCCATCAGCATGGCCGCCTGGCTGCTGTTCCAGGAAACCGCTGCGCGGTACCAGAAGGAGAGCGTGCCGCTGTTGCCGACCCCTGAGGGCAAGTTCAACAGGCTGTCAACACCACGCCGGGTCGCATCGGTATTGCGGTCCACGTCCAGGGCCCGGCACACCTTGCCACCTGGGTCGGTGACGGCATCGCCCACCGCCACACCGTGCTGCTCCTGGGCGGAGGAATCGCGCACCTCGCCCACCTGGCCGGTGTAGACGAACTCATCGAAGCGGTACTCGGCCACCCGTTCCGGCAGGCCGGAAGGCACGAACCACCGGATGGCCGAGCCGTTGGCGTTGTAGCCGCTGTTGTAGGAATAAAGGGTGTAGTCGGTGTCGCTGACCTGCACGCCGATGGTGGCCTGCGAACCCGTGGCATTGGCGTTGCCGTACTGGAACTTGAACTCGCCCCCCTCGTACAGAATGATCTGGAAGGTGTAGGGGGTGCTGGTGCCGTACTGGTAGACGCCGTTCCATGACACCACCAGGCGGCGGTTCGGCGCCGTGCCCTTCTGCTCCCAGCTGACCTTGCCGCTGCCGGCACGCGAGGGGTCCAAGTCAGCCCAGTAGGCCATGATGACCCGCGAGGTGGCGGCCGCCGTGCAGCCCGACCGGGCCGAAGCCGGGCCGGCTGGCAGCGTGGTGTTGGTGTAGTTGCGGTAGAAGCCCGTGTCGCTGCCGAACTGCAGCATGCCGTTTGACAGCACCCGCACCGAGCTGTAATCGACGCCCGCAAAGCGGAAGACGAAACCGCCGGTCAGATTGATGGTGACGCGGTCGTCGTCACCGGGGTAACCGGTGCAACTGCCGCCGTCCCAGGTGTTGACGGTGTTGGCGGCGGTTTCCCAGGCAAAGCTGTCGCCGCGATAGCTGTAGCTGGCGGCCTGGGCAGCGCCCAGGCTCAACCAGAGCAAGGCGGCCCACAGGCCCCGCATGAGCCAGCCGCCCGCACGCATGAGGGAACTCCGTCAGTTGCCCGCGGCGATGGCCGTGAACTCGGCCTTCTTCGGCGTGCTGTCGCTGTTGGAGATCTCGCAGACGAAGGTGGCGCCATTGGTCGACGACGCGGTTTCACCCGACTTGAGCGCCGAGGTGTACCCAGCCGGCATGCCGCCCTGCATCAGGCCACCCACCGTGGCGGTGGCGCAATCGTTGACGGTCTTGCACTTGGCCGCGTTGGTGGTGCTGTGGTTCACCACCGAGCATCCGCTGTAGTTCAGCGTCATCGCCGAGCCTGCGGCGCCGGCCACGCCCTTGGTCGCGGCGATCTTGGCGTCGTCGCCGATATCAACGAAACGCGGCAGCGCCGTCGCCGCCAGGATGCCCAGGATCACGATGACCACGATCAACTCAATGATCGTGAAACCGGCTTGCAGACGGGGGCTGGAACGCATGGTGAATCTCCTGTTCTAGGGAATCTGTAGCTCAACAACGGGATTGGATATCTTCGGCGCGGATGATGCGGGCCTTGATGTCGGCGTGCAACACGAAACGGCATTCGTTCACGCCCTGCAGAGCCACCTCGAGCTGCTCCGCGCCCAGAGGCCGCAGGTGCCAGCTTGCGCGGGAATCGGCCAGGCCCGAGGCAAAGGCGATGGCATAGAGCCGCTGCTGCAGGGGCTCGACGGGCCAGGCCGCCGGCTGCTGCACCTCGGCTGTCGCCGGCCCCGGCAGGGCGGCGCGCCGCAGGCCGGCCAGCACGGCCAGGGTGCAGGGCCGGTCCGCCCAGTCGGGGCATTTGAGCTGCAGCAGCTGCGCGTTGCTGCGCGCCGCCTCGGCCGCCATGCGCAGCTGCACCGAACGGGCCTCGGCCTGGATGGCATCAAAGCGGGCGCGCAGCACCCAGGCCAGCACGCCCAAGACCGTCACCACCACCGCAAATTCCAAGTAGCGCCGCAGCTGCACGGCGTCAGCGCTTGAAGGAGACCCGGCCCAGGTCCCAGATCGGCAGGAACACGCCCATGGCCAGGATCAGCACCAGCACGCCCAGGAAGACGATGAGGATGGGCTCGATCTGCTGGCCCAGGGTCTTCAGCTCGTACTGCACGTCGTTGCCGTAGAGCTGGGCCACCTCCTGCATCAGCTCGTCCACGGCGCCGGTTTCCTCGCCCACCGCGATCATCTGCAGCACCACGGGCGTGAACACACCGGTGGCGATGGCCGCGCGCAGCAGGGATTCGCCGCGCTCGATGCTGGCGCGCATGCCTTCGATCTTGCCGGACACATGGCGGTTCTCGCAGGTCTGCGCCACCACGGTGAGCGCCTGCTCGACCGGCACACCGCTGCGCAAGGCCAGCGCCAGGCTGCGCGAGAAGCGCGCCAGCTCGGCCTTGAGCACGATCTTGCCGGCCACCGGGATGCGCAGCTTGAAGCGGTCCCAGGCCAGGCGGCCGGGCTCGGTCTCGATCCAGCGCTTGAGCGCGAAGGCCCCCGCGCCGGCCAAGCCGACCAGCAGCCAGCCGTAGCGGATGGTGAACTCCGAAGTGGCGATCAGGATGCGCGTGGCCAGAGGCAGCTCGGCGCCCAGGCTCTTGAACACGCCGGCGAAGGCCGGGATCACCATCACGTTGATGACGGCGATCGCCGCCACCATGGCCGCCATGACGAACAGCGGGTAGCGCAGCGCGGATTTCACCTGCTGGCCCATGAAGAGCTCGAACTCCTGGTGCTCGAACAGGCGCAGGAACACCTCGTCCAGCCGGCCGGTCATCTCGCCCACGCGCACCATGGCGACGAAGAAGTGGTCGAACACCTTGGGGTGCTGGGCAAAGCAGCGGCTCAGCTCGATGCCCGATTCGAGGCTGGCGCGCACGGCCTGCAAGGTCTCCTTCATGCGCTCATTGGTGGCCGACTCGGTCAGGCCGGCCAGCGCGCGCAGGATGGGCACGCCGGACTTGAGCAGGGTGTGCAGCTGGCGCGTGAACACCAGCATGTCCACCGGCTGGATGGCAGGCTTGAGCAGCGCGTCCAGGCGCTGCTGCAGGCTCAGGCTTTCGACAAGCCCGCCCTCCTGGGCCTGCACGCTCAGCACCGTCACACCCTCACTGCGCAGCTGGTCGGCCACGGCGGTTGCGCTGACAGCCTCCAGCGAGCCGGTGACACGCCCCTGCGCACTGCGGCCGGTGTAGGCGAACTTGGGCATCGGGACTTAGAGGTCTTCGTCTTCCACCGCAGTGGAGACGCGCAGGGCCTCGTCCAGCGTGGTGCGGCCGCTCTTCACCAGGCGCAGGGCGTCGTGGCGCAGGCTGTTGCCCTTCATCTGTGCGCGGCCGGCGCGCGCGAAGCCCTCGTTGTCGCCGCGGTTCAGGGCGTTGATCAGATCCTGATCCATCTCCAGGAACTCGTAGACGCCGGTACGGCCCGAGTAGCCGGTGTCGCTGCAATGCACGCAGCCGCGGCCCTTCTTGAGCGTGGCACCGGCCAGGTCCTCGCCGTTGGACTCGAACCAGGCGCGCTCCTGGGGCGTGGGCTCATGGGTTTCGCTGCAATGGGTGCAGATCGTGCGCACCAGGCGCTGCGCCAGCACCAGATGCAGGGACAGCGCCACCATGTAGCGCGGCACGCCCATGTCGAGCAGACGGATGGGCGTGGAGAGCGCATCGTTGGTGTGCAGGGTGGAAAGCACCAGGTGGCCGGTCATGGCGGCACGCAGGCCCACCTCAGCGGTCACCTGGTCGCGCATCTCGCCCACCAGCACCACGTCAGGGTCCTGGCGCAGGGCGGCGCGCAGCACGCGCTCGAAGCTGAGCTCGATCTTCTCGTGCACCTGCACCTGGTTCAGGCCGGGCAGGCGGTACTCCACCGGGTCCTCGACCGTGATGATCTTGCGCTCGGTGTTGTTGAGCGCGTTCAGCGTGGCGTAGAGCGTGGTGGTCTTGCCCGAGCCGGTGGGCCCGGTGACCAGGAACATGCCGCTGGGCCGCGCGATGGCGCGGTGAATGGCCGCCGCCACCGGCGCGGGCAGGCTCAGGCCGGGCAGGCTGAGCAGGCCGGTGCCCTGGTTAAGCAGACGCATGACCACCGATTCGCCATGCTGGGTGGGCATGGTGGAGATGCGCACGTCCACATTGGTGTTGCGCAGCTTGACGTGGAAGCGGCCGTCCTGCGGCAGGCGGCGCTCAGAGATGTCCAGGCCGCTCATCAGCTTCAGGCGCAGCGCCACGGCGCTGGCGATCTTGGCGTCGGCCTCGGTCTGCACCTGCAGCACGCCGTCGATGCGGAAGCGGATGCGCAGGCTCTTTTCCTGCGGCTCGATGTGGATGTCGGAGGCGCGCTTGCGCAGCGCCTCCTCGAACACCGAGAGCAGCAGGCGCACCACCGGGGCGTCCTCGGCCGCGGCGGCGTTCAGGCCGAGCAGTTCGCCGAGCTCGTCTTCCACCGCGCCCATCTCGGTGGTCAGCTCCTTGGCCAGGCTGCCGATGTCCTCGCCCAGGGTGTAGCTGCGGTCGATCAGGGCCATCAGCTGGCTTTCCGCCACGGCCACCAGCTGCACGTCCTTCTTCAGGATGCGGGCGATCTCGTCGAAGGCGGCGATGTCGGTCGGGTCGGCCATGGCCACGCGTGCGCCCAGCGCATCGCTTTCCAGCACCATGGCGCGCATGCGGCGGGCCTGGCCCTCGGGCAGGGCGCGCACGGCCTCCGGGCGCACCACCACGTCGCCCAGGTCTTGATACGGCACGCGCAGCTGGCGCGCCACCGTCTTGGCGATCTGCGCCTCGGTGACCCAGCCGTTGTCGACAAAGATGCGGCCCAGCTTGCGCCCGGTGGCCTTCTGCAGGGCCAGGGCCTCCTGCAGCTGGGCGGGCTGGATCAGGCCCTCCTGCGTCAGCAGGTCGCCCAGGCGAATGCGCACAGGTTGGTTCATACCGGCGGGTTCATTCCGGCTTGCGCTGCGGTTCCGGCGGCACCGGCAGGGCCGGCGCGCTCAGCTCGGCGGGCCAGCGGCCATCGGCCGGGATGACGGTGGGCTTGATCAGGATCACCAGCTCACGCTTGCGGTTGATCTTGCTCTTCTGACCGAACAGATTGCCCACCACCGGCAGGTTGCTGAGCACCGGCAGGCCGGTGCGGTCGCCGCGCAGCTCCTGCGTCATCAGGCCGCCGATGGCGACGATCTGGCCATCGCCCACCCGCACGATGGAATCCGTCTCGTTGATGGTGGAGGCCGCCAGCGGCAGGCGGAAGTTGCCCAGGGTGCCGAGGTCGAGGATCTTTTCGCGCTCGGTCACGAGGCTGATCGAGGGGTGCACATGGAGCATCACCTGGCCATTGGGGTCGATCTGCGGCGTCACGTCCAGCACGATGCCGGAGAAGAAGGGCGTGAGCTGCAGCGTGGGCGCCTGCGTGGTGGTGTTGGTGTTGTTGTTGGTGCTGTTGTTGTTGGTGATGCCGGTGACGTAGAGCTCGTCCGAACCCACCTTCAGCAAGGCCTTCTGGTTGTTCAGCGTGGCGATGCGCGGGCTGGAGAGCACATGAACATCGCCCTGCGTTTCCAGGAAATTCAGCAGCGCGGCGAAGTTGGTGGCCTGGAAAGCCAGGCCGTAGAAGCCGCGGCCGAGCGAATTCAGGTTCAGATTGGCGCCGGGCAGGCTGACGGTGCTGCCATCGGTGATCGGGCCAGTGGGGCTGATGACGGCGCCGGGCTGCCCCACGCCGATGCTGAGCTGGCCGCCGCGCGAGCCGCCGAGCAGCTGACCGAAGGCGCCCCAGTTGATGCCGGTCTTGGCGTCGTCGCTCAGGCTCACCTCCAAGATCTTGGCCTCGAGCATGACCTGGCGCTCGATGCTGACCTGAATGGCCTGCAGGTACTGCTCCACCTGCACCAGCTCCGGCCCGGGCGCACGCACCACGATCACCCCCGCCGAGGGATTGAGCACCAGCGAACGCCCGCCACCGCTGCCCACCAGCAGGCCGAGCGACTCGCGCACCTCGCTCCAGAAGTTCGCATCCGAGGTGGTCTTGACCTGGGCCGACTCAAAGCTGCGCAGCTGCGTGCTGCCGCCGCCGCTGCTGCTGCTGCCACTGCCCGAGCCGCTGCCACCGCTGCTGCCGTTGCCGCCACTTACGGCCAGTGCGCTGGTGGACACGCGGGTGTCACTCTCGCCCTGACGGCGCCCCGGCAGGTAGTTGATGCGGAAGATGCGCGTCTGCACTGCATTGGTGTAGACGTAGACCTTGTCGCCGGCGAGCCGGTAGTCGTAGCCGTACAGCTCCTTGATCGCGTCCAGCGCCTCCAGCACCGTGGTCTGGCGCAGGTTCAGGCTGATGCGGCCGGACACATCCGGCGCCACCAGCAGCTGGTAGGGCGAGCCCTGGGCCAGCTGCAGGAAGACCTGGGCCGCGGGGGCGTCGACCAGGGCGATGTCGAAGCGCTCCAGGCGAGGCAGGGATTGCGTGGCCGCGCCGGGGCGCGGCGCCACCGGCTGGCTCTCGGCACGTTGCGGCTCCTGGGCCTGGGCGGCGCCCAGCAGGCCGGTAAGGATCAATGCGGGAACCCAGGCGTTCATGGGCGGGCCTCTTTGCGGGTGTTGTTCTTGTCGTCCTGCGGCAGCAGCAGGAGGCGATGCTGGCGACCCTCGGCGTCGCGCAGCACGGCGGCCTCGGCGTCGATGCGCAGCAGCAGGTAGCCGTTCAGGCGCTGGCCGGGCAACAGCACATGGCCGTCAATCAGGGCGCTGGGGCGCGGGCCCAGGCGCAGGCCCTGCAGCTGGGGCCGCGCGGGCTGGGCCGCGGGGGCGTCCGGCGCCACGCCGCTGGCCGCCGTGCGCCAGGCGGGCGGCGGCAAGGTCGGGTCCGGCAGCGCCG
>NZ_JAEDAK010000027.1 GCF_016093275.1 Inhella proteolytica
GCCCGCCGCGGCCCGCGCCGCCGCGCTGCGATGAGCGGCGGCCGCGCGGCGCCAACGGCCGCCGGGCGCGGCGAAGCGCTGCGCCGCGTGCAGCCAAAAGTCATGTTCTGTGCCGAAAACCGCGTGCGCCGGGCCGAAATGCGCGCGGCCCCTGGGGTGGACCCGCAGGGAACTCCCCGTAAGCGCCCTGGAAAATCGGGCCCTTCACTGCCCCCGCCCACCCGGCGTGGGCAGTCCTGTTTTTGGAGCCTCCATGTCCACCGCCACCCTGCCCGCCGGTGCCGCCACGAGCGACACCGCGCACGACACCCGCCAGCCCCCCGGCATCAAGGTGATCTTCTTCACCGAGATGTGGGAACGCTTCAGCTATTACGGCATGCGCGCCCTGCTGGTGCTGTATCTCGTCAACGCCCTCGGCTACGAGCGCGCCAACGCGCTGGCGCTGTACGGCATCTACACCGGCCTGGTCTATCTGACCCCGCTGATCGGCGGCGCCTTTGCCGACCGCTACCTGGGCCAGCGCCGCGCCGCGGTGATCGGCGGCACGGTGATGATGCTGGGCCACTTCGCCATGGCCTTCGAGCCCCTGCTGCACCTGGCGTTGGGCCTCTTGATCGTGGGCAACGGCTTCTTCAAGCCCAACACCACGGCCATGGTCGGCCATCTGTACAACGGCGAGGACGACCCGCGTCGTGCCGGCGGCTATTCGATCTTCTACATGGGTGTGAACCTGGGTGCCTTCCTGGCGCCGCTGGTGGCCGGCACCCTCGGTCAGAAGCTGGGCTGGCACTGGGGCTTCGGTGCCGCCGGTGTGGGCATGCTGCTGGGTCTGTGCCAGTTCCTGTGGCAACAGCCGCTGCTGGGCCGTGCCGGCCTGATGCCGCAGCAGGGCCCGGTCGGCAAGGCCGACATCGGCCTGATCCTGGGCTGGAGCGCGGGCTGCTTCGCCTTCGTGTTCGGCGCGCTGCAGGCCTGGAAGTTCGTCGGCCCCGTGTACGGCGGCCTGCCCACCGTGGCGCAGGTGCTGATCGCCGTCGGCGTCATCGGCGGCGCGATCTGGAGCATCGTCAAGCCCGACGCCAAGAGCGTGGGCCACGAACCGCTGAACCGCGCCGAGTGGGGTCGCGTGATCAGCATCGTCATCGTGATGATCTTCGTGATCGCCTTCTGGACCGGCTTCGAGCAGGCCGGCGGCACGATGGCGCTGTTCGCCGACGAGAACACCAACCGCATGGTCGGCAGCTTCGAGGTGCCCTCGTCCTGGTTCCAGTCGATCAACCCGCTCGTCATCGTGGCGCTGGCCCCGGTGTTCGCCGCGCTGTGGACGCGCCTGGACCAGAGCCGCTACCGCATGGGCGACACCATGAAGCAGGCGCTGGGCATGGTGGTGCTGGGCCTGGGCTTCGTCGTCATGGCGATGGCCCAGAGCATGGCCGACAGCGGCATCAAGGTCGGCATGCACTGGCTGGCCATCGTGTTCTTCATCCACACCTTGGGCGAGCTGATGCTGTCGCCGGTGGGCCTGTCGATGGTGTCGCGCGTGGCGCCGGCCAAGCTGGTCTCGCTGCTGATGGGCGTGTGGTTCCTTTCCAGCGCCGCCGCCAACTACCTGGCCGGCGTGATGGAAGAACTGCTGAAGGGCAGCGGCTTCGCGCTCTACCCCTTCCTGGCCGCCTTCGCGATCGGCGCCGGCGTGCTGCTGGCCCTGATCAGCCGCCCGCTTGAGAAGGCGATGCACGCCAAGTGATGCGTGCCCTGCTCGGCGCCGCCCTGCTGCTGCTGGCGGGCTGCGCCGGCATCGCGCCCGCGCCCGGCGATGCCGCGGCGCGGGCCGTCCTGCTGGACCAGGTCTGGCAGGCGATCAACGAACGCCATGTGGACCCCGCGCCGCCCGATTGGCCGCTGGCGCGTGAGCGCCACCGTGCCGAGGTGCTGGAAGCCCCGGACCAGCCCGACCCCGAAGCCTTCTGGCAGGCGCTGGACCGCGTGGCCGGTGAGCGCCACGACGCGCACACCCGGGTCGAAGGCCCGCGCGACGTGCGCCGCCGCGTGGCCGATCGCGGACCCACCCTGGGCTTCACGCTCGCACACATCGAAGGCCAATGGGTGGCCGAGCGCGTGCAGCCGGGCAGTGCCGCCGCGGCCGCCGGGCTGCGCCCCGGCATGCGCCTGCTGAGCTGGCAGGGCCGCGCGGCCGAGGCCGAGTGGGCCGAACGCCTGGCGCGCACGCGCCAGAGCTCCACGCCCCAAGCCCGCGCGCTGACGGCGCTGCGCCAGTGGCTGGATGGCCCGCCCGGCAGCCGCGTGCAGCTGCGCTGGCAGGGCCTGGACGACCAGCCGCTTGACTTGGAACTGGAGCGCGTGGAGCAGGACCTGCCGCCGCGCTGGAGCTTCGAGCTGCGCGCCAGCGGCGTGGCCGTGCTGCGCTGGAACCGCTTCGACACGCGCATCCAGGGCGAGCTGCTGGAGACCCTGCGCCATTTGCCCCCACTCACCGGCCTGGTGCTGGACCTGCGCGGCAATGGCGGCGGCAATTTCGACATGACGCGCCGCCTGCTCGACCAACTGCTGCCCGAAAACCAGACGGTGCAGCTGACGCGGCTGCGCGGCAGCCAGCGCGTGCAACTGCACCGCGCCGGTGGCCCGGGCGCCTACGCCGGGCCGCTGCGCGTGCTGGTGGACGCGGCCTCGGCCAGCGGCTCCGAGATGCTGGCCGGCGCGCTGCAGCATGCCGGCCGCGCCCGCGTGCTGGGCGAGACCAGCTGCGGCTGCCTGCTCGGCATCCAGCGCTACCTGGAGCTGGCCGGCGGGGGCCGCCTCGCCGTGAGCGAGCGCGCGCTGGCCCTGCCCGACGGGCGCCGGCTCGAAGGCGTCGGCCTGCAGCCCGACCGCGTGGTGCCACGCAGCCTCGCCGCTTTGCGCAACGGGCAGGACGAGGTTCTGGAAGCGGCCGTACAAGAGTTGACACAGCTACGACCTTGAGCCGCTGCTAGGCTCGGCGCATGGTGCTCGACGATCCCGGCGTTCTCGCCGCCCTGCCGACCCTCGCCTGGCCCGCGCTGCTGCTGCTGGCCTGGCTCTTGGGGGAGACCGCCCACCGCACGCTGGGCTTGCCACGCATCAGTGCCTATGCGCTGGTGGGCGTGGTGGCCGCGCCGGCTCAGCTGGGCTGGCTGCCGGCCCACTCGCCGGGGCTGGACCTGGTGGCCTATACGGCCTTCGGCCTGCTGCTGTTCGAGTTCGGCTATCGCGTGAACCTGCGCTGGTTCCGCCACAACCCCTGGCTGGGCGGGGCGGCGCTGGCCGATGCGCTGCTGTGCTTCCTGGCCATCGGCGCGGTGGCGCGCTGGCTCGGCGCCGATGCCGCCAGCGCCGCGCTGCTGGCCGCGCTGGGCATGGCCAGCTCGCCCGCGGCCCTGGTGCGGGTGCTCAATGAGGAACGCGCAGCCGGGCAGATTGCCGAGCGGCTCATCCACGTGGCCGTGGTGGGCTGCGTGCTGGCCGTGCTGGCCTTCAAGGCGGTGCTGGCGGTGCACGTCTACCAAAGCTCGGGCAGCCTTGCGCAGGCGGCCTTTGCCGGCGGCTGGGCGCTGCTGCTCTCGGCCGGCCTGGGTCTGCTGGCCGGGGTGGCCATGCCGGCCCTGCTCAGCCTTCCTGAACAAGCGCCTGACAGCACCCTGCCCTACGCGCTGGCCGTCATCGGCCTGGTGGGCCTGAGCCATCTGCTGCAGGGCTCGCCCATCGTGGCCGCACTGGCCTTCGGCCTCACCGCGCGGCACCGCCGCGTGGTGTTCGCGCGCAGCGCACGCGGCTTCGGCCCGCTGGGGGACTTGCTGACGCTGACCTTGTTCGTTTACCTGGGCTCGCGGCTGGACCTGGCCCAGGTGCACCAGGGCCTGCTGCTCGGCTTGGCGCTGGTGCTCACACGCCTGCTCGTGACGCCGGCGGTGATGGCCGGCTTCGCCCATGTCAGCGGCACCACGCCGCGCAAGGGCGCGCTCACCGGCATCGGGCTGATGCCGCTGTCGGCCTTCGCGCTGCTGCTGCTGGAGCAGTCGCGCCATCTGCAGATCGATCTGCTGGACCAACTGGCCCCGCTGGCCGCGGCCATCCTGGTGCTGGAGCTGGCCGGGCCGCTGTGCACGCGGCTGGCACTGCGCTGGGGCGGAGAGACGCGATGAGTGAAGTCACGCGTGACGCGGGCCAGCTGCCCTTCCACGATTCCGACTCGCTCAGCCTGGGCGTGGAGCTGGAACTGCAGCTGCTGTCCTTGAGCGATCAGGACCTGGTGGCCGCCAGCACCGACATGCTGGACCTGCTGGCGCGCGCGCCCTTCCCGGGCCAGGTGACGCCCGAAATCACCACCAGCATGATCGAGGTGGCCACCAGCATCCAGACCCGCCACGACGAGCTGCTGGCGCAGCTGCGCGCCATCCGCGACACCCTGCTGGCGGCCGGGCGCAAGCTCAACGTCGGCCTGGCCGGCGGCGGCACCCACCCCTTCCAGCGCTGGAGCGAGCAGCGCATCTACCCGAAGGCGCGCTACCAGCAGGTCTCGGCCCTGTACGGCTACCTGGCGCAGCAGTTCACCATCTTTGGCCAGCATGTGCATGTGGGCTGCCGCGGCGGCGACGAAGCCCTGTTCCTGCTGCACAGCTTGAGCCGCTACGTGCCGCAGTTCATCGCCCTGGCCGCCAGCTCGCCCTTCGTGCAGGGGCAGGACACCTTGTTCCACTCGGCGCGCCTGAACTCGGTGTTCGCCTTCCCCTTGAGCGGGCGCGCGCCCTTCATCCTGAGCTGGCGGCAGTTCGAGCAGGAGTACTTCGAGAAGATGACGCACACCGGCGTCGTCAAGTCGATGAAGGACTTCTACTGGGACATCCGGCCCAAGCCCGAGTACGGCACCATCGAGCTGCGCGTGTGCGACACCCCGCTGGACGTGGACACCGCCGCCGCCCTGGCCTGCTACCTGCAGGCCCTGTGCCGCCACCTGTTGAATGGCGGCGAGCCGCCGCCGGCCGAGGACGACTACCTCGTCTACACCTACAACCGCTTCCAGGCCTGCCGCTTCGGCCTGGATGGCCAGCTGGTGCACCCGAAGAGCTACGAGCCGATCTCGCTGCGCGAGGACGTGCTGCGCACCCTGCGCCTGCTGCAGCCGCATGCCCCGGCGCTGGGCTGCGAGGCGGCGCTGGAGCACATCCAGCAGCTCGTCTACCTGGGCAATGGCGCGCAGTGGCTGCGCGAGCAGCGCGCGCGCAGCGGCAGCGTGGAGGGCATGGTGGAGGCGGCGCTGCAGCGCTTTGCCGGCGCCTAGGGCCTGCTCACACCACGCGAGGCTTCGCGTGGTGTGAACAGGCCCTAATCAACCGCGCGCCAGCGGAATGACCTTGGCGCCGCCAGCGCCCAGCACATAGGTGTCGCGCCCGCGCCCCTTGGCTTCGTAGAGCGCAGCGTCGGCCTCGCGCAGCAGGGCCTCGGGCGGGGTGTCGGCGCTGGCGCTGAAGGCCAGGCCCAGGCTGGCGGAAACGTGCAGGCGAACGCCCTCGGCCAGCTCGAAGTTCGGGCGCAGCGCGGCCAGGAACTTCTGGGCCACGGCCACCATGTCCTCGGGCTGGCGCAGGTCTTCCAGCAGCACCACGAACTCATCGCCGGCAAAGCGCGCCGCCACGTCGTGCAGGCGCGTGGCGGCACGCAGTCGGCGGGCGAATTCCTGCAGCACGGCGTCGCCCACGGCATGGCCCTGCTCGTCGTTGACCCGCTTGAAGCGGTCGATGTCCAGGTAGATCACCCCCACGCCCAGGCCGGTGCGGCGCGCGCGCGAAAGCATTTGCGGCAGGCGGTCGGCCACGAAGCGGCGGTTGCGCAGGCCGGTCAGGGTGTCGGTGAAGGCCAGCTCGGCCAGCCGCTCCTCGGTCTGCTTGAGCTCGGTGACATCGGCGCTGACGGTGTAGACGCCCTCGCAGCGGCCGAACGGGTCGAGGTCGGGCACATAGCTGTTCTTGAAGATGCGGTCGCCCAGCTCGGTCTGGCGCTCGGAGACGAACTCCACCATCTCGCCGCGCAGCGCGCGCTGCAGATGCGGCAGGCGGGCCGCGTAGATCTCGGGCGGCAGCAGCTCGTGCAGGGTCTTGCCCTCGGCCATGGCCCAGGCCGGGCCCAGCCAGCGCGCGCAGGCGTCGTTGGCAAAGGTGACGCGCAGCTCGCGGTTCAGGTGCACCAGCATCACCGGCACCGCATCGGTCAGGGCCGCCAGCAAGCGCTCGCTGCGCTGGGCCACGCGTGCGTTGTAGAGCGCCTCGGACTCCTTCTCGCGCAGCTTGGTGATGTCGCGCAGGCTCAGGGCCGCGCCCTCGCCCACGGCGACGATGTGCTGGCTCGCGATGAGCCGGCGACCGAGCAGGGGCGAGAGGTCCAGGTCCGCCACCAAGGGCTGGCCGGTCTCGATGACCGCGCAGCATTGCGTGAAGAGCGGGGCGGCGAGCTCGCGCGGCAGCGCCTCCAGCAGGCTGCGGCCCTCGGGGCTGGCCTGGCCTGGCGCCAGCCACTCGCAGGCCGCCCGGTTGGCATGCACGCAGCGCAGGTTCACCAGGCGGCCCTGGGCATCGCGCTGGGGCTCGAAGATCAGCAGCGCGTCGAGCTGGGCGTCGGCGCTGGTCTGGAAGAGCGTGCGGGCGCGCGCCGCTGCCAAGCGGCTGCGCTCCAGGCGCCGGCTCACGCCGCTCAGCGCCCAGAAGGCGGCCAGCAACGCCAGGCTGGCCACGGCACCGATGCCCAGCAGCCGGCGCTGGCGGGCATGCAGCGGCGCCAGGAATTCGTCCTTGCCGAGCGCCGCGTAGCTCACCACCTCGAACTCCGGCAGCAGGCGGTATGCCACCTGGCGCTCCAGCTGGTCCAGCGGGCTGCGGGCCTCGAAGCGGCCCTCGGGGGCGCGCTGCACTTCGCGGTAGAGCTGACCGTTGCGGATGGATTCGCCGAACAGCAGCTGGTCGCCCGAGCGGCGTGCACGCACCAGCCAGTCCAGGCCCACCACGCCGAGCAGGCCGCTCTGGCCGAGCTGGCTGCGCGAGTAGGCGCTGGTCAGGTAGGCGGGGTCGATGGAAGCGACGACGACCCCGCCGAAGCCGCCGTCCGGACCGGTCCAGGCGCGGCTCAGGTGCAGGCGCCATTCGCCGCTGACGCGGCTCTGCGTGGGCGGGCCCACGAACAGGCCGCGCACCTGGCCCATGCGGTGCTGCTGGAAGTAGGGCCGGTCGACCGCCGTGCTCGCAGCCTCGGACAGATTGGGGATGTCGGAGGCGACGATCTTGCCCTGCGCATCGGTGACATACACATGCTTGAGCCCGGCCGGGCGCGCCCCAGGCTGGCCGAACCAGTCGAGCTCGGGCCGGCCATGCTGCTGCACCTGCTGGGCCAGCGCGCGCAGCAGCAGGTCCAGTTGCCCGAGGTTGCTTTTCACGAAGGCGTGGTAGCCACTGGCCGCGCCCAGCACGCGCTGGCGCAGCTCCTCCTCACTGCGCTGGCTGTCGAAATGCAGAAAGGCCGCCAGCGCACCCCACAGGCCGGCCAGCAGCAGCAGGCCCAGGCCGGGCAGCCCGAGGCGCAGGGCAAGGGCGGAACGCTGGTTGGAGACAGGCATGCGGGGCCGGTGCAGCACGGGGGTCATCACTGTCACACAGCGCGGCCGCGCGCCGCGGCCGTCGTCGCGGCTCCCCCACAGCGCGGGGCCCCGCCTACACTCGCGCCCGGGTGCTGGGAGCCACGCGTTCGCAGCAGGTTTTCGCGCAGGTCGGGCCGCCGCGCGGGCTCTCACCTGTCCAGCCCATGCCCACGCCCACCACGATCCAGATCTTTGCCGCCGCGCTGTTCGCGCTGGCCCTGGTGCACACCTTCTCCACCAAGTTCTTCGAGCGCCTGGCGCACACCCAGCCGCGCCACGCCGGCCTGTGGCATCTGCTCGGCGAGGTCGAGGTGGTGTTCGGCTTCTGGGCCATGGTGCTGATGGTGTGCATGTTCGCCCTGCTGGGCAAGCCGCAGGCCACCGCCTACCTCGACTCGCGCAACTTCACCGAGCCGCTGTTCGTCTTCGCCATCATGGTGGTGGCGGGCACGCGGCCCATCATCCAGGCCTCCGGCGCGGCGGTGCAGACGCTGGCGCGCTTCATGCCCTTGCCGCGCGGCATGGCGCTGTACTTCCTGCTGCTGGCCTTCGTGCCGCTGCTGGGCAGCTTCATCACCGAGCCCGCCGCCATGACGCTGGCCGCGCTGATGCTGCGCGACACCCTGTTCAGCCGCGCCGTCTCCGCGCGCCTGAAGTACGCGACGCTGGGCGTGCTGTTCGTCAACATCTCGATCGGCGGCACGCTCACGCCCTTTGCCGCGCCGCCGGTGCTGATGGTGGCGGGCAAGTGGAACTGGGACCTGGTCTTCATGGTCAGCACCTTCGGCTGGAAGGCGGCCATCGCGGTGCTGGTGAATGCCGCCGGCGCGATGCTGCTGTTCCGCAAGGAGCTGGCGCGCCTGGCCGCCCAGCCCGAAGCCACCGAGGCGGCGGTGCCGCTGGCGGTGGTGGCCGTGCACCTGCTGTTCCTCGTCGGCGTGGTGGTGTTTGCCCACCATCCGGCGGTGTTCCTCGGCCTGTTCCTGTTCTTCCTGGGCTTCGCCACCGCCTACCAGCGCCACCAGAGCCCGCTGATCCTGCGCGAAGCCCTGCTGGTGGCCTTCTTCCTGGGCGGCCTGGTGGTGCTGGGCGGGCAGCAGCAGTGGTGGCTGCAGCCCCTGCTGATGCAGATGGACGCGAACGCCGTGTTCTTCGGCGCCACCGCGCTCACCGCCATCACCGACAACGCGGCGCTGACCTACCTCGGCTCGCTGGTGGAAGGCCTGAGCGACGACTTCAAGGTGGCCCTGGTGGCCGGCGCGGTGACGGGTGGCGGCCTGACGGTGATCGCCAACGCGCCCAACCCGGCCGGTGTGGCCATCCTGCGCGGCCAGTTCGAGGACGGCGCGATCTCGCCGCTGGGGCTGCTGATCGGCGCGCTGCCGCCCACCCTGGTGGCGATGCTGGCCTTCCGCCTACTCTGAGAGCTCCAGCAGGTAGGCGCCGCGCGCCGGCAGGCTCAGCACGCCGTCCTGCAGCGCCGGCGTGGGGCCGCCCAGCAGGTCGCGCACCTGGCGCACGCCGGCCGTCATCTCGGGGAAGCGGCGCAGCGCCAGCTGACTGGGTTCGCGGTTCTTGTTCAGCACCAGCATCAGCCGGCGCTTGTCGCCGGGCTGGTATCGGAACAGCACGTAATGCCCGTGCTCGGGGGCGTACTGCATCAGCTTGCCCACGTGCACCAGGGGCTCGGCCTTGCGCCAGGTGAAGAGCTTGCGCACGAAGTCCTGCATCTCGCGCTGGGGCTCGCTGAGGCCCTGGCCGGTGAAGGCGTTCACGGCATCGCCCGCCCAGCCGCCGGGCATGGGGGCGCGCACGCGGCCGTCGTCGCGCTGCGCGGGGCTGGTGAAGAGAATCTCGTCGCCGTAGAAGAACTGCGGGATGCGCCGCGTGGCGGCCATGAAGCTCAGCGCCATGCGCATGGCCACGGCGTCTTCCTTCAGCAGCGAGTAGAGGCGCGGCGTGTCGTGGTTGCCCTCGAACAGCACCAGCTGTTCGGGGGCGGGGTAGACGAAGTCGTGCGCCAGCGCCTCGTAGAGCTTGGTGAAGCCGCTGTCGTGTCCATCGGCCTCAGTCAGGCTGGCCAGCAGCGCGCCGTGCAGCGGGAAGTCCATCATGCTGGGCGTGCTGGAGCGGTAGCCGTCATGGTTCTTTTTGCCGCGCTGCCAGTAGGCCACCACGGCCGGGTGCGGGCTCCATTCTTCGCCCACGATGTTGAGCTTGGGGTACTCGGCCATCAGGCGCGCGGACCAGCGCGCCAGGAAGTCGCGGTCGGAGTAGGAGTAGGTGTCGGTGCGGATGCCCGAGAGCCCCATCTCCTCGACCCACCAGATCGACATCTGGGTGAGGTAGGTGGCGACGAAGGGGTTGCGCTGGTTCAGGTCCGGCATGTTCTGGGTGAACCAGCCGCTGGCGAAGCGCGCCTGGTCGGAGGGCGCGGCGTAGGGGTCCAGCAGGCTCATGCGCGCGTGGTGCGTCTCGGTGTACTGCGGCCACTGGTTGACCCAGTCAGGGCTGGGCAGCTTCTGCATCCAGCGGTGGCTGGCGCCGATGTGGTTGAGCACGATGTCCTGGATCACGCCCACGCCGTGGCGGCGCGCCTCGGCCACGAAGTCACGGTAATCGGCGTTGGAGCCGAAGCGCGGGTCGATGGCGTAGAAGTCGCTCGCCGCATAGCCGTGGTAGCTGTACGCCGCGCCGTTGTTTTCCACCAGGGGCGTGGGCCAGACCTGCGTGAAGCCCAGGCCGGCGATGTAGGGCAGGGCCTGGCGCATGCCGGCCAGGTCGCCGCCGTGGCGGTCGCCCGGATTGCTGCGCTGGCCGCTGCGCTCGGCGATGTGCGCGGGCAGGGTCTTGTCCGGCTGGCCCTGGGCGAAGCGGTCGGGCACCAGCAGGTAGATCGCATCCCTCGGGCCAAAGCCCTGGCGCTGGGCCGAACCCGCCGCGCGCGCGCGCAGCTCGTAGCGCTGGACCAGCGGGGCGCTGGCCCCGCCCTCGAAGTGCAGTTCCAGCCAGCCCGGGCGCGCCTGGGCGCCCAGCTCCAGGTCCAGCACCAGGTGGTCCGGGCTGGGCAGGCGGTGCACCGCCTTGAGCCGCACGCCGCTGCCCTGAAGGCGCGGCTGGCGCGCGCCGATGCCCGGCGCCTCCACCAGCAGCTGCAGCTGGGGCTGCGCCATGCCCACCCACCAGTGCGGCGGCTCGATGCGCGGCTGCGCCAGGGCGGCGGCGCCGAGCAGGCCCAGGGTCACGGCGGCAAGGTTCTTCATGTCGTTCGGCATGTAGTTTGAATACCAACACACGGTAGCGTGCGACCTGTGATTACATCAAGCCACCAGAATTCGCGCTTGCACGACTTGTAGTTTTGCTACTTTTACGGCAGGCTTGCGAGCACGATGGAGATTGCAATGATGCGTCGTCAGGCCCTGATCGGCGCGGCCACCTGGCTGGCCGGCGCCCCGTGCGGTGCCACGGCCGCACCTTCCGAGCGCACCAGCCGGCCCGGCCGCATCGAACGCCTGGAGCTGCCGCCCGGACCGGCCCTGGACCCGCGGCCCGTGGACGTGTGGCTGCCGCCCGGCTACCGCGCCGACCGCCCCCACGCCGTGCTCTACATGCACGACGGCCAGATGCTGTTCGACCCCCGGGGCACCTGGAACCAGCAGGCCTGGCAGGTAGATGCCGTGGCCGCCCCGCTGATTGCCAGCGGCGCGCTGCGCGACTTCATCGTCGTCGGCATCTGGAACGCTGGCGCGGCGCGCCATGCCGAATATTTCCCGCAGGGCTTTCTGCCGCACCTGCCAGCCCCGCTGCGCGAGCAGCTGGTGGCCGAGCGCCTGCAAGGGCGCCCGCGTTCGGACGCCTACCTGCGCTTCCTCGTCGAGACCCTGAAGCCCGCGGTGGACGCGCGCTACGCCACCGCACCCGGACGCGAATCGACCTTTTTGATGGGGTCCAGCATGGGCGGCCTGATCAGCTGCTACGGCCTGTGCGAATACCCCGAGGTGTTCGGCGGCGCGGCCTGCCTGTCCACGCATTGGATCGGGCACTTCGAGCGCAACCCCGAGGTGCCGGCGGCGGCGCTGGCCTATCTGGACCAGAAGCTGCCCGCACCCGCGCGGGTGAAGCTGTGGATGGACCGTGGCGATCAGGAACTGGACGCCAAGTACGACGACGCACAGGCGCGCGTGGACGCGCTGATGGCCGCCAAGGGCTTTCGCGCGCCGGGCTTCGTGAGCCGTGTGTACCCCGGCACGGGGCACAACGAAACCGCCTGGTCGGCCCGGCTGGCAGAGCCGCTGCGCTTCCTGCTCGGGCGCTGAAAGCAAAACGCCCGCGGGCAGCGGGCGTTTTGCTGGGGCAAGGCGGCTTATTCCTCGTTACGGAACACCAGCTTCACTTCGTGGATCTGCTTGTCGCCGGCCGGCTCGAAGCGCCACTCCTTCAGGGCTTCGATGGCGGCACGGTCGAACACGCGCTTCGGCTCGGCCTCGACGATCTCGACATCGGCCACCTTGCCGTCGTTGGCAATCGTCAGCTTGGCGCGCACCGAGCCGGCATTGACGTTCTTGCGCGCAGCCTCGGCCGGGAACTCCGGCGGCACCTTCTTCAGCACCTTGGGCGAGGCGACGGCCAGGGTGGCGGACAGGGACAGGCTCAGAACCAGCAGGGCGCGAAGGAACACGGACAACTCCATTCAGATGTTTTGACGGCAAGACCGGACAGGGCTCCGATCGAAGGCCGCGATTGTGCGGGTCACCCCCTGATTTAGGGGGGAGCCACCAAACCGAAGTCCGTCGTCTGTGACAAGTTGTTCACGTCAACGCGGCAATCAGCATCAGCTTTTCGGGCGGCAGGCGCACCTTCATCTGGCTCGGGTCCAGCACCGCGGCAATCGCCTGGTCGGGCTTGGCGGCGTCGCGCCGTGTCGGCGTCATCATCGGCTCGCCCTGCTTGTTCACCAGCGCCACCACGACGGGCGCCGGCTGGGCGCGCCGCACCACCACGCCGCTCTCGCCATTGGCCAGACGCACCAGGGTGCCGGGAGGGAACACGCCGAATTCCTTGACGATGGCGGAGGCGGCCGGCAGCGTCTTGCGGCTGACGAAGAAGTCGCGCGCCGCGCGGTCCGCCGGCACCGGGCTGCGCCCGGCGCGGGTGCTGAGTTTGGCGGTGTAGACATCCGCGCAGCCCAGCAGCAGGGCCAACTCGCTGGGCTGGGTCAGGGCCTTCGGGTAGCCCCCGCCGCCCAGCACCTCATGGTGTTCGTGCACGGCACGCAGCCAGTCTTCGTCCTGCACCCCGTACTCGCGCAGCAGCTCGCGGCTGCGCGCCGGGTGCTCGCGCATGATCAATTTCTGGCGCGGGTGCAGCGGAAACACCTGGGCCGCCAGGCGCCCCTGCAGCTCCAGCACCGAGAGGTTCATCGTCAGCGCCGCCCGCAGCGCGCGGTGCGCCTCAGCTTCCGACCCCCCCAGACGCCGCGCCGCCAGCAGGGCCACGATGCCGGCATGCACCCCGTGCTGCACGCCGTAATGGCCCTCGGGCATGCCCTCCTGGCGCAGCACCTGAAAGAGCGCCAGGTCGACATCGCGCTCCACCAGGCCGAGCAGGGGCTGCACCAGCTCCTCCAGCGCGGCCTGGAAGTCGTGGTGCAGGCTGGCGCGCAGCATGCGGTTGAGCTGGTCCATGGTCTGCCCCCACAGGCTGGGCAGGGTCTTGCGGTCGCAGCTGCGCGGATCGATGCGGCCAGCGTCCACCTCGCTCATGTCCACCTGGGCCTGGCGTTCCAGCATGGCCTCCAGCTGCGCCTCGTTGTGGATCAACTGGCCCTTGGCCAGCAGCAGCTGGCCATCCGGCCCGAGGATGCTGAAGGGCAGCGGCACACCGGGCTTGATGCGGTGTTGAACGACGGAGAGCGGTTTGGTCTGCATGGACGGCGCGCAGTCTGGCGCCTGCAGGGGCCACGCGCCAGCGGGTCCGCCCGCATGGAGCGCCCGCGCCGGTCAGATTTGCACGCCCGGCCGGTGGCTCAGGGCAGCTCAGGGCGGATGCGGGCGGTACTGGCGCGCAATGGCCGCATCGACGGCCTGCGTCCAGCGCCCCGCCCGCTGCAACTGCTCGCGAAGGGCCGGCAGCTCGGCCGGATCGACACCCCCGCGATGGAAGCGCTCGATGGCCCGGGCGGTCTCGTTCTCGGCGGCAATCGCGGCGCTGAACAGCTCCATCAGCTCTTCCAGGCTTGCCGACTCCAGCCGCGCCAGGTCCAGCGGCTCGGCTGGCGAAGCGGGCGCCGTGGCGATCGGGTGGGGCTCTTGCATGGGGTTGGGGCGGGGGGTTGAGAGCGGGGTGCTTGCGCTAGGCTGCACGATCCCGCGAAATGCTGCATCGCCAGGCCAGTGACAACTGATTCTGCCGATCATTTGTAATCGATCTCAAGGTTGCCTTGATGACTCCCCAGACTTTGCAGTCGATCAGCCTGCCGGACCTGCTGAGCAAGCCGGTCGCGCTGGTGGACGACGACAGCACCTTCACCTCCCTGCTGGCCGAGTACCTGCGTGGCGAAGGGCTGAAGGTGGACACCTTTCACCACAGCGCCGAGCTGCTCGCCCATCCGGCGGCCTATGAGTTCGGCTTCTATGTGCTGGACCTGGCCATGCCGGGCATTGATGGCCTGGCGCTGCTGGACGTGCTGCGGCGGCGCACGCAGGCCGGCGTGGTGGTGGTGTCCGGGCGGCTGGCCCCAGAAGTCTTTGGCCAGGTGGTGCATGCGGGGGCGGACATGTACCTCACCAAGCCAGTGCAGTTCGAGCAGGTGGCCATCGCCATCCGCGCCGTGCAGCGGCGCGTCGAGGCCGCCGGCGCGCACCAGCCGGAATGGGTGCTGGACCGCAACGCCGGCCAGCTGATCACGCCCGATGGCCAGCGCGTCGAACTCAGCGAGATCGATTGCCTGCTGATGGAGCAGCTGGTGGCGGCGCGGGGCGAGGTGGTCAGCCGCGACACCCTGCTGCAGGCGCTGGGCAAGGGCGAAGCGGCCGGCGCCGACGGCCTCAACGCCGTGGTGTACCGCCTCAAGCGGCGCATCGAAAAGGCCACCCCGGCCGTGGTGCCCCTGCAGGCCAAATCACGCGTGGGCTACCAGTTCCGCGCGCCGCTGCGCGCGCGCTGAGGCCACCGCCGCGCGCCCCTCAGGGGTCCAAGGCCAGGTTCAGGCGCAGACGAAAGCGTGTCGGGGGCGTGCCGGGCGTCAGCAGCTCGGCCCGCCCGCCATGCAGTTCCATGACCCGGCGCACCACGTAAAGGCCGAGCCCATGGCCGGCGGCCTGCTCACCCTGGCGGCCGGTCACGCCGCGCTCGAACAGGCGGCTGACCAGTTCACGGGGCACCCCCGGGCCGGTATCCACCACGTCCACATGCAACTCGGGCGGCTCCTCCTGCTCGCTCAGCTCGATCTGGATCGGGCTGTCGTGCGGGCTGTACTCGATGGCGTTGCGCAGCAGGTTGCGCAAGGCCAGGCGCATCAGGCCGGAATCCACCAGGGCGCTGCGCACCGCCGTCAGGCTGCGCACCGTGATGCGCCGGCGCGCGCTCGGCGGCAGGTCACCCAGCGTGAGCGCAACGAGCATGTCGAGGTCGGTATCCGCCAGGGTGAGCGTGCCCCGCCCTGCCAGCAGGCGCGCCGCGGCCAGGGTGTTGTCGATCGTCGCGGTCACGCTCCCCAGCATCGAGCGCGCCTGCACCAGGGCGTCGTTGGCACTGTCCATCCGGTTGCCGCGGATGGCGGCCTCGGCCCCCTGGAAGGCCGACCAGGCGCTGTGCAAGGGCTGGCGCACCTCATGGGCCAGCAGGTCGATCAGCTCGTCGCGTTCGCGCAGCAGCTGGTTCAGGGTGTCGGTCCGCTGCTCCAGCTCCAGCCGCAGCTGCTTTTCGCGCGCCAGCGCGGCCTGCGTCTTGCGCAGTTGGGTGACCTCGGTCACCACCACCACGAAACCGGCCACGCGGCCCTCGCGCCAGTCCGGCAGGTAGTTGGCCAGGCTGTGGCGCTCCAAGCCATCCGGGCCCTTGATGACCCGTTCAAAGATCTGCGCCTCGCCGCGCAGCGCGCCGTCGATGTGGGGCTAGTTGAGCGCGTACAGGTCCGGGCCGAGCAGCTCCCAGATGCACTTGCCGATCAGGTCGCGCGGCTCGACGCCGAACCAGGTGCGATAGGCCTCGTTGGCGAAGTGGCACACCTGGCGGGCGTCCCAATAGGCCAGCATGCTGGGGGCGCGATCCACCACCCGCAGCGCATAGGCTGCCAACTCCGTTCCGATGCGGTCGTCCATCTGCGCTGCCTCCCAGGCCCTCGCCGCGCGGGCTTCCCGGCGGTGCGGCATTGTGGCGGCGAGGCGGAGCGGCCCACCGCCCGCCGGGACGCCTAGAAGCGCAGCGAAAGCCCCAGGGTCCAGCCCCAGTCCGGGCTGTAGCGGTTGAGGCCCCGCGAGAGGGCCAGGTCCAGCTGGGCGTTCGGGCTCAGCAGCCAAGCGGTGCCGGCATTCAGCGTCAGCACCGAGCCGCCGTTCCGGCTGGAGGCCAACTGGTGGGCGGCCAGTTCGCCAAACACGCGCCAGTCTTCGGTCAGCGAGCGCCCCATCACGACCGCCAGCGAGGCCGCGGTGTAGCGGCGGCCCGCCTCATTGCGCTCCTGCAGCAGGCCCGGCATCACCCCCAGGCTCAGCCCCTGCGGCAGCTCCCATTCCGCCACCAGGCGCAGCGAGGGGCGCAGGCCCTGGCCGCGCAAGGCGGCGCTGCCGGAATCCAGATCGAGGTGCAGCAGCCAGGCCAATGCCGGGCGGCCGCTGGCATCGTCGCCGTCCTGGCTGTGCCACTTCAGTCCCACGGCCGCATCGCTCCAGCCGCTGGCGCGCCCGGTTTCGGCGCCGCTCAGGCGCAGGCGCTGGCGGCCATCGGATTCAAGGCGCAGCTCGACGGTGTCGCTCACGCCCAGCCGCAGCAGAAAGGGCGTGCTCCAGACCTGAGTCGTGACGCCCGCCTGGCGGTTGCGCTCGCCGGCCAGGCTGGCCTCCAGCTGCACCCGCCCGCGGCCCACCACCTCGGCCGACTCCACGACATCGGGCCGGTCGGTGGCCAGGGCTTCCTCGGCCGCGGCGGGGGGAGCGGTCAGCAGCGGCGCACAGGCCGCGATCAGTGCAAGCAGACGCATGGTTGGCTTCGGTGGGTCGGTGAATGAAGAGTGGGGCTCAGGCTGTCGTCACGTCGGCATCGGCCGTGCTGGTGCGGTGCAGCTTGCGCAGGGCCACGGCGTCCAGCTCCGACACGGTCTTCTCACCGCGCTGCAGCCGGAACAGCCGGGTGGCGGTGCTCACAAGGGCGATCTGGCGCAGCATGTCCTGCACCGCGCTGTTGAGCTCTTCCACCATGACGGCGTTCTGCTTGGTGGTGCCGTCCAGGCGGGCCATGGCCTCGTTGACCTGCACCACCCCTTGCTGCTGCTCTTGCGCCGCCTGCCGGATCTCTTCCAGGGCCTGGTGCACGCTGGCCACCGCCTCCAGGGCGCCGTCAACCCGGCTGCGTGCAATGCCGGTGTGCGAGTCGCCGGTGGCAACGCATTCGGTGGACTCTGCAATCAGGCGCCGGATCTCGCGCGCCGCCTCGGCCGCGCGGGCAGCCAGGGCGCGCACCTCTTCGGCCACCACGGCAAAGCCCTTGCCCAGTTCGCCCGCACGGGCCGCCTCGACCGAGGCGTTGAGCGCCAGGATGTTGGTCTGGAAGGCCACCCCTTCGACCACGTGGACCATCTCGCCGATGCGCCGGGTCGAGCCCTGGATGGCTGCCATGCTTTGTGCCACCTCCTGCACACTGAGCTGGCTGTCCTGCGCCACGCGCGCGGTCTCGCTGGCCAGCTCAGTCCCCCGCAGGGCCGCCGCCGCCGTGTTGCCCACCGTGCCGGTGATCTGTTCCATGCTGGCGGCCGTCTGCTGCAGGCTCACGGCCTGCTGCTCGGTGCGGCGCGCCAGGTCGCTGTTTCCGGCGCCGATCTCTTGCACCTGGGCCTGCAGCGCATCGATGTCGGTACGGGCATCCAGAACCACTGTGCGCAGGTTCACGGCAACCTGGTTCAGTGCCTGCTGCAGCTGGCCGGCCAAGCCCTGGGCATCCACCTGCACCTCATGCGTGAGATCGCCGGAACCGAGATGGCGCGCGTCGTCCAGGAGGCGCAGGAACGGCGCCTGCAGCACGGTGTGAAAGCCTGCCAGGGCCAGCCCCCCCAGCAGCGCGGCGCTCGCCACGCCCCAGGCGGCGGGCAGCCACCATCCCGCCGCCAGTGCCGCCAGCATGGGAACCAGCACCAGCAAGTACATCCAGGCGCGCGGCCCCGGGCTGAGCGCCTGCAGCACCCGGCCAACGCGGTCGATGCGCCGAAACTGCCCTTGCTCCAACACCAGCCGGCGCTGGCCGCGCGCCTTTTCGTCGCGCATCCGCGCGTACGCCTTTTCCGCCTGCTGCACCACCGTGCGCGGACAGGGGACCCGCACCGACAGGAAGCCGGTGATGCGGTCGCCATCCTTCATCGGCGTGGCATTGGCCAGCACCCAGTAGTGATCGCCGTTCTTGCGGCGGTTCTTCACCGGCCCGCTCCAGGGCAAGCCTTGTTCGATGGTGGCCCAAAGGTCGCGGAAGGCCTCCTCGGGCATGTCGGGGTGGCGCACCAGGTTGTGGGGCTGGCCCAGCAGCTCCTCTGCACTGAAGCCGCTGACGTCGATGAAGGCCTTGTTGCAGAAGGTGATGCGCCCCTTCAGGTCGGTGACGCTGACCAAGGTCTTGCCCACCGGAAAGGGGTATTCGCGGCCGGTGATGGGTTGGTTGTTGCGCATGGCGGTGACCGGGGTGTTGAGGGCTACAGATCGGTGCGGAACTGCGCGGCCGCCTCGGCCAACGAGCGGGCGCGCTCGTTCAGCGAACCCGAGGTGGCGGCCGTCTCCTCCACCATGGCGGCGTTCTGCTGCACCGCCGAATCCACTTCGCGGATGGCGGCCCCGAGCTCACGGATCTGCTGCGCCTGGCCGTTGCTCTGGCGGGCGATGTCGCCCATCAACGTCGTCACGCGCTCGATGGCCTTGACCATCTCGCTCATGGTCTGACCGGCCTCATTGACGTACTGGCCGCCGCTGTTGACGGTGTCGATGGAGTCCTGGATCAGGTTCTTGATCTCGCGCGCGGCGCCGGCACTGCGCTGGGCCAGCGCCCGCACCTCGCTGGCCACCACGGCAAAGCCGCGCCCCTGTTCGCCCGCGCGGGCGGCCTCCACCGCGGCGTTGAGGGCCAGGATGTTGGTCTGGAAGGCGATGGTGTCGATCACCTGGATGATGTCGCCGATCTTGCGGCTGCTGGCGGTGATGTCGTTCATCGCCTGCACGGCCTGCTCCACCACAGCGCCCCCCTTGCCGGCCACGCTGGCCGCGCCCTGCACCAGTTCGTTGGCTTCGTGCGCGCTGGCCATGTTCTCGCCTACGGCCTCTTCCAGCGTGCCGGTGCTGGCGCTGGTCTGCTCCACCACGGCCGCCAGCTTGGTGCCCCGCTCCGACAGATCCTGGTTGGCCGCGGCGATCTGCGCCACCGCCGTGCTGATCTCTTCCGAGGTGCTGCGCACCTGCATCACCAGCAGGGTCAGGCTGCCCATCGCGTCACTGAGCTGGTTGCCGGCTCGGGCGAGCTCGTCTTTGCCCTCCAGCTGCGCGCTGCTGCTGAAGTCGCCTTGGCCCAGCTTGGCGATGCGCCGGCCCAGCGCGCCGAAGGTGCTCTGGGCGGCCGAGTAGAAGCCCGCAAGCAGGTACAGGCCGATGGCGATGCACATCGCCGCCATGCCCACGGCCGTCCAGATCTGGGCCTGCAGCTTGCCTTCGCGCACCAGCAGCAGGCGCTCCAGCACTTGGCCGCCGGCATCGTGCAGTTCATCCGCCTCCGCCAGCACCGCGTTTACGGTGTTGCCCCAGTCGGTGCCGTTGGCCTTGGGCGCACTGCCCCAGGGGAATTCGGTATCGATGCGCGCCTGCACCTTGTGCTTCACCGCTTCCAGTGCCGTCAGCTTGAGCCCGGCCACGGCACTCGGGTTGGCGGCCTGCGCGTGGGCGTAGGCCGTGCCGGCCCGCTCCACATACTCGTCGAGCAAGGCATCGGCGTTGTGCAGCTCCATGAACATGGCCGCGTTGTCGGTGATCTGACCGTCGGCCAGGTAGCGCCCCACGCTGCGGGACTTGGAGAGTGCATCCATCAGCCGGGGCATTTCGCTGGTGTAGGCCAGCATCAGGGCGTAGGTGTCGGCATCCGGGTCCAGCGCCAGGTTGGAGTTGTAGGCCACATGCTCCAGGAAGCCGCGCACGGCCGCCACCAAGGCATTGGCACGGTCCAGCGCCTCGCTCGAGTTCTGGGGCTTGCTGGCCTTGGCGGCCTGCCACTGCTCGCGCACCTTTTTGTAGGCCTCGGCCAGCCCCAGCGGATCGCCGCTTTGCCGCAGGAACTGCTCGAAGCGGGCAAAGGCCTGCTCGGCCTCGGCGGTGTACTTGTCGCGGCGCTCCTGCGCCCCTGCCTGGCCCGACACCGTGCCGGCATAGGCGCCACGCCAGCCCATCACCGGCACGTACGCGCCGTCAAAGGCCCGGATGGCCTTGATGCCGAGCACCTCTTTCTCGGTGAATTCGTAGATCGCCCGGCGGTCGCCCACCACGGTGACCAGCAGGTAGAGCAGCGGCACCATGAAGGCCACGCACACCACGGCGAACTTCTGGGCCAGTGGCAGCTTGCGCATCAGCGCGATGGCGGGGGAAAGCAAGGTCTTGAGCATGCGGGGCAATCCGGTGGAGGGGGCTAAGACGCAGACCGGCGGTCCGCGCACCAGCCGCCCAGCGTCGGCAGAGTGTTCCTCCTGTCACCCTGCCAGACACTTGGCAGTTCTGGGCGAGTGGCGTCATAAATGACGGCCCTGCGCTCTTTTATGTCGCCATTCAACCAAGAATGTGCGCTGCCAAATTTCACGTTTTCACGCATTTCCTTCTCTGGCGTGAGGAAGTTTGCGGGGCGCCCGGATGGCTGCACGCCGAGGGATCCGCTGCGGGCGGCCTTCCGTTGCCCATAAAAATTGATAAAAACGGTAAAAATATAGATTCCGGGTAAATCACGACGCAGACCTGATGCGGATTGACAGGGCCCGTGCCGTACCCTGACATTGAAATTTGTGATCACCCACCGCCCCTGTCCGCCTATGTCCGAACCCGCTCCCGTCCAAGCGCCCGTCGCTTCGCTGATGGCCGATGGCACGGTTGTCATTGCCCAGGCGGTGCTGCCCGTCTGGGGGCGGCAACTCGACGTGATCCATGAGCAGCTGAACAGCGGCATCACCGAACTCACCCGTGCGCTGGTGGCCATCGACGGCCTGCATGGCGAGCTGGCCCAGCTGCGCGCGGTGCCGGCGCAGCGGCCGCAGGCCGAGTACGACCGGCTCGTGGCCGAGTTGCAGGCCCATATCGAACAGGCGGTGTCGGGCCTGCAGATCGGCGACCGGCTCAGCCAGATGCTGACGCTGGTGCGGGGCGACATGCAGCGCCTCATCGACCACATGCCCCTGCTGGGCGACGCCGGCCTGCACCAGGCCGAGCAGTGGCTGGAGGAACTGCGCGCGCGCTACACGACCCCGGAGCAGCACAGCGTCCATGGCAGCGAGAGCGCGGCCCCGGACAGCAGTGGCGTGGACTACTTTTGACAGGAGCAGTGAATGAACAAGACCGTGATGGTGATTGACGACTCGGCCAGCTTTCGCACCGTGGTGAAGCTGGCCTTGCAGAAGGCCAGCTACACCGTGGTGGAGGCGGGTGATGGCAAGGAGGCCCTGGCCAAGCTGGATGGGACGCTCAAGGTCAACCTGATCGTCTGCGACGTCAACATGCCCAACATGGATGGCCTGACCTTTCTGAAGCAGGTCAAGACCCAGTCGGCCTACAAGTTCGTGCCGGTCATCATGCTCACCACCGAGAGCCAGGACGCCAAGAAGGCCGAAGGCCGCGCGGCGGGGGCCAAGGCCTGGATCACCAAGCCCTTCCAGCCCTCGCAGCTGGTCGACGCCGTCAACAAGCTCTGCGTGTAACGCCCTGGGGCCACCATGGCTGAGCCGCTGAGCCTGGGGACGGAGTGGACGATCGCACAGGCCAGCGAGCTGCATCAGTCCCTGCTCGCGGCCCTGCAAGCCAGTGCCGAGCAGGGTGACGTGCCGGTGCTGGACTTGGCAGGCGTGGACAGCATGGACTCCGCCGGCGTGCAGCTGCTGCTGGCCCTGCACCGCAGCCTGCAAGAGCGGGGGCAGGAGCTGCGCATCGCCACCGCCAGCCCGACGGTGCTGGCCGCGCTGGACATGTACCGCGTGCGCAGCCTGCTGATGCCGCCGGAGATCCTGTGATGCACGACGACGACGCCGAGATCCTGGCGATTGCACGCGCCGGCTTCCTGGAAGAAGCCCAGGAGATGCTGCACCAGTACGAGGCCGCCCTGCTGGTGCTGGAGAACGATCCGCAGAACGCCGAGCAGCTCAACGCCGCCTTCCGCGCCGCGCACACCATCAAGGGCGGCGCGGGCATGTTTGGCTTTGACGATGTGGTGCGTTTCACCCATGTGGCCGAAACCCTGCTCGATGCGCTGCGCGAAGGCCGCAAGGCGCTGGATGCCGAGTGCATGGACGCCCTGCTGGCCAGCCGCGACCAGATGGAGGCGCTGCTGGCCGAAGTGGGGCATGAAGGCGGCACGCCGCAAGAGGTGCTGGCGCGCGCCCAGGCCGTCAGCCACCGGCTGATGCAGCAAATGGGGATGACCCCCGAGACCGAAGCGGACGACTCCGCGCAAGCCCCGGCCGCGACCCCGGTCGCAGCGCCCAGCAGCCAGGCCTGGCACCTCTCGCTGCGCTTTCTGGCCGATGCCTTGCGCAACGGCCTCGATCCCCTGGCCTTCCTGCGCTACATGGCCGGCCTGGGGGAGATCCAGGCGCTGCACCTGATGCACGCCGAGGTGCCGGCGCTCGACGCCCTGGACGCCGAAGCCTGCCATCTGTGGATCGAGCTCAGCTTCGTCACCGACAAGTCGCGCCAGGAAATCGAGGGCGTGTTCGAGTTCGCCGCCGAGGACAGCGACGTCCAGATCCTCGAACCCGGCAGCGCCCCCGCGGCCTTCGAGGCCCTGGCCGAGCGGCGCTGTGGCAGCGACGCCGCCCAACGCGCCCTGCTGTACGAGGTGTGGCGCGGCATGGGCGTGCAGTTCGAGGTCATCGAGGTGCCCGTGGCGGGCCCGGACGAGACCGCCGAGCCGCTGCCGCGCATCGAGCGGCGCGCCGAGAACCAGCCGCGCGCCAAGGGCGCGGACCGCCGCAGCGGCGAAGGGGACCGCCGCGAAGGCGGACGGGACCGCCGCGCCGGCGACGACACCCGCTTCATCCGGGTGCGGGCCGACAAGCTGGATGCCTTGATCGACCTGATCGGCGAACTCGTGATCGCCGGCTCGGGCGCCCAGATGGTGGCGCACCAAGGGGCCGATCCGACCACGCAGGAAGCGCTGCAGCGCGTCATGGCCCTGATGCAGGACACCCGCGACGCCACGCTGGGCCTGCGCATGGTGCCGGTGGGCGAAACCTTTGGCCGCTTCCAGCGCGTGGTGCGCGACGTGGCGCGCCAGCTCGGCAAGGAAATCGAGCTGGTGGTGAGCGGGGGCGACACCGAGATGGACAAGTCCATGGTGGACGCCATCGCCGACCCGCTGATGCACCTGGTGCGCAACAGCATGGACCACGGGCTGGAGCCGCCCGAGGAGCGCGAGGCCGCCGGCAAGCCGCGCACCGGGCAGCTGCGCCTGAACGCCTTCCATGAAGCCGGCAGCATCGTCATCGAGGTGGGCGACGACGGGCGCGGCCTCTCGCGCGAGCGCATCCTGGCCAAGGCCATCGAACGCCAGCTGGTGGAGGCGGACGCCGTCCTCAGCGACCCCGACATCTACCAGCTGATCTTCCAGCCCGGTTTTTCCACCGCCGAGCAGGTCACCGATCTCAGCGGCCGCGGCGTGGGCATGGACGTGGTGAAGCGCAACATCGAAGCGCTGCGCGGCCAGATCCACCTCAGCAGCACGCCGGGCCAGGGCGCCTGCACACAGATCCGCCTGCCGCTGACCCTGGCCATGATCGACGGCTTCCTGACCCAGGTGGGCGAGGTGCATTACGTGCTGCCCCTGGCCGTCGTGTCCGAATGCATCGGCGTGCCCCCCGAGGTGCAGCGCCACCCCCATCAGGTCAGCGGCACCTTCAACCTGCGCGGCGAGATCGTGCCCTGGCTGGACCTGGCCCGCTTCTACCGCTGCCCCGCCGCGGCCACCAGCAAGCGCAGCCTGGTGGTGGTGCGGGAAGGGCAGGGGCGCGTGGGCCTGATCGTCGACCGCCTCAAGGGCGAGCACCAGACCGTGATCAAGCCCCTGTCCAGCTTGTTCCGCCACGTCAAGGCCCTGGCCGGCGCCACCATCCTCGGCAGCGGGGAAGTGGCCCTGGTGCTGGATGTGAATGGCTTGATGAACGCCGCGCGCCAGCACGACCGTGCGCGCGCCGCCTGAATTCCTTTTGAGTTAGGAGACGCAATGACCGCCTTGCTTCGCAAACTGCTGCTCTGGCAAAAGCTCCTGATCGTCGGCGTGCTGGCCCTGGTGGCCGCCGTCGTGCCGCTCACCAAGCTGGTCATCACCCTGAACGGCAATATCGCGGTGGCGGTGGCCGAGGACGAAGGCCTGGATGCGGCGGAGCTGGCCGACCCGGTGCTGGAGGCCCTGCAGCTGCACCGCGGCCTGAGCAACCGGCTGCTGCTGGGCGATGGCAGCGCGGCGGCGGCCCGCAGTGCGCAGGCCGCGAGCTTCACGAAGGCCCTGCAGGCGCTGCAGGAGAACCTCAGCAAGACCGGCCTGGCCAACGCGAAAAGTCGCTTTACCGAGTTGGGTGTGGCCTTTGAGGCCCTGCAGCGCCAAGTTGAGAGCCAAGGCCTTGCGGCCCCGGAGTCCTTCGCCCGGCACAGCCAGCTGGCCGACCAGTACCTGTTCGCCCTGGAAACCCTGGCGGACGAATCCGGCCTCTCGCTCGATCCGGTGTCAGAGACCTATTACCTGATGAGCGTGGTCATCGACTTCCAACCGCGCCTGCTGGAGACGATGGCGCAGCTGCGCGGCCGTGCGGCGGGCCTGGCCCAGCAACTCGGTGCTGGCCGTGAGATGCCCGCGGGTGATCGGGTGCAGCTGCCCATGCTGATGGCGCAGAGCGAAAAGTTTCAGCAACGACTGGCGGCCCAGCTGGGCAAGGTGGGCGGCACGAACGCCGCGGTGGCGCAGACCTTGTCGGCACCCGCGCAAAAGGCGGAGGACGCCACCAAGCGCTTTCTCAGCAAACTCAACGCGGAACTGCTGAACGCCAACCCGAAGAGCGCCGGCAGTGCGGATGCCCTTTTTGAAGCGGGCAACCAAGCGCTCGCCGCACACCGCGCCCTGCAGAAGCAGATCGTGTCCAGCTTCCAGGAGCTGCTGCACCACCGCATCACCGACGAGACGCGGATGCGCAACCTCCTGGTCGGCAGCTCCTCCCTGCTGCTGCTGGTCATTGCGGGTCTGATGGTCCTGATTGCCCGCAGCACCATCCAGCCCCTGCGCCGGGCGGTTGTGGTGGCCAATGCCGTTGCGCAGGGTGATCTGGGCAGCGACGTCAGCGATGCTGGCCGCGACGAGGCGTCCCAACTCTTCCGGGCGCTGGCCGAGATGCAGAGCAATCTGCGCGAACGCAACGAGCGCGACGCCCGCACCTTGGCCGAGAACGCGCGCGTGCTGCAAGCGCTGGAAAACAGCAGCACCAACATGATGCTGGCCGATGCGAACTACACCATCGTCTACAGCAACAAGGCCTTGCTGAACATGCTCAAGGCCCAGGAGGCCGAGATCCGCAGGGACCTGCCGCGCTTCGATGCCAACCGCGTGGTGGGCGCCAGCATCGATGAGTTCCACCGCAACCCCTCGCATCAGCGTGGCCTGCTCGATCGCCTGCGCGAGACCCACAAGACGCGCCTGAAGCTGGGCGAGCGCCGCTTCGACCTGATCATCAACCCGGTGTTCGTGGACGGGCGACGCGAGGGCACCATCGTCGAGTGGACGGATCGCACCGAGGAGCTCGCGCAGGTCGAACGCGAACTGGCGCTGGGCCGCGAAGGCCGTCGCGTGCAGCAGGCGCTGGACGCCACCAGCTCCAACGTGATGATTGCCGATGCCACCGGTCACATCGTCTTCATGAACCGCTCGCTGCAGAGCATGCTGCAGTCCAACGAAGCGGAAATCCGCAAAGCCCTGCCGCAGTTCGATGCGCGCCAGCTGATCGGTCAGCACTTCGACCGCTTCCACCGCAACCCCGCCCACCAGCGCAACCTCATCGAGCACCTGAAGGGCGACCACCGTGCCGAGATCCAGGTCGCCGGCGCGAGCTTCCGGCTGACGGCCAGCCCCATCCTTGACAGCGATGGCACGCGCCTGGGCACGGTGGTGGAATGGTTGGACCGCACCGCCGAAGTGGCCGCGGAGAAGGAGATCAGTGCCATCGTGGACGGCGCGGTGCAGGGCGACTTCCAGTCGCGCATCTCCTTGCAGGGCAAGCAGGCCTTCTTCCTGCTGATGGCGCAGAAGTTCAACGACCTGCTCGACACCTTCAGCGGCACCATCCGCGAGGTGCGGGTGGCGGCCGATCAGCTCTCCAGCGCGTCCGGCCAGGTCTCGCAGACCTCGCAGAGCCTGAGCCACAGCGCCAGCCAGCAGGCGGCGAGCGTGGAAGAGACCACGGCCTCGCTGCACGAGATGGCCGCCAGCGTGCAGCAGAACGCCGAGAACGCCGGCGTGACCGACCGCATGGCCACGCAGGCCGCGCAGCAGGCCATGGAAGGCGGGCAGGCGGTGAGCATGACGGTGGACGCGATGAAGAGCATCGCCACCAAGATCCACATCATTGATGACATCGCCTACCAGACCAATCTGCTGGCGCTGAATGCGGCCATCGAGGCCGCGCGCGCGGGCGAGCATGGCAAGGGCTTTGCGGTGGTGGCGGCCGAGGTGCGCAAGCTGGCCGAGCGCAGCCAGGTGGCGGCGCAGGAGATCGGCGCCCTGGCGGGCAACAGCGTGGGCCTGGCGGAACGCGCCGGCCAGCTGCTGAACGAAATGGTGCCGGCGATCCAGAAGACCAGCGAGCTGGTGCAAGAGATCGCGGCCGCCAGCGGCGAGCAGAGCCAGGGCGTCAAGCAGATCACCCAGGCCATGAACCATGTCAGCGGCACCACGCAGCAGACGGCCAGTGCCAGCGAGGAGCTCAGTGCGACGGCCGAGCAGCTCAGCGCCCAGGCCACCCAGTTGCAGGAGCTGATGGCGTACTTCCGCACCGACGACGCGGCACCTACCCCTTACCGCCGCTGAGCACCCACGGAGCCCCGGATGCGCACCAACCTTCCGATCACGCAGCAGGAGTACCTGCTGCCCGATGGCATGACCATCGTGTCCCGCACCGACCTGAAGGGGCGAATCACCTACGTCAACCCCGACTTCATCGAAGCCAGCGGCTTCGTGGAGAGCGAGTTGATCGGGCAGCCGCACAACCTGGTGCGCCACCCCGACATGCCGGAGGAAGCCTTTGAGGACCTCTGGCAGACCCTGAAGCAGGGCCGTCCCTGGACCGGCATGGTGAAGAACCGGCGCAAGAACGGCGATCACTACTGGGTGGTGGCGAACGCCACGCCGATCAAGGAGGGCGATGCCGTGGTGGGCTATATGTCCGTGCGCACCCGTCCGACCCGCGAGCAGGTCGAGGCCGCCGAGGCGCTGTACCGCCGCTTCAAGGAAGGGCGTGCGCGTGGCTGGGCCATACGCGACGGCCAGGCCGTGCGCACGGGCTGGGCGGCCGCCCTCCGGCGCAGCCTGGGCCGCCTGAGCCTGGCGCACAAGCAGGCCCTGCTGGCCCTGCTGTGGCTGGGCGCGGGCCTGTTCATCGGCCGGGGGGGCTGGCTGCCCGCGCTGGCCTTGCTGGGTCTGGCGGCCCTGGCCACCTGGCGGATGCAGCGCCGGCTTGCCACAGGCTTGCAGCAGGCGGCCCGTCAGCTCGAGCGCTTTGCGCAGGCCAATTTCGATGGCGTGGTGCAGGTGGAGGGGCGGGACCACCTGGCTGGCATGGCCCAGGCCCTGCGCCGCGTGCAAACCCGCCTGGGCTTCGAGTTCGCCGACACCCGGCGCCGCGCCGAGGATGCCGAGCGCATCCGCCAGGCCCTGGATGTGGCTGCGACCAATGTGATGGTGGCCGATGCGGACTACCAGATCATCTACGCCAATGCCTCGCTCAAGGCCATGATGACGGAGGCCGAAGCCGACCTGCGCAAGGCGCTGCCGCGCTTCGATGCGCAGCGCATCCTGGGCGCGAACATCGACGAGTTCCACCGCAACCCGGCCCATCAGCGCGGCCTGCTGGACCACTTGCGCGAGCCCCACCGCACGCGCCTGCAGATCGGCAGCCGGCGCTTCGACCTGATCGTCAACCCGGTGCGCCTGGGCGAGCGCCGCCTGGGCACGGTGGTGGAGTGGAAGGACATGACGGCCGAGCTGGCCGCCCTGGAGCGCGAACGCGAAGAGGCGGCGCGCAATCTGCGCATCCGCCAGGCGCTGGACGTCAATGCCTCGCCGGTGCGCATTGCCGACGCCGAAGGCACCATCGTCTACGCCAACCAAGCCCTGTTGCAGGTGCTGCGCCGCGATGCGGCGGCCTTCCGGGCCCAGAACAGCAGCTTCGATCCCGAACGCGTCGTGGGTGGCTCGATCGGTATGTTCTATGCCGACCCGCGCGGCGCCATCGAACGCCTGCGCCAGCTGCGCGAGCCGGTCACCACCGCCATGACCCTGGGCGGGCGGGACTACAACGTCAGCACCTCGCCGATCTTCAATGCGCAAGGCGAGGCCCTGGGCACGGTGGGGCAGTGGATCGATGTGACGGAGCAGCGCCGCGCCGAGCGCGAGGTGACCGAAGTCGTCAATGCCGCGACCGCACGCGACTTCTCGGTGCGCATCCAGGCGGAAAACAAGGACGCCTTCTTCAAGACCCTGGCCGAGGGCTTCAACAACCTGCTGGAAACCGTGTCGCAGGCCCTGCTGGAGGTGCGCACGGCGGTGAACCAGCTCTCCAGCGCGTCCGACCAGGTCTCGCAGACCTCGCAGAGCCTGAGCCACAGCGCCAGCCAGCAGGCGGCGAGCGTGGAAGAGACCACGGCCTCGCTGCACGAGATGGCCGCCAGCGTGCAGCAGAACGCCGAGAACGCCGGCGTGACCGACCGCATGGCCACGCAGGCCGCGCAGCAGGCCATGGAAGGCGGGCAGGCGGTGAGCATGACGGTGGACGCGATGAAGAGCATCGCCACCAAGATCCACATCATTGACGACATCGCCTACCAGACCAATCTGCTGGCGCTGAATGCGGCCATCGAGGCCGCGCGCGCGGGCGAGCATGGCAAGGGCTTTGCGGTGGTGGCGGCCGAGGTGCGCAAGCTGGCCGAGCGCAGCCAGGTGGCGGCGCAGGAGATCGGCGCCCTGGCGGGCAACAGCGTGGGCCTGGCCGAGAAGGCGGGCCGCCTGCTCAGCGACATGGTGCCCGCCATCCAGAAGACCAGCGAGCTGGTGCAGGAGATCGCAGCCGCCAGCACCGAGCAGAACCAGGGCGTGGGCCAGGTCAGCGTCACGATGAACCACATCGCCGGCGTGACCCAGCAAACGGCCAGCGCGAGCGAACAGCTCAGCGCCACGTCCGAGCAGCTCAGTGCCCAGGCCATGCAGTTGCAGGAGTTGATCGGCACCTTCCGGCTGCAGGCCCGCGCGGCCGAGCCGGCGCCTGCCGCCCCGCGTGCGCGCAGCCTGCCGCCAGGGCGGCCGGCCGCGGCGCAACCGGCCCCGGCGCGGGGT
>NZ_JAEDAK010000028.1 GCF_016093275.1 Inhella proteolytica
CGCCGCCGCGCTGGCCGCGCTGCACAGCGCGCGCGCGCTGCAGGCCGAGCGGGCGGCGCGGGCCTCGGCCGCGCGCCAGCAGGCCGCGCTGCTGCAGACCGAGCTGATGCAGCTGCGCCTGCGCCTGGAAGAACAGGAGCGCCGCCACGCCGAGGCCGAGCGCGCCCGCGCCGTGCTGGCCGAGGTGAACCAGCACCTGCAGCGCAAGATTTCCGAGGTCGAGGCCCTGCAGGTGCAGCTGCGCCAGCAGGCCACGCAGGATGCGCTCACGGGCCTGGCCAACCGCCGCCAGCTGAACGAGACCCTGCCCGCGCAGCTGGCCCTGGCCCTGCGCGAGCAGCGCCCGCTGGCGGTGGCCATCCTGGACCTGGATCATTTCAAGCAGGTCAACGACACCCACGGCCACCCGGTGGGCGACCAGCTGCTGGCCGCGCTGGGCGCCCTGCTGCGCCAGCGCCTGCGCCGCAGCGACCTGGCCTTCCGCTACGGCGGCGAGGAGTTCTGCCTGCTGCTGCCCAACACCCCCGCGCTGGACGCCCAGCGCATGGTGGCCGAGCTGCTGGAAGCCTGGCGCACCCAGGTGTTCGTGCTGGAGGGGGGCGGGCAGCTCAGCAGCCTGAGCTTCTCGGCCGGGGTGACGGACAGCCTGCAGGCCCCGCCCTCCCCCGCCGGCCTGCTGCGCGCGGCCGACCAGCTGCTGCTGTTGGCCAAGCGCTCGCGCCGCGGCAGCGTGCTGCTGCCGGGCGCGGCGGAGGCCTTGAGCGCCGTGTAGCGCTCGGGAAGCCCCGACTTAGGGTGCGGGCAGGATCACCGTATCCAGCGTGTGGATCACGCCGTTCAGCACCAGGGTGTCGGTGGCGGTGATGCCGGCCTGGCGGTTGCGCGCGTCGGTGATGCGCAGGTTGGCATCCACCACGAAGCGTTGGCCCTGCAGGGTGGCGATGGGGCTGCCCACCGGCACGCCCGCCTTGAACACCCGGCCCGGCACCACGTGGTAGGTCAGCACCTGGGTCAGCAGCGGCTTGTTGGCCAGCAGCTGCGCCTTGGTGACACCCAGCTCGGCCAGCAGCTTGGCAAAGGCGTCATTGGTGGGTGCGAACACGGTGAAGGGGCCCGCGCCGCTGAGGGCGCCCGTCAGGTCGGCCGCCACCACGGCCTCGGCCAGGATGCTGAACTGCGGCGTGGCCAGCGCGGCCTCCACCACGTTCGGGATCTTGGGCAGGACCACGCGGTCCAGCACATGGATGACGCCGTTGCTGGCCAGCACATCGGTGCCGGTGATGCGCGCCTTGCGACCGTTGCGGTCCGTCACCTCCAGGTTGGCGGCAATGCTCAGGCTCTCGCCATGGGCGGTGGCAATGGCCGCGCCGATGGGCACCTCGGCCTTGAGCACACGCCCCGGCACCACGTGGTAGCGCAGCACCTGGCTCAGCAGGGCCTTGTTGGCGAACAGCTGCTCCTTCGTCATGCCCAGCTCGGTGAGCAGGGCCGCGAACGCCGCATTGGTGGGCGCGAACACGGTGAAGGGGCCGGTGCCGCTGAGGGTGTTGGCCAGGTCGGCGGCCACCACGGCTTCCACCAGCAGGCTGAAGTCGGCGCGGGCCTGGGCGGTCTGCACCAGGTTGCGGTTGGCCGGCAGCATCACGCGCTCGATCTTGTGGACCACGCCGTTGGGCGCCAGGAGGTCGGTGCTCTGGATCAGGCCGGTGCGGTTTCGGCCGTCGGTGAATTGCAGGAAGTTGCCGCTGGTCTCGATCTTGAACACGCCGCCCGCCAGCGGGCTGATGGCCTTGCCGAGCGGCACCTCGGCGCGCAGCACGCGGCCGCTGAGCACGTGGTAGCGAAGCACGGCGTCGAGCAGCGGCTTGTCGGCCAGCAGCTGGGCCTTGCTGACGCCCAGCTCGCCCAGCAGCGCGGTGAAGGCCGCGTCGTTGGGGGCAAACACGGTGAAGGGGCCACTGCCGCTGAGCGTGCCCTCCAGGCCGGCGGCGGCCACCGCCTCGGCCAGCACCTGGGTCTCGGGGTCCTTCTTCAGGCGCTCCACCAGGGTCTGGGGTTCGTCACTGCCACCGCCGCAAGCGGCCAGCAGACCCAACGCCGTTCCAGCGGCCCACAGCCGCAGCCATCGCAACATGGTCTTGCTCCTTGAGGTTGAAATCACATCGGATTGGCCCGATCGGTCGCAATCTATACCGCTAAGTATTTTTAGTGAACTATGTGGTCTTTTTCTCGCCTGATGGGTTGCAGTGCAAACAGGGCGTTCTGCGGCCTTCCTAGAATCCGGGGATGAACAAGCCCTCTTTCCGGGAACAGGTGCTGCTGGCGCGTGAAGACGCCATCGTGGTGGCCGTCAACCGCCTGCTGGCCGAAAAGGGCTTCGAGGCCATGACGGTGGATGCGGTGGCGGCGGAGGTCGGCATCGCCAAGGCGAGCCTGTACAAGCACTTCGAATCGAAGGAGGCCCTGGCCGCCGCCGCCATGGTGCGGGTGCTGGACGATGCGCTCGCCTTCGTGGCCACGCGCCAAACCTTGGCGAACGTGCGCCCGCTGGACCAGTTGCGCGCCTTGGTGCGCTGGGCCATGGAACGCCAGTTGGCCGGTGCCATGCCCAGCCTGCCGGCACAGAACTCGGCACTGCGCCAGGCCCTGATGAACCACCGGCCTTACCTGGACCGGCTGATGGCCCTGAGCGAGCACCTGGGCGACTGGATCGAAGCCGCGCAGGCCGCGGGCCAGCTGCACCCCGGCCTGCCGGGCACGGTGATCCTCTACACGGTGTTCGCGCGCGCCTGCGACCCGGTGCTGGGCGTGCTCAAGGCCGGCGGCGAATACCGCGACGAAGAGATCCTGGACTGGCTGCTGATGAGCTGCTTCGAGGGCCTGGCGGCGCGCGCCTAGGAGGCTGTCGGACTTTGGGCATGCCCAAAGCCCGACAGCCTCCTAGGAACCGAGACCTCCGGCCGGCGGCGCACCCGGCGCCGGCCCGGCCGCGCCCGCCGGGCCGCGCAAGACCTGCAGCCCCTCGGGCAGCCGGCCCCGCTCTGGCAGACCGGCGTGCAGCCGCACCAGGGTGGCGGGGTCGGCATCCAGCACCCCCACCCAGCGATTCCGGCCCTCGCGCTTGGCGCAATACAGCGCCGCGTCGGCCAGGTCCACCACCAGGGCCCAGCCGGTGGCCCGCGGCTCGGCCGGCAGCAGCGGGAAGCAGGCGAAGCCGATCGAGCAGCTGCGCACCAGGGTGCGGCCCTGCGGCAGCATGAAGGGACGCTCCACCACGGCGCGGCGCGCGCGCTCGGCCAGATCGGGCGCGCTGGCGCGTGAGCTGCCGCGCGCCACCACCAGGAACTCCTCGCCGCCCCAACGCACCAGGTAGTCGCTCTCACGGAAGACTTCCTGCAGGCGCTCACGCATCTGGGTCAGCAGCGCGTCGCCCGCAGCATGGCCGTGTTGGTCGTTGACCTGCTTGAAGTGGTCGAGGTCGAGCAGGAAGAAGCACAGATCGGCATCCGTGGGCGGCGGATGGCCCTGGCGCAGGGCCTCTTCGTGCTGGCGCAGCACGAGGTGCAGGTCGTCGTCCAGGCGCTCGGTGACAAAGCGGCGGTTGCGCAGCCCGGTCAGCGGGTCGGTCAGGGCGGACTGCTCCAGCGCCTCAGTCTTTTCCTTCAGGGCTTCGGAGAGCGTCTCCAGCGCCAGCGTGCGTTCCGCCACGCGGGCCTCTAGCTCGCCTTGCCGGCGGCGCAGCAGCCCGGTGCGCAGCTGCACGGCGGCGTACAGCACCGTCAGCGCGCCCAGCACGCCCAGCACGCGCGCCCACCAGGTCTGCCACCAGGCCGGCACCACCTCGATCTCCAGCTCCAGCAGCTTGGGGCTCCAGTGACCGTTGCGGTTGCTGCCCTGCACGAGCAGGCGGTAGTGGCCCGGTGCCAGGCCGCCGTAGTTGAGCTGGCGCTCGTTGGCATCAGAGACGATCCAGTCGGCATCGAAGCCTTCGAGCCGGTGGCGGTAGCGGTTGCGGCCGGGCAGGCTGAGGTCCAGCGCCGCCACTTCGAGGTTGAAGTTGCGTTCCCCCGGCATCAGACGCAGCTGCGGCTGTAGCCGGCTGAGCGGCTCGGCCTGGCCATTGATGCGCAGTTCGGTGGCCACCACCGGCGGCTGGTAGCGCCAGGGCACGAAGCGGTGCGGATCCAGCACCAGCAGGCCGCGGCTGCCGCCGAACAGCATGCGGCCGTCGCGCAGCGGCGCGTACGAACGGAACCAGGCGGTACCCAGGTCCACGCCATCGGCGCTGGTGAGCTCGTCGAACTGGCCGGTCTCGGGGTCGAAGACGCCGCGGTGCGTCCAGATGCGGCCGCGGTTGTCCTGCATCAGATTGGCCCCGAAGGACTTGCCACCCTGGCCGATGCGCTCGCTCACCCGCTCGATGCGCAGGCCCTGCGGGCTGCGCACGAGGCGGCGCAGGCCGGCGGAGCTGTCCAGCCAGAGCTGCTGGCGAGCATCCACCAGCAGGCCGAGCACCGCGTCGTCACCCAGGCTCTCGCCAGCTGCCAATGGCGCGGGCTCCAGCACGCTGGCGCCTGGTGTCAGACTGAACAGCCCCCGCTCCCCGCCGACCCAGACCCGCCCTTCGCCGTCCTCGATCAGCGCATTGACATCGCCCTTCAAGGCTTGACCATCGACAAGACCCACGCGCTCGAATCGCACCGAGCCCGGGGGCTTGCGGAACAGGCCGTCGGAGGTACCCGCCAGCACGCTGCCGTCCCGCGGCCCCAGCATGACGCGCACGGTGCCACGACCCAGCGCATGCGTACCGAGGAAGCGCCGCGCCGCCGGTTCGAACTGGCTGACCTTGTCGCCCGCGCCCGCCCAGACGTGACCATCCTGAGAGCGGGTCAAGCCGCCAGCGCGCCCGCTGGGATAGCCATGCTGGCCGGGTCGGAAGCTGGCCTTGAGCCGCAACTCGGCGTCGAGGACGGCGACCCCGCGGTCGTTCGTACCCGCCCAGATCTCGCCGTTCGGCAGCTCCACCAAGCTGCGGACGTCCACCACGCCCAGCACGCTGTCTTCATCCAGCTCGCCGCGCCGTATCCAAAGTGCCGGGGTCTCAGCCGCATGACGCTGCAGGCCGCCACCATAGCTGCCCATCCACAGCACGCCGCTGGCGTCACGGGTCATGGCGCGGATGTCAGACCCCGCGGGCCCCCAGGGTCGGCTGGCCCGATGACGCATCACGCGCAGCAGCTGGCCGTCACTGCGGCGTCGAATCTCCAGCGCGTTGCCGCGGCCGACCCAGAGCTCATCCCGGTCCATCTCCACCAAGGCCTGCACCGCACCACCACCGATGTCCCCGCGGTCCACCCAGCTGGCCGCGCCGCTGCGCAGGTTCACGCGCAGCAGCTCGCCACGCTGGGTACCGACCCAGAGCACGCCGGCGCTGTCAAAGCGCAGCACCGAAATGATGCGGCCGCCCAGAGCGCCGTCCTCGCCGGCCAGCGGCAGGGCGGCGGGCTCGAAGCGCGCCTGGCCGCGCGCGCGCAGCGCCAAGCCATTCCAGGTGCCCACCCACAGCGTGCCCTGGTTGTCCAGGGCCAGCGATTGCACGCGATCGTCCGGCAGCCCCTGGGCCAGGCCGAAGTGCATGACCTTGCCCGTGGCCGGATCCACCTGCTGCAGCCCGCCCCCCACGGTGCCGGCCCAGATGCGCCCCTCCGGGTCCTCGATCAGGGCGCGCACGGTGCCGCGCGCGAATCCTTCGGGGTTCTTCGCGTCGGGGCGGAAAAAGCGCCACTCGCCGCTGTCGGGGTTGAGCTGGCCGAGGCCGTCGCTGTCGGTGCCAACCCAGAGCGTGCCGTCGCGTGCCGGCAGCAGGGTGCGTACGAAGCTGGTGGCGTTGGGCCGCTTGCTGTCCGAGGGCAGCCGCAGCTGCAGAAACTCGTAGCCATCGAAGCGCACCAGGCCGATGGCCGTGCCAACCCACAGGAAGCCACGCGGGTCGACCGCGAGCGTGGAGACCACGCCGTCCGACACCGCCGTGGCGTCGCCGATGCTCTCGAAGCGCGGCTCGGCCAGCTCGGGCCGCGGCGCGGCCCCGGCAGCCAGCAGCCATGCCGCCAGCAGGCCGGCCACGCCATGTCGGAGCCGGCCCCTGGGCCAGCTGGTGAGCGCTTGCAACATCGACAACCAGCCTACCGCAAGCGCACCGCGGCCACTGTGCGCTAGGGCACAGCTTTGTCGCGCTTGAGCCTCAGCGCAGCGCCTGGTTGATGCGCTCCAGCTGCGCCGCCCCGGGGCAGAGCTCGGCCTCGCCCAGGCGGTTCAGCGCGCCAGCCGGCAACTTCATCTGCTGATGCAGATTGCGGGCCGCCGGGTCGACAAACAGCAGGCCGGTGGGCAGCTCGCCCTCCTGCTGCAGGGTCTGGATGGTGGTCATCGCGGCCAGGCGGCTGGTGGGGTCGTGCTCCTCGCGCAGCTTGCGCAGGCGCAGCAGCGAGCCATCGGACTGCGTCAGCTCCACCACCTCGCCGGGCGCCGGCTCGGCCTTCTGCTCGGCGGCCAGGTCGATGAAATCAATGCGGTTCAGCGCGGCGTTGTGCTCGCGCACATGGTCGTAGCTGCGCGTGCTGCCGGTGTGGTTATTGAAGGCCACGCAGGGGCTGATCACATCAATGAAGGCCGCGCCACCATGGCGCAGAGCGCCCTCGATCAGCGGCACGAGCTGGGCCTTGTCGCCGCTGAAGCCGCGCGCCACGTAGGTGGCCCCCAGTTGCAGCGCCAGGCTGACCAGATCGACCGCGGAGTCAATGTTGGTCGCGCCCTTCTTGCTCTGGCTGCCCTTGTCTGCCGTGGGCGAGAACTGGCCCTTGGTGAGGCCGTAGACGCCGTTGTTCTCGACGATGTAGACCATCGGCACGCCGCGGCGCATGGCGTGGGCGAACTGGCCCAGACCAATCGAAGCGGAGTCGCCATCACCACTGACGCCCAGGTAAAGCAGCTCGCGGTTGGCCAGCGAGGCGCCGGTCAGGCAACTGGGCATGCGCCCGTGCACGCTGTTCAGGCCGTGGCTGGCGGAGAGGAAGTAGTCGGGCGTCTTGGACGAACAGCCGATGCCGCTGAGCTTGGCCACGCGGTGCGGCTCGATGTCCAGCTCCCAGCAGGCCTGGATGATGGCCGCGCTGATGCTGTCGTGCCCACAGCCGGCGCAGAGGGTGGAGATGCGGCCCTCGTAGTCGCGCCGCGTGTAGCCGACCTTGTTCTTGGTCAGCGTGGGGTGGTGCAGCGTGGGTTTGGCGATGTAGGTCATGCCTGAACCCCTTTCGGAGAAACAGCGAGTTCGTGGACCTGCTTGGTGATGGCCGCGGCAATGAAGCGCGCGGTGATCGGCGTGCCGTCGAAGTGCAGGATCTTGCGCAGGCGCGCCGGGTCGATCTCCAGCTCGTTCACCAGCAGCGTGCGCAGCTGGCCGTCGCGGTTTTGCTCGACGACGAAGACCGCGTCATGCGCCAGGATGAAATCCTTCACCGCCTGCGGGAAGGGGAAGGCGCGGATGCGCATGGCATCCAGGTGGATGTCGTTGGCACTCAGATGCGCCAGCGCCTCGTCCATCGCGCCGCTGGTGCTGCCGAAGTAGATGACACCGAGGCGCGTGGGCTTTTCGGCGGCGCGCACGGCCGGTTGCGGGGCGATCTTGGCGGCGGTCTGGAATTTGCGCTGCAGGCGGTCGGCGATGTACATGTAATCGCTGCCGGCCTCGCTGTACACGGCCTGGGCGTTGTGCGTGCTGCCGCGCGTGAAGTAGCTGCCCAGCTTGGGGTGCGTGCCCGGCAGGGTGCGGTAGGGAATCGAGTCGCCGTCCAGATCCTTGTAGCGGGCGAACTCCTTGCCGGCTTCGAGGTCGGCGGCACTCAGCACCTTGCCGCGGTCGTAGCGGCGCGCGTCGTCCCAGTGGAAGGGCTCAGAGAGGCGCTGGTTCATGCCGATGTCCAGGTCGCTCATCACGAACACCGGGGTCTGCAGGCGGTCGGCCAGGTCCAGCGCGGTGGCGCTGAACTCGAAGCACTCGTGCGGATCCTCAGGGAAGAGCATCACGTGCTTGGTGTCGCCGTGGCTGGCGTAGGCGCAGGCCAGCAGGTCGGCCTGCTGGGTGCGCGTGGGCATGCCGGTGCTGGGGCCGCCGCGCTGCACATTGATGATGGTGAAGGGCACCTCGGCGAAGTAGCCAAAGCCCAGGAACTCGGTCATCAGGCTGACCCCCGGGCCCGAGGTGGCCGTGAAGGCGCGCGCGCCGTTCCAGCCCGCGCCCAGGATCATGCCGACCGAGGCGATCTCGTCCTCGGCCTGCACGATGGCGTAGTTGGATTCACCCTCCGGCGTGGTGCGGAACTTCTTGCAGTAGCTCTGGAAGGTCTCGGCCACCGAGCTGCTGGGCGTGATGGGGTACCAGGCGCAGACGGTGGCGCCGCCGTACACCATGCCCAGCGCGCTGGCGCTGTTGCCGTCCACGAAGATGCGCGGGCCCACTTTGTCGGCGCGCTTGACCTTCAGGCCCACCTGGTGCTGGCCCAGGTGCTCGCGGGCGAAGCTGGCGCCCGCGTGCAGGGCGCGCACATTGCCTTCGAGCAGCTTTTCCTTGCCCTTGTACTGCTCGGCGAACAGCTGCTCGATGACGCCCAGCTCCACGCTCATCAGCTCGGCCAGCGCGCCCAGCACCAGGATGTTCTTGAACAGGGTGCGCTGGCGCGCGTCCTCGTAGGTGCCGTTGCAGATCGCCGTGGCGGGCATGCCGATGACGGTGATGTCCTTGCGCCCGCAGTCGATGGCCTTGGTGCTGTCGTAGAACAGGTAGCCGCCCGGCTCGATCTCCTTGACGTCCTGCGCCCAGGTCTGCGGGTTCATGGCGACCATCAGGTCGATGCCCCCTCGCCTTCCCAGCCAGCCGTCTTCGCTGACGCGCAGCTCGTACCAGGTCGGCAGGCCCTGGATGTTGCTGGGGAAGATGTTGCGTGGCGCCACCGGCACGCCCATGCGCAGGATGGCGCGGGCGAACAGCTCATTGGCCGAGGCCGAGCCCGAGCCGTTGACGTTGGCGAACTTGATGACGAAGTCGTTGGTTGCTTCGATGCGATTCATGCGCAGCTCCCTTGAGCAAAAGCGCCACGGCAGGCCGGGCCCGCCTTGGTGGTGAGCAGCAGGAACTTCTGCATGTCCCAGGCGCCGGTGGGGCAGCGTTCGGCGCACAGGCCGCAGTGCAGGCAGACGTCTTCGTCCTTGACCATCACGCGCCCGGTCTTCAAAGACTCACTGACCATCAGCGGCTGCTCGGGGTGCAGGCGCGGCACGCGCAGCTCCAGCTGCTCGGGCGATTCAGCGTTGGCGGTGAAGCTGATGCAGTCGGTCGGGCAGATGTCCACGCAGGCGTCGCACTCGATGCACTGCTTGGCGGTGAACACGGTCTGCACGTCGCAGTTCAGGCAGCGCTGCGCTTCCTTGAACGCGGTCTTGACGTCAAAGCCCAGCTCGACCTCGACCTTGATCGACTTCAGCGCCGCCTCGGCCGCCGCCCAGGGCACCTTGTGGCGGGCGTCGTTGATCGGTGCGTTGTCGTAGCTCCACTGGTGGATGCCCATCTTCTGGGACATCAGGTTCACATGCGGCGGCGGGCGGCGCTTGACGTCCTCACCGTGCAGCAGGCGGTCGATCGAGACCGCCGCCTCATGGCCATGGGCCACGGCGGTGATGATGTTCTTGGGGCCGAAGGCGGCGTCACCACCGAAGAAGACCTGGGGCAGCGAGCTCTGGTGCGTCACCGCGTCCAGCACCGGCAGACCCCATCGGTCGAACTCGATGCCGGCATCGCGCTCGATCCAGGGGAAGGCGTTTTCCTGGCCGACCGCAATCAGCACCTCGTCGCAGGGCACGTCCACATCGGGCTGGCCGCTGGGCACGAGCTTGCGCTGGCCGTTCTCGTACACCGATTGCACGATCTCGAAGCGCATGCCCACGAGAACCCCGTTGTCGATCAGGAAGGCTTTGGGCGAGTGGCAGGGCAGGATGGGGATGCCCTCGTGCTCGGCGTCTTCCTTCTCCCAGGGGCTGGCCTTCATGTCCTCGTAGGTGCTGCGCACCAGCACCTGCACGCTGTCGGCGCCCAGGCGGCGGGCGGAGCGGCAGCAGTCCATCGCGGTGTTGCCGCCGCCCAGCACCAGCACCTTCTTGCCGACCTTCTCGATGTGGCCGAAGCTCACCGAGGCCAGCCAGTCGATGCCGATGTGGATCTGGCCCGCCGCGGCGTCCCAGCGGCCGGGCAGGTTCAGGTCGCGCCCGCGCGGTGCGCCGCAGCCGACGAACACGGCGTCATAGCCCTGCGTCAGCAGGTCTTTCATTGAATCGATGCGCTGCCCGGCCTTCAGTTCCACGCCCAGGTGCAGGATGTGGCCGACCTCTTCGTCGATCACTTCCTCGGGCAGCCGGAAGCGCGGCACCTGGCTGCGCATGAAGCCGCCGGCCTTCGCTTCACCGTCGAACACGGTGACGGCATAGCCCTGGGTGGCGAGGTCGCGCGCCACGGTCAGCGAAGCCGGCCCGGCGCCGACGCAGGCCACGCGCTTGCCGTTGCGGGCCGTTTTGGGCAGGGGCGCGGGCATCAGCGCGCGCACCTCGTCGCCCTTCAGGTCGGCCGCCACGCGCTTGAGGCGGCAGATGGCCACCGGCTCGGGCTTGGCGAGGTTTTCCTCCTCCACGCGGCCGCGCCGGCAGGCGGGTTCGCAGGGGCGGTCGCAGGTGCGACCGAGGATGCCCGGGAACACATTGCTCACCCAGTTCACCATGTAGGCCTCGTCGAAACGGCCCTGGGCGATCAGGCGGATGTACTCCGGTACGGGGGTGTGGGCCGGGCAGGCCCATTGGCAATCGACGACTTGGTGAAAGTAGTTCGGATCGCTGACGTTGGTGGGCAGCACGCGGTCGTCTCCTGGCGGCTGGGTCGCAAAAGAGGGCGATTGCAACGGGAAACCCAGCCTTCGTCTTTGACCCCAGTCTAGGTCGGGCGATTTCGCCGTCTGCCCTTGCGTTTACCCGGAGGCTGAAACAAAGGAAACCAAGACGCAGGCCCACGAAGCGGCCCTGCAACCGCGGCCCCAGAGACTGGCGGCATTGCTCAGGAGCCCCGTCATGAACCCATCCACCCCCGCCCTCGTTCAAGCCAGCTTTGCCCAGGTCCAGACCCTGGGCCCGCAAGTGGCCACGCTGTTCTACGCGCGCCTGTTCGAGATCGATCCCGACCTGCGCCGCCTCTTCAAGTCGGATCTCGGCGACCAGGGCCAGCGCCTGCTGGCCATGCTGGGCCAGGCCGTGGCCCTGCTGGACCGGCCCGAACGCCTGCTGCCCGTGCTGCGGCAGCTGGGCGCGCGCCACCAGGGCTATGGCGTGCAGGCCAGCCACTACACCACCGTGGGCCAAGCCCTGCTGGACACGCTGGCGGCCGGGCTGGGCCCCGCCTTCACCCCGGCGCTGCGCGCGGCCTGGACGGAGGTGTACGGCGTGGTGGCACAGACCATGCAGGCCGGTGCACGGGAAGCCTTGCCCGCCTAACATCCAGGCGCTGTGAGCCCACCCATCCACCCCGATCCGCCGCTGCCGCTTGGCCAGGGCAATCTGTCCGCCCTGCTGGCCGTGGCGCCGGCGCTGCTGCCGGCCCTGCTGGACGCCATCCCCGCCCGCGTGGTGGTGCTGGACCCGCAGGAATGCCTGACCTACGGCAACCCGGCTTTCTATGCCTTCACCGGCCTGCAGCCCGAGGTGATCCTGGGCTGCCCGATCCGGCACGTCATCGGCGAGCAGGCCTATGCGAACTACGCCCCGGTGCGTGAGCGCCTGACGCGCGGTGAGACGGTGTGCTGGGAAGACTGGATCGAGCTCAATGCCGTGGGGCCTCGCTACATGCGCGAGCACCTGGTGCCGGCCTTCGATGCCCAGGGCCAGCGGCTGGGCACCATCGTCATCAGCCTGGATTGGACCGAGCTGCGCCAGAACCAGCAGCAGCTGGAAGCGCGGCTGGACGAGCTGCACGCCACCCAGGCGCTGAAATCGTCCATCGTCGACCAGGCCCTGGCCGCCATCATCTCCACCGATGCCCAGGGCCGCATCGTGGAATTCAACCCTGCCGCCGAGGCGATGTTCGGCCGCCAGCGCACCCAGGTGCTGGGCCAGCCGGTGGAAGACGTCGTCATCCCGCCGCGCCACCGCGCCGGCCACCGCGCCGGCATGGCCCGCGTGGCCAAGGGCGGGCCGGCGCGCATGCTGGGCCAGCGCCTGGAGATGGACGCGCTGCGCGCCGATGGCACGGAATTCCCTGTGGAAATGGTGCTCTCACGCAATGCCGTGGGCGACACCAGCTTCTACACGGCCTCGATGTTCGACCTCACCGAGCGCCGCAACGCGCAGGCCCAGATCGAACGCCAGCGCGACGCGCTGCGCCAGAGCGAAAAGCTCACCGCCATGGGCAGCCTGCTGGCCGGCGTGGCGCATGAGCTGAACAACCCGCTGGCCATCGTGATGGGCCGCGCCAGCCTGCTGGAAGAGAAGATGGCCGAGCACCCGCTGGCCAGCGACGCCCACCGCATCCGCGAGGCGGCCGAGCGCTGCGGCCGCATCGTGCGCACCTTCCTGAACATGGCACGCAGCCGCGCCCCGCAGCGCGCGCCGGTGCAGATCAACGACCTGGCCACCGCCGCCGCCGAGATGCTGCAGTACAACCTGCGCAGCCATGGCATCGAGCTGGACCTGCTGCTCGGCGACGACCTGCCCACCGTGCTGGCCGATGGCGACCAGATCGGCCAGGTGATCCTGAATCTGCTCGTCAACGCCCAGCAGGCCCTGGCCACCAACGACCCGCCGCGCCGCCTGCAGATCGCCACCGGCGTGGAGCCGCGCCGCGACGGCCGCGAGCCCTGGGTCTGGCTGCGCGTGGTGGACAACGGCCGCGGCATCCCCGAGGCCCTGCACGAACGCATCTTCGAACCCTTCTTCACCACCAAGCCCGAGGGCCTGGGCACGGGCCTGGGCCTGGCGGTGTCGCGCAGCATCGTGCGTGACCATGGCGGTGACCTGCGCGTCGAACCGCGCGGCCCCGGCGCCTGCTTCCGCATGGGCCTGCCGGTCAGCGGCCAGGCGCAGCCCGAGACCAGCGCGGCCCCGGCGCCCATCGAAGCCCCCGAGGCCCTGGCGCGCGTGCTGGTGGTGGACGACGAACCCGAGATCGCCGCCCTGATCCGCGCCTTCCTGGAGAGCGCCGGCTACGAGGTGGCCAGCGCCGAATCCGGTGCGCTGGCGCTGGAGCTGCTGAGCGCCGGCCGCTTCGACGCCATCGTCTCCGACCTGCGCATGCCCGACATGGACGGCGCCGCCCTCTGGCGCGCCGTGGGCGAACGCCACCCGCTGCTGGCGCGCCGCATGCTGTTCGTCACCGGCGACACGCTCAGCCCCGGCGCGCGCGGCTTCCTCTCGCAGACCGGCTGCCCGGCGCTGGAGAAGCCGTTTGCGAAGGCGGATCTGCTGGGGTGTTTGAAGCAGTTGTTGGGCTGAAGCCCGATTCGGTCGACTTCGCTCGGATCACCGGGCCTCAAGTGCTTGAAAGACTTCGGGCCAGTTTGACCGCAGCACGCCGTTCGCGCGAACCTCGAAATAGCGCAAGCAGGTCGCCTTCACGTTGGGCGGCGGGCGATGCGGCTGCTGCTCTGCCATGTTGCGCCACAAGCCTTCCAATTGCAGGACGTCTTCGCGTTCTTCCGCGGATGAGCGTGGCGAAGTTGCCTCCATGGCCCGCCAGAGCTTGTCCGCACGCTCCATTGCCACTTGGTCTGCACGACGCCAAGTGCTCATGTGCGCTTCAATAGGAGCTGCCAAGTCCGGGAACGCCTTCGTGCAACGCGCTGCGATGCCTTGCGCGGCATACATCCAAGTACGCAATCTGGCGGCCGCATGGTACTGATCCACTTGTGCCGTTGCGGAGGGCGCTGACATCACGCACGCCAGGGCAAAGACGCATCGCACTTGGAAGATTGGTGTCATTTCTCGGGCTCCGGTCTGGAAAGCGGCTTCGAATTGATCACTGGCTTGCGAGCATAGATCCGGGCCGTATTGCAAGGGCTCGTGCTAGTTCATCGATCACTGTCCAGGCTCCGCTATGGAGATCCTCCTCATCGTCATCCTCTTCTCGCATCGGGCATCCGATGCGTGAGGCGCCAGGGTCGGGCCTTTAGTTTGAAGAGCAACCATCCGACCACTCGCCGCAAGCAGACCCACCGCCCCGCTGACCGCAAACCCCGCCCCTGCCCTCGGCCTGCGCTGATCAACGCAATGGATCTGCATGCCACACTGACTCATGGCCAGCGCCCTGCCGCTCACCCGCCGCCACAGCCTGGCACTCGCAGCCGGTGCGGCCTTGCCTGCCTGGGGGCAGGATGCGGCGCTGCCCCCGGTGCTGCGCTGCTACCCGGCCGGCCCGATCTACGACTACCGCTGGCGGCTGCTGAACCTGGCCCTGGCACGCGGCGTGGAAGGGCCGCCCCCGGGGCTGGAGCTGGTGGATGGCGGGGTCTACAGCCAGGCGCGCGCGCTGCGGGAGCTGGAACTGGGCCAGCTGGATGTGCTGGCCTTTGGCACCAACGCCGAACGCGAACAGCGCCTGCGGCCGGTGCGCATCGACCTCCTGCGCGGCCTGGTGGGCATGCGCCTGCTGCTGATCCGGCGCCAGAACCAGGCGCGCCTGGCCCGCATGGACCCCGGCGCCATGCGGCGGGAACTGCGGCTGGGGCTGAACACGGATTGGGCCGACCTGCCCATCCTGCGGGCCAATGGCTTCCAGGTCGTCACGGCCAAGGGCTATGACAACCTGTTTGCCATGCTGGCCGCGGGTCGCTTCGATGCCTTTCCGCGCGGGCTGAACGAGGCGGGGATGGAACTGGAACGCTTCGGCGCGCGCTTCCCCGATCTGGTGATCGAACCCACCAAGGCGCTGTACTTCTCCTTCCCGATCTATTTCTGGGTGCACCCGCGGCGCGTGGAGCTGGCCGAGCGCATTGAGGCCGGCCTGCAAGCGGCACTGGCCGACGGCAGTTTCAAGGCGCTGTTCGACAGCCACCATGAACGCGAGATCCGCTCCATGGCCCAGCATCCGCGCGAGGTGGTGCTGCTGCGCAGCGATGCCCTGCCGCCCGGCTACGTCGAGCCCGACACCAGCTGGTGGTGGCCGCGCCGCCTGCCGACCTCGCGCTGAGCCGCGCGCCCGCCGGGGCTCAGCGGGTGAGAGGGGATCGGGCGGGCATGAACGAATTCATCTCACCCACTCAGACCCGCCAAAAGCCCTCGCCCAGGCGCGAGCGCAGCATCAGCAGGCGCTCGCGCTCGGTCGTTGTCAGCTGCGCTTCGTAGATGAGCTGCAGCTGCTCGCGGATGTCGGTTCGGGCCAGCAGGGCGTTCAGCTGCACCATGGCGCGCCGTCCCGCGTCGTTGCGGGAGCAGGCGATGTGGCGGGCCACCAGCTCCGGCTGGCCCTGCACCGGCAACCAGCGCAGGCTGCCCGCCAGATCGGGTTGGCTGCGCTCGAACTGGCGCAATTCGGCGGGGTCGGCGAAGGCCACCGCCACGCCCTGTTGGCGGGCCAGCATGGACAACGCGATGCGGCTGGCGCCATCGACCTGCAGGCGCCGCAGCCGCTCGGCGGGTTGTTGCTGCAGCACGGGGTCGATGCCAGGGCCATGGGGCCGGTCGACCTTGAAGGCTGCCAGGCCTTCGGCGCTGCTGAGCGAAGCCGCCAGCACCAGTTCGCCGCGCCAGTTCAGGTGTGGGCGCCACCACGCGGCATCGGCGGCACGCACCACGGCGCCCATCGGCAGCACCCGCAGCACCGGGCCGGCGAGCAGCCCCGGCGCTGGGTCGGAGGCCGGCGCTCCCATGCCCACCACGCAAGTGGCCGCGGCCGCCTGCAGTTCGCGGGGGAGCTGCGCCGCCGGCCGCACCCGCAATTGGTGGCGCCAGCCCGGCAGGCCCGGCCAGAGCACTTCGCGCAGCAGGCGGTTGGCCAGGGTTTCGTCCGCCAGCGGGCCTTCCCCGCCGCCTTGCGGCCCGGCCTCGACGACCAGCCAGCGCAGCTCGGCATCCTCGGCCCGGGCCGGGCCCAGCCAGGCGGCAAGCCCCAGCGGAAAGAGGTGGCGGCGTGCGATCAAGGTGTCCATGGGCATGAACCGGTGGGCAGAGACGAAAGGGCGGATTGTGTGCAGGGGCGGCGGCACCGCCCGGAGCGCCCACGCGGGCGGCGCTAGCCAGCCTCCAGGCTCCGCTGCGCCCCGGCCCCCAGCGGCTCACCCACCAGCACGCCCGGCTCCGCCAGGCGCACCAGGCCGCGCGCCTCGGGCAGCGGGGCGTGCAGCCAACGGTCTACGTCGGCGGCCTCCAGCACCACCACGCCGCGCTTGTCCTGGGCGTCGGGCGGCAGTTTGGAGTCGGGCTTGTGCATGCGGCGCATCAGCGGGTCGGCGTCGGCGTTCTGCGTCAGCATGGCGTATACGGGCAGGTACGCACCGCTGGCCGGGTCCACGGCCTCGCTCCACAGCCCGGCCAGGCTGAGCGGCTCGCCATCGGCACGGCGAAAGCGCCACCACACGCAGCGGCCGCTCTCCCAGCAGGGCTCGTCGAAGCTCAGCGCCGGGATGACGCAGCGCTGGCCGCGCGCCCAGGGGCGGCGCGAGGTGGCGCGGGTCTCGATGCCCTCGATGCGCGCATTGCAGGTGGCATAGCGCTTGTCGAAGGGCAGCAGGGACCAGGGGCCGACGAGCAGCTCACGCTCCAGCTCGGCCTTGGGCGCGGCACGCACAAAGGGCCCGGGCTGGCGCGGAAAGATCTCAGCGGGCCAGAGCGTGGGCGGGTTGTGGCGGCCGATGTGCCAGAAGCGCTCGACCGTGGCCATCTCGGGAGGGATGTAGCGGGTGCACATGGGTGCACTGTGCCGGCTCCCGGGGCCTCGCTCAAGCCGGGCTCGGGCGCGCCGGGCAGGCTGCGCCTAGAATAGATTCACATTACGTGCATCTTTGTTCAGACTGCCCCGCATGAAGCCGCCCGCCCGCGTCATCCCCATCCAGCCCGCCGCGGCGGACAGCGACCCCGGCCTGACGGTCTCGCTCTATCAAAAGGCGGAAAAGATCTACCCGCGCGCCGTCAGCGGCCGCTTTGCCGCCTGGCGCTGGGTGCTGGTGTGGGCCACGCAGCTGCTGTTCTACGGCCTACCCTGGCTGAACTGGAACGGCCGCCAGGCGCTGCTGTTCGACCTGAACACGCAGCGCTTCTTCCTGTTCGGCTGGGTGTTCCAGCCGCAGGACCTGATCTACCTGGCCGCGCTGCTGGTGCTCTCGGCCCTGCTGCTGTTCTTCGTCACCGCCGTGGCCGGGCGCATCTGGTGCGGCTACAGCTGCCCGCAGACGGTCTATACCGAGATCTTTCTGTGGGTGGAGCGCCGCCTGGAAGGCGACCGCCAGGCCCGCATGAAGCTGGACGCCGCGCCCTGGGGGGCGAACAAGCTGCTGCGCAAAGGCGGCAAGCAGGGCGCCTGGCTGCTGATCAGCCTGGCCACGGGCTTCAGCTTCGTCGGCTACTTCACGCCCATCCGCGAGCTGGCGGCCGAAGCGCGGGCGCTGGCCTTCTCGCCGTGGGAATGGTTCTGGGTGCTGTTCTACGGCTTCGCCACCTACGGCAACGCCGGCTACCTGCGCGAGCAGGTGTGCAAGTACATGTGCCCCTATGCGCGCTTCCAGAGCGCGCTGATCGACAAGGACTCGCTGATCATTGCCTACGACAGCCGGCGCGGCGAGGCGCGCGGCTCGCGCCCGCGCAAGGCCGACCCCAGGGCCCTGGGCCTGGGCGACTGCATCGACTGCACGCTGTGCGTGCAGGTCTGCCCCACCGGCATCGACATCCGCAAGGGCCTGCAGAACGAGTGCATCGGCTGCGCGGCCTGCATCGACGTGTGCGACGACGTGATGGGCAAGATGGGCTACGCCAAGGGCCTGATCCGCTACGCCACCGAGCAGGGTGTGAGCCAAGGCCTGACGCTGGCGCAGATGCTGCGCCGCGTCTGGCGGCCGCGCGTGATCCTCTATGGCATGGCCTTGCTGCTGCTGGGCGGAGCCTTCGTGTTCAGCCTGACGCAGCGCCCCGGCTTCGCGGTGGATGTGATGCGCGACCGCGGCGCGCTGGCGCGCGTGGTGGACGAGGGCGTGGTGGAGAACAGCTACCGCCTGCAGCTGGCCAGCGGGCGCGAGCAGGTGCTGCGCGTGCAGGTCACGGTCTCCGGCCTCGAGGGCCTGAGCATCCGCAGCGGCGGCACGCTGGAGGTGGCACCGATCACCACCCAGAGCCAGGCGCTCACGCTCGCCCTGCCGCCCGAGGGCGCCGCCGCGCACGCGGGCAAGGCGGTGCCGGTGCAGTTCGAGGTGCGCGCCGCCGATGGCGCGCTGCGCCGCGTCAGCTCGACCTTTTTCGTGCCCCGGTAGTGGCCTTGCCGGCGGCCCCGCCCGCCACGGCAATGGGCAGCACCTTGCGCCCGCGCGCCACGGGCGGCGGCGGCGCGGGCTCGGCGATGTCGGCCAGCGTGGCGCCGTCCAGCACCTCGAAGTAGGACTGCAGGGCCGAACCCAGCAGGCCCTTGAGGCGGCAGCCGGGGGTGAGCTGGCAGGTGTTGACGGCGGGGTCGAAGCACTCCACCAGGCGGAAGTCGGTCTCGCAGGCGCGCACCACGTCGCCGATGCGGATCTGATCCGCGGCTTTCAGCAGGCGCAGGCCGCCGCCGCGCCCGCGCGTGGTCTCCAGCACGCCCTGGCGCGCCAGGTCGTTGACGATCTTCATCAGGTGGTTCTTCGACACCCCATGCCAGTCGGCCAGCTCGGCGATCGTCACCAGCCGGTCCGGGTTCGTGGCGCAGAACATCAGCACGCGCAGGGTGTAGTCGGTGTATTCGGCCAATCGCATGGCGGGCAGGATCGCACGAAAGATGCACACATCGTATTGCTTTACAGGGTTCTCCCCAATAAGATGCAAAACAAACGCATCTTCTAAGACATGAGCCTGCCGATCCTCCCTGTGCAAGCCGCCGCGGCACCCGCCACACCGCTAGAGGGCTGGCCGCTGCTGCGTCTGGGCTTCCGGCCCTTCTACCTGGGAGCGGCGGCATTCGCGGCGCTGGCCCTGCCGCTGTGGCTGGCGCTGCTGTGGGGCCAATCTCCCGTGCAGCCGGTGCTGCCCGGCCTGCTCTGGCATGCGCACGAGATGCTGTTCGGCTTCGCCGCCGCGGTCATCGTGGGCTTTCTGATGACCGCCGGCAAGGCCTGGACCGGCCTGCCCACGCCGCGCGGGCCCTGGCTGGGCGCGCTGGCCCTGCTGTGGCTGGCCGCGCGCATCACCGCGCTCAGCGGCCCTTACGGGCTGTTCGCGCTGCTGGACCTGGCCTTGCTGCCACTGGTGTGCGCCGTGCTGCTGGAACGCCTGCTGCGCGCGCGCAACCGGCGCAACCTGCCGCTGGCCGGCATCCTGGCCCTGCTGGGTTTCAGCAATCTGGCCTTCCATCTGGCCCAGGCCGGGGTGTGGGCCATCGACCCGCGCCAGGCGCTCTACGCCGCATTGGCGCTGATCGTGATGATCGAGTGCGTGATGGGCGGCCGCGTGATTCCGGCCTTTACCGCCAGCGCCACACCGGGCCTACGCCTGGTGCCGGCGCCGCGCTTGGAGCTGGCCACGCTGGCCAGCACCGCGCTAGCCCTGCTGGCCTGGGTGCTGAACGCACAGGCCACCGCGCAGGCCGTGTTGCTGCTGGCTGCCGCGGGGCTGAACGCGCAGCGGCTCTACCGCTGGCAGGGGGCCTGCACACGCGGCCGGCCCATTCTGTGGATCCTGCACGCCGCCTATGCCTGGCTGCCCCTGGGCCTGGCCCTGCTGGCCGCGGCCGCCCTGGGTTGGCTGCCCGCCAGCCTGGGCCTGCACGCCCTGGCCGTGGGCCTGACGGGCGGCTTGATCATCGGCATGGTGACGCGCACCGCGCGCGGCCACACCGGCCGCGCCCTGCAGGTGGGCCGCGCCGAAGTAGCGGCCTACGCCCTGGTGCTGGGCGCAGCCGCCCTGCGCGTGGCCCTGCCGGCCCTGAACCCGGCCTGGACGAACGCCGCCCTGCTGCTGGCCGGCCTGGGCTGGAGCCTGGCCTTTGCGATCTATCTCTGGATCTACACCCCCTGGCTGTGCCGCACCCGCCTGGATGGCAAAGACGGCTGACTCTTCAAAGGAAACCCCATGCAATCCATCGACATCCTGGATCTGCGAAGCCAGCCGCTGCAAGCCGCCGTGGCCCAGGTGCTGGCCCAGCTGAACACCCTGCCCGCCGACCAGCCGCTGGAGCTGCTGCTGGACCAGGACGCCAGTGCGCTGCGCCAGGCCCTGCAGGCCGAAGTCGGCCCGCTGGCCTGGGCCGACATGCCCGCCGGCCGCGTGCGCCTGGCCAAGCCTTCGCAGTCACTCCGCTCCGACAGCTGCTGCTCGGGCGGCGCCTGCTGTGGGTAAACGGCCATGACCTTCGTCGTCACCGAGGCCTGCATCCGCTGCAAGTACACGGACTGCGTTGACGTCTGCCCCGTCGATGCCTTCCGCGAAGGGCCGAACTTCCTCGTCATCGATCCCGACGAATGCATCGACTGCGCCGTCTGCGTGCCAGAGTGCCCGGTCAACGCCATCTATGCCGAAGAGGACGTGCCGGCGGACCAGCAGGACTTCACGCCGCTGAACGCCGAGCTGGCCAAGACCTGGAAGCCGATCACGCGCAAGAAGCCGGCGCTGCCGGATGCGCAGGAGTGGTCGGTGGTGGAGTTCAAGCGCGACCAGCTGAAACGCTGAGTCCGCCTTCCGTGCAGCCCATGCCGGTGCGCTGACGGCCTGTCGCAAGCCGGCTGCATGGCCGCGTGCCCGCGCCTACTGTGCGCCCCTTCGCAAACGCAGGGGCCCGCATGCTGCAACTACAAGACCTGAGCAAGAGCTTCGACGGTAAGACCGCCGTGGTGGACGCCGTGAACCTGGAGCTGCGGGCCGGCGTGCTCGGTTTGATCGGCCACAACGGCGCCGGCAAGACCACGCTGATGCAGATGATCGCCACGCTGTGCAAGCCCAGCCGCGGGCGCATCCTGCTCGAAGGCGAGGACATCGTGGCCCGCCCGGAGCGCATGCGCCGCCGCCTCGGCTACCTGCCGCAGGATTTCGGCGTCTACGCCAACCTCACGGCGTTGGAGTTCCTGCAGTACTTCGCCGCGCTCAAGGGCGTGCGCGATGCCGGCCGCATCCGCCGCCTGCTGGAGCAGGTGAACCTGCACGAGCACGCGAATCGCCAGGCGGCCAGCTTCTCGGGCGGCATGCGCCAGCGCCTGGGCATTGCCCAGGCCCTGCTGAACGAGCCCGACGTGCTGGTGGTGGATGAACCCACCGCCGGCCTGGACCCCGAGGAGCGCCTGCGCTTTCGCCAGCTGCTGAGCGAGATCGGCTTCAGCAAGTTGGTCATCGTCTCCACCCACATCGTCTCGGACGTCGAGAACATGGCCACCCGCCTGGCCATCCTGAACCGCGGCCGGCTCAGCCTGTGTGTCAGCCCGGCCGAGTTGCTGCAGCAGGCCAGGGGTCTGGTGTGGGCGGGCGAACTGGACGAAGGCGAGTACGAGGCCCGCCGCCCGCACTGGCAGGTGCTGCAGGCGCAGCGCCAGGCCTGCGGCAGCGTGCGCCTGCGCGTGGCCCAGGCCGAGGCCCCGTTCCGCGGCGCCCAGCCCAGCCTGCCCAGCCTGGAAGAGGCGCTGATGGCGCTGCGCTATGCGCTGCCACATGGGGCAACCGCAGGAGCAGCGGCATGAAGGGCGGCACGCTGGCGGCCCTGCTGCGCGTCGAATTCCTGCTGCGCAGCCGCCGCCCCGCCACCCTGCTGGTGATGCTGGCCGTGCTGGCCATCAGCTGGCTGGTGGTGGGCAACCCGGCCGAGGGCACCGCCCTGGTGGTGGTGGGCGAACAGCGCCTGCGCTACGACAGCCAGACCCTGGCCTTCGGCAGCGCGCACTTCGGCGGCCTGCTGCTCGGCCTGGCCGGCTTCTACCTGGCGCGCGGCCGCATGCAGGAAGACCTGCGCTGCGGCGTGGCCGGCGTGCTGGCAGCCACGCCGGTGGCCAACAGCCGCCTGCTGCTGGCGCGCTTTCTGGGTGCGCTGCTGTTCCTGTTCGCGCTGATGGGCGTGCAGCTGCTCGGCACCTGGGCCCTGCACGGCCTGCGCGGCGAAGGACCCTGGCAGCCGCTCGTCTACCTGCAGCACTACCTGCTGCTGATGACGTCCGGCCTGATCCTGGCCGCCAGCTGCGCCACCCTGTGCGACGCCTGGGCGCCCTTGATGGGGCGGCGCGGCGATGTCGCCTACTTCTTCCTCTGGGTGCTGCTGCTGGCCATGCTGCCGCTGAACGAGCATGCGCAGGGCCTGAACCCCAGCCTGCTGCTGGATGTGCAGGGCCTGGCCACCACCGTGAACCGCATGAGCGAGGTGCTGGGCACCCGCGAGATCGGCATCGGCGGCGGTGACTTCAAACCCGATTTGCCGCTGCTGGAGTTCCCGGCCGGCGCGATCTGGACCGCCGAGGTGCTGCTGCTGCGCCTGGGCTCCGCCCTGCTGGCCCTGCTGCCCCTGCTGCCGGCGCTGGCGCTGTTCCACCGCTACCAGCCGGACCGCGTGCGCGCCCGCAGCGCCGCGGCCGCCCCACGGCGCCTGCAGCGGGTGCTGGCGCGGGCCCTGGCGCCGGCCACGCGCGGCCTGGCGCGCCTGCT
>NZ_JAEDAK010000029.1 GCF_016093275.1 Inhella proteolytica
AGAACTTGCGCAAAACGATCAATCGCTTGATCTTTCTTGCGTCGCCGCTGACTTGTCAGCAGCGCAGAAGCGAGATTGTTGCAGCGTTTCGCCCTGCTTGTCAACACTTTGCGAAGAAATTTTTGAATTTAATCGCTGTTGCCTTTTTCCTGGTTGCGGGGGCAGGATTTGAACCTACGACCTTTGGGTTATGAGCCCAACGAGCTACCGGACTGCTCCACCCCGCGGCAGGAAGACAGTGACTGTAGCATGCTTTTTAGGCGTTGGCAATAGTCTTCCTGGGCTTTTGATGCGCGCGGAGCAAATCGATCGATCACGTCCTAGTGCGTGATGAGCGCGCCCAGTCCGGATGGGTTGGGATTTGTGGGGATCCCAGTGCGGCAAAGCAGCCAGCCGAAGCGGGGCAGTGGCGCTGCGGGGGGTATGCGGCGGGTAGCGGCGCTGCAGCGCCCACTCGTCGCCCTGCTCCTCCATGATCGCGGCGACCGGCGCGCGATTGACGCTTCGATCGGGAAGATGCCCAGGAAGTTGGTCATGCGCTTGATCTCTGCGTTGACCTGCTCCAGCGCGCTGGGTTGAGGGGGTCTGCGGCCAACGCGCCCTGGCGAAGTTCATGTCGGCCAGCACCTCGTGCTCGGCCGCATCCTTCACCGCGCCGATCTCGAAAAACTTGTGCCTAAGCTACTCGGCCACCACCTGCCATTGCACATGCCCCTGCCGCCGACCCCTACGCAAATGCGGTCGCGATTGCCGCGCTGACCTTGCGCCGCTGCGTCTTGCGCGCACGAGCCCGAGCATTCCTTATGAAGCGCACGCCGCCACGCTGCCCGCTGGCCGTGAGCACCTTGGTCGCCGCGGCCCTCAACCCTTCCGGGCTGTCAGTGATGAGCAGACTTATACGGCGCAGCCCGCGGCGCAGCAGCCTTCTGAGGAGCGCCGACCAGAAGGGCCCGAACTCGCTAGCGCTGCCCCTCACGCCCAGCAGTTGGCGTGTCTGTATTGACCACTTCCGCCACGCTGACGTTCCGGCCTTGCTTGCGCGTCTTGAGGTAGACGGCGTCGATCTACAGATTCGGCGAGTCGCTCTCGTTGGAACGGGTCAGGAAGCCTACATTCGCTGATTGAGTTCGCCACACAGGCGGCTGACCTCGCTCCCGCGTCATGCGCAGCGCCCGCGCATTGAAGCTGCGGCGGCAGGCGCGGTACTTGCAGCGTTGCAGATCATCGGCATGACGACTGCGCACTACGTGAAGGCCCTGGCAGTGCGGACACTCATGGTTCCGGAGCGCGAGCACAACGCCATGTCCAGCAACCCCGGCATCCAAGTCCTGGGCAAATTGTTGGTGCCGCTACGCACTCAACTGCTCCAGGCGAGCCAGCCCGGAAGTCCATTCGTCGTCGTGCATATAGGACTCCTACGCCCCTGCCTGGGGCTTCGCCTCAAGCATCCACGCCGCCTGGCTCGCTAGGTGAACCATCATCAATTTGCGCGAACAGCACCAATGAAAAAGGGCCGGCAAAGCCGGCCCCTTCTGATGCTCGATTGACCGCCAATTACTCAGCGGACGGAGCCTCGGCGGCCACCTCGGGGCGGTCGACAAGTTCCACGAAAGCCATGGGCGCGTTGTCGCCAACACGGAAGCCCATCTTCAAGATGCGCGTGTAGCCGCCCGGACGGGCCTGGTAGCGAGGACCCAGCTCATTGAAAAGCTTGGTGACGATGTCGCGGTCACGCAGACGGGCAAACGCCAGACGGCGATTGGCCACGCTGGCTTCTTTGGCCAGGGTGATCAGCGGCTCAACAACGCGGCGCAGTTCCTTGGCTTTCGGGACGGTGGTCTTGATGGCTTCGTGGCGCAGCAGCGAGACACACATATTGCGCAGCATGGCGGCGCGGTGTTCGCTGGTGCGATTGAGTTTACGGAGACCGTTACGGTGACGCATGGTGCTTGTCCTTTCCTATCTGTATAAGACCCCCAGCCGGATCAGGTACTGGGGGCTGCACCTTGGGGCTTTTGCCCCGAGACTTGTTTAGCGCTTGTCCAGACCGACGGGCGGCCAGTTTTCCAGGCGCGAGCCAAGGGTGAGCCCGCGCGAAGCGAGCACTTCCTTGATTTCATTCAGCGACTTGCGGCCCAGGTTCGGAGTCTTGAGCAGCTCCGTCTCGGTGCGCTGGATCAGATCGCCGATGTAGTAGATGTTCTCGGCCTTCAGGCAGTTGGCCGAACGCACGGTGAGCTCAAGCTCATCGACCGGACGCAGCAGGATCGGATCGAACGACGCAGCGCGCTGCGCCGGCTGGTCGAAGGCGTCAACCAGGTCCGTGCCTTGCAGTTGGGCGAAGGCGGCCAGCTGCTCAACCAAGATCTTGGCCGATGCACGAATAGCCTCCTCCGGGGAGATCGCACCGTTGGTCTCGATCTCCATGACAAGCTTGTCAAGATCCGTTCGCTGCTCAACGCGGGCGTTTTCAACGGCGTAACTGACGCGCTTGACCGGCGAGAACGAGGCATCCAGCACGATGCGGCCGATGGCTTTGGTCGGCTCGTCGCCAAAGCGGCGGAGATTGCCGGGCACATAGCCACGACCCTTCTCAACCTTGATCTGCATGTCGATCTTGCCGCCCTGCGCCAGATGGCAAATCACCTGCTCAGGGTTGATGATTTCGACATCGTGAGGAGTCTGGATGTCGGCAGCGGTCACCGGGCCTTCGCCTTCCTTGCGCAGGATCAGGGTGACTTCTTCGCGGTTGTGCAGACGGAAGGTCACGCCCTTCAGGTTCAGCATGATGCCGACCACGTCTTCTTGCACACCGTCAACCGTGGAGTACTCATGCAACACGCCGGCGATGGTCACTTCCGTCGGCGCGTAACCCACCATCGACGACAACAGAACACGCCGCAGCGCATTGCCCAGCGTGTGCCCGTAGCCACGCTCGAAAGGCTCCAAAGTCACCTTGGCGCGATGGCCGCCCAGGGGCTCGACGTTGATCGACTTGGGTTTGAGCAAATTCGTTTGCATGGGCTCTTTCTTTCATGCTCCCGGGTGCACCGCCGGAAGCTGATGGACCGACCGGGCAGCGTGCCACCACCCGGCAGGGACGTCGGCGGCTTTCGCGCGGCACGTCTGCCCCGCGTCCGGCCGCCAGCGGGCGATCAACGCGAGTACAACTCGACGATCAGCGATTCGTTGATGTCGGCGCCAAACTCGTCGCGGTCCGGAGTCTTCTTGAAGACGCCTTCCATCTTGGCCGTATCAACCTGCACCCAAGCCGGGAATCCGATCGACTCCGCGAGCTTCAGGCTGTCAGCGATGCGCAACTGCTTCTTCGACTTTTCGCGCACAGCCACGACGTCGCCGACCTTGACGAGGTACGAGGCGATGTTCACGCTCTGCCCGTTCACGGTGATGCTCTTGTGCGAGACCAGCTGGCGAGCTTCAGCCCGGGTGGAGCCAAAACCCATGCGGTAGACCACGTTGTCGAGACGCGATTCCAGAAGCGTCAGCAGGTTCACGCCGGTCGAACCCTTGCGGCGCTCGGCTTCAGCAAAGTAGCGGCGGAACTGGCGCTCGAGAACGCCGTACATGCGCTTGACCTTCTGCTTTTCACGCAGCTGCAGGCCGAAGTCGCTGGTGCGCTGACCCGAGGTGCGGCCATGCTGGCCGGGCTTGCTGTCGAACTTGGCCTTGTCACTGATGGCGCGGCGTGCGCTCTTCAGGAACAGGTCAGTGCCTTCGCGGCGGGAGAGTTTGGCCTTCGGGCCGAGATAACGTGCCACTTTGAGTCCTTGATCAATCTGACGTCACTGGCGAAGCGACGCGAGTCTGGCGGGTGTTATGAAATGCGCTCAGACGGTGGGCTTGGGTCCGAATGAAGAACAAAGCGGACCAACGAAAAGCGCCGGCGCCGCCAACAGGCGGCCGCCGGCCATGGAAAGCCCGCCATTATCTGGCAAGCTTTTCCGAATTGGTAGAGTTCGTGCCTTAGATGCGACGACGCTTCTGGGGACGGCAGCCGTTGTGCGGCACCGGCGTCACATCAGAAATCGACGTGATGCGGATGCCCAGCGCAGCCAGAGCACGCACCGACGACTCACGACCAGGACCCGGGCCCTTGATCTTGACGTCGAGGTTCTTGATGCCCTGCTCTTGCGCTGCGCGACCGGCGACATCCGCCGCCACCTGGGCCGCATAAGGGGTCGACTTGCGCGAACCCTTGAAGCCCTGGCCGCCCGACGACGCCCAGCTCAGGGCTCCACCTTGACGGTCGGTGATGGTGATGATCGTGTTATTGAACGACGCGTGGACGTGCGCAATGCCGTCAGCGACATTCTTGCGGACCTTCTTGCGAACGCGCTGGGCGGCGTTGTTGCTCGGTGCCTTGGCCATGGTGTTTCCTTATTCCTTTACAGCGCGATCACTTCTTGCCAGCGATGGCGCGGCGCGGCCCCTTGCGGGTGCGTGCGTTGGTGCGAGTGCGCTGGCCGCGCAGCGGCAGACCGCGGCGATGACGGAAGCCACGGTAGCAACCCAGGTCCATCAGGCGCTTGATGTTGATCGACATCTCGCGGCGCAGATCGCCCTCGATCGTCAGCTTGCCGATCTCCTCGCGGAGCTTTTCCAGTTCGCTGTCATTCAGGTCCTTGACCTTCTTGTCGAACGGGACACCGCAGGCCGAGCAGATCTTCTGCGCGGTGGTGCGGCCGATGCCATAGATCGAAGTCAGACCGATTTCGGTGTGCTTCTGGGGCGGGATGTTGATACCAGCAATACGTGCCATGGGATACCTCTAGTTCTCTACCGTAGGGCCTGCAATCAGCCCTGACGCTGCTTGTGACGCGGATCCGTGCAGATCACGCGCACCACGCCCTTGCGACGGATGATCTTGCAATTGCGGCACATCTTCTTGACCGATGCCGAAACTTTCATGTTCTGCTCCTAGACCTTCTCTTATGCGCTTCTGACAGCGTCATCCCGGGTTTGGTTTTCGCTCACTTCGCCCGGAATACGATGCGAGCACGACTCAAGTCGTACGGTGTCAATTCAACGGTGACCTTGTCACCTGGAAGGATACGGATGTAGTGCATCCGCATCTTTCCGGAGATATGACCAAGGACGACATGTCCGTTTTCCAGCTTCACGCGAAACGTCGCGTTGGGCAAGTTCTCCACGATCTCACCCTGCATCTGAATAACGTCGTCTTTGGCCATGCCTTCACAAAACTAATGCCAAGGTGCTCCAGTATCAGCCAGCTTTGAAGTTCGCCTTCTTCAGCAAGGATTCGTACTGCTGGCTCATCACGTACGACTGAACCTGGGCCCAGAAGTCCATGGTGACCACGACGATGATCAGCAGACTCGTACCACCGAAGTAGAACGGCACGTTGTAGCGCAGCGTCAGGAACTCAGGCAGCAGACACACCGCGGTGATGTAGACCGCACCTGCCAGGGTCAGTCGGCCCAAAATCTTGTCGATGTGCTTGGCAGTCTGGTCGCCCGGCCGAATGCCCGGAACGAACGCACCACTCTTCTTCAGGTTGTCTGCAGTTTCCCGGCTGTTGAAAACGAGCGCCGTGTAGAAAAAGCAGAAGAACACAATCGCGGCCGCATACAACAGCACATAGATCGGTTGACCAGGACGCAACGCATCTGCCATGTCCTTCAGCCAACGCAGGCTGTCGCCAGTGGCAAACCAGCTCACCACCGTCGCCGGCAGCAGGATGATCGACGACGCAAAGATCGGAGGGATCACACCGCTCATGTTCAGCTTGAGCGGCAGGTGCGAGGACTGTCCTCCATACACCTTGTTGCCCACCTGACGCTTGGCGTAGTTCACCAGGATCTTGCGCTGCCCACGCTCCACAAACACCACACCCCAGGTCACCAGCAGCACCAGCGCGACGATCAGAATGGCCGAGAAAATTGCGATCGCACCGGTGCGAACCATCTCCATCAGCCCCCCGATTGCACCCGGGAGGCCCGCGGCGATACCGGCAAAGATCAGGATCGAAATCCCGTTACCCAGGCCGCGTTCGGTGATCTGCTCGCCCAACCACATCAGGAACATCGTTCCAGCCACCAGGCTGGTGACCGCGGTCAGGCGGAAACCAAATCCAGGCGCCAGAACCAACCCCGGCGAGCTCTCTAGCGCCAGCGCAATGCTGGTTGCCTGGAAGAGCGCCAGGCCCAGGGTGGCATAGCGGGTGTACTGAGTGATCTTGCGACGACCGGCTTCACCTTCCTTCTTCAGGGCTTCCAAGCTCGGCACCACATGCGTCATCAGCTGGATGACGATGGAGGCCGAGATGTACGGCATGATGCCCAACGCGAACACCGTGAAGCGCGACAACGCGCCGCCCGAGAACATGTTGAACAGGCTCAGGATGCCGCCCTGCTGACCCTTGAACAGCTGCTGCAGCTGCGCCGGATCAATGCCGGGCACCGGGATGTGCGCGCCGATGCGGTACACCACCAGAGCCAGGACCAGGAACACCAGCCGGCGCTGCAGGTCACCGAAGCGACCGCTGCGTGCAAGCGTTTGAGCGTTGGAAGCCACGAATCCTCGCGTTCAACTGATCAATCAGGCCACTTGGCCGCCGGCAGCCTCAATGGCGGCCTTAGCGCCCGCCGTCGCACCGATGCCCTTCAGCATCAGCTTGCGCGACAGCTCGCCCGACTTGATCACCTTGACGTTCTTGGCCAGTTCACCCACCAAGCCAGCAGCCTTCAGCACGACCAGATCAATCTCGTCGGCGCCGATGCGCTGCAGGTCAGCAAGGGTGACTTCGGCTGCGAACTTCAGCGCAGCCGACTTGAAGCCACGCTTGGGCAGACGGCGCTGCAGCGGCATCTGACCGCCTTCAAAGCCGACCTTGTGGAAGCCACCAGCACGCGACTTCTGGCCCTTGTGACCGCGACCAGCAGTCTTGCCCAGGCCGGAGCCGATGCCACGGCCGACACGGCGCTTGGCATGCTTGGCGCCCGCGGCGGGCTTGATCGTGTTCAGTTCCATTGTCTTGTCCTCAGAGCACCTGCACCAGGTACTGGACCTTGGTGATCATGCCGCGCACGGCGGGGGTGTCCTCCAGCGTGCTTTGGCTGTTCAGCTTGCGCAGACCCAGGCCGCGCACCGTGGCACGATGGCTTTCACGGGTGCCAGCAATGCTGCGCACCAGCTTGACCGTCAGCGTTTTCTTTTCAGACATACGTCCTCCGATGCCGTTCAGCTGAACAGCTCTTCGACGGTCTTGCCGCGCTTGGCGGCGACCTCGGCCGGCGTGCTCGAGCGCTTCAGCGCGTCCAGCGTCGCACGGACCATGTTGTAGGGGTTGGTCGAACCGTGGCTCTTGCTCACGATGTCGGTCACGCCCATCACTTCGAACACGGCACGCATCGGGCCGCCGGCAATCACGCCGGTACCGGTGGGAGCCGGAGCCAGCATGACGCGGGACGCACCATGCTCACCGATCACGTTGTGGTGGACCGAGCCATTGCGCAGGCTGACCTTGAACATGTTGCGGCGTGCCGCTTCCATGGCCTTCTGCACGGCAACCGGCACTTCGCGCGCCTTGCCCTTGCCCATGCCGATGCGGCCATCGCCGTCACCAACCACAGTCAGGGCTGCGAAACCGAGGATGCGACCGCCCTTCACCACTTTGGTGACGCGGTTCACCGCGATCATCTTCTCGCGCAGACCGTCGTCGCGACCTTCGTCCTGCACGCGGGGTTGAAACTTCGCCATTGCTATTGCTCCGTGTGCTTAGAACTTCAGGCCGGCTTCGCGAGCAGCGTCCGCCAAAGCCTTGATGCGGCCGTGGTAGGCGTAGCCTGCGCGGTCGAAGGCAACCGCCTCGACGCCAGCAGCCTTGGCCTTTTCGGCGATCCGCTTGCCCACCAGTTGGGCAGCAGCGACGTTGCCGCCATTGCCCTTCAGTGCGTCGCGCAGTTCTTTCTCGGCCGTCGAAGCGGTAGCCAGCACTTTGGCGCCATCTGCGGAAATCAGATTGGCATAGATGTGCAGGTTCGAGCGGAAGACCGTCAGGCGTGCTTTGACCTGCAGTGCGATACGCACACGGGTCTGACGCGCACGGCGCAGGCGCTGTTCTTTCTTGTTCAGCATCGTGCGGCTCCTTACTTCTTCTTGGTCTCTTTGAGGGAGACCTTCTCGTCCGCATAGCGGATGCCCTTGCCCTTGTAGGGCTCAGGCGGACGGAAGGCGCGCACCTCGGCGGCGATCTGGCCGACGACCTGGCGGTCGGCACCCTTGATCAGGATTTCGGTCTGGCTCGGCGTTTCAACCTTGATACCAGCCGGCATGTCCTTGACGACCGGGTGGGAGAAACCAATCTGCAGGTTCAGCTTCTGGCCCTGGGCCTGGGCACGGAAGCCCACGCCCACGAGGGTCAGCTTGCGCTCGAAGCCCTTGCTGACGCCTTGCACCATGTTGGCCACCAGGGCGCGCACGGTACCGCTCATCGCGTTCGCCGCGGCCGTCTCGTCGACCGGGGTGAAGGTCAGCTTGCCAGCATCGCTGGCCACCTTGACCAGGGCGTGCTGCGGGCGCACCAGGGTGCCGAGGGCGCCCTTGATGCTGATCTGCTCATTGTTCAGGGTCACATCCACGCCTTGCGGGATCGCGACCGGCATTTTTCCAACGCGGGACATTGCGATACCTCCAGCGCTTAGGCGACGTAGCAGAGCACTTCGCCACCGATGCCGGCAGCGCGTGCTTTGCGATCGGTCATCACACCCATCGGGGTAGTGATGATGGCGACACCCAGGCCATTCATCACCGACGGGATGTCGTGACGGCCCTTGTAGATGCGCAGGCCGGGACGGCTCACGCGCTCGATACGCTCGATCACGGGGCGACCGGCGTAATACTTCAGTTCAATCTCGAGCTCCGGACGGGCCGCGTCGCCGCGCACCACGAAGTTCTCGATGTAACCCTCATCCTTCAAGACCTTGGCAATCGCCACCTTGAGTTTGGAGGAGGGCATGTTGACGCTCGACTTTTCAACCGACTGCGCATTGCGAATACGAGTCAGCATGTCGGCGATCGGATCACTCATGCTCATGGGGTTCTCTCCAAATCCTGCCGATTACCAGCTGGCCTTGATGACACCGGGGATGTCACCCTTGAACGCCAGTTCACGGATCTTGCTGCGGCCCAGGCCGAAAGTGCGGAAGGTGCCGCGGGCACGACCCGTCAGCTCGCAGCGGTTGCGCAGGCGAGTCGGGTTGGCGTTGCGGGGCAACTTCTGCAGCTCGAGGCGAGCGGCATAACGCTCTTCATCGCTGCGCTTCGCGTCGTCGATGATGGCCTTGAGTTCTGCGTACTTCTTGGCGAACTTGGCCACCAACTTCTCGCGCTTCTGCTCGCGCTGCATGATCGAAAGCTTTGCCATGTCGGTGCCTCAGTTCTTGAACGGGAACTTGAAAGCCTGCAGCAGCGCCTTGGCTTCTTCGTCGTTCTTAGCGGTCGTCGTGATGCTGATGTTCAGACCACGCAGAGCATCCACCTTGTCGTATTCGATTTCGGGGAAGATGATCTGTTCCTTGACGCCGATGTTGTAGTTGCCACGGCCATCGAAGGAGCGACCCGAGATGCCGCGGAAGTCGCGCACGCGGGGCAGCGCGATCGTCACGAAGCGATCCAGGAATTCGTACATCTGCGCGCCGCGCAGGGTGACCATGCAGCCGATGGGCACGTTCTCGCGGATCTTGAAACCGGCGATGGCCTTCTTCGACTTGGTGATCACGGGCTTCTGGCCGGCGATCTTGGTCAGGTCGCCGACGGCGTGGTCCATGACCTTCTTGTCAGCCACCGCCTCGCTCACACCCATGTTCAGGGTGATCTTGGTGATGCGGGGCACTTCCATCGTGGTCTTGAAGCCGAACTTCTCGACCAGCGCCGGCACGATCTTTTCGCGGTAATGAGCTTGCAAACGAGCCATATCGACCTCAAGCCTTGATTTCGGCGCCGCTGCTCTTGAAGACGCGCACTTTCTTGCCGTCATCGAGCTGCTTGATCCCCACACGGTCGGCCTTGCCGGTTTCCGCATTGAAGATGGCGACGTTGGATTGGTGGATCGGCATGGTCTTGTCGACCACGCCACCCGTCGTGCCCTTCATGGGGTTCGGCTTGACGTGCTTCTTGGCAACGTTCACACCTTCCACGATCAGGTGATCGGCATCGACGCGCGCCGAAACGGTGCCACGCTTGCCCTTGTCACGACCAGTCAACACGATGACTTGGTCGCCTTTACGAATCTTGTTCATCTCTGTCCTTTCGCCGCGCTTTACAGCACTTCCGGCGCCAGCGACACGATCTTCATGAAGCGCTCGCTGCGCAGTTCACGAGTGACCGGGCCAAAGATGCGGGTGCCAATCGGCTCCAGCTTGGCATTCAGCAGCACGGCGGCATTGCCGTCGAACTTCACCAGCGAGCCATCCTGGCGACGCACGCCCTTGGCAGTACGCACCACCACAGCGTTGTAGACCTCGCCCTTCTTGACGCGGCCACGCGGCGCGGCTTCCTTGATGCTGACTTTGATGACGTCGCCGATGCCGGCATAGCGACGCTTGGAGCCACCCAGCACCTTGATGCACATGACGGACTTCGCGCCCGTGTTGTCCGCGACCTCGAGTCGCGATTGCATTTGGATCATGTCAATTCCCAACTTTTCCCGCCTGTCGCCAGTCGGTCAGTCTTGGGCCCGTGTGCCTAGGCAGCCGATTGGCCACCGCAGCGGTTGAGGGCAGATACCGAAGACCCCATGCGAGAACTCGCAAAGAGTTAGTCCGGCGAAGCCCAGCATTATGCTTGATGCAAATGCCGGGCGTCAAGTAGATTGTCAGTGACTCTTTGGTGCCGCTCCCTGTTTCAGAGGCGGGCGAGCATGGCCTCGGCTTTGCTGACCTCGAATTTCCCCGGCGCCTCGACCTGAAGATCGGCCACCTTGCCATCCTTGATCAGCATGGCAAAGCGCTGGGAGCGCACCCCCAAGCCTTTGGACGTCAAGTCGAGGGTCAGGCCCAAGGCCTTGGCCAAGTCGGCGCTTCCGTCGGCCAGCATGCGAACCGCCGCCCCTACCTGGCTGGATTTGCCCCAGGCATGCATCACAAAGGCATCGTTCACCGAGACGCACCAGACCTCATCAACACCCTTGGCGCGCAGGACGTCAGCTTGCTGCACGTAGCCCGGCAGATGCTGGGCCGAGCAGGTGGGCGTAAAGGCGCCGGGCAGAGCGAACAGCAGAACCGTCTTGCCAGCAGCGGCCTGGGCGGTATCGACCGGATTCGGCCCGATTGAGCATCCCTCGCTCTCGACTTCGCGGTATTCGTACAGAGTGACCTGGGGAAGGGGTTGGCCGACTTCGATCATGGCGGAGGTTCCTTTGGATTCGACAAGGGCAATGAAAATGGCCGCACGGCGCGTGAGCGGCGTGCGGCCAGGATGCCTGAGGGCGAAAGCCTTAGACGGCTTCGGCCTTCTCGACCAGACGGGTCACCACCCAGCTCTTGGTCTTGGACATCGGGCGGCTCTCAGCGATCTCCACCACGTCGCCCATCTTGTACTCGCCCTTTTCATCGTGGGCATGGTACTTGCGGGAGGTGGCGACGATCTTGCCGTACAGGGCGTGCTTGGTGCGACGCTCGACCAGGACCGTGATGGTCTTGGCGCGCTTGTCGCTCACCACACGACCGACCAGAGTGCGACGCACTTTGGCAGCGGCTTGCGTACCGACGTTAGTCATTTGGCGGCCTCCTTCTTCTTCTGGGCCAGCACGGTCTTGGCACGAGCGATGTCGCGGCGGGTCTTGCCGAGCATCGTGTGGTTGGACAGTTGCTGGGTGGCCTTTTGCATGCGCAGGCCGAAGTGGGCCTTGAGCAGCTCTTTGATTTCGGTTTCCAGCGCGGCCACGTCCTTGGTGCGCAGTTCAGATGCCTTCATGGTGTCCTCTCTTAGGCGCCGATGCGGCGCTCGACGAAGGTGCACTTCAGCGGCAGCTTGGCAGCGGCCAGAGTGAACGCCTCGCGAGCCAGCTGCTCGGGAACGCCGTTGAGTTCATAGAGCACCTTGCCGGGCACGATCTCGGCCACGTAGTACTCCGGGTTGCCCTTACCGTTACCCATCCGCACTTCGGCCGGCTTCTTGCTGATCGGCTTGTCCGGGAAGATGCGGATGAAGATGCGGCCACCGCGCTTGATATGGCGCGAGATGGCACGGCGGGCGGCTTCGATTTGACGGGCCGTGATGCGGCCACGCTCGGTGGCCTTGAGACCGAATTCACCGAAGGACACATCGGCGCCACGCGTGGCGACGCCAGTGTTACGGCCCTTCTGCTCCTTGCGGAATTTGCGACGTGCTGGTTGCAGCATGTTCTTTTCTCCTTAGGCGCCAGAGCCAGGGGCGCCGCCTTCGGGCTTGCGCACCACACGGCCACGCGGACGGTCACCCGCTCCGCCTTCGCCCGGCTTGCCATCACGGCCGCGGCCAGGACCAGGACGGCCCGGACGGCGGTTACGACGATCGTCTTCGCCTTCCACGCTCTTCAGCACGGGAGCCTCGCCATTGGCCAGGCGGTCGCCGCGGTAGACCCAGACCTTGACGCCGATGACGCCGTAGGTGGTCTTGGCCTCGCTGAAGCCGTAGTCGATGTCCGCCTTCAGGGTATGAAGGGGCACGCGACCTTCGCGATACCACTCGGTGCGGGCGATTTCGATGCCGTTCAGACGACCGGCCGACATGATCTTGATGCCCTGAGCGCCCAGACGCATGGCGTTCTGCATCGCGCGCTTCATGGCACGACGGAACATGATGCGCTTCTCGAGCTGCTGCGTGATCGACTCCGAGATCAGCTGAGCATCGACTTCAGGCTTGCGCACTTCTTCGATGTTCACTGCCACCGGCACGCCCAGCAACTTGCCGAGTTGAGCCTTCAGGTTCTCGATGTCTTCGCCCTTCTTGCCGATCACCACGCCCGGACGCGCCGAGAAGATGGTGATGCGGGCGTTCTTGGCCGGACGCTCGATCAGGATGCGCGAGACCGCGGCATTCTTCAGCTTGGTCTTCAGGAACTCGCGAACCTGCAGGTCTTCAGCCAGCATGCCGGCGAAGTTGCGGCTCGAGGCGTACCAGCGCGACGACCAATTGCGGGTAACAGGAAGGCGGAAGCCAACCGGATGGATTTTTTGTCCCATAGTCTTCCTACCCTCAGTTGCCGACCGTCACATAGATGTGACAGGTGGGCTTGCTGATGCGGTTGCCACGGCCCTTGGCGCGCGCGGTGAAGCGCTTCAGCGTGGTGCCTTGCTCGACGTAGATCGAGGTCACCTTCAGGGCGTCGATGTCGGCGCCATCGTTGTGCTCGGCGTTGGCGATAGCCGACTCGAGAGCCTTCTTGATGATGCCGGCGGCCTTCTTCTGGGTGAAGGTCAGGATGTTCAGCGCCTGGTCCACCTTCTTGCCGCGGATCATGTCCGCCACCAGGCGGCCCTTGTCGCAGGAGAGGCGAACGCCACGCACAGATGCTTTGGTTTGCATGGTGGTCATCCTTACTTCTTGCCAGCCTTCTTGTCGGCCGGGTGACCCTTGAAGGTGCGGGTCAGCGCGAATTCACCCAGCTTGTGACCGACCATCTGGTCGCTCACATACACGGGCACGTGCTGACGGCCGTTGTGCACGGCAATGGTCAGACCGATGAACTCGGGCAGGATGGTCGAACGACGCGACCAAGTCTTGATCGGTTTCTTGTCCTTGTTGGCGCTGGCCTTTTCGACCTTGGCCATCAGGTGGGCGTCGACGAACGGGCCCTTCTTAAGAGAACGACTCATGGCGACCCCTTATTTCTTGCGACGCGAGACGATGAAGGTCTGCGTGCGCTTGTTGGAACGGGTGCGGAAGCCCTTGGTCATCGTGTTCCACGGCGACACAGGGACCTGACCTTCGCCGGTGCGGCCTTCGCCACCACCGTGCGGGTGGTCCACCGGGTTCATGGCGGTACCACGGACGGTCGGGCGGATGCCCAGCCAACGCTTGGCACCGGCCTTGCCATACTGGCGCAGGTTGTGCTCTTCGTTGCTGACTTCACCCAGGGTGGCGCGGCAGTCGATATGGACCTTGCGCACTTCGCCCGAACGCAGACGGATCTGCGCGTAGGCGCCGTCACGGGCCATCAGCGTCACCGAGGTGCCGGCCGAACGGGCGATCTGGGCGCCCTTACCCGGCAGCAGCTCGACGCAGTGAATGGTCGAACCGATGGGGATGTTGCGGATCGGCAGCGTGTTGCCCGGCTTGATCGGGGCTTCGGCGCCGCTCAGCAGCGTGGCACCGATTTCCAGATTGCGCGGGGCAATGATGTAGCGGCGCTCGCCGTCGGCGTAGCAGATCAGCGCAATGTGGGCGGTACGGTTGGGGTCGTACTCGATGCGCTCGACCTTGGCGGGGATACCGTCCTTGGTGCGACGGAAGTCGACCACACGGTAGTGGTGCTTGTGACCACCGCCCTTGTGGCGCATCGTGATGTGACCGTTGTTGTTACGGCCCGACTTCTGCTTTTGCGGCTCGAGCAGCGGCGCGTGGCCTTCGCCCTTGTGCAGGTGCTTGTGCACCACCTTGACCACGGCACGGCGGCCGGGCGAGGTCGGCTTGACTTTGACGACGGCCATTACGCAGCCTCCCCGAATTGCAGCTCTTGACCCGGCTTCAGGCTCACATAGGCCTTCTTGACGTGGTCACGACGGCCGACACGGCCGCCAAAGCGCTTGGTCTTGCCCTTGATGTTCACGACGCTGACCGAGGCCACTTCGACCTTGAACATCAGCTCTACCGCCGCCTTGATCTCAGGCTTGGTGGCGTCGCGCATCACCTTGAACAGCACTTGGTTGTGCTTCTCGCCCACCGTCGTGGCCTTTTCGCTCACGATCGGGGCCAGCAGCACCTGGGCCAGACGGCCCTCATCAAACTTCGGCGCGCTCATTCGAACATCTCCTTGAGCTGCTCCAGGGCGGCCTTGGTCACCAGCACCTTCTTGAAGTGCACCAGCGACAGCGGGTCGGCGTGACGCGGCTCAATCACCAGCACGTTGTGCAGGTTGCGCGAAGCCAGGAACAGGTTGTCATCGACCTCGTCGGCGATCAGCAGGACCGACTGCAGGCCCATGGCCTTGAACTTGGCAGCCAGCAGCTTGGTCTTTGGAGCTTCGATCTTCAGCGAATCCACGACGGCCATGCGGCCTTCGCGGGCCAGCTGCGAGAGGATCGACGCCATGCCGGCGCGATACATCTTCTTGTTCAGCTTGTGGCTGAAGTTTTCGTCGGGGCGATTCGGGAAGATCCGACCGCCTCCACGCCACAGCGGCGAGGAGGTCATACCAGCACGGGCGTTGCCGGTGCCTTTCTGACGGAAGGGCTTCTTGGTCGAGTGCTTGACCTCGCCACGATCCTTCTGGGCGCGGGTGCCTTGACGGGCATTGGCCTGATAGGCCACCACGACCTGGTGGACCAGGGCTTCGTTGTATTCGCGGGCGAAGACGGTGTCGGCGGCGTCAACCTTGCCGGCGGCCTGGCCCTGCTCGTTCAGGAGCTCGAGTTGCATCACTGGGCTCCTTTGTTCTTGGCCTTGACGGCCGGGCGCACGACCACATGGCCGTTCTTGCTGCCCGGAACGGCACCCCTGACCAGCAGCAGCTGGCGGGCCTCGTCAATGCGCACGATGTCCAGGTTCTGGGTGGTGACGGTTTCGTCGCCCATGTGACCGGTCATCTTCTTGCCCGGGAACACGCGGCCAGGATCCTGCGCCATCGAGATCGAACCCGGCACGTTGTGCGAACGGCTGTTGCCGTGCGACGCGCGCTGCGAGCTGAAGTTGTGGCGCTTGATGGTGCCGGCGTAGCCCTTACCGATCGAGGTGCCCTGCACGTCGACCTTCTGGCCAGCGGCAAACAGGGTCACAGGCACGGCAGCGCCGGCCTTGTATTCGGCAGCCACTTCGGCCGGCACGCGGAATTCCTTCAGCACTTCACCGGCTTCCACACCCGCCTTGGCGAAGTGACCGGCTTCGGGCTTGCTGACACGGGAGGCCTTGCGAGCACCAAACGCCACTTGCACGGCGCTGTACCCGTCGGCTTCCTGGGTCTTGACCTGGACCACGCGGTTGTTGGACACATCCAGCACCGTCACGGGGATGGTGTCACCATCGTCCGTGAAGATGCGCATCATGCCCACCTTGCGGCCCAGCAATCCGAGGCGATTGCTAAGACTCATTGCTTTCTCCAGCCCCGCAATATCTGCGAGGCCCTTGTTTGACACACCCGACAGCGATTGGCCGGGCGCCTGGAACCGCGCGCACAACCCTTGCAAGTTGCACGCACAGCAATTTCCCAAGACGCATCGGCGCCCAGGAAAGCCCGCGATTCTATGCGCAGCGCAAGGCGCTTGCAAAGCGGAATTTGCTCAACCCAAAGAGAAAGGCGACCCCGAAGGGTCGCCTTTCATCCAGCGTGCAGCGTTTACTGCAGCTTGATTTCGACGTCCACGCCAGCCGGCAGGTCCAGCTTCATCAACGCGTCGACGGTCTTGTCGGTGGGATCGACGATGTCCATCAGGCGCTGGTGGGTGCGGATCTCGAACTGGTCGCGACTGGTCTTGTTGACGTGCGGCGAGCGCAGGATGTCAAAACGCTCCAGGCGGGTCGGCAGGGGCACGGGGCCCTTGACGATGGCGCCGGTGCGCTTGGCGGTGTCAACGATTTCCAGGGCGGACTGGTCGATCAGCTTGTAATCGAAGGCCTTGAGGCGGATGCGGATCTTTTGCTTTTGCATGGTTTGCCTTCCGTGCGCGCCAGCCAGGGCCGGCGCGCCTCAAGGGAATGATTACTCGATGATGGTCGCCACGACGCCCGAACCGACGGTGCGGCCACCCTCGCGGATGGCGAAGCGCAGGCCTTGCTCCATGGCGATCGGGGCGATCAGCTTGACGGTGATCGACACGTTGTCGCCCGGCATCACCATTTCCTTGTCCTTCGGCAGCTCGATCGAGCCGGTCACGTCAGTGGTGCGGAAATAGAACTGCGGACGGTAGTTGTTGAAGAACGGGGTGTGGCGGCCGCCCTCTTCCTTGGAGAGGATGTAGACCTCGCCAGTGAAGTGGGTGTGCGGCTTGATCGAGCCGGGCTTGGCCAACACTTGGCCGCGCTCGACGTCTTCACGCTTGGTGCCGCGCAGCAGGATGCCGACGTTGTCGCCAGCCTGACCTTGGTCCAGCAGCTTGCGGAACATTTCCACGCCGGTGACGGTGGTCTTCTGCACGTCGCGGATGCCGACGATTTCGATTTCTTCGCCGACCTTGATGATGCCGC